>NZ_JBSKHQ010000001.1:40643-806843 GCF_057128665.1 Zestomonas ipomoeae
TGCCTTGGTTTCCGCCGGACTCAATGGCCACCGAGTTGCTTGGCACTGGATACCGGCCTGCGCCGGTATGACGGTGGGGCTTGTCGCCGTAGGCGCCTGCCTGCCATGGCCTACCGCCGCCTGACCACAGCGCGCAGAAGGCACAGCCCGGCTTCACGCTACCCAGCCCGTCTCCCCGGCGAAGGCCGGGGTCCAGTCGCAGTGCCTTGGTTTCCGCCGGACTCAATGGCCACCGGGTTGCTTGGCACTGGATACCGGCCTGCGCCGGTATGACGGTGGTGTTGGTCCGCCGTAGTCGCCGCCCCGCCGTGGCCTACCGCCGCCTGATAACAGCGCGCAGAAGGCACAGCCCGGCTTCACTCTACCCAGCCCGTCGCCCCGGCGAAGGCCGGGGTCCAGTGGTTCCCGTAGATGCTCAAGCAAGAGACGCAAGGGGGTGGCCCCAACCAGCTCTACTCCGTATCCGTCGCAGACCGGTCCGAATTCCAGTTGCCGCCCAGCGCGGCAATCAGTTGCACGCTGGCGGTCAGGCGGTTGCCGAGCAGGGTCAGCGCCGTGCGTTCGTTGTTCAGCGCGGTGGCCTGCACGTTGACCACGCTGTTGTAGTCCACCGTGCCGGCACGGTACTGGTTGTCGATCAGGCGCAGGGATTCGCGGGCGGACTCCAGTGCCTCCTGCTGCACCACGGCCTCGCGTTCGAATACCGCGAGCTGCACCAGGTAGTCTTCCACTTCGCGGAAGCTGTCCAGCACGGCCTGGCGGTATTGCGCCACGGTCTGGTCGTAGCTGGCCTCGGCCCGCTCCAGCTCGGCGCGGCGGGCGCCGCCGTCGAACAGCTTGAGCGCCAGCGCCGGGCCCAGGGACCAGAAGCGGTTGGGCACGCTGATCAGGTCGGCGAAGCTGCTGTTGCGGTAACCGCCGCTGGCCGAGAGCGTCAGGTCCGGGTACCAGGCCGCTTCGGCCACGCCGATCTCGGCATTGGCGGCGGCTACCCGGCGTTCGGCGGCGGCAATGTCCGGTCGGCGTTGCAGCAGTTGCGAAGGCAGCGCCGGGGGAATCGCAGGCAACTGCGGTAGCTCTTCGCGCACCGAAATGCGCAACGAGCCCGGCGCGGCGCCGGTCAGCACGGCGATGGCGTGCTCCCGCTGCGCGCGCTGCCATTCGAGGTCGATGGCCTGGGCCTGGGTGCTTTTCAGCTGGGTCTGCGCCTGGGCCACGTCGGAGCGCGGCACTATGCCGGCGCGGTACTGGTTTTCGGTCAGTTTCAACGCCCGCGCATAGGCCGCCACGGTGGCATCGAGCAGGCGTTTCTGTTCATCCAGCACGCGCAGTTGCAGGTAGTTCTGCGCCAGTTCGGATTGCAGGCTCAGGCGTGCGGCGGCCAGGTCGGCGGCGCTGGCGGCGGCACCGGCCCGGCTGGACTCCAGGCCGCGGCGCAGCTTGCCCCAGAGGTCCAGTTCCCACGCGGCGTTGAGGCCCAATTCATAGCTGTTGCCCACCGAGCTGGCGTTGCCCAGGGTGCTATTGGAGCCCGCGCCCTGGCCGGAACGCGTCACCCCGCCGCTGCCGGACAGGCTCGGGTAAAAGCTCGCCCGCGCACCGCGTACCAGGGCACGGGCCTCGCGGTATTGCGCCTCGGCGGCGGCGAGGTTCTGGTTGTCGACATTGAGCTTGCTGATCAGCTCGTTCAGCTCGGCATCGCCATACAGCTCCCACCAGGCCCCACGGGCCAGGGCATCGGCCGGCTGCGCCTGTGTCCAACCCTCGGCATAGCGGAATTCGGCGGGGATCTCCAGGGCCGGCCGCTGATAGTCAGGGCCCAGGGTGCAGGCACCCAGGCTGAGCACGGCGATGGCGAGGTACAGCGGACGCAGGGTCGAGGCATTCATAACGGGGTATCCAGGGCAGCATCGCTACGCACGCCGCGCCAGCGGTTGAAGCGGTGGCGCAGGCGGTCGAAATACAGGTAAACCACCGGGGTGGTGTAGAGCGTCAGCAACTGGCTGAGCACGAGCCCGCCAACGATGGCGATGCCCAGCGGCTGGCGCATTTCCGCGCCCTCGGCGCTGGACAGGATCAACGGTAGCGCGCCGAGGATCGCCGCCAGGGTGGTCATGATGATCGGCCGGAAGCGCAGCAGGCAGGCGCGGCGGATCGACTCCTCCGGGCTCAACTGCTCCTGGCGCTCCAGTTGCAGCGCCAGGTCGATCATCAGGATGGCGTTCTTCTTCACCACGCCGATCAGCAAGAACAACCCGAGCAGCGAGATCAGGCTGAACTCCCCGCCCACCAGCAGAATCGCCAGCAGCGCACCGACGCCGGCTGACGGCAGCGTCGAGAGGATCGTCAGCGGGTGGATATAGCTCTCGTAAAGCACGCCGAGCACGATGTAGACCACCAGCAACGCGGCGAAGATCATCAGCGGCTGGCCCTCGGCCGCCTGTTGGAAGGCGCCGCCGGTGCCGCCAAGCATGCCTTGCACCTCGGTCGGCAGGCCGACCCGAGCCACCGCCTGTTCGATGGCGGCGCTGGCCTGCTCCAGGGTCACGTCCGGGGCTAGGGAGAAACCGATGCTCTCCGCGGCGAACTGGCCCTGGTGGTTGACCCGGTCTTCCTCCAGGCTGCGCTCCCAGCGAGCGAAGGCTGACAGCGGCACGCGCGCGCCGTCGGCGCCGATCAGTTGCACCTGATCCAGCACTTCCGGGTTTTGCGCGTAGCGCGGGTCGACTTCCATGACCACGCTGTACTGGTTGAGGCTGTCGTAGATGGTGGCGATCTGGCGCTGGCTGAACGCGTTGTTCAGCACCGAAGTGACCATCGCCATGTCCACGCCCAGGCGCTTGGCGGTGTCGCGGTCGATCACCAGGCTGACCTGCTGGGCGCCCTCGCCTTCGTTGGCGTCGATATCGGTCAGCTCCGGCAAGGCAGCCAGGGCATCGCGCACCTTCGGCAGCCAGACGCGCAGGTCGTCCAGATCGCTGGCCAGCAGTACGTATTCGTTGTCCGAGCTGCGTCCCTGACGGCCGCCGAACTGCAGGTCCTGGTCGGGCATCAGGAACATGCGCCCGCCCGGTACCTTGGGCACGGTCTTGCGTAGCCGCTCGATCACGTCCTGGGCCGATACACCGCGCTCGTCGATGGGCTTCAGGCGCACGATCATAAAGGCATTGTTGATGCCGCCATTGCCGCCGATGAAGCCGGCCACGCTTTCCACCGCCGGATCGGCGAGCACCGCGCGACGGTAGATTTCCATCTTCGGCTGCATCACCTGGAACGACAGACCGTCGTCGCCGCGGATAAAGCCGATCAACTGGCCGGTGTCCTGCTGCGGCATAAAGGTCTTCGGCACCGCGACGTACAGGTACAGGTTGAGGCCGATGGTCGCCAGCAGGCCGAGCAGCATCAGCCGCGAGTGCGCCAGCGCCCACTCCAGGCTGCGCCGGTAACCCTCCAGCACCCGCGTTTGCAGGCGCGCGCCGAAACGCTGCAGCGGCCCCGGCTCGCGCTTGGCCTCGGCCTTCAACCAGCGCGCGCAAAGCATCGGCGTCAGCGTCAGCGACACCAGCAAAGAGATGATGATCGCCACCGCCAGGGTGATGGAGAACTCGCGGAACAGCCGCTCGGCGATGCCGCCAACGAAGAGGATGGAGACGAACACCGCGACCAGCGACAGGTTCATCGACAATAGCGTGAAGCCCACCTCGCGCGAGCCTTTCAGCGCCGCCTGCAGCGGCTTCTCGCCGTTGTCGATATGCCGCGAGATGTTCTCCAGCACCACGATGGCATCGTCCACCACCAGGCCGGTGGCGATGATCAGCGCCATCAGCGACAGGTTGTTCAACGAGAAATCCCACAGGTACATCACGGCGAAGGTGCCGACCAGCGACACCGGCACCGCCAGCGCCGGAATCAGCGCCGCGCGCCAGCGGCCGAGAAAGACGTAGACCACCAGGATCACCAGGGCCACGGCAATCAGCAGCGTGCGCTCGGCTTCGTGCAGGGTGGCGCGGATCACCGGCGAGCGGTCCATCGCCACCTCCAGCTTGACGCTGGCCGGGATCACCTCGCGCAATGCCGGCAACTGCGCGCGGATATCGGCGATGGTCTCAATGATATTGGCGCCGGACTGGCGGTTGATCACCAGCAGCACAGCTTCGTTGTCGTTGTAGAACCCGCTGTTGTAGCGATCCTCGACGCCGTCGACGACGCTGGCCACGTCGCCCAGACGCACACTGGCACCGTTCTCCTGGCGAATGATCAGCGGCGCGTAGTCGGCAGCACGCTCCAGTTGGTCGTTGGCCTGCACCAACCAGTGTCGGGCGTCGTTTTCCACCGCGCCCTTGGGCCGTTGGCCAGTGGCGTCGGCGATGGCCTGGCGCACCTCGTCGAGGGCGATGCCGTACTGGTCGAGCAGGCGTGGTTGCAGCGATACGCGTACAGCCGGCAGCGAGCTGCCGCCGATCTGAACCTCGCCGACCCCGCTGACCTGGGACAGCTTCTGCGCCAGGATGGTCGAGGCAACGTCGTACAGCTGGCCCTTGTTCAGCACCTCGCTGGTCAGCGACAGCACCATGATCGGCGCCTGTGACGGATTGACCTTGCGGTAGCTGGGCATGCTGCGCATGCCGCTGGGCAGCAGTTTGCGCGCAGCATTGATCGCTGCCTGCACCTCGCGGGCGGCGGCGTCGATATCGCGGTCGATATCGAATAGCAGGATGATCCGGGTGCTGCCCTGGCTGCTGCGGCTGGTCATCTCGCTGATCCCGGCGATGGTGCCGAGGGAGCGCTCCAGCGGTGTCGCCACAGTGGCCGCCATCACCTGCGGGCTGGCGCCGGGCAGGCTGGCCTGCACGGTGATCGCCGGGAAATCCATCTTCGGTAGCGGCGCCACCGGCAACAAGCCGAAGCTCACCCCGCCGAGCAGCAGGATCGCCAGGCTCAGCAACAGGGTGGCGACCGGGCGCAGGATGAACGGCGCCGACAGGTTCACGCTGCCACTCCCGCCGCGCTGCGTCCCAGCAGGCGCCGCGATATCCGGTCGAAATACAGGTAGATCACCGGCGTGGTGAACAGCGTCAGCACCTGGCTGACCAGCAGACCGCCGACCATCACCAGGCCCAGCGGCTGGCGAAGCTCTGCGCCGGAGCCGCTGGCGAACATCAGCGGCACGGCACCGAACAGCGCCGCCAGGGTGGTCATCAGGATCGGCCGGAAGCGCAGCAGCGCGGCCTGGTAGATCGCCGCCTCGGGCGCCATGCCCTGGGTGCGTTCGGCGTCGAGGGCGAAGTCGATCATCATGATCGCATTCTTCTTGACGATGCCGATCAGCAGGATGATGCCAATGATGGCGATCAACCCCAGATCGTTGCTGGTCAGCAGCAGCGCCAGCAGCGCGCCGACGCCGGCTGAGGGCAGTGTGGAGAGGATGGTCACCGGGTGGATGAAGCTTTCATAGAGCACGCCGAGCACGATGTACATGGTGACGATGGCGGCGAGGATCAGCAGCAGCGTGCTCGACAGCGAGGCGCGGAACGCCTCCGCGGCGCCCTGAAAGCGCGTCTGGATTCCGCCGGGCAGGCCTATTTCGTGCTGCACCCGTTCGATCACCTCGACCGCCTCGCCCAGCGCCACACCGGGCGCCAGGTTGAACGACACCGTGGTCGCCGGGAACTGGCCGATGTGGTTGATCAGCAGGCGTGTGGCGCGCTGGTCGATGCGCGCCAACGACGACAGCGGCACCTGCCCGCCCTCGGCGGTGGCCACATGCACCTGACGCAGCGCGTCGGGGCCAAGCCGGTCGGCGGCCTGGGTTTCCAGCACCACGCGGTACTGGCTGGCCTGGGTGAAGATGGTCGAGATCTGCCGCTGGCCGAAGGCGTCGTAGAGCGCGTTGTCGATATCCGCGACGCTGACGCCGAGGCGTCCCGCTACATCGCGGTCGATATCGAGGAACACCTGCAGGCCGCGGGTCTGCAAATCGCTGGCGACATCGGTGAGCTGCGGCTGCTCACGCAGCGCCTCCACCAGCTTCGGTGTCCAGGCCTCCAGCAGCTCGGTGTCCGGCGACTCCAGGCTGAACTGGAACTGGGTACGGCTGACCCGGTCCTCGATGGTCAGATCTTGCACCGGTTGCAGGTACAGCTGGATGCCCGGTAGACCGGCCAGTTGCGGGCGCAGGCGCTCGATCACCTCGCTGGCGGTCAGGTCGCGCTCGCCGTGGGGCTTGAGGTTGATCAGCAGCCGGCCGCTGTTCAGCGTCGGGTTGTCGCCGTCGACACCGATGTAGGACGACAGGCTGGCCACCGCAGGGTCACCCAGGATCACCTCGGCCAGGCGCTGCTGGCGCTCGCTCATGGCGCGGAACGAGACGGTCTGTGGCGCTTCGGAAATACCCTGGATCAGCCCGGTGTCCTGCACCGGGAAAAAGCCCTTGGGCACCGCCAGGTACAGCAGCACGGTGAGGCCGAGGGTGGCCACCGCAGCCAGCAGGGTCAGCGTTTGATGCCGCAACACCCACTGCAAGCCCTGGCCGTAGCGCTCGATCATGCCGTCGATAAAGGCACCGGCCGCGCGGTAGAAGCGTCCCTGTTCCTGGTCCTTTTCCGCCTTGAGCAGGCGTGCGCACATCATCGGCGTCAGCGTCAGTGAAATCACCAGGGAAATCAGGATGGCCACCGCCAGGGTGATGGCGAACTCGCGGAACAGCCGGCCGACCACGTCGGCCATGAACAGCAGCGGGATCAGCACGGCGATCAGCGAGAAGGTCAGCGAGATCAGGGTGAAACCGATCTGTCTGGCGCCCTTGAGCGCGGCGTTCAACGGCGTCTCGCCCTGCTCCAGGTGGCGGGCGATGTTCTCCAGCATGACGATGGCATCGTCGACCACGAAGCCGGTGGCGATGGTCAGCGCCATCAGCGTCAGGTTGTTGATCGAAAAACCGGCCAGGTACATCACGCCGAAGGTGCCGATCAGCGACAGCGGCACGGCGATCGATGGAATCACCGTGGCCGACAGCTTGCGCAGAAACAGGAACGTCACCAGCACCACCAGCGCCACCGCCAGCAGCAGCTCGAACTGCACGTCATGCACCGCCGCGCGAATGGTCTGGGTGCGGTCGGACAGCAGCGTCACCTCTACGTTGGCCGGCAAGCCGGCGGTGATCTGCGGCAGCAATTGCTGGATGCGCTCGACCACCTCGATCACGTTGGCGCCAGGCTGGCGCTGGATATTCAGTAGCACCGCCTGCTGGCGGTCGGCCCAGGCGGCCAGGCGCTCGTTCTCCGCGCCATCGACGATCTGCGCTACGTCCTTCAGGCGCAGCGCGGCGCCGTTCTGGTAGCTGACGATCAGCTCGCGGTATTCCTCGGCGGACTTGAGTTGGTCATTGGCATCGAGTTGCGACACCCGCGTCGGGCCGTCGAAGTTGCCCTTGGGCTGGTTGACGTTGGACTTGCCGATCAGCGTGCGCACGTCGGACAGGTTTAAGCCATAGGCGGCCAGCGCCTCGGGATTGACGCGGATGCGTACCGCCGGACGCTGGCCGCCCGCCAGAGTGACCAGACCGACGCCGCTGATCTGCGCGATTTTCTGGGCCATGCGCGTGTCGACCAGATCATGCACCTGCGGCAGCGGCAAGGTTGCGGAGGTGATAGCCAGGGTCAGCACCGGGGTGTCGGCCGGGTTGACCTTGTTGTACACCGGCGGTGCCGGCAGGTCGTTGGGCAGCAGATTGGTGGCGCCGTTGATCGCCGCCTGCACTTCCTGCTCGGCGATATCCAGCGCCACTTCCAGGTTGAAGCGCAGGGTGATCACCGAAGCGCCGCCGGAACTTGTCGAGGACATCTGCTTGAGCCCCGGCATCTGCCCCAGCTGGCGCTCCAGCGGCGCGGTCACCGCGCTGGTCATCACTTCCGGGCTGGCGCCAGGATACAGCGTGAGCACGCGAATGGTCGGGTAGTCCACCTCGGGCAGCGCCGATACCGGCAGCAGGCGGTAGGCGATGATGCCGCTGAGGAAGATCGCCAGCATCACCAGCGTGGTGGCCACCGGCCGCAGAATAAAGGTGCGCGACAGGTTCATGCGTCGCGCTTCGGCTGCTTGTCGGCTTGCGGTTTGGCGACCGTCGGCTCATCGCCGATCACTTCGACCTTGGCGCCGTCTTTGAGCCGGTCGGTGCCCTCCAGCACCAGGCGGTCGCCAACCGCGACGCCGCTTTCGATCAGGGTGCGCTCACCATTGCTGGGGCCGGCCTGCACCGGCGTCACCACCACCGTCGAATCGTCCTTGAGCAGATACACGAAGGTCCCCCGGGAGCCATATTGCAAGGCCGCCGAGGGAATCAGCGTGGCCTGTTCGCGGGTGCGCACGCGCAGGCGCACGTTGACGAACTGGTTGGGGAACAGAGTTTCCTCGGCGTTCTCGAAACGCGCCTTGAGCTTGACCGTGCCGGTGGCCAGATCGATCTGGTTGTCCAGGCTTTGCAGGCCGCCTTCAGCCAGGCGCTGCTTCTCGCTGCGGTCCCAGGCTTCGACCAGCAGCGACTGCGGGTCCGCCTTGCGCGCCTGCTGCACTTGCGGCAGTTCGCCCTCCGGCAAGGTGAAGCTGACCGAAATCGGCTGGGTCTGGGTAATGGTCACCAGCGGTGTGGCGTCGCCGGCGCTGACCAGGTTGCCGACGTCCACCTGGCGCAGGCCGAGGCGGCCGTCGATGGGCGCGCGGATCTGGGTGAACTGCAGGTCGAGCTTGGCGTCGTTGACCGCCGCCTGGTTGGTCTTGACAGTGCCGCGGTACTGGTTGACCAGCGCTTCCTGGGTGTCCAGGGCCTGCTTGGCGATGGAGTCCTCGGCGTACAGGCCGCGATAGCGCTTGAGGTCGATCTCGGCGTTCTGCAACTGCGCGCGGCTTTGCTGCAAGGCACCTTCGGCCTGCTGCAGCGCCACTTCATAGCGGCGCGGGTCGATCACCGCCAGCAGCTCGCCGGCCTTGACCCGCTGCCCTTCCTCGAACAGCACCTTGACCAGCTCGCCGTCGACGCGGCTGCGCACGTTCACCGTGTTGAACGCCGTCACGGTGCCGAGCGCCTTCAGCTCGACGGCGAAGTCGCCCTGCTCTGCCGGCGCCACTCGTACCGGTACCGGTCCGCCAAACTCGCCGCCGCCAAAGCGCCCCCGACCACCTTTCGGTTGTTCCGGCGGTTGCGGCCAGAACCACCACAGCACAAGCGCCAATGCGGCCAGGCCAAGGGCCGGTAGCAACCAGCGACGGGAGGAGCGAGAGGCATGGGACGGGGCGGAAACGGACATATCAGCGGTTCGCAGCAAAAGGAGCGTGCACGATAAGCAGTGGCAGTCGCCAAGCAAAGTGCCTTTACCGCCTTTTTACCTTCGCTTTACTCGGCTAAGTGCATGACGCGCATAAAAAAACGGCCTGCTTTGAGCAGGCCGTTTCGGGATGTTTCTCGCCTGTGTGCTTACTTCAGCGCGGCGATGGCGGCTTCGTAGTTCGGCTCGTTGCCGATTTCAGAAACCAGCTCGCTGTGCAGCACCTTGTCGTTTTCATCCAGCACCACCACGGCACGGGCCGCGACACCGGCCAGCGGGCCGTTGGCGATGGCTACGCCGTAGTCCTTGAGGAACGCGCCGCCGCGCATGGTCGACAGGTTCACGACGTTCTCCAGCCCTTCGGCGCCGCAGAAACGCTTCTGGGCGAACGGCAGGTCGGCGGAGATGCACAGCACCACGGTGTTGGCCAGCTTGCTCGCCTCGGCGTTGAATTTACGAACCGAGGTGGCGCAGGTGGGAGTATCCACGCTGGGGAAGATGTTCAGCACCTTGCGCTTGCCGGCAAAGCTGCTCAGCGCAGCGTCGTTCAGATCGAGGCCGACCAGGCTGAATGCCGGGGCCTGCTGGCCAGCCTGCGGCAGTTGACCTTCGACTTGTACCGGGTTGCCCTTGAGAGTCACTTGAGCCATGAACCATTCCTCTGTGCATTGGTGTGGGAAGAAAGCGAGTTAAGCACGGTCAGGCGCAAATGTCCTGACCGCCAAGTCAGACTTCCCGTTGCCGACCCACGACACATTGTTCCTTGGCGAAATAATCCTTGGTCAGCTTGACCACCACCGGGCTCAGCAGCAGCAGCGCCAGCAGGTTCGGCAATGCCATCAGGCCATTGAGGGTGTCGGCCAGCAGCCAGGCGAATTCCAGATGAGCGATGGCGCCGAACGGCACTGCCACGACCCAGACGATGCGGAACGGCAGGATCGACTTGGTGCCGACCAGGAATTCCCAGCACTTCTCGCCGTAATAGCTCCAGCCGAGAATGGTGGTGAAGGCGAAGACCACCAGGGCGACGGTCAGTACCGCGCCGCCGAAGCCCGGCATGGCCGATTCGAAGGCCGCTGCCGACAGCGCCGAGCTGCTCAGGCCGCTGCTCCAGACGCCGGAGCAGATGATCGCCAGGCCGGTCAGGCTGCAGATGACCAGGGTATCGATAAAAGTACCGAGCATGCCGATCAGTCCGGAACGCACCGCGCTATCGGTGGTGCCAGCGGCCTGGGCGATACCGGCGGTACCAAGGCCCGCTTCGTTGGAGAAGATGCCGCGGGCCACGCCGTAGCGGATCGCCGCCATCACCGCGGCGCCAGCAAAACCGCCGGTGGCTGCGGCCGGGCTGAAGGCATGGTGGAAGATCAGCGCGAAGGCTTGCGGGATAGCGGAGACATTGACCACCAGCACCACGATGGCGGCGATGATGTAGGCCACGCACATGATCGGCACCAGGGTCGCGGCAACCTTGCCGATGCGCTGGATGCCGCCGAGGATGACCAGGCCGACCAGGATCATGGAGGCCACGCCGGTCACCCACATCGGGACGTGGAAGGTGCTTTCGAGGGCCAGCGCCATGCTGTTGACCTGCACCATATTGCCGATGCCGAAGCCGGCGAGGCCGCCGAAGATGGCGAACACTGTGCCCAGCCAGACCCACTTCTTGCCCAGGCCGTTCTTGATCGCATACATCGGCCCGCCGACGTGCTCGCCGCGGTCGTCCTTCTCGCGGTAATGCACGGCCAGCACCACTTCACAGTACTTGGTGGCCATGCCCACCAGGGCGGTGCACCACATCCAGAACAGCGCGCCAGGGCCGCCGAGGAAGATCGCGGTGGCCACGCCGGCGATATTGCCGGTACCCACGGTGGCGGCCAGGGTGGTCATCAGCGCCTGGAACGGGCTGATCTCGCCGGAGCTGGCGTCGCCCTTGGCGCGTCCCTGCCACATCAGGCGGAAACCCGCCGGGATCTTCGCCAGCGGCATGAATTTGAGCATGAACATCAGGAAAAGACCGGTGCCGAGGATCGCCACCAGCATGGGCGGCCCCCAGACCAGGCCGTTGACACTGTTCACCAGGGTGTTGAGGAATTCCATGTAAGGCTCCTTATTGTTGTTGTAGACGCGAGGATGGTGCCCCTCGCCTGCTCGATCGCCGGGTAGGCTCAGTTGGCTGCGATTGCCTGCGGGGCAATTTCAGTGAACAACTGATCGGGCAACGCCAGGCAAGTTCCCGGTAACGGACTCGCCCAGGCAGCAGGGGGCGCCAGTATATGAAGGGATACTTAGTGGTTTTCACTGTTTAGCCACGAATGGACGGACGCTTTTCCGGCATAACTTACATTTTCCGGAATTATTGCCGGAATATCCGCACAGCGTGCAGTGGCAATCGCTGATATCTCGCATCGACCGTCCCCGGCTTGCCATTGCCGCTGCAAGCCCCTGGCCAGACAGGTCGCGTGCTCCCGCTGGCTAGAAATTTCGCCGATAGAACAGATCGACTGAACTGGCCAGACCACTGGCGATTTCCAGATAGAGCCGCTTGCTCAGCTCATAGCGCAGCGCCACCGTGCTCACCGGTTCGAACAGGCCGACGCCATAGCGCAGGCTCAGCCGGTCGCTGAGCTGGCCGCTGGCGACCACGCTGGTGGTCAGCCCGCTGCCCTGCTTCTCCAACTGGAAGTCCTCGATGCCGAGACGACTGGCCAGGCCGCTGGCAATCGGCGCGCTGCCCGCCAGCCCCAGGGCCAGGGCCGCCTGCCCGACCACATCCTGGTCGCCGCTGCCACCCAGCGGCCGCCCGAGCACGAGGTAGGACAACGCCTGTTCCTGGCTCATCGCCGGCGTCGAGAACAGTTCGCTGCGCGGCTGGTCGGCGCGGCCGCTCAGACGCAGGCCGACGGTGACATCATCGACCTGGCGCACCGCTTCGATGTCGAGGAACGGCTGCTCCAGCGAACCGGCGAACAACAGCCGCGCTCGGCGCAGCTCCAGCCGCTGACCATAGGCACGATAGCGGCCGTCGCGCATGTTCAGTTCGCCGCGCACGCGCATGCGGTTGCCGACATGCAGCTGCCCGTACAGCTCGCCGGTCAGGCCGAAGCCCTTGAAGCGCAAACGGTCCTCGCCCACCACCACATCGACGTCCAGGCGCAGCTCCAGCGCTTCGGCCTCCGGCACCTCGGTATCGACCAGCACCACGTCGTCCGACACCTTCACCGCATGTTCCGGCAGTTCGGGAATGGTGATGCGCCCGCGCGGCACGGCCAGCGTGCCGCTCAGTGCCAGTTGCCGCTCCACCAGCTGCAAGCGCAGGTCCGGCGCCACTTGCAGGTCGGCATAGGGCTCGACGATTACCGGCAGGTGGTCGCCGCGAATGCGGATATCCACCTCGGGCGCACCCGCCCAGGCCACCTGCCCGTCGATCCGCCCCTCGCCGTTCTCGCCACCGCGCCAACCGCCCTCCAGCTCGGCGCGCTCGCCGGCGATGGTCACCTGTAGCTGAAGGTTTTCCAGCGTGGTAGGCAGTTCGCCGCCGGAAACCTGGCCGTCGCGGAGGTTCAGCCGCCCGTCGACCCGCGGCTCTTGCAGGGTTCCGCCCAGTTGCCCAGTACCCTCCAGCCGTCCCTCCAGGCGCTCGACCCGGGGCAGGAACGGCCGCAGCACGCCGAGCTGGAAGCCGCTCAACTGGAACTCGCCGTCAATGGGCTTGGCAGCCGACCGTGGGTCGATGTGCAGGTCGAACTGCAGCTCCCCCAGCCGCGCGCCGGCGAAGCGTAGCCGGCTGTCCACACCCTGGGGCTGCAAGCGACTGTCCAGGCGCAGGGTTTGGTAGGGAAACTCCAGCCACTGCTGGCCTTCGCGAAGGCGCAGCAGGCCGCCGTCGGCATCCACCTCGACCTGGCCGTTGGGCCCTGCGCCGCTGAGATCCAGATCGATCTGCGCATTCAGCCGGCCTTGCCATTCCAGGTCCCGCGGCAACCAGGGCTGTAGGCTGGCCAGCGGGAAATCCTCCAACCGGAACGCCAGTCGGGGTTCCGGATATAGCCGCTGCCGCTTGCCACACAGGCTGGCCTCGGCATGGCGCCAGCAGTGCTCGCCGAGCATCAGGCTGCCGTCGGCCAGCCGCTGCAGGGCCGCCGGTCGAGTCAGCCGCCAATCCAATCCGCCACTGTCCAGCGCACCGTGAGTGATCTGGCCCTGCCAGTCGTTGCCCTGCCAACCGCCGTTGACGGCCAGTTGCAGGTCCGCCAGGCCACCGGTGAGGCTCAGCTCGGCGTGCTGGCGTTGTCGGTCGCCGCTGCCCTCGACGTGCAGCCTGCCCAGCTCGCGCCCGCCCGCACGCACGCCCTCGGCGAGCAGATCGAGCGAGCCGCCGCCCGCATCGTCCAGCCGGGCAGTGAGGTTGAGGGCAGCCGCCCGCTGCTCGCCGAACGCCAGTTGCCGGCCGCTGAGCTGCAGTCGGCCCGCTGGAGCCTGTCGGTTTCCGGACAGCGAGAGGCTGCCTTCGGCGCTGCCCGAGAGCCCAGGCCAGAGCTGGGCGAGGCGATCCAGTTCGAGCTGCAGCGCTCCCTCGAGATGTTCGCCGAGGCTGGCATGGCCCTGTACGCGGTTGTCGCCCATGCGCAGCTCGAGCCCGGACACCTGGGCGCGCTCGCCATCACTCTGCAGCTTGGCCTGCACCCGGCTCGGCTGGCCACGCAAGCGGCCACTCAGTTGCACTTGCGCCTGCGCATCCAGCACACCGTTGTGCAGGTTCCCGCTGCTGTCGAGCACGCCGTCGAGCCGGCCCGGCAGCTCGGCCAGCCAATAGGCGGGGTCGAGATCGTGCACCGCCAGGTCGGCCTGCCAGCGCAGACCATTAGCGAAACCCAACGCCAGGTCGCCCTCGACGCCTCCGCCGCCAGCCTCCAGCCGCAATTGGGGCAGACGCAGCGCCCGCAAATCGCCCTCCAGCGTGCTCGCCAGGCGAAAAGGGCCGGCCGGGCCGAGCAGCCGGGCCTCGAAGCGCCCCTGGTAGCCTTGGTCCCGATAACTCAGCTGAGCCTGGGCCAGGCGCAGTTCGACCGGCAGGTCCTGTTCAGGCGGGTACAGGCGTTGCCAGGGGAACGTCTGCCAATCGAGCACGACTTCCGCAGCGAGGCCATCGCGCCAGTCGAGCCGCCCTTGCAGGCGCAGATGGCCCTGCTCGTCGGCAGTCAGCTGCAGCTCGTCGAGGCTCAGCCCGGCCTTGTCCAGCTGGCCGTCCAGGTCCAGGGCAACAGCCCCGCCGGCGCCCTGCAGCGCCCCCTGCCCCGCCAGCCGGTAACCTTTCTGCTGGTCCCCGGCCAGCTCCAGCTGCAGGGTCTCCAGCCGTATTGCCGAAGGCAGGTCGAAATCCTCGACGGTCAGTGTGAGATCGGCCGGCAACCGCTCGTCCAGTGGCCGCACGCCGCCTTGCAACCGGGCCTGCAGATAGCCCTGGCTGTTCGCCTGCACCGCCAAGCGTTGTCGCAGATTGCCGGCGAGCCGCACATCGACGTGCCAGGCCTGTCCGTCAGGCGCCGGCAGGCGTAGCTTGCCGGTCGCCTGCAGCGGCCAGTCGCCATGGGGATCGAACTGGCCCTGCAGTTCGAGCTGCCACGCGTCCCGGCGCACTTGCAGCTGCTCGATGTGGAGCCCGGTTCCCCGCCACTCGCCGCGCAAATGGGCCGCTTGCAGATGCGACTGGCCGTCGATCACCAGTTCACCCAGCTCCAGCTGCGCGACCTCCACCGCCACGGGCAGTTCCAGCTCGGCGAGCCCTGTCGACGGCTGCGGTCCCGGCGTGCTCGCCGGCAGGTCCACCGTCACTCGCTCGGCGGCCAGCCGTTCGAGGCACAGGGTCAGGCGCCACAGGCAGCTCGCCCGCAGGACCGCCTTCGGCTGCACAACACGCACGCTGGTCCCGCCCTGTTGCCAGGTTAACTGCTGTGCCTGCCAACTGCCGCCGAGACGCCCCTGGAAGCCCTCGACCTGCAACGCCGGCACCCGCTGCAGCAGCCACCGGCTGCCCGCCTGAGTGCCCAGCAGCGAGCCGATCCCCAGCAGCAGCGCAAGGAGCAGGCCCAGCAGGGTCAGCAGCAGGCCGACCGCCGTTCGCCTCATGGCTCGGGCCCCATGGAAAAGTGCAGGCGGAAACCGCCGTCGCCATCCAGGGCATGGGCCAGGTCCAGGCGCAGCGGTCCGACCGGCGACACCCAGCGCACACCGATGCCGACACCGGTCTTGAGCGGCTCGCCGAGGGAGTCCAGGGCGTTGCCATGGTCAACGAAGGTGGCCAGGCGCCAGCGTTCGCGGATCGGGTATTGATACTCGGCGCTCAGCGCCAGCAGGTAGCGCCCGCCCACCTTGTTGCCTTGGTGGTCCTCGGGCGACAGGCTCTGGTAGTCATAACCGCGAACGCTCTGGTCGCCGCCGGCGAAGAAACGCAACGAGGGTGGAATCGCCTGGTAGTCGTTGGTGGCAATGGCGCCGACCTGCACCCGTCCGAGCAGGCGGTGCCCGCCGTCCAGGGTGGTCAGCGCCTTGGCGACCGCGTTCACCCGCAGCAGGTCGGCATCGGAAAGCACGTCCTGCTTGGCGACGGCCAAGTCCGCCTGCAGGTGGTAGCCGTGGGTTGGATCGAGCTGGTGGTCGCTGCGGGTCACGGCGAAGCCGATGCCCGGCAGGACGAAGTTGCTCACCTCGGCATCGTCATCGCCAACCTGGTACCACTCCCGTTCCCAGCGCAGCGACAGGCTGCGCTGCCAGCCGCTGTCCAGATCGGTCTGGCGCTGGCCGAGCAGATTGAAGCGACGGCTGTCGATATCCTCCAGCCGCTCGTCCTGGAAGCCACTGGAGAAGCGCAGGCGATCGCCGAGCGGTGGGTCCAACGGCACCTCGTACCAGGCGCCGATCTCCTGGCGAGGCGCCGACAGCGCCACCTCGCCCCCCAGGCTGTGGCCCTCCGGGTTGACCCAGTGGCGTGTCCAGGTCGCCCGCGCCCGCGGCCCCACATCGGTGGAATAGCCCAGGCCCAGGCCGAGCGAACGCGGCTCCCGCGGCGTCAGGTTGACCGTGACCGGTATGCGCTGGCTCTCGGCCGTCTGCGGATCGGCCGCCACCCGCACGTCTTCGAAGTAGCCGCTGGCACGCAGGTCGTTATTGAGCCGGGCGATCAGGTCGGTGTCGTAGAGCGTGCCCGGCTCGAAAGGCACCATGCGCCGCAGCAGCCCCCGGTTGACCGGGAGATCACCTGTGAAGGTCACGTCGCCCAGGCTGTAGCGCGGCCCGCTCTGGTAGACCAGGTGGATATCGGCGGCGCCGGCGTCCGGGTCGACGCGTATCTCGTGGGCCGCGAAATGACCGGAGAAAAAACCGAAGCGCAGTGCCTGGTTCTCGATCAGCTTCTTGGCATCCTCATAGGCCCCCTGGTCGAGCACCGCACCGGCCTGCAGCGCCGGCGGATCGGGAATGCGAAAGGCGTCGAGGCGCGCCGCTTCGCCCTCCACCCGCAGCTCCACCTCGCGTAACCGCACCGGTGGGCCGGCCTCGATGCGCAGGCGCAGCACCGGTGGCTGCCCCTCGATCACCCGACTGGAGACGGTCGAACGGTAATGGCCGAGCGCCTGCAGGGCGCGCTCCGCGCTCTTCTCGGCAATCGGCTTGTAGCGCCGCAGGGCTTCGGCGTCGCGCTCGCCGAGGCTGCCGAGGTAGGCCTGGACGTTGTCCTTGAGCCTGGCGTCGGGCGGACGGATGCGGATGTCCAGCTTCGCCTCCGCGCCGACCGCCAGCGGCGCGAACAGCAGCATCGCAGGCAGTGCCAGGAGACGGACGAAGGTATGAACGGTCATGAGGCCGCATCCTAACAGGCCCTTTCACTTGCCTGGGATGACCGCCACGCTGGGAAAACGTTCAGGCGCCGGCCGCGGCTGCCGGTTGCGGGTTCGCATGGAAGAACACGTGCTCGAGAATCGGCCCTACTGCCACTTCACCGATCTCCTCGTAGCCCTGGCGCTTGTAGAAGGCCAGGTAGCGGGCATTGCCGGTATCCAGCACCAGGCCGCGCGAACCGCTGTCTTCGGCACACCAGTCATGCAGGGCGCCGAGCAGCTGCTCACCCAGATGCTGCCCCTGGAACTCCGGATGGATGCCGATCAGCGGCAGCACGTGATAAGGCCCGGGCGGCAGGCAGGAAAGCACCGCGTTGTGATAGTCGAGATATCGCCGGGTACCGCGCAGGCCTGCGGTGAGCAACATGCGTAGCCGCCAGGACCAGCTCTCGGTGATGTCCAGCCGGCGCTGCGGCGGGGCAATCAAGGCGATGCCCACCAGGCGATCATCGATCAACAGGCCGATGGCGGGCAGCTCCTCGGAGAAATGCCGTTGCACCAGCTCACGCACGGTGGCGCGCACCCGTTGGTCGAACCCCGGTCGTTCGGCATCGAACAGGTAGGCGAAAGTCGGATCGTGGCGATAGGCATGGTAGAGCAGCGAGCGTGCTTCGCGGGCGTAGCCGCTATCGAGGAAGCGAACATCGGCGAGACGGTTGGGCATGCGGGCGACCTCAGTTGTGGTCAGGCCATTGGCACGGCCGGCGCCCGCTTGCCTGCGATGCCGCCCCTGCAACGGCCCGTTATGGTTATCGGGCCTGCAGCCAAGGTAGCACCGCCCTCCCGCACCCGCCAGGCGCTGGCCGCCCCGGGAGCGATCCGCTAGGATCGCCCTTTTCCCCGAACGGCTGCCCCCCATGAAGATCGTCTCCTTCAATATCAACGGCCTGCGTGCGCGCCCTCATCAACTGTCGGCACTGATCGAGAAGCACCAGCCGGATGTCATCGGCCTGCAGGAAACCAAGGTGGCCGACGAGCAATTCCCCCAGGCCGAAATCGAAGCGCTCGGCTACCACGTGCACTACCACGGGCAGAAAGGCCACTACGGCGTCGCCCTGCTCTCCCGCCAGGCTCCGCTGAGCCTGCACAAGGGCTTCCCCGGCGATGGAGAGGATTCGCAGAAGCGTTTCATCTGGGGAACCTATGCCGACGCCTCCGGCCAGCCGGTGACCATCATGAATGGCTACTTTCCCCAAGGCGAAAGCCGCGATCACCCGGTGAAGTTCCCGGCCAAGACGCGCTTCTATGCCGACCTGCAGGAACTGCTGGAAAGCCAATGCCAGCCCGACCGGCCGCTGGCCCTGATGGGCGACTTCAACATCTCACCGGAAGACTGCGACATCGGTATCGGCGAGGAAAATCGCAAGCGCTGGCTGCGCACCGGCAAGTGCAGCTTCCTGCCGGAGGAGCGCGAGTGGCTGGCGCGGCTGAAGAGCTGGGGCCTGGTGGACAGCTTTCGCCATCTCTACCCGGAGGTGAGCGACCGCTTCAGTTGGTTCGACTACCGCAGCCGCGGCTTCGAGGACGACCCCAAGCGCGGGCTGCGCATCGACCTGATCCTCACCTCCGGCGCCTTGCAGTCGCGCCTGCGGTCCGCCGGCGTGGACTACGACCTGCGCGCCATGGAGAAGCCATCGGACCACGCACCGATCTGGGCCGAGTTCGCCTGATCGACAGCACGGCGCGGTCGTTTCGATGGCCGCGCCGCGACCTGCATTCACACAACTGAAACGTTTCTGTCTTATTCTTCCCGCCCATTCCCCCCGTCAAGAAGGTGTCCACCGCATGTCGCGCGTCCAGGCCGTTCGCGAACGCGATACCCGGAGCCGCACCAGCCTCCTGCTGCTGCTCGTTTTTCTCGCCAACCTATTCCCTACCCTGTCCATGGCCGCGCTGCCGATACCCTCGGACGACCGTCCGGTACTGCGCATCCAGGGCTCGAACACCATCGGCGGCAAGCTCGCTCCGGCGCTGATCATGGGTCTGTTCGAGGCCCAGGGGCTGAAGGACGTCCAGCTGCAACCCAGCCGCGCCGAAAACGAACAGCGCATAACCGCCACCCAGGCCGACGGCCGCCCGGTCGTCGCCGAAGTCGCCGCCCACGGCTCCAGCACCGGCTTCGTCGCCCTGCAGGACGGTACCGCCGACGTGGCTGCCGCCTCGCGTCCGGTCAAGGACAGTGAAGCCGAGGCCCTCGCCGCCTCCATGGGCAACCTCAAGAGCGCCACCGCCGAACAAGTGATCGCCATCGACGGCCTGGCCATCATCATCCATCCGAGCAACCGCCTCGACGCACTGAACGTCGAGCAACTGGCGCGCATCTTTTCCGGCGAAGCCAAGACCTGGGAGGAAGTCGGCGGGCGCGGCGGCGCCATCAAGCTGTATGCCCGGGACGATCGCTCCGGCACCTACGATACCTTCAAGGAATTGGTGCTGGCGGCCAACGGCAAGACCTTGTCCAGCCACGCCAATCGCTTCGAATCCAGCGAGCAGTTGTCCGACGCCGTGAGCCTCGACGCCCAGGGCATCGGCTTCATCGGCCTACCCTATATCCGTCGCGCCAAGGCGGTGGCGATTTCCGCCGGCGCGTCGCAACCGATGCCGCCAAGCGCCACCCTGATCGCCACCGAGGACTACCCGCTCTCGCGCCGGTTGTACCTGTACGCGGCCGAGCAGGCGAAGGACCCCTGGGTTCAGGCGCTGATGCAGTTTGCCCAGAGCCCGAGAGGCCAGGAGATCGTCGAACAGAACGGCTTCATCGCCCAGACGGTGCAGGCGGTCACCATCGAGCCCAGCGCCGAGATGCCGGAAGGCTATCGGCAGTTGGCCCAGGAGGCCCGGCGGCTGTCGGTGAACTTCCGCTTCAACGAAGGCAGCGCAACGCTGGACAACAAGGCGCAGCGGGACATCCAGCGGGTCCTGGCGTACCTCAAGCGCGAGAACAAGCTGGAACACCAGGCGGTCCTGGTGGGATTTGGCGACGCCAAGTCGGATTCGGCACGGGCACAGTTGCTATCGAAGCTGCGCGCCATGGCGGTACGTCGCGAGCTGGCCAAGGGCGGTGCCGTCTTCCGCGACGTCAGCGGCTATGGCGACGAGCTGCCGGTGGCCGCCAACAGCGGCGACGAAGGACGCATCAAGAATCGCCGCGTGGAGGTTTGGGTGTACTGAGCCGCGGGCCTCAGGCCTTGCCACAGGACCCGGGCAAGGCGCCCATCGCATTGCGCAGCGCCTGCTGCAGATCCTCCAGCAGGTAGGGCTTACCCAGCACAGGCCGGCCCTGCCACTGCTCGGCGAGCGCCTCGGCGCCGTAGCCGGTGGAGAAAATGAACGGAATCCCCCGCTTGGCCAGGCGCTCGGCAACCGGGTAGACCGATACTCCCGCCACGTTGACATCCAGTATCGCCACATCGATATCGAGGCTGGCCGCCAGTTGCACGCCATGCTCGACAGACGCGGCGACACCCACCAGTTCGCAGCCGATCTCGTGGAGGATGTCCTCCAGCAGCAGCGCGACCATGGTTTCGTCTTCGACCAGCAATACGCGACAATCCTTGATAACGCCCCCTTCAAACACTCGTTAACTCAGCTCCAGCGCCTGGGCACTCGCCAGCGGAATCCTGATGCGGCATTCCATGCCCTCGGCCGCGAAGTTCAACTGCACGCTGCCCTTCAGCTCCCTGCCAATGCTGCGCTCCACCAGCCGCGAGCCGAAGCCTCGTCGTTTCGGCGGCAGAACCGCCGGTCCGCCGCACTCGCTCCAGCGCAGCACCAGCTCGTCGATGGTCACCCACCATTGCACCTCGAGACGGCCAGTGTCGCATGACAAAACGCCGTACTTCGCCGCATTGGTCGTCAGTTCGTGGAAGACCATCGCCAGCGTCAACGCCGCCCGCGGAGCCAGTTCCAGGTCTTCCCCCAGCATGCGAATACGGGGCGCGGAGCCGACGCCGTAGGGCGCGAACTCCTCGGCCAGTACCGAACGCAAGCTGGCACTCTTCCAATGACTGCGGGTCAGCAGGTCGTGCACCTTGCTCAACGCCAACAGGCGGGCATCGAAGGTCTCGCTGAATTGCTGGGTCGAGTTGGCGCCGCGCAGACTGTGGGTGGCGATCGACTGCACCGTAGCCAGGGTGTTCTTGACTCGGTGGTTGAGCTCGTTGATCAGCAGCGTCTGCCTTGCCTCGGCCTGCTTTTGCTTACTGATATCCAGCAGCATGTTGACCGCTCCCACCAACTGGCCGCCCACGTCGTAGAGCAACGTGGGGAAGGCGGAGAAAGGTACCAGGCTGCCGTCAGGGCGTTCGGCGATCGCCTCGCCACGCACGCTGCGCCGCTCCTTGAGCGAGATGGCCATCGGACAGTCGTCATGGGCCATGGGACGCCCGTCCGGCCAGCGCAGGCGCCACGAGCCACACCAGATTGCTTCGCCCAGGATCGGCGAATAGCCCCAAAGCTCCACCGCCGCGTGGTTATAGAACGTCAGGTTGCCGTCGAGATCGGTGGTATAGACCGCGGCCGGAAGGCCTTCCAGTACCGCGCTCAGCCGACACTGGCTCTCCCTGAGCGCCTGCTCGGCATGCCGCTGCTGGCTGATGTCGCGCGTCACCGCCAATTGCGCGGAGCGACCGTCCGGCATCTGCAACGGCACCGCATGGGTTTCCATGTGCCGGCGCGTACCGAGCAAACCTATGAGGTCGAAGGTCCAGCTCAGTTGTTCACCGCGGCACACGCGCTGATGCTGGCGACACCAGGCATCCCGATGCTCCTCCGCGATCAGCCCGAGCATGCTCCGCCCAATCACCGCGTCCGCGCCGCTCGCTTCGATCGCGCGCATTCCGGCGCCATTCAGGCGCAGGAGCGTGGTATCGGCCGCCACCACGCTGACGGCCTCGGGCGTAGTTTCGATGACCGCCTGCAGAAATGCCTGGCTTTCCTGCAATGCCTGATCGGCTCGTTTGCGCTCGGTGATGTCCTGGAAGCAATTGACGGCACCTCCGATTTCACCATTGGCATCGAAGATCGGCGCAATATTCACCAACACCCAGAAGCGCGTCCCGTTGGGCTGTTCCAGCTGAACCTCGGCATCTCGCACGGCAATGCCGCTGCGCAGTACCTCGGCCATCGGGGTCTGGTCATGGGGTAGCGCCCTGCCGTCCGGCCAGAACAAGCGATGGGCGCCGCAGAAGCGTTCTTCGGTGTCACCGGGCTGCGGCGCACGCCCCCACAATTCGGCGGCCTTGCGGTTGTAACGGATCACTATTCCGTCGGCATCGCAGACGTAAACAGCCGCCGGCAGTATTTCCAGAACCAGATCGTCGAGTACAACCGACGAGGCGATCTGACTGCGTCCACTGCTCAGTCGAGGCATATCCATGGAGCCATCCCCCAATGCGGTCTTCCCTCTCCAATGAAAGTCCTTGAGCATTAGGCTGTTGTGCCGGCCGGGGTTCCCCGATCAGGTCAAAAATCTTGGCAAATACAAGGAAACCACCGTTCCGCGGCCTTCCTCACTATGGAGCTGCACATGCCCGTGCACCTGCCTGGCGAAGCTGTACACCAGGGACAAGCCCATGCCGCCGCCCTGCGGACCCGCCTTGGTGGTGAAGAACGGATCGAAGGCCCGTTCCAGCACCTCCCGCGTCATGCCCACCCCGGTATCGCTGAAACGGATCGAGGCATACTCGCCGGGTTTCAGCCCCGCCAGGGCTGGTGGGGTCCCAGCGTCGACGCGAACATTCCGCGTCTCCACCACGACGCGCCCTCCGCCAGGCATCGCCTCGGCAGCATTGGCGGCCAGATTCAGCAGCGCCTTGTCCAACTGGCCAGCGTCCGTTTCGATCGGCCAGATATCGTCCTGCAACTGCAATTCCAGGTCGACCTGTTCACCGAGGTGCTCCTGCAGCGACTGCTGCAGCGCCTTCAAATGCTGGTTGAGGTCGACCGCTTGCGGGTGCAACGCCTGCTTGCGGGAAAACGCCAGCAAGCGCTCGGTCAGGCCAGTCGCCCGCTTGGCCGAACTGACCGCGACCTCGATCAGCGGCTCGAGATCCTGGGTTCGCCCAGCGGCGATTCGCCGGTTGAGCAAGTCCAGACCGAACATGATGCTGGTCAGCAGGTTATTGAGGTCGTGGGATACGCGACCGGCGAAATGCCCCAGCGACTCCATCTTCTGCGATTGCCTCAACGCGCGCTCTGCACCGGACAGGGCGTGCCGCGCACTGACATCCTGGCCACACAGATAAACGAAGGCCCCATCCCAGGCTCCGGTCCAGGACAACCAGCGATAGTCGCCGTTCTGGCAGAGGCAGCGCAGCTCGCACTCCCCCAGCGGCTCGCCTTCGGCCAGCGCTGCCAGGCGCGCGGCGAACGTGGCGCGCTGCTCCGGGTGCACCAGCGCCAGCAGGCCACTCTCCCGGGCCTGCTGCGAGGTCCAGCCAAGCACCGCGCTGAATGCCGGATTGACCTTCAGCAATCCACCCATCGGCGATGCCACCGCGACTATCCCTGGTTGCAGGCGCCACACCTGTTCGTGATCAGGCGCTGCTCGATCCACTGCGCCAGCGGGCCCCGTCGACAAAAGGTCACTCATACGCTCAAGGGTCTCCCAAGATCATCGCAGCCGTTTTCCCCTATGCTCCGCCCGCGGGCCATTCAGGTCGTTGGACTCCCTGGCAGGCCAAGTGTTTGGTCCGCGCGAGCATACGGCACGCCACCACCCCATGCCAGGCCGCCATAAACGACAGAAACTGCCGCGAAGAATGACCGGGAAGGTTTGGTCGAGGAGCGTATACGGAAAGGATTGAATTCGTTGCAGGACGGTTTCTGGACACACCTGAAACCGCAGAAGACTGGTGCCCGGAGCCGGGGTCGAACCGGCACGGGGTTGCCCCCGAGGGATTTTAAGTCCCTTGCGTCTACCGATTTCGCCATCCGGGCGGTAGAGCGGCTGAACGAGACAAGTCGGTTTGCACCGCCTACCCCGTAGCGAGGGCAGGAATATATACAGCCCACCTCCATGAAGCAAGCATGCATATGCCTAGGAAACCGGCAGGCAATCGCAGTAACCGAAAAGAAAAAGCCCCATAACTCAACGAGTTACGGGGCTCTTCTATGATGGAGGCCGAGGTCGGAATCGAACCGGCGTACACGGATTTGCAATCCGCTGCATGACCACTCTGCCACCCGGCCTCAAACGAAGACGCCGCATGCTGCGGCGTCAACGTAAACAAATTGGAGCGGGAAACGAGACTCGAACTCGCGACCCCGACCTTGGCAAGGTCGTGCTCTACCAACTGAGCTATTCCCGCGTCTTGGTGACGGGCGCCATTCTATAGATTCGAATCGCCGCGTCAAGCTCTTGATTCAAAAAAGTTTTATTTCTTTTCGGTACTGGTGCTCAGGTGCGGCCAGGCGGCTAGCAGATACTGCAGCATGGACCACAGGGTCAGGCCCGCTGCGACGATCAGCAACAGATAGCCTACGCCCACCCAGAAATTCAGTACCGGAGGATTGGCCAGCAGGATAACCAGCGCCGCCATCTGCGCGGCGGTCTTCCATTTCCCCCAGTTCGACACCGCCACCTGGGCACGCGCGCCCAGTTCGGCCATCCATTCGCGCAACGCCGAAACCACGATTTCGCGCCCGATGATGATGACCGCCGGCAAGGTCAGCCAGAGGTTGGAATGGTGCTCGACCAGCAGCACCAGCGCCACGGCCACCATCAGTTTGTCCGCCACGGGATCGAGAAATGCTCCGAACGGAGTGCTTTGTTGCAGGCGCCGGGCCAGGTAGCCGTCCAGCCAATCGGTAGCGGCCGCGAGGGCGAAGACGATGCTGGCGGCCAGGTAGCTCCAGGAAAACGGCAAGTAGAACAGCAGGATGAAGATGGGGATCAGTAGGACGCGCAGAACGGTGAGCAGGTTTGGGATATTCATCGGCACGCTTGGACGGCGAAGTAGTCCGGGCATTCTACTCGCTGTGCAGAGCGGCATAAATCGACTCTGCGAGCTTTTTACTGATTCCTGGCGCCTTGCCGATCTCCTCGACACTGGCGCGCTGCAACTCCTGCAGGCCGCCGAAATGCTTGAGCAGCTCACGGCGCCGCTTAGGCCCTACTCCAGCCACCTCCTCCAGGGTCGACGTGCGTCGTGCCTTGCCGCGTCTCGCCCGGTGGCCGGTGATGGCGAACCGGTGCGCTTCGTCGCGCACCTGCTGGATCAGGTGCAAGGCCGGCGAGTCGCCGGGCAAGGTAAATTCGTGACTGGCGTCATTCAGGTAGAGCGTTTCCAGGCCCGGTTTGCGCGTCACCCCCTTGGCCACGCCCAGCAGGATCAACTCGGGCACCGCCAACTCCTGCAAGACGTCCTGCGCCATGGCCAATTGGCCCTTGCCGCCGTCCACCAGCAGAATGTCAGGCAATTTACCCTCGCCTTCCTTGAGTTTGCTGAACCGCCGAGTGAGCGCCTGGTGCATGGCGGCATAGTCATCCCCGGCGGTGACGCCTTCGATGTTGTAGCGTCGATAATCGGATTTCAGCGGACCTTCCGGCCCGAACACCACGCAGGAGGCGACTGTGGCTTCCCCGCTGGAGTGGCTGATGTCGAAGCACTCCAGGCGCTGCGGCGCCTCGTCCAGGTCCAGCGCTTCGGCCAGGGCATCGAAGCGCGCCGACAGGTGCTGGCGGTTCGCCAAGCGCGCCGACAGGGCCTGCTCGGCATTGGTCAGCGCCAGTTGCTGCCATCGCGCACGGGTCCCCCGCACGCGATGACTGATCTCCGGCGCCCGCCCGCGCAGCTCGGCGATGGCCGCCGATAGCGTCGGAAGATCTTCGTGCATGCAGTTGACGATCAGCTCTCCCGGCAGGTCGTGCTCCTGACTGCCGAGGAAGTACTGGGCGAGGAAGGCCAGCAGCACTTCGCCAACCTCCGCCTCGATGGTTACCTGCGGGAAGAAATTCTTGCTGCCCAGCACTCGCCCGCCGCGCACGCTGATCAGATGTACGCAGGCGCCGCCGGGATTGACCACTGCCGCCACCACATCGACGTCGCCGCTACCGCCTTCCATGCTCTGCTGGTCCTGCACCCGACGCAGCAAAGCAATCTGGTCACGCAGTTCGGCGGCTTTCTCGAAGTCCAGGCGCATCGCCGCCTGCTCCATGTTGGCGGACAACTCGCCGCTCAAGGCACTGCTGCGTCCCTCCAGGAACATCACCGAGTGACGCACGTCCTCGGCGTATTCCCCAGGTTCGACCAGCCCGACGCAGGGGCCCTTGCAGCGTTTGATCTGGTACTGCAGGCACGGCCGGGTACGATTCTTGAAATAGCTGTCCTCGCATTGGCGCACAAGGAAGGCCTTTTGCAGCAGCCCCAGACTTTCGCGAATCGCTCCCGCGCTCGGATAGGGACCGAAATAGCGCCCCTTCTGCTTCTTCGCCCCGCGATGGATGCCCAGCCGCGGAAACTCGCCATCGGAAAGAAAGACGTACGGATAGGATTTATCGTCCCGCAGCAGAATGTTGTAGGGAGGGCGCCACTGCTTGATCAGCGTCTGCTCGAGCAGAAGCGCCTCGGTTTCATTGGCAGTGATGGTGGTTTCGAGCTGGGCGATCTTGCCGACCAGCGCAGCGGTCTTGGGTGCCAGGCCGGTCTTGCGGAAGTAGCTCGACAGACGCTTCTTCAGGTTCTTCGCTTTGCCGACGTAGAGCAGCTTGCCCTGTGCGTCGAACATGCGGTAGACGCCCGGGCGACTGCTGCAGGTTGCGAGGAAGGCGCCGGTGTCGAGCGGCTCGGTCATCTCAACTGGTGGCGTCGACCATGCCGTGCCGCACGGCGAGGAGAGCCAGTTCTACGTCGCTGGTAATCGAGAGTTTTTCGAAAATGCGATAGCGGTAGGTGTTCACCGTTTTCGGCGACAGGCAGAGCTTGTCGGAAATGCTCTGCACCTTCTGGCAACTGGCGATCATCAGCGCAATCTGGATTTCCCGCTCGGACAGGAGGTCGAAAGGCGAACCGTTGACCTGGGGCTGGAAGGATTTCAGGGCCAGTTGCTGGGCAATCTGCGGGCTGATATAGCGCTGGCCGGCGAAGACTAGGCGAATCGCCTGTACCATTTCTTCCAACGCCGCCCCCTTGGTCAGATAACCGGCGGCGCCGGCCTGCAACAGACGGGTAGGAAAAGGGTCTTCTTCACAGACGGTGACTGCGACGACCTTGATATCGGGGTGGCTGCGCAACAGCTTGCGAGTCGCCTCCAGGCCGCCGATGCCGGGCATCTTGACGTCCATCAGCACCACATCGGGCTTGAGTTCCCGCGTCCGCTTCAGCGCTTCTTCGCCGGAATCGGCCTGCCCTACGACTTGCAGGCCATCGATGTCGGCCAGCATGCGCGTGATGCCTGTACGAACCAGATCGTGGTCGTCGACCACCAGCACCCTAATCAAGCGACACCTCGTTGTGCGTCAACGCCGCTCCCTGCAGCGGTCTCTGAAATAGACGGACTACTCTAGCAAATAGCCCCGGCTAGACCTAGCTTGGCGCATAACCGTCAAATAGCAAACGTCAGAAAATCTTTCTGCGGGCCGCCATTCGCTGGGAAATGGCGGAGGCGGTGAGATTCGAACTCACGGAAGAGTTTCCCCTTCGGCGGTTTTCAAGACCGCTGCCTTAAACCACTCGGCCACACCTCCGCATCAGTGCGGGCGGCAATACTACCGGATCGCAACACACTGTCAAACTCTGCAGCTTGGCAGCCATCTTGCCTCTGTTATGATCGCCGAGACTCTGGTCACGGAACCCTACATCTCTTCAGGAGTGTTGCCATGCAAGAACAAAACTATGCGCTGGACCAAGCCCACGCCGGGGAATTGGAAGTCAGCAAGATCCTGCGTAATACCTACGGCCTGCTGGCCATGACCTTGGCCTTTAGCGGCGTCGTCGCTTTCATCGCTTACCAAATGCATGCGCCTCGCCTCCACCCCATCGCCATGCTGGTCGGCTTCTACGGGCTTCTCTTCGCGACCGCCAAACTGCGTAACTCCGCCTGGGGACTGCTGACCACCTTCGCCCTGACCGGCTTGCTGGGCTACACCCTCGGCCCGCTGCTCAGCTACTACCTGAGCATGCCCAATGGCGGCCAGGTGGTCAGCACCGCGTTCGCCATGACCGCTCTGGTGTTCTTCGGCCTGTCCGCCTACGTGCTGACCACCCGCAAGGACATGAGCTTCCTCCGCGGCTTCATCATTGCCGGCTTCTTCGTGCTGCTCGGGGCCATGCTGGCCGCCTGGCTGTTCGAGATCAGCGGATTGCAACTGGCCATCAGCGCGGGCTTCGTGCTGTTCGCGTCGGCCTGCATTCTCTTTGAAACCAGCAACATCATCCACGGCGGCGAGCGCAACTACATCATGGCTGCCATCGGCCTGTATGTATCGATCTACAACCTGTTCGTCAGCTTGCTGCACCTGACAGGCGCACTTAGCGACGATTAAAGCGCCCTGCAAGTGAACGAAGCCCGCCTTGGCGGGCTTTTTCATGCCTGCAACGAGCATCTTGGCGCTTCAGGCCTTATCATTTCCGCAGAATTCGCGCTGCCGGTAGACCATGAAATTCGCCATCGCCCTGTTCGCCCCTCCCCACGCCCCTTCCTCCCGGCGAGCCCTGCGCTTTGCCCAGGCCGCGCTGGCTGCCGGCCATGAAATCGTGCGGCTGTTCTTCTATCAGGACGGCGTGCACAGCGCGTCCCATGGCGTCGTGACACCTCAAGACGAATGCGACCTTCCCAGCGAATGGCGGGCTTTCGTGCGCGAGCAGAATCTCGACGCCGTCGTGTGCATCGCCGCCGCCCTGCGACGAGGCGTGCTGGACGCCGAGGAAGCCCGGCGCTACCAACGCGCGGCAGTGAACCTGGAGCAGCCCTGGGAGCTGTCCGGACTGGGGCAGTTGCACGAAGCGGCGCAGCTCGCCGACCGCCTGATCTGTTTCGGAGGGACTTGATATGGCCAAGTCCTTGCTGATCGTCAGCCGCCAGGCGCCCTGGGCGGGCCCAAGCGCTCGCGAAGCCCTGGACGTTGCTCTCGCTGGCGGCGCCTTCGATCTACCGATAGGCTTCCTGTTCCTCGATGACGGTGTGCTCCAACTCGCCAGCAGGCAGCTGCCGAGTGAGCTGCAACAGAAGGACTTCGGTGCCAACCTGCAGGCACTGCCGATGTTTGGCGTGGAGGCGCTCTACGCCTCACGGCACAGCCTGGATGAGCGCGGCCTGAGCCCGGAGTCGCTGGCACTGCCGGTGGAGGTGCTCGATGACACCGAACTGCGTGCCCTAATCGACCGCTACGACATGATGATCACGATCTGATGGCCACCTTGCATCTGCTTTCCCATTCGCCCTTTACCGATGGCCGCCTGGCCAGCTGCCTGCGCCTGATCGGTAGCGGGGACGGGCTGCTGCTCACCGGCGATGCGGTCTACGCCCTGCAGAGCGGTACAGCCCAGCGCCAGGCGCTGGAGCTGATGCCCGCAGACATCAGCCTGTTTGCCCTCGACGAAGACCTGCTGGCCCGTGGGCTGGCCGAAAGGCCCGCGCGACTGCACGCTATCGACTACCCCGCCTTCGTCGAACTTTGCGGCCGCTACGCCAAGGTCAATAGCTGGCTATGAACGAGCTTATCGTTTCCGGCCGACGCATTGCCCTGGACCAGGATGGCTACCTGGCCGAACTCGGCGCCTGGTCGCCGGAGGTCGCCGAAGCCCTTGCCGAAAGGGAGGCGCTAACGCTGAGCACCGAGCACTGGGAAATTCTCGAGGTGCTGCGCGCGTTCTATCGCGAGTTCCAACTGGCGCCTGCCACCCGGCCGCTGATCAAATACGTGGCACTCCAGCTGGGCCCGGAAAAGGGCAACAGCCTGCATCTCAACCGCCTGTTCAAGGGCACACCCGCAAAACTGGCCGCCAAGCTGGCGGGCCTGCCAAAGCCGACCAATTGCCTATGAACCTGATCACGCCGTCCGAACACCCCTTCGCCCAGTTCGTGCGCATCCTTGGCAAGGGCAAGCGCGGAGCGCGCAGCCTGAGCCGCGAGGAAGCCCGCGAAGCCATGGGCATGCTGCTCGACGGCCGGGTCGAGGACACCCAGCTCGGCGCCTTTCTAATGCTGCTGCGGCACAAGGAGGAAAGCGCCGACGAGCTTGCCGGATTCACCGAGGCGGTTCGCGAGCGCTTGCATGCGCCGCCGATTGCCGTGGATCTCGACTGGCCAAGCTATGCCGGCAAGAAGCGCCACCTGCCGTGGTACCTGCTGGCCGCCAGATGCCTGGCCGAGAACGGGGTGCGCATCCTGCTGCATGGCGGCGGCGCCCACACGGCCGGGCGCCTGTTCAGCGAACAGGTGCTCGATACGCTGGCGATACCCGTCTGCCACGACTGGCGCGCAGTCGGCAGCGCATTGGATGCCCAGGGGCTGGCGTTCATTCCGCTAGGCGCCTGGATGCCTCCGCTGCAACGCATGATCGACCTGCGCAACACGCTCGGCCTGCGCTCGCCGATCCACTCCCTGGCTCGCATTCTCAATCCGCTCGGTGCCCGCTGCGGCTTGCAAAGCATCTTCCACCCCGGCTACCAGGCGGTACATCGCGAGGCCAGCCGATTGCTTGGCGACACGGCCATCGTGATCAAGGGCGAAGGGGGCGAGATCGAAGTGAACCCGGACGGCATCTGCCATCTGTACGGCACAAGTGCCGGGGACAACTGGGACGAGGACTGGCCAGCGTTGTCAGCCCAGCGACAAGTCAAGCCGGAGCGGCTGGAGCCTGCTCATCTGCTTACCTTCTGGCGCGGCGAAGTGGCAGACAACTACGGCATGCAAGCAGTGCTTGCCACCATGGCCCTGGCCCTGCGCGGCCTCGGCTTGCCCCGCGACGAGGCTTTCGCCCAGGCCCAACGCTACTGGGATGCACGCAAACCATCGAACTGACTGATCGTTATCGCCAGCACTTTGCGCCTTTCGTCCGAACCATCGCCCGTAGACTGGCCCTAAGTACTAAATGCCGCGGAGTCGAAGAACATGGGGCTGTTGATCGAAGGGCACTGGCATGACCAGTGGTATGAAAACAAGGATGGACGCTTTCACCGCGAAGCCGCCAAGCGCCGCAATTGGATCACCGCCGACGGCTCGCCCGGCCCCAGCGGCGAGCGCGGGTTTGCCGCAGAGGCCGGGCGCTACCATCTCTACGTCTCCCTCGCCTGCCCTTGGGCACATCGCACGCTGATCTTTCGCAAGCTCAAGGGGCTGGAGTCGCTGATCGGCGTTTCCATCGTCGGCTGGCTGATGGGCGAACAGGGTTGGACCTTCGACCGCGACCACGGCTCGACCGGTGATGCCGTGGACGACCTGCGCTACTTGCACCAGCGCTACACTCGCGACGACCCCGGTTTTTCCGGGCGGGTAACGGTACCGACCCTATGGGACAAGCAGCGCCAGTGCATCGTAAACAACGAGTCGGCGGAAATCATACGCATGTTCAATTCAGCATTCGACGAGCTGACGGGCTCGCGACTGGATCTCTATCCCGAGCCGCTTCGCGAGGAGATAGAGAAACTCAATGCGCGTGTCTATCCGCGGGTCAATAACGGCGTCTACAGGGCCGGCTTCGCCACGACCCAGGAGGCTTACGAAGAGGCCTTCGACCAGTTGTTTGCCGAGCTGGACTGGCTGGATGCCCGTTTGGGCGAGCATCGCTACCTGGCCGGCGAGTACCTGACCGAAGCCGACTGGCGCCTGTTCACCACGATCGTTCGCTTCGATCCGGTCTACCACGGGCACTTCAAGTGCAATCGCCGGCGCATCGCGGACTATGCGAATCTGTCCAACTGGCTGCGCGAGCTGTATCAGTGGCCTGGCGTGGCCGACACGGTCAACTTCGACCATATCAAGCGGCATTACTACGCCAGCCACAAGACCATCAATCCGACCGGCATCGTGCCCAAGGGCCCGGAACTTAATCTGCTCAGCGCCCATGACCGCAAGCGTCTTCCGGGCAAAGGTATCTGGCAGAGGTCGTAAGCGCGATGTCGGCCCATGCTACGGCGTGGAGTCGGCCGCCCCCTCGAACCAGGCAAGCTTGTCGCGCAGGCAGACCACGTCTCCGACGATCACCAGCGTCGGCGCATGCACTTCATGCTGCGCCACCCGCTCCGGCAGATCGGACAGGGTGCCGGTGAACACCCGCTGATTGCTGGTGGTGCCCTGTTGCACCAGGGCAGCCGGCGTTTCGGCGCGGCAACCGTGGGCGATCAACTGCTGGCAAATCATCGGCAACCCGACCAAGCCCATATAGAACACCAGCGTCTGCCCTGGCGCGGTCAGGTCTGCCCAGGGCAGGTCGCAACTGCCATTCTTCAAATGGCCGGTCACGAACCGCACCGATTGGGCATGATCGCGATGGGTCAGCGGTATTCCGGCATAGGCCGCGCAACCGCTGGCAGCGGTGATGCCTGGCACCACCTGAAAGGGAATGCCGTGGGCAGCCAGCTCTTCGATTTCCTCGCCGCCACGGCCGAAGATGAACGGATCTCCACCTTTCAAACGCAGCACCCGCTTGCCTTGCCTGGCCAGATCGACCAAACGCTGGTTGATCTGCTCCTGAGGCAGGGTATGCTCGGCGCGCTGCTTGCCCACATAGATGCGCTCGGCATCGCGCCGGCACAGCTCGATGATCGCCGGGGCCACCAGGCGATCGTAGAGCACCACATCCGCCTGTTGCATCAGGCGCAACGCACGGAAGGTCAGCAGGTCGGGGTCGCCGGGGCCGGCGCCCACCAGATAGACCTCTCCCAGCGCCTGCGGCAGCGCGTCTTCGAGCTTCATCGCCAGCAGGCGCTCGGCTTCATCGCTCTGCCCGGCCAGCACCCGCTCGGCGATGGACCCCTGGAACACGTCTTCCCAGAAGACCCTGCGCTGCTGCACGTTCGGCAGCAGGGCTTTCACACGGGCCCGAAAGGCTTTCGCCAGCCCTGCGAGCTGGCCATAGGCGGCCGGAATCCAGGTTTCGATCTTGGCGCGTATCAACCGAGCGAGCACCGGCGCATCGCCGCCACTGGACACCGCGATCAGCAGCGGTGAGCGGTCGACGATGGCCGGAAAGATCACACTGCACAGCGCAGGGGAATCCACCACATTGACCGGCACCCCGCGAGCGCGGGCATGCTCCGACACCTGTGCGTTGAGCGGTTCGTCGTCGGTTGCCGCGATCACCAACACACAGTCATCAACATCCGCTTCGACGTAGCCACGCGCGAACATCTCGCCACCGCCCTGCTCCACCAGTTCGCGTAACTGGTCCTCGATCTCCGGCGCTACCACCCGCAGCCGCGCACCGGCGTCGGCCAGCAAGCGAGCCTTGCGCAAGGCAACCTCGCCACCGCCGACCAACAATACGGTGCGCCCTTGCAGATTGTGAAACAGTGGAAGGAATTCCATGAGCGATGCCTAGAGCGGAACGGAGCCGCAGCCCCGGAAAAGAAACGAGGGAGTCACAATAGCGCCAATATCGCCACTCTGATTCCCCCGCGATCAACCAGCGAGCCTGTTCTGCGTCTCAGCCGATGATCTCGATACCGCCCATATAGGACTTGAGGGCCTCGGGCACGCGAATGGAGCCATCGGCCTGCTGGTAGTTTTCCAGCACCGCCACCAGGGTGCGGCCAACCGCCAGGCCGGAGCCGTTCAGGGTATGCACCAGCTCGGGCTTGCCGGTCTCCGGGTTACGCCAGCGCGCCTGCATGCGCCGCGCCTGGAAATCGCCGCAGTTGGAGCACGAGGATATTTCCCGGTACTTGTCCTGGCTCGGCACCCAGACTTCCAGGTCGTAGGTCTTGGTCGCACCGAAGCCCATGTCGCCGGTACACAGCGCCAGTACCCGGTATGGCAGCTCCAGCAGTTGCAGAACCTTTTCCGCATTGCCGGTCAGTTCCTCCAGCGCGTCGAAGGACTTGCCCGGCTCGACGATCTGCACCATTTCGACCTTGTCGAACTGGTGCTGGCGAATCATGCCGCGAGTATCGCGGCCGGACGCTCCGGCTTCGCTGCGGAAGCACGGCGTATGGGCGACGAACTTCAAGGGCAGCTGCTTGGCCTCGAGAATCTCGCCGGCAACGATATTGGTCAGCGACACCTCGGCGGTGGGAATCAGATAGAGGTCGGCCTGCTCATCGCGCTCGATCTTGAACAGGTCTTCCTCGAATTTCGGCAACTGACCGGTGCCCTGCAGCGCCGAAGCCTGCACCAGGTAAGGGGTATAGGCTTCTTCGTAGCCGTGCTCACGGGTATGCAGATCGAGCATGAACTGGGCGAGCGCGCGGTGCAGCCGGGCGATGGGGCCGCGCATGAGGGCGAAGCGCGCGCCGGAAAGCTTGGCGGCCGTTTCGAAGTCGAGCCAGCCATGCTGCTCGCCCAGGGTGACATGGTCCCTCACCTCGAAATCGAAGCGACGCGGGGTGCCCCAACGGCGCACTTCCACATTGCCATCCTCGTCCTCGCCCACCGGCACCGACTCATGGGGCAGGTTGGGAATGCCGAGCAATACCGAGTCCAGTTCCACCTGGATGGCGTCCAGCTCCTGCTTGGCAACATTGAGCTCGTCGCCCATGCGATCGACATCCGCCAGCAACGGAGCGATGTCTTCCCCGCGCTGCTTGGCCTGGCCAATGGACTTGGAGCGCGCGTTGCGTTCGGCCTGAAGTTGTTCGGTGCGGGTCTGCACCGTCTTGCGCTGGTTCTCCAGCGCGTCGATACGGGCTACGTCCAGCTGGTAGCCTCGGGCGGCCAGGCGCTGCGCCACATCGTGCAGCTGGGTGCGTACCAATTTGGAATCGAGCATTTGCGGTTCTCGTCTATCAGAGTTTGGCCAGACTCAGGCCCATCCAGGTGGCGAGCAGGCCGCCGGTCACGCTGAGCAGGATATAGCCCAATGCGATCGGCAGCTCGCCATTTTCCAGCAGGCGCAGAGTATCCAGGGAAAAGGAAGAAAAGGTAGTCAATGCGCCGAGAAAGCCCAGCAGCAAACCGCTGCGCAGTTCGGTAGGCACTTCCGGGCGACTGAGAAACAGACCGTAGAGGTAGCCGATCAACAGGCAGCCGACCAGGTTGACCGCCAGAGTGGCCAGTGGAAAGTACTTCGGCAGGTGGCTGTTGACCCAGCTGGCGACAGCGAAGCGCAGCAAGGTACCGGCCACCCCCCCGATGGCCACGGATGCGATCAGGCGGATCACCGCTTTCTCCTTTGCCGAGGGCTGGCCCGGTCCTGGGCGGCAAGGTGCTGCAGCTTGTCGCGGATCTTCAGCTCCAACCCACGCGGAACAGGCCGATAGTACTGGCGCGGCTGCAAGTTCTCGGGGAAGTAGTCCTCGCCAGCGGCGTAGGCATCCGGCTCGTCGTGGGCATAGCGATACTCGTCACCGTAACCCAACTCCTTCATCAGCTTGGTCGGCGCGTTGCGCAGGTGCAGCGGCACTTCCAGGGAGCCCTGCTCGGCGGCATCGCGCATGGCCGCCTTGAACGCGCTATAGACCGCATTGCTCTTCGGCGCGCAGGCCAGGTAGACAATGGCCTGCGCCACGGCCAGTTCACCCTCCGGGCTGCCCAGCCGCTCCTGTACGTCCCAGGCACCCAGGCACAGCGGCAAGGCACGCGGGTCGGCGTTGCCTACTTCCTCGCTGGCCATGCGCACGACCCGACGGGCGATATAGAGCGGATCGCAACCCCCATCGAGCATGCGCGCGAACCAGTACAACGCGGCATCCGGATGGGAGCCGCGCACCGATTTGTGCAGGGCGGAAATCTGGTCGTAGAAGGCTTCGCCACCCTTGTCGAAGCGCCGCCGGCTGTCGCCGAGCAGGTTTTGCAGCAGCTCGACGCCGATTTCGCTGCCGTCATCGGCCAGGTCGGCGGCGTTTTCCAGGAAATTCAGCAGACGCCGGCCGTCGCCATCGGCCGCGGACAGTAGAATCTGGAAGCTCTCCTCCGGCAGGCTCAGGCGGCGCTTGCCAAGCCCGCGTTCTTCATTCAGGGCACGCTTGACCAACAGCCGCAAGGCATCCTCGCCCAGGCTCTTGAGCACGTAGACGCGGGCGCGAGACAGCAATGCGTTGTTTAGCTCGAACGACGGGTTTTCAGTGGTCGCGCCGATGAAGATCAGCGTGCCGTCTTCCACGTAGGGCAGAAAGGCATCCTGCTGGGACTTGTTGAAACGGTGCACTTCGTCGACGAACAGGATCGTGCGGCGCCCGTACTGGGCAGCCTGCTGCTTGGCGACCTCAACCGCCTGGCGGATTTCCTTGACCCCGGCGAGCACGGCGGAAACCGTCTCGAAATGGGCGTCCGACACCTTGGCCAGCAACCGCGCCAGGGTGGTTTTGCCGACACCCGGCGGGCCCCAGAAGATCATCGAGTGCAGCGCGCCCTGCTCCAGCGCCTCGCGCAGTGGCCGGCCACGCGCCAGCAGATGCTCCTGGCCGACGTACTCGTCCAGGCTGGCCGGACGCAAGCGCGCGGCCAGCGGCTGGGCAACGGGATCGGAGCGGAACAGGTCCATGGTCGGCGCGCAGCCTCTTATTCCTGAATGACGTCGGCGCCTTCGGGAATGTCGAAGCTGAACAGACCGGAATCCAGCGGTTCGTTCATCTTCACGCCGAGGAAGAGAATGTTGGTGCGCTGGCCGACACTGTCAATCAACTGCATGTCGTTGACCACCCCGCCGCGGAAAGACAGGCGCAGACTGTCGAACAGGCTGTCGCGGGCCTTCGGCTTGAGAATGAAATCGACCACATCGCCCGCTTCCTTGAAGCTGATGTCGAAGCTCTCGCTGATCTTGGAGATATCTCCGGACAGCAACAGGGCCGGGGTATGGGTCAGGCGCTGATCGAGGGTCTGGATGGTCACCTGCTCCAGGTCCGGATCGTACAGCCAGACTTTTTCGCCATTGGAAACCAGCAGTTGTTCCATCGGCGTATCGGTATGCCAGCGGAACAGTCCCGGACGCTTGAGCGCCAGCTGGCCGGAGGTTTCCTGCAACTGGGTGCCGCTGCCATCGAGGGTCAATTGTGAGAAGCGGGCGCTGATGGTCTGCGCCTGGTCGAGCAGCTTAGTCAGGCGCTGGATCGCGGCCTGATCATCAGCCTGGGCCGGAACAAAGGGGAAGCACAACGCCGCTAACAGCAGCATGCGGATCAGACGCATGGAAATCCTCGTTAATGCCAGAAAAATTAATCGCGCACCGGGCTCGGCGCAATGACTTCGCGCGAGCCGTTGGTGTTCATGGACGTCACCACACCCGCCATTTCCATGGCTTCGATCATGCGAGCGGCGCGGTTATAGCCGATTTTCAGCTTGCGCTGCACGGCGGAGATGGAAGCACGGCGGCTCTCGGTCACGAAGCGTACCGCTTCGTCGTACAGCGGATCTTCCTCGCTGCCCTCACCACCCTCGCCGCCTCCACTTCCGTCGAAGCCGCTTCCGGCCTCCTCGACGCCGGCGAGGATCTCCTCGATGTAGTCCGGCGCGCCGCGCTGCTTCCAGGCCTCCACCACGCGATGAACCTCGTCGTCGGAGACGAACGCCCCGTGCACGCGGATCGGCAGGCCGGTACCCGGCGGCAGGTAGAGCATGTCGCCGTGCCCCAGCAGTTGTTCGGCGCCACCCTGGTCGAGGATCGTACGCGAGTCGATCTTGCTGGAAACCTGGAACGCCATGCGGGTCGGGATATTCGCCTTGATCAGACCGGTGATCACATCCACGGATGGGCGCTGCGTGGCAAGAATCAGATGGATGCCCGCTGCCCGCGCCTTCTGTGCGATCCGCGCGATCAGCTCTTCGACCTTCTTGCCGACGATCATCATCATGTCGGCGAACTCGTCGACCACCACGACGATGGTCGGCAACGTTTTCAGCAGCGGCGCTTCGTCTTCCATGCTCTCGCGGCGGTACAGCGGATCAGTCAGCGGCGTGCCCGCTTCTTCCGCATCCTTCACCTTGCGGTTGAACCCGGCCAGGTTGCGCACGCCCATGGCCGCCATCAGCTTGTAGCGCCGCTCCATCTCGGCAACGCTCCAGCGCAGGGCATTGGCCGCTTCCTTCATGTCGGTGACCACCGGGCACAGCAGGTGTGGAATACCCTCGTAGATCGACAGCTCGAGCATCTTCGGGTCAATCATGATCAGTCGCGCCTGCTCCGGCGTGGACTTGAACAGGATCGACAGCAACATGGCGTTCACCCCCACCGACTTGCCGGAACCGGTAGTACCGGCGACCAGCAGGTGCGGCATCTTCGCCAAGTCGGTGATCACCGGCTTGCCGCCGATATCGTGACCAAGCGCCAGGGTGACCGGCGATTTGGCGTCGTCATACTCGGTGGAGGACAGTACCTCGGAGAAGCGCACGATCTGCCGGTCCTCGTTGGGAATCTCGATGCCCACCGTGGTCTTGCCGGGTATCACTTCCACCACCCGCACGCTGATCACCGCCAACGAGCGCGCCAGATCCTTGGCCAGGTTGGAAATGCGGCTGACCTTGACGCCAGCGGCAGGCTGGATTTCGAAACGGGTGATCACCGGCCCCGGATGAACGGACTCGACAATGACCTCGACGCCGAACTCCTTGAGCTTGATCTCCAGAAGGCGGGACATCGCTTCAAGCGACTCGGGCGAGTACTTTTTCTGCTTCTTCTCCGCCACATCGAGCAGGGCGATAGGTGGCAAGGTACCTTCGATAGCGCTATCGACGAACAGGGGCGCCTGCTTTTCCTTCAGCACGCGCTTGCTCGGTTCCGCCGCCTTCGGCGGGGCGGGAGGCGTGATGACCGGCGCCGGCCGCGAATCGCGCGCGCTCATATGCTTGGCCAGCGACTCCTCGCGTTCGAGCAAGCGTTCCTTGACCTTCGCCTGCTCGCGACGGTCGTGCACCACGGGCGCAGCCACTTCGCTGACGCGCTCGTCCATTTCCCGCAACTGCATTCTGAGCTGCTTGCGCTCCAGACGGGCAGCCCACCAGCGATTGACCAGGCCCTGGATCAATTCGATCAGGTCAAGGGTGATCTTGCCGGTCATGTCCATGACCTTGAACCAGGACAGGTCCGCGAATACCGTCAAACCGAAGAGAAACAGCGCGAGAAACAGCAACGTGCTGCCTTGGACGTTCAGCGCGTTGACGGCCAGTTGACCCAGGCTCTCGCCCAGGGCCCCGCCTGCCGACGCCGGCAGCCCGCTACCGGTAAGAAAATGGATATAGGCCAGCGCCGAGCCGGAGAGGATCAGAAAGACGAAGCCAATCAGGCGCCAGGAGAACAACCAGCCATTCCACCGCCAAGGCTGGTGACGGGCGCGGAAAACCTGAAAGGTCTTGACGACGAGCAGCAGCGGAAAGATGTAGGCGAAATAGCCCAGCGCCATGAACAGGACATCGGCAAACCAGGCACCAGCGCGGCCAGCGGCATTCTGTACCTGCTGGACGTTGCTGCTATGGCTCCAACCCGGGTCGGACGGGTCATACGTCAGCAGCGCCATCCAGAGGTAGGCACACAGCGCGACAAGAGCAATCAGCGCCCCCTCTTTCAGACGATAATGCAATTGTTGGCGCCAAACCGGCGACTGAGCGGTAGTCGTGGAATTCTTCAAAACGCGTTTTTCCTGCACCCTTCGCGGATCTTCTGGCGGCGAAAATGCGCTCCATTGTACGGCTTTGCCGGGCCAATGCCATGCCGGCCAGACAGCTGCCCGTGCTCCAGACCTCAATCCACGCATGCGCTCCCGCTCATGCGCTGCTTCGGGTAGCATAGTCGGCAGCATCCTTCAGAGCGGCTCAATTGGAGCACGCATTCTCTTTTGTGACAAAGGCTTATGAGGTCTTTTTATGAGCGAAGTCAAGCATTCCCGCCTGATCATCCTGGGCTCCGGCCCCGCCGGTTATAGTGCCGCCGTCTATGCTGCCCGCGCCAACCTCAAGCCCGTGGTCATCACCGGCATTCAACCGGGCGGCCAGCTGACCACCACCACCGAGGTGGACAACTGGCCCGGCGATGTCGAAGGCCTGACCGGCCCGGTGCTCATGGAACGCATGCAGAAGCACGCCGAGCGTTTCGATACCGAGATCGTCTACGACCATATCCATACCGCCGAATTGCAACAGCGCCCGTTCATTCTTCGGGGCGATAGCGGCACCTATAGCTGTGACGCCCTGATCATCGCCACCGGCGCCAGCGCCCAGTACCTGGGCCTTCCCTCGGAGGAGGCGTTCGCCGGCAAGGGCGTCTCCGCCTGCGCCACCTGCGACGGTTTCTTCTATCGCAATCAGGTCGTCTGCGTGGTCGGCGGCGGCAACACCGCGGTCGAAGAAGCGCTTTACCTGTCCAACATCGCCAAGGAAGTGCACCTGATCCACCGCCGCGACAAACTGCGTGCCGAGAAGATCCTGCAGGACAAGCTGTTCGACAAGGCCGCCAACGGCAACGTTCGCCTGCACTGGAACCACACCCTCGACGAAGTACTGGGCGACGCGAGCGGAGTGACCGGCGTGCGCCTGCGCGACACCCTCAGCGGTGAGGCCAAGGAACTGCCACTGACCGGCGTGTTCATTGCCATCGGCCACAAGCCCAACACAGACCTGTTCCAGGGTCAGCTGGAGATGCGCGACGGCTACCTGCTGATCAAGGGCGGTAGCGAGGGCGACGCAACCGCCACCAACATCGAAGGCGTCTTTGCCGCCGGCGACGTGGCCGATCACGTCTATCGCCAGGCGATCACTTCCGCCGGCGCCGGCTGCATGGCAGCACTGGACGCCGAAAAATTCCTTGACATCTGACCCAGCCAGGCGGGCCACGCGCCCGCCCTCCCCCATGCTGACCTGGCTGAAGCGCGACACCCTGGACTTCCCTCCCCTGGAGAAGGCCCTACATGAGCCGAACGGGCTGCTCGCGGCCGGCGGCGACTTGTCTCCCGAGCGCCTGATTCAGGCCTATCGACACGGCTGCTTCCCCTGGTACCAGGACGGACAACCCATCCTCTGGTGGTCTCCAGCCCCCCGCACGGTGCTGCTTCCGGAAGATCTGCACATTTCCCGCAGCCTCGCCAAATGCATGCGCCAAGGCCGTTTCGAGGTGAGCTTCGACCATGACTTTGCCGCCGTCATTCAGGGATGCGCCGAACCCCGCAGCTATGCCGATGGCACCTGGATCACTTCTCGCATGCAGGAGTCCTATCAAGAACTGCACAAGCGCGGAGTCGCCCACTCGGTGGAGGTCTGGAGAGCTGGAGAGCTGATTGGCGGTCTGTACGGCCTGGCCATGGGACGGCTGTTTTTTGGCGAATCCATGTTCAGCCGCGCCGACAACGCCTCGAAGGTCGGCTTCGCCACGCTGGTCACGCACCTGCGCCGCTGGGGGTTCGTGCTGATCGACTGCCAGATGCCCACCGAGCACCTGCACAGCCTTGGCGCGAAGCCCATCGCTCGCAGCGCGTTCGCCGACTATCTGCATCGCTATCTGGATACCCCCAGCCAGGCAGACTGGCGCGTGACTGGGGCCGCCTAGCAGCGCAACCGACTACGGACAGTGTGCGCTTTCCATTGCCTGGCTTACACTTGACCGAGGGCAACCGCGAGAATCCACCATGACCGAGCTGGCCCGCCTGAAGTTCTACGCCACTCAACCGCATCCATGCAGCTATCTGCCCGACGAACAGGCGACTACGCTGTTCCTCGACCCCAGTCAGCCCATGGATGTGGCGGTGTATGCCGAGCTATCGGAAATGGGCTTCCGCCGCAGCGGCGACCATCTCTACCGCCCCCACTGCCAGCGCTGCACTGCCTGTGTGCCGGCGCGCATTCCCGCCAACGAATTCAGGCCCAACCGGCAGCAGCGACGTATCCTCAAGCGCAACGAAGACCTGGAGATCCGGCCGGTTCGCCCTGTCTTCAGCGAAGAGTACTACGCCCTCTACGTGCGCTATATCGAGCAACGCCACGCCGATGGCGACATGTACCCACCGAGCCGTGACCAGTTCTCTACCTTCCTGGTACGCGACCTGCCGTTCGCCCGCTTCTACGAATTCCGATTGTCCGGTCGCCTACTGGCGGTGGCGGTCACCGACTTGCTGCCCAACGGCCTGTCTGCGGTCTACACCTTCTACGACCCCGACGAGGAGCGTCGCAGCCTGGGCCGCTTCGCCATCCTCTGGCAAATCGGCGAAACCGCCAGGCTGGGCCTGCACGCTGTCTACCTCGGCTACTGGATCAAGAATTGCCGGAAGATGAATTACAAGACCCAGTACCGACCAATCGAGCTCTTTGTCAATCAGCGCTGGGTCACGCTGAGCTGAAGCCCTTGGCTTGCGGTCCAATTTTCGTGCACAATGCACGCCGCTTTTGCCTGGTCACCTCTTGCGCCGGGCCATTCATTGAACACCGAGGGCTTTACTGCATGTCGAAAGAAGACAGCTTCGAGATGGAAGGCACTGTCGTCGACACCCTGCCCAACACCATGTTCCGTGTGGAGTTGGAAAACGGGCACGTCGTTACCGCGCATATCTCCGGCAAGATGCGCAAGAACTACATCCGCATCCTGACCGGCGACAAAGTACGTGTCGAGCTGACGCCTTACGACTTGAGCAAGGGCCGCATTACCTATCGCGCCCGCTAGAACGTCCAGATAGAAAACGCCCGGCTAGTGCCGGGCGTTTTTTGTTGCCTGCCATTTAGTGGCTCTATGCCATTTCGGCGGTTGTTTCGAAGTCGAAGGTCAGCTCGTCGCCCTTCAAGTCGATGTGCACCACACCGCCATGCTCAGCCAGCTCGCCGAACAGGATTTCCTCTGCCAGCGGACGCTTGATCCGATCCTGAATCAAACGCGCCATCGGCCTTGCGCCCATCTGCACATCATAGCCCCGCTCCGCCAGCCAGCCGCGCGCGGCATCGCTGACTTCAAGCTGAACACGCTTGTCTTCGAGCTGCGCCTGCAGTTCGGTGAGGAACTTGTCGACGATGCTCTTGATTACTTCGTGGCTCAGGCGGCCAAACTGGATGATGGTATCCAGACGGTTGCGAAACTCCGGCGTAAAGCTCTTCTTGATCACTTCCATGGCGTCGGTCGAGTGATCCTGCTGAGTGAAGCCAATCGACGCCCGCGCCGCGGTTTCCGCACCCGCATTGGTTGTCATGATCAGGATGACGTTGCGGAAGTCCGCCTTGCGCCCGTTGTTGTCAGTCAGCGTGCCGTGGTCCATCACCTGCAGCAATAGGTTGAAGACTTCCGGATGCGCCTTCTCGATCTCATCGAGCAACAGCACGCAGTGCGGCTGCTTGGTGATCGCCTCGGTCAGCAAACCACCCTGGTCGAACCCGACATAGCCGGGCGGCGCACCGATGAGCCGGGAGACGGTATGCCGCTCCATGTACTCGGACATATCGAAGCGCACCAGTTCGATACCCATCGCCTTGGCCAGCTGCCTCGCCGCCTCGGTCTTGCCCACACCGGTCGGACCGGCGAACAGGAAGGAACCGACCGGCTTGTCCGGTGCCTTGAGTCCGGCACGGGATAGCTTGATGGCAGTTGCCAGAGAGTCGATCGCCGCGTCCTGCCCGAACACAGTGAGCTTGAGGTCGCGCTCCAGATTGCGCAGCAACTCCTTGTCCGAGCTGGATACGTGCTTGGGAGGAATGCGCGCGATCTTCGCCACGATGTCCTCGACCTGAGGCACATCGATGCGCTTGACCCTGCGATCCTCGGGCTGGAGACGCTGATAGGCACCCGCCTCGTCGATCACGTCGATCGCCTTGTCCGGCATGTGCCGATCGTTGATATAGCGCGAGGCCAACTCGGCCGCGGCTCGCAGGGCCTCGTCGCTGTATTCGATGCCATGATGCTGCTCGAAGCGCCCCTTCAGGCCACGAAGAATGCCAATCGTGTCCTCCACCGACGGCTCGGTGACATCCACCTTCTGGAAGCGCCGCGCCAGCGCCCGATCCTTCTCGAAGATGCCGCGGAATTCTTGGAAGGTCGTGGAGCCGATGCAGCGAATCTCACCGGACGAGAGCAACGGCTTGAGCAGGTTGGAGGCATCCATCACCCCACCGGATGCCGCACCGGCGCCGATGATCGTATGGATTTCGTCGATGAACAGAATCGCATGGGGACGTTTGCGCAGTTCGTTCAGCAGCGTCTTGAAACGCTTCTCGAAATCGCCACGGTACTTGGTGCCGGCCAGCAACGCCCCAAGATCGAGGGAATACACCACACTGTCGGCCAAAAGGTCCGGGACCTGGCTGTCGACGATGCGCTTGGCCAACCCCTCGGCAATGGCGGTTTTGCCGACGCCGGCCTCTCCCACCAGGAGCGGATTGTTCTTGCGGCGACGAGCCAGGATCTGGGCGACACGCTCGACCTCATGCTCGCGCCCAACCAGCGGATCGATACGCCCCTGACGGGCCAGGTCATTGAGATTGCTGGCGTAGGCTTCCAGGGGGTGCCCGGACGCCGACGATTCACCGCCCTCTTCGTCCTGCATCTCCTGCTCACCCTCGGGATGATCATGGTGACCCGGCACCTTGGAGATGCCGTGAGCGATGTAATTGACCACATCGATGCGAGCGACACTCTGCTGCTTGAGCAGGAAGACTGCCTGGCTTTCCTGTTCGCTGAAGATAGCCACCAGCACGTTGGCGCCGGTCACCTCGCGCTTGCCGGAGCTTTGCACGTGGAAAACCGCTCGCTGCAACACGCGCTGGAAGCCCAGCGTTGGCTGGGTTTCGCGTTCCTCGTCATGCTGAGGAATCAACGGGGTGGTGGAGTCGATGAATTCCTGCAAGTCATGCCGCAGCTTGTCGAGATTTGCGCCACAAGCGCGCAAAACGGTGGCAGCAGCCTCGTTATCCAGCAAAGCCAGCAGAAGGTGCTCGACCGTCATGAACTCATGACGCTTGGAGCGAGCCTCTTTGAAGGCGAGGTTCAGAGTGACTTCGAGCTCACGGTTTAACATAGTTCACCTCTTACCCAAGCGGTCGGTGTTAACCGTCCTTCTCGATCTCACAGAGTAGCGGATGCTGGCATTCTCTTGCGTATTGATTGACCTGCATCGCTTTGGTTTCAGCAATGTCGCGGGTGAATAACCCACACACCGCTCGCCCCTCTGTGTGTACCGTCAGCATGATCTTTGTTGCCAGCTCCCGGTTGAGGCCGAAGAACGTTTCAAGTACTTCGACCACAAAATCCATCGGTGTGTAGTCATCGTTGTACATAACCACCTTGTACATCGGTGGCGCCTGCAACGCCGGCTTGGACTCCTGGACAGCCAGACCGGTGGAGTCGTCCTCGTGCGTCGAGGGACGATCCTGATTGAATGTTAGTCGAATCTTGCTGCTTGCATGCATGCTGGACAAAAAGCTTCTGGGGCGGGCGATATAGGTGCTAGACGGATTTTGACCCGTTTCTCAGCCGACGGCAGCAAAGTCTTGACTATCGGCAAAACGGTGTTACAAACAGTGGATACCCGTTCTCGGGTATCCGGGGCTTCGCGCTCTCGCCCAACCCGGTTCAGAGCGTGAAGTCGAAGTGGATGATACTCCAGTGATGGAGTCCTTTGCAGAGGGATATCAGCATGCTCAGCGGTAAGGTCAAGTGGTTCAACAACGCCAAGGGCTATGGATTCATCCTGGCTGACGGCCGTGATGAAGACCTGTTTGCCCATTATTCGGCCATCCAGATGGACGGATACAAGACGCTCAAGGCAGGCCAGGCGGTAACCTTTGACATCTTGCAGGGCCCGAAGGGACTGCATGCAATAAATATCAGCCCGCTCCAGGTCGCCACAGAAGCGCCCGCAACCGCCAGCCAGCCGCAGAAGACTGCGATCGAAGTATGAGCGAGGCGGTAGAGGCATAAAAAAGCCGGTCATACGACCGGCTTTTCTTTTACTCGCAGAAAGCTCTTACATGTGCGAGATCATGGCGTCGCCGAATTCCGAGCAGGACATCAGCTTGGCGTCGTCCATCAGTCGCTCGAAGTCGTAGGTCACGGTCTTGGCGGTGATTGCGCCGTCGGTGCCCTTGATGATCAGGTCGGCGGCCTCGACCCAACCCATGTGGCGCAGCATCATCTCGGCGGAGAGAATCAGCGAACCCGGGTTGACCTTGTCCTGACCGGCATACTTCGGCGCAGTACCGTGGGTAGCTTCGAACATGGCCACGTTGTCCGACAGGTTGGCGCCAGGAGCGATACCGATGCCACCCACTTCGGCAGCCAGAGCGTCGGACAGATAGTCGCCGTTCAGGTTGAGGGTCGCGATAACATCGTACTCAGCCGGACGCAGCAGGATTTGCTGCAGCATGGCATCGGCGATCACATCCTTGACCACGATGTTCTTGCCGGTACGCGGATTCTTGAATTGCATCCACGGACCGCCGTCCAGCAGTTCGGCGCCGAACTCCTGCTGAGCCACTTCGTAGCCCCATTCCTTGAAGGCACCTTCGGTGAACTTCATGATGTTGCCCTTGTGCACGATGGTCACAGAGCTGCGATCGTTGTCCACGGCGTACTGCAGGGCCTTGCGCACCAGGCGCTTGGTGCCCGCTTCGGAAACCGGCTTGATGCCGATACCGCACATGTCGGTGAAGCGAATCTTCTTGACGCCCATTTCCTCGGTGAGGAACTTGATGACCTTTTCTGCCTCGGCGGAGCCGGCCTTCCACTCGACACCGGCGTAGATGTCTTCCGAGTTCTCGCGGAAGATCACCATGTCCACGTCACCCGGCTTCTTGACCGGGCTGGGCACACCGTTGAACCAACGCACCGGGCGCTGGCAAACGTACAGGTCGAGCTCTTGACGCAGGGCAACGTTGAGCGAACGGATGCCGCCACCGACCGGAGTGGTCAGCGGACCCTTGATGGAGACGACATAGTCGCGCACCACTTCCAGGGTTTCCTTCGGCAGCCAGGTGTCCTGGTCGTAAACCTGGGTGGCTTTCTCGCCGGCGTAGACTTCCATCCAGGCGATCTTGCGCTCACCGCCGTAGGCTTTCTGGACGGCGGCATCCACCACCTTGATCATCACCGGGGTGATATCGATACCGATGCCGTCACCCTCGATGTAGGGAATGATCGGATTGTTCGGCACGTTCAAGGACATGTCGGCATTGACGGTGATTTTGTCACCGTTGGCCGGCACCTGGATCTTTTGGTATCCCATGCTGGACTCCGTTGCTCTCGTGGTCTGTCATACCGCCTCGCGGATGGCGAAGCGGATGGTTATTTAGGTCTCGGAAAAGCGCGCCATTTTTGTAGTTTTTCTACAAAAAGTCACGTGTTTTCCATCTAGGCATATAGGCCGTGGCGCGACGTAGACGGCCTTCGAGCGGTCCGCAGGGCGGCGCACCCCGCGCAGGACGCTATTCATCCTAGCAGCTCACTCCCTCCCTCGCCGGACCATGCGCTTGCAGCTAACATGCGGTCGCTTTTCAAGGAGAACCCCATGCGATTTACCCCGCACGTCACCGTTGCCACCGTAGTGGAAGACCACGGCCGCTTTCTGCTGGTCGAGGAGATGGCCGATGGCCGCGCCGTATTTAACCAGCCGGCCGGGCATTTGGAAGCCGACGAAAGTCTTACCCAGGCAGCGCTTCGCGAAACCTTGGAAGAAACCGGCTGGGACGTGGAGCTGACTGCGGTCACCGGTCTCTACCTGTACACCGCGCCGAGCAACGGAGTGACCTACCAGCGTGTGTGCTTTGCCGCTCGCCCACTACGGCAGCGTCCGAACCACCCGCTGGACGATGGCATCATCGGGCCGCACTGGCTGACCCGCGACGAACTGGCCGGTCAGCCGGATCGCTGGAGAAGCGAACTGGTCCTGCGCTGCATCGATGACTACCTCGATGGTGCCCGCTTCCCCCTTGGCCTGATCCGCTAACCCGGCCCGGGTTTCGTCGGCCCGCCTCTCGCTCTTCTGGTAGAATCGCCGCCTTTTCACAGCCACTACCCAGTCGCCATGCCCAGCTCAACTCCAGCCTCCAGCAAAGAACGCGTGATCGTCGGCATGTCCGGCGGCGTGGACTCTTCCGTATCCGCCCTGCTGCTGCTTGAACAGGGCTACCAGGTGGAAGGCCTGTTCATGAAGAACTGGGAAGAGGACGACGGCACCGAATACTGCACCGCCAAGGAAGACCTGGCCGACGCCCAGGCTGTTTGCGACAGCATCGGCATCAAGCTGCACACCGCCAACTTCGCCGCCGAATATTGGGACCATGTATTCGAGCATTTCCTCGCCGAGTACAAGGCCGGGCGCACGCCGAACCCGGACATCCTCTGCAACCGCGAGATCAAGTTCAAAGCCTTCCTCGATTACGCGCTGATGCTCGGTGCGGACCTTATCGCCACCGGCCATTACGTGCGCCGCCGCGACACCGGGGGACGCACCGAACTGCTCAAGGGGCTGGACCCGAACAAGGACCAGAGCTACTTCCTGCATGCCGTTGGCGGCGAGCAGATCGCCAAGACCCTGTTTCCGGTGGGTGAGCTGGAAAAGCCCCAGGTACGTGCCATCGCCGAGAAGTACGGCCTGGCCACGGCGAAGAAAAAGGACTCCACCGGCATCTGCTTCATCGGCGAGCGTCGCTTCAGTGACTTCCTCAAGCAATACCTGCCGGCCCAGCCCGGCGACATCGAAACCACCGAAGGCGAAGTGATCGGCCGCCACCACGGCCTGATGTACCACACTATCGGCCAACGCCAGGGCCTGGGCATCGGCGGCATGAAAGAAGCGAGCGACGAGCCGTGGTACGTACTGGCCAAGGACGTGGTACGCAATGTGCTGGTGGTCGGCCAGGGCAACGAGCATCCGTGGCTGTTCTCCCGCTCCCTGCTGGCTTCTGAGGTCTACTGGGTGAACCCCGTCGACCTCTCGGCGCCGCGCCGGCTGACCGCCAAGGTGCGCTATCGCCAGAGCGATCAGGCCTGCACGCTGGAACGCACCGCCTCCGGCTATCGCGCCGTCTTCGACGAGCCACAACGGGCCGTGACACCCGGCCAGTCGGTGGTGTTCTATGACGGAGAAGTCTGTCTCGGTGGCGGCGTGATCGAAACCGCCGAACCTTGGAAGGAGCCGGCATGACGCCCACTCAGGAGCAACTGGTCGCTCTCGGCGCGGTGTTCAATGCTGCCGCGCTGGTCGACAAGGTGGCCAAGACCGGTCAGACCGGCGAAGCGCCGCTCGGCTGCATGCTCGGCAGTCTGCTGGTGCGCAGCCCCAAGAGCACCCTGGAGGTCTACGGTGGCGACGACCTGAACCTGCGCGAAGGTTATCGAGCCCTGACCAGCGCCCTCGAACGCGAACCCAGCAGCCTGCAGCGCGAACCCCTGCGCTATGCACTGGGCATGCTCGGTCTGGAACGGCAACTGGCGCGGCGGGACGACATGCTGCAAATCATCGGCAGCCGCCTGGATCAGATCCAGCAGCAGGTGCAGCACTTCGGGCTGGTTCACGACAACGTTATCGCCGCCTGTGGCGGGCTCTACCAGGACACGCTCAGCACCTTTCGCCAGCGCATCCAGGTTCACGGCGACATGCGCCACCTGCAGCAGTCCGACAATGCCGCGAAAATTCGCGCCCTGTTGCTGGCCGGCATTCGCTCGGCGCGACTATGGCACCAGCTCGGCGGACGCCGCTGGCACCTGCTGATCAAGCGCCGCAAGCTGCTCGACGAACTCTACGGCCTGATGCGTGGCTGACGCCGCCGCCCGCTCGGTCAAGCCGGTGCAGGGCGCCCTGTTGCTAGCCCTGTCGGCATTGCTGTTCTCGCTGATGGGTGTCGCCATCCGCGAAGCCTCGCTGACCGTCAACAACGAGTCGGTGGTGTTCTTCCGCAATCTGGTGGGCGTGCTGTTCTTCCTGCCACTGTTGCTGCTCAAGGGCTTCGGCCCGCTGCGCACCCAGCGCCTGAACTCGCACCTGTGGCGTACCGCCTTCGGCCTCGCGGCGATGTACTGCTTCTTCTACGCCATCGCACATCTTCCGCTGGCCGACGCCATGCTGTTCACCTATTCGGCTCCCCTGTTCACTCCGCTGATTGCCCATTGGTGGCTGAAGGAGCCGCTGACCCGGCGCATGCTGGCGACCAGCGGCATCGGCCTGATCGGCGTGCTGTTGGTGGCCAAGCCATCTGCCGCACTCCTCGACAGCCAATCCCTGGTCGGCATCGCCGCCAGCCTACTGGCGGCCTTCGCCTTCGTCTCGATTCGCGAGATGAGCGATACCGAACCGGTTTCCCGCATCGTGTTCTATTTCTCTCTGTTCAGTGCGCTGATCTCGGCCGTCCCCTTGAGCTGGGCCTGGCAACCGCTGCATGACCACGAACTGTGGCTATTGCTGATCGCCGGCCTGCTGGCCACCACGAGCCAATTGGTCATGTCCAAGGCCTATAGCCTGGCACCCCCTGGCGTCATCGGCCCGTTCGCCTACCTGGCCATCGTGTTCGCCGGCATCATCGCGTGGTGGCGCTGGGATGAGGCACCGGGACTCACGTCGCTGATCGGTGCCGCACTCATCTTCTCCGCCAGCTTGCTGTCGATCCCACGTCGCGCCCGACGAGCGAACACAAGCGTGTGAGCGAACACATTTCGTGTAAAATACGCGCCCCCTTTCGTTGCCCGACTGCCCGAGAACGCCCCCATGCAGCTCTCCTCGCTCACCGCGGTTTCCCCCGTCGATGGCCGCTACGCCGGCAAAACCAGCGCCCTGCGCCCGATCTTCAGCGAATACGGCCTGATCCGTTGCCGCGTATTGGTGGAAGTCCGTTGGCTCCAGCGCCTGGCCGCCCACGAAGGCATCGCCGAAGTGGCGCCCTTCTCTGCAGAAGCCAATGCCCTGCTCAACCAACTGGCGGAAAACTTCCAGATAGAGCACGCCGAGCGGGTCAAGGAAATCGAGCGCACCACCAACCACGACGTAAAGGCCGTGGAGTACCTGCTCAAGGAGCAGGCCGCCAAGCTGCCGGAGCTGGCCAAGGTCAGCGAGTTCATCCACTTCGCCTGCACCTCCGAAGACATCAACAACCTGTCCCACGCGCTGATGCTGCGCGAAGGTCGCGACAACGTGCTGCTGCCGCTGATGCGCCAGGTTGCCGATGCCATCCGCCAGTTGGCAGTGCAGTTCGCCGACGTGCCGATGCTCTCTCGCACTCACGGCCAGCCGGCTTCGCCGACCACCCTGGGCAAGGAACTGGCCAACGTCGTCTACCGCCTGGAGCGGCAGATCGCGCAGGTGGCCGCCGTGCCGCTGCTGGGCAAGATCAACGGCGCCGTGGGCAACTACAATGCCCACCTGTCCGCCTACCCGCACGTCGATTGGGAGGCCAACGCCAAGCAGTTCATCGAAGGTGACCTGGGCCTGCAGTGGAACCCCTACACCACGCAGATCGAGCCGCACGACTACATCGCCGAGCTGTTCGACGCCATCGCCCGCTTCAACACCATCCTGATCGACTTCGACCGCGACGTCTGGGGCTACATTTCCCTTGGCTACTTCAAGCAGAAGACCGTCGCTGGCGAGATCGGCTCCTCGACCATGCCGCACAAGGTCAACCCGATCGACTTCGAGAACTCCGAAGGCAACTTAGGGATAGCCAACGCGATCTTCCAGCACCTGGCCAGCAAGTTGCCGATCTCGCGCTGGCAGCGCGACCTGACTGACTCCACCGTGCTGCGCAACCTCGGCGTCGGCTTCGCCCACAGCGTCATCGCCTACGAGGCAAGCCTCAAGGGAATCAGCAAGTTGGAGCTGAATACTCAACGAATTGCTGAAGACCTGGACGCCTGCTGGGAAGTGCTCGCCGAACCGATCCAGACCGTGATGCGCCGCTACGCCATCGAGAATCCCTACGAAAAGCTCAAGGAACTGACCCGCGGCAAAGGCATCAGCCCGCAGGCGCTGAAGACTTTCATCGACAGCCTGGAGATGCCAGCCGAAGCCAAAGCCGAGCTACATAAATTGACCCCGGCCAGCTACATCGGCAACGCGGTCGCCCAGGCCAAGCGTATCTGAGCCAGCTCAAGCCTTTGCACGCCCGGCAGTGCCGGGCGTTTTTGTTTACAGCTTTTCTAATTAAAGCAAGGTGTTAGCAATGAATCCTGACGCACCACTGCAACTCTTGGGCGGCCTGAGCGCACGGCAGTTCCTGCGCGACTACTGGCAGCAGAAGCCTCTGCTGATCCGCCAGGCCCTGCCTGGCTTCGAGAGCCCTATTTCCCCCGATGAGCTGGCTGGCCTGGCCCTGGAAGAAGAAGTCGAATCGCGACTGGTGATCGAGCATGGCGAACGCCCCTGGGAGCTGCGTCGCGGCCCCTTCGCCGAGGATGCTTTCAGCCAGTTGCCGGAGCGCGACTGGACCCTACTGGTGCAGGCGGTCGACCAATTCGTTCCAGAGGTCGCCGAGTTGCTGGAGCACTTCCGCTTCCTGCCGGGTTGGCGCATCGACGACATCATGGTCAGCTTCGCCACTCCGGGCGGTGGCGTCGGCCCGCACTACGACAACTACGATGTGTTCCTGCTACAGGCGCAAGGTCAACGACGCTGGAAGATTGGCCAGATGTGCGATGCCGACAGCGCCCTGCTGGAGCACGCCGATCTGCGTATCCTCGCCGACTTCCACGGCACCGACGAATGGGTCCTGGAGCCTGGCGATATGCTTTACCTGCCACCGCGCCTGGCGCACTTCGGCACTGCCGAGACCGATTGCCTGACCTATTCGGTGGGCTTCCGCGCTCCCAGTGCGGCCGAGGTACTGACACATTTCACCGATTTCCTCGCCCAGTTCCTGCCCGACGAGGAGCGCTACAGCGACGCCGGCATAGCACCCAGCAGCGATCCGCACCAGATCCAGCACGATGCCCTCGATCGCCTGAAAGCCCTGCTCAGTGAGCACATGAGCGACGAGCGCCTGCTGCTCACCTGGTTCGGCCAGTACATGACCGAGCCACGCTATCCCGAGCTGGTGGCCGGCCCCGAGTTGGCGGAAGCAGAGTTTCTCGGCGCCCTGGAAGACGGTGCCGTACTGGTACGCAACCCCAGCGCCCGCCTGGCCTGGAGCGAGGTCGACCTGGGCCTGCTGCTGTTCGCCAGCGGCCAGAGCCGCCTGTTGCCTGGCCACCTGCGCGATCTGCTCAAGTCGATCTGCTCGGCCGATGCGTTGCATCTGGAAAACCTTGGACCATGGCTGGCAGACGACGAGGGGCGTAATCTTCTATGGGAATTGGTCAAACAAGGCAGTCTGGAGTTTGCCGATGAGTGATATTCATGTCCGCATCGCCGATTGGCAGAAGGACAATGCCGAGCTGCGGCGCATACGCGAAGCGGTGTTTATCGCCGAACAGGCGGTGCCGCCGGAACTCGAATGGGATGCCGAAGATGCGAGCGCGGTGCACTTTCTCGCATTCGAGGGCGACTATCCTATCGGTACCGCGCGGCTGTTGCCGGACGGCCACATCGGCCGCGTTGCGGTGCTCAAGGACTGGCGAGGCCTGAAGGTCGGCGATGCGTTGCTCAAGGCGGTCATCGCCGAAGCCGAACGCCGCGGCCTGCGCGAGCAACGACTCAGCGCCCAGGTCCATGCCACCCCCTTCTATGAACGGCACGGTTTCAGCGTGATCAGTGGTGAATTCCTCGATGCCGGCATTCCCCACGTCGACATGCTGCGCCACAGCGGCTGAGATCAGGCAATGAACGACGAAAACGCCCCGACAGTGGATGACCTGCCGACGGAAGAAGATCTTCCAGCCATCGACTTCCACTCTCCGGGGCGTTTTGCCGTGCACAATCCCGATTCGCTTCTGCCCGAGGCCGAGCGCTGGGAACCAGCCCCCTTTCGCCTTGGCGAGCACGACCGGCTGGAGCGCTTCAGCCTGCCCGATGACGTTCGCGCCCATGCCCTCGCGTTGCTGCAGCAGGCCCAGCGCAACCTGTGCCTGTACAGCCCGGATCTCGAGCCCTGGCTCTACCACCACAGCAGCATGCAGGACGCCTGCACCCGCTTTCTCCTCGCCCATCCCAGGAACCGCCTGCGCATCCTTGTACGCGACAGTGCGCGTGCGGTGAAGGAGGGTCATCGGCTACTCACCCTATCGCGCCGGCTGCCCAGCAACTGCCAGATTCGCAAGTTGCATCCGGACTACCCCAACGAGGAAGCCGCATTCCTGCTGGCCGATGCCAGCGGCTTGCTGTTGCGGCCCGAGCCGGACCAATATGCCGGCTATGCCCTTTATCGTGATCCCGGTCGCGTGCGACTGCGCCAGGCGCAGTTCGACCAGGCCTGGGACACCAGCATCACCGATCCGGACCTGCGGAGCTTCCTGCTATGACCCCACGCGCGCTGTTCGCCGCCCTGCTGTTCGCTGTCAGCCTGCCGACGTTGGCCGCCACCGATATCATCCAGCTGAACTACCGCATGGCAGAGGATGTGCTACCCATCGCCGAGTCGCTGCTGGGCGATGAAGGACGGGTCAATGCCTATGGCAACCAACTGGTCGTCAACGCCTCGCCGGAGAAGATCGAGGAACTGCGCGAACTGCTCGCCCGCCTCGATAGCCAGCCCAAGCACCTCCTGATCAGCGTCGACACCAACGAGTCCAGCTTCCAGCAGGACCGAGGCTACGCGGTGGATGGCGCCATTAGCGGCGGCAACGTGGTGATCCAGAGCGGCCAGGGTGAAGTCCAGGGCCGCGATCAGGTGCGCATCATCCGTCGAAGCACCGACAGCCGCGGCGGCGGCGTCCAGCAGGTTCAGGCCACCGAGGGCTATCCCGCGCTGATCCAGGTCGGCCAGAGCGTGCCCATTACCACCACTGGCACCAACGGCTACGGCCAAGTCTACCAGAATACCCAGTATCGAAACGTCACCCGAGGTTTCTATGTCACTGCGAATCTCTCCGGCGATCGGGTGACGGTGACCCTGAGCAGCAACAATGATCGTCTCAGCCAGTCCCAGCCGGGTGTCATCGACATCCAGAGTACCGATACCCGGGTCAACGGCCGGGTCGGCGAATGGATCGCCGTCGGCGGCGTCAATCAAAGCAGCCAGGGGACCGACAGCGACTTCCTGCGGCGCCACTCGACCCAGGGCCGTGACGATATGAGCATGCGCCTCAAGGTTGAGGTTCTCGACTGAATCGGTGACCGACCGGTCGCCCGTCGGCAATTATGTAGTGCAAGACGGACGGCACTACAAAGCATTTGACGAACAAGCGTTTGAAGCGCATGATGGCGCCGCTCCCGCTAACCAGAGGCCCTAAAGGCCTCCGGGTCGCGCACCGGGTTACCCTCGGGCCGATCTGTGTTGTTACCGCCCACAAGGCAGTTCGATGAGGTTGCGACTGGAACGAAAGTTGTCCTGAGGGACGGGGAAGCGTTTAGCGTCAGCCAGATTGACAGACCCGCAGGTCGCCCAACGGCATCCACGAGCCGGCAAGCGCTCGCACCAGGTCTTCCACAGCCCTGTGGTTATCGGACTGTTCGTCTCGTCACACCCCTCCTCCTCGGTCAATCCGTCCGGTCACGATCTCCACGCCCTGCCGCGCATCGTCTGCTACAGCATCGATACGCAGGTGTTAGGTGGGAAAGTCGGTGCTCAACCACATTCAACTTGAAGGATTGACCATGTCCGCTTATCAGAACGACATCAAGGCTGTAGCCGCCCTGAAAGAAAAATTCGGCAGCAGCTGGAGCGCTATCAACCCCGAATCCGTCGCTCGCATGCGCGCTCAGAACCGCTTCAAGACCGGTCTGGATGTCGCCAAGTACACCGCGGCCATCATGCGTAAAGACATGGCCGAGTACGACGCCGACTCCTCCCTGTACACCCAGTCCCTGGGTTGCTGGCATGGTTTCATCGGTCAGCAGAAGCTGATCTCCATCAAGAAGCACCTGAAGACCACCAACAAGCGCTACCTCTACCTGTCCGGCTGGATGGTCGCCGCCCTGCGCTCCGAGTTCGGCCCGCTGCCCGACCAGTCCATGCACGAGAAGACTGCCGTCTCCAGCCTGATCGAAGAGCTGTACACCTTCCTGCGCCAGGCCGATGCCCGTGAGCTGGACCTGCTGTTCACCGCTCTGGATGCTGCCCGCGAAGCCGGCGACCAGGCCAAGGCTGCCGAGATCCAGAACCAGATCGACAACTACGAAACCCACGTAGTACCGATCATCGCCGACATCGACGCCGGTTTCGGTAATGCCGAAGCGACCTACCTGCTGGCCAAGAAGATGATCGAAGCCGGTGCCTGCTGCATCCAGATCGAGAACCAGGTTTCCGACGAGAAGCAGTGCGGCCACCAGGACGGCAAAGTGACCGTCCCGCACGAAGACTTCCTCGCCAAGATCAACGCCGTTCGCTACGCGTTCCTCGAACTGGGCGTTGACGATGGCGTGATCGTTGCCCGTACCGACTCCCTGGGTGCCGGTCTGACCAAGCAGATCGCCGTGACCAAAGAGCCGGGCGACCTGGGCGACAAGTACAACAGCTTCCTGGATGGCGACTACATCGAAAGCGCCGCCGACATCGCCAACGGCGACGTCGTGGTCAAGGCTAACGGCAAGCTGCTCAAGCCGAAGCGCCTGGCTTCCGGCCTGTTCCAGTTCAAGGCCGGCACTGGCGAAGACCGCTGCGTCCTGGACTGCATCACCTCGCTGCAGAACGGCGCCGACCTGCTGTGGATCGAAACCGAGAAGCCGCACGTTGGCCAGATCAAGGGCATGGTTGACCGCATCCGCGAAGTCATTCCGAATGCCAAGCTGGTGTACAACAACAGCCCGTCCTTCAACTGGACCCTGAACTTCCGCCAGCAGGTGTTCGACGCCATGGTTGCCGAAGGCAAGGACGTATCCGCCTACGATCGCGCCAAGCTGATGAGCGTCGAGTACGACGAAACCGAACTGGCCCAGATCGCCGACGAGAAGATCCGCACCTTCCAGCGCGACGGCTCGGCCCACGCCGGCATCTTCCACCACCTGATCACCCTGCCGACCTACCACACTGCCGCGCTGTCCACCGACAACCTGGCAAAAGGGTACTTCGCCGACCAGGGCATGCTGGCCTACGTGAAAGGCGTCCAGCGTCAGGAACTGCGTCAGGGCATCGCCTGCGTCAAGCACCAGAACATGGCTGGTTCCGACATCGGCGACAACCACAAAGAGTACTTCGCTGGCGAAGCGGCTCTGAAGGCAAGCGGTAAAGACAACACCATGAACCAGTTCCACTAAGAACGGTTCGCTCGGTCGGCTACGGACCGAGGTGTTGAATGGCAAAACCCCAGCACTCGTGCTGGGGTTTTGTTTTTGCGGGGGGGAATGACCCCACGGCCTCATGCGGGAGTACCGTCCCGCTGTTCACGATACGCCACCGACCTTTTCAGATGCGACCTCGCCCGATCGGCCAAGGAACGAATAGCGAGGCACGGCGGACTAAGCCGTTCCGCTAGCCCGAACGCGCTTCGACTTGGGGGAAGCAAGGAGGACTGTGCGATGCCGCACATGGACTGTCATTGTTCCGTCGTCTCCATAAGCTAGCGTCAACGCTCCGTCGATTAGCTTGAAAAAGGAGATTCCCTTGAGCCTCGATAACGATAACGCCGTGCTCTTCGGTAACGGCGACGAGTTACCCAGCAACCATTCGAACAATCCCCATATCAATGACGTGATCGCCCAAGGGGTCGGTCGCCGCCAGGTACTGGCCGGCGGTGCCGCGCTGGGTGCCCTGGCCTTTCTTGGCGTCAGCCTGCCCGGTGCGTCCGAGGCCGCCGGCAAGGCCGAGGGCTTGCCGGCATTCAGACGCAATCGTCTGCCGTTCACCCCCATAGCGGTTTCCCGTGCCGATACCGTCACCGTGCCGCCGGGGTTCAAGGCCACGCCCTTCATTCCCTGGGGCACGCCGATCACCGGCCGCTACCCGGCATTCCTCGACGATGCCAGCAACAGCGCCCAGGACCAGGCCGAGCAGATCGGCATGCACCACGACGGCATGCACTTCTTCCCCATCGACGCGCAAAGCGGCAAGGGCAAGCGTTCCGACCATGGCCTGCTGGTGCTCAACCATGAATACATTGATGTCGACCTGCTGCACACCAATGGTCCGACCCTGGTGGATGGCAAGCGCGTCGATGCCGATGAAGTGCGCAAGGAAATCAACGCCCATGGTGTCTCCGTCGTTGAGATCCGCCGCAATGCCCGCGGCGACTGGGAAGTCGTACCCAGCGCACGCAATCGCCGCATCACCGCCGCCACGCCCCTGGTAATCGGGGGCCCGGCACGCGGCCACGCGCTGATGAAGACCCGCTACACCAAGAGCGGCACGCGCGGCCGCGGCACCCAGAACAACTGCTCCAACGGATTCACCCCCTGGGGCACCTACCTCACCTGCGAGGAGAACTGGGCTGGCTATTTCGCCAACCGGGACGCGACGCTGCCGCGCGAACACAGCCGCTACGGCTTGCGCAGCACCAGCCGCTACGGCTGGGAGACCCTGCCCGGCGAGGAATTCCAGCGCTTCGACGCTACCCGCCGCGGTGCCGATGCCACCGAGGACTATCGCAACGAGCCGAACCAGTTCGGCTGGATCGTCGAGATCGATCCGTTCGACCCGGACTCGGCCCCCATCAAGCACACGGCCTTGGGCCGCTTCGCCCACGAAGGGCTGATCTTTGCCCCGGTAAGTATCGGCAAGCGTGTGGTCTGCTATTCGGGCGACGACTCGCAGAACGAGTACATCTACAAGTACGTCAGCCGCAACAAGTTCATTCCGGGACGCAAGAACAGCTACCTGCTGAACGACGGCACTCTCTATGTAGCCCGCTTCGATGCCGACGGCACCGGCACCTGGCTGCCATTGGACATCGAGGACGCCGGCTTCCAGGCTGCCTGCGCCGCCGCCGGGGTGAGCTTCGCCGACCAAGGCGAGGTGATGATCAACACTCGCCTGGCTGCGGATGTCGTCGGCGCCACCAAGATGGATCGCCCGGAATGGGGCGCAGTCAATCCGAACAATGGCGATGTCTACTTCACCCTGACCAACAACAGCAGCCGCACCGAGGCCGATGCGGCCAACCCGCGCAGCCCGAACCCCTACGGGCACATCATTCGGTGGCGTGAGGCCAGCAACGATTTCGCCGGCACCCGCTTTGCCTGGGATCTGTTCCTGCTCGCCGGGCCCGAAAGCGACAGCCGTGACCCGAAAGGCCAGCCGCTCACCGCGGACAACATCCTCGCCAGCCCGGATGGCTTGTGGTTCGACGAGGACGGTCGGCTGTGGATCATGACCGACATGAGCGGCAGCCAGCTCGCCTCGGGACCGTTCGGCAACAACCAGATGCTGGTCGCCGATCCGCGCAGCGGCGAGCTCAAACGCTTCCTGGTCGGCCCGATCGGCTGCGAGGTCACCGGCATCACCGCCACGCCGGACTTCAAGACGCTGTTCGTCAATATCCAGCACCCGGACGACGGTAGCACCTGGCCTGATGGCCCCGGCAAGCGCCCGCGCTCCGCTACCGTGGTGATCAACCGCGAGAACGGCAAGCGCATCCTGTAGTCGTGCCGCAGCCCACGACCGGCGCCGCGCCGGTCGTGGGCTTTCCGGCACTCAGGCCGCCCAGCCTTGTCTAGACTCTGAAGTCTGTATCGCGAAAGACGACGAGGGAGGCGACATGGCACCTTGGAAAGCCCTATTGATCGGCAGTGGCCTGGCTATCGGCAGTGCCGGTATCGGCCTCTACTGGCTGCAGGCCGCCCCGCCCCATTCCGCCGAGGAACCGCCCCCGGCGCCGCAACCGGCTGCCGAGCAACCCCGGGCGCCGGCACCGGCCGATCCACCCGGCCCGCAAAAGCGCCAGAAACTCCTTGCCGCTCCGCAGATCCAGGAGCAGCAACGGCGGCTGAGCTTTCACAATGATTTCCGCACGTTCTTCGCCAAGGCCTCGTCGCTCGACGCCAGCGAACGGGATGCCCAGGCAGCACGCCTGGCGGCGCAGATCGATGCCTACGAAGCACGCGGCGAGTTGGCCCTGAGCGAAGCGCTGCTGCTGCAGACCGCGCTGATCCAGGCAACCGTGACCGACGAGCAGGAGCAACGGCACCGCGCCGATGCCGTGGCTGCGCGCTACCAGGCACTCAGCGCGGCACGCGCCGCCAAGCAACGGGAAAGCCAGTCGCCCGCCTTCGCTCAATACAAGCAGAACGAAAGGCTCATCGTCGAAGAGGTGCTGGCAATGAAGGTCATTCCGCAAGGCCTGAGCCGCGACGAATACCTGCGCCGCCGCCTGCAGGAAGCGCGGGAGCAGGCATACCAGTAGCCGCCGCTGCGTCCTGACGTGCAGCAAGACGTGAGCAAACCGGGCCGGATAGCCGGCCCGGTTTGCGGTCGCATTCAGATCAATTGGTCGAGCAAGTAATACAGCAGGTTGAACGGCTTCGCCCGGTCGGCCGCATCGCTGCTTTCCGACGCTTCGAGTACCGGACCGCTGCCGTTGAGCACGCTGTCGATGAAGTCGTCGAGCTCCAGGTTCTGCTCCTGTATGTCGGCGTTGGCGAACTCGATGATGCTGGTGCAATGGCTCTCGTTCACGCCGCGATACTGCGGGAAATAACCGCCCACATTGCCCAGGTTGGCCAGCTCGCTGCGCAAGCGGCTGGTATCGACGGTCCACTTGGCATTGATTAGCGCATGCTTGGTGGCTTCGTCCGGCGCATTGATGATGTCGCTGTGGAAGCGCTCATAGGAGTAGGACGAATAGTTCATGTCCTGCCAGAAGTGGGTATGGCCCATGCGGTCTGCCGGCAGATTGCTCGATAGTGCAGGGTACAGCGTGCCGAGGTTGCTGCTGTCGAAGCCGGGCAGGCGCGATTCCAGGTACGGCAAGGGTCCGTCGTTCAGCCCCCAGGCCTGGCGGATGAAACTCTGCAGGGGCAGCGATGGATAGTCCTGGATACTGCCGCCGGACAGGGCGGTGAAGACCGGTCCCGAGTCGTTGAGCAGGAAGCCGCGGTTCGGCGCCATGTCCTGGCGGATGCTCACATAGTTGGTCAGGCTGCCGGCGCCGCCGGCGCTGCACCCAGTGGTGAGCATCTGGGTCGGGCGCTGCAGGTTGTCCTTCAGCCAGCCAACCACCGCGCGCATGTTGCGCAGGCCATTGTGGTGCCAGATCAGCGGCGGCTTGCCGGGGTCTGCCGGATCGCTGTAGACGCCGACCTTGTCACCGCCATAGATGTCGCCGGTGCAGTACGGCACGTAGATCATGTTCCAGTTCTGGGTTTTCACCCGCGACCACGGGTGCAGGCGCACCACGAAGGGACTGACCAGGCTGGCGCCGGGATTGAGCAGGCTCATGTAGTCATCGGGTATGCCGTCGGGGTTGCGGGCGCCGCGCACGCCTGCCTGGCCGGTACAACTGGCGTAGTCCCAGCAGGCACCGCCACCCTCCAAGTAGATAATGGTATTGCTGGTGTTCGGCACGCGATTGACGAAGAACTTGTAGGGCGAGCCGTTACCGCATACCGCGCCGGTCTGCGGCGCCAGCTGCACGGTCTGCCAGAAGTAGTAGTTGCCGGGTTTGAAGCCGCTGTTGAAGCCGGCGGGATTGGCCAGCAACGGGTACGGCCCCAGGCGCTGAGCCGGGGTCACCTTGTTGTCGGCGGCCGGTGGCGAAACCAGGTTGATCATGGTTTGCCAGAAGTTGTAGTCGCCCTGCTCCGCAAACGCCGACAGCGGCAGCAAGAGCAGGAAAGCAAGGTAGTAGCGAAAGGGCTTGGCGGCACGCATGGCGGTTCCCTCATCTTTTTGTTGTGCGATGGGCCGCGACGCCACCAACGGGCTGCTACGGCGACCCAGTCCTCTCCTGAGTACGGCCGGGAAACGGAGACGCCGGCTAAGCGGCGATTCATGCACGCTAGTACAAGGTTTTCTGTCGGACAATTTTTTGAAAATAACGTTTGGTGCTATTCGGCAACCGATCTCTTCACTGCCTGTTATTTAACGGCTTCGCTTTGAACCTTTTTTCCGTGCACTCGTCGGGTCTTTTAAAATAACCGGTGCGAACTTAAATTCGATTTCTTATTGCCAATCAAGATAAATAGCAAACGGTGCCCCGGAACCCGCAAACAGCCTGCAAGTCCGTTACTACGGGCCTCGCAAAGTTTTCTCGCGGGTGGCCGACAGACGCTTATAAGAAAAAAGTTCTCTTGCAACCTGCGAACTATCAAAACTGGTCAATACTTTGCCCACTGACCGAACGTTGGCGCCAACCAGAAAAGCAATTAATCAGCGCCGTTCCTTGTACAAGGAGTTCCGGCATGTCCGATGCGGTTTCCACACTTGCCCACAATTGGGGTTTGGCTGTTTTTCTTCTCAGTGTCTTCGGCCTTTGTGCCTTCATGATCGGCGTCGCCAGCCTGCTTGGCGGCAAGGCTTTCGGCCGCAGCAAGAACGAACCCTTCGAGTCCGGCATCGTGTCCACCGGGGACGCCCGGCTACGGCTCTCCGCCAAGTTCTACCTGGTGGCGATGCTGTTCGTGATCTTCGACGTGGAAGCCCTGTTCCTCTTCGCCTGGGCCGTTTCCGTGCGGGAAAGCGGCTGGGCCGGCTTCATCGAGGCTGCCATTTTCATCGTCATCCTGCTGGCGGGGCTCATCTACCTGTGGCGCATCGGCGCGCTCGACTGGGCGCCCGAAGGCCGCCGCAAACGTCGTGCCCTGCTCAAACCGTGAGGTCTTGTCCATGCAATACACCTTGACCCGGATCGACCCGGACGCCGCCAACGCGCACTACCCCGTGGGTGAGCGCAAGACGGTCGACGACCCGCTGGAGAGCCAGGTCCACCGCAACGTGTTCCTCGGCAAGCTCGAGGAAGTCATGCATGGCGCGGTCAACTGGGGGCGCAAGAACTCTCTGTGGCCCTACAACTTCGGCCTGTCGTGCTGCTACGTGGAAATGACCACCGCGTTCACCGCACCCCACGACATCGCACGCTTCGGCGCCGAGGTGATCCGCGCCTCGCCGCGCCAAGCCGATTTCATGGTTATCGCCGGCACCTGCTTCATCAAGATGGCACCGGTGATCCAGCGGCTCTACGAACAGATGCTCGAGCCCAAGTGGGTGATCTCCATGGGCTCCTGCGCCAACTCCGGCGGCATGTACGACATCTACTCAGTGGTCCAGGGCGTCGACAAATTCCTGCCGGTGGACGTCTACATCCCTGGCTGCCCGCCCCGCCCGGAGGCGTTCCTGCAAGGCCTGATGCTGCTGCAGGACTCCATTGGCGAAGAGCGCCGGCCACTGTCCTGGGTGGTCGGCGACCAGGGCATCTACCGCGCCCAGATGCCGTCGCAGCGTGCGCAGAACCGCGAGCAGCGCATCCAGGTCACCGAACTGCGCACCCCCGACGAGATATGAGGCAAACCATGGCGGCGGTGGAGAGCAACGAGTCGGCGCTACGGGTTCCGCCCTACCGGGCCAACGACCCGCGCGTGGTGGTGGAGCTATTCTCGCGCTTCGGCGCCGAGAGCTTCACCGAGCAGAGCACGCGCACCGACATGCCGGTGCTCTGGGTACCGCGCGAGCAGTTGGTCGAGGTCTTGAGCTTCCTGCGCAACCTGCAGGCGCCCTACCACATGCTCTATGACCTGCACGCCCTCGACGAACGCCTACGCACCCAGCGTCGCGGCCTGCCGGAGGCCGACTTCACGGTCTTCTATCACCTGCTGTCGGTCGAGCGGAACAGCGACGTGATGCTCAAGGTGGCGCTGCGCGAAGACGACCTCACGCTGCCGAGCATCGTGCACCTGTGGCCCAACGCCAACTGGTACGAGCGGGAAGTCTGGGACATGTTCGGCATCCGTTTCGACGGCCATCCGCATCTGACCCGCATCCTCATGCCGCCGACCTGGGTCGGCCATCCGCTGCGCAAGGACTACCCAGCGCGGGCCACCGAGTTCGACCCCTACAGCCTCTCTGCCGCCAAGCAGGAGCTGGAGCAGGAAGCGCTGCGCTTCACCCCGGAAAACTGGGGCATGCAGCGCCACGGCGCCCACGAGGACTTCATGTTCCTCAACCTCGGCCCGAACCACCCCTCCGCCCACGGCGCGTTCCGCATCGTGCTGCAACTGGATGGCGAGGAAGTCGTGGATTGCGTGCCGGACATCGGCTACCACCACCGTGGCGCGGAGAAGATGGCCGAGCGCCAGAGCTGGCACAGCTACATCCCCTACACCGACCGCATCGACTATCTCGGCGGGGTGATGAACAACCTGCCTTACGTGCTGGCGGTGGAGAAGCTCGCCGGCATCAAGGTACCGGACCGCGTGGACTTCATCCGCGTGATGCTCGCCGAATTCTTCCGCATCAACAGTCACTTGCTGTTCCTCGGCACCTACATCCAGGACGTCGGCGCCATGACGCCGGTGTTCTTCACCTTCACCGACCGCCAGCGCGCCTATCAGGTGATCGAGGCCATCACAGGCTTTCGCATGCACCCCGCCTGGTTCCGCATCGGAGGGGTCGCCGCCGACCTGCCCAAGGGCTGGGACCGGCTGGTGCGCGAATTCGTCGAGTGGCTGCCCAAGCGCCTGGACGAGTACCAAAAGGCCGCCCTGCGCAACAGCATCCTGCGCGGTCGCACCATCGGCGTGGCCAGCTACAACACCCGCCAGGCGCTGGAGTGGGGCGTGACCGGCCCCAACCTGCGTGCTACCGGGCTGGACTTCGACCTGCGCAAGGCACGTCCCTACTCCGGTTACCAGCACTTCGACTTCGAAGTACCGCTGGCCGACGGCGGCGACGCCTATGACCGCTGCATCGTACGCGTCGAGGAGATGCGCCAGAGCCTGCGCATCATCGAGCAATGCCTGAACAACATGCCGGCAGGCCCGTTCAAGGCCGACCACCCGCTGACCACGCCACCACCGCGCGAGCGCATGCTGGAACACATCGAGACGCTGATCACCCACTTCCTGCAGGTGTCCTGGGGGCCGGTGATGCCCGCCAACGAGTCGCTGCAGATGATCGAGGCGACCAAGGGCATCAACAGCTACTACCTGACCAGCGACGGCAGCACCATGAGCTACCGCACGCGCATTCGCACGCCCAGCTATCCGCACCTGCAGCAGATTCCGTCGGTGATCCGCGGCAGCCTGGTGTCGGACCTGATCGCCTACCTGGGCAGCATCGATTTCGTCATGGCCGACGTGGACCGCTGACATGAGCCAGACCTTGATCCAGACCGACCGCTTCCAGCTCAGCGCTACCGAGCGTGCCGCCATCGAGCATGAGCTGGGCCACTACGAAGACCCGCGCGCGGCCTCCATCGAAGCGTTGAAGATCGTGCAGAAGGAGCGTGGCTGGGTGCCGGATGGCGCCATCTATGCGGTGGCCGGGGTACTGGGCATTGCCGTCGCCGACGTGGAAGGCGTGGCCACCTTCTACAGCCAGATTTTCCGCCAGCCAGTGGGCAGGCACATCATCCGCCTGTGCGACAGCATGGTCTGCTACCTCAATGGCTACGACGGCGTGCGCGAAGCCTTGCAGCGCGAGCTGGGCATCGGCCTGGGCGAAACCAGCGCCGACGGCCGCTTCACCCTGCTGCCGGTGTGCTGCCTGGGTAACTGCGACAAGAGCCCCACCCTGATGATCGACGACGACACCCACAGTCATCTGGATGCCACCGCCGTTGCCAAGTTGCTGGAGGCCTACCCATGAGCTGCGTTTCCTATAGCACCGCCAACCAGGTGCCGCGCCAGGCGGAAACCCATCCGCTGACCTGGCGCCTGCGCGATGACGGCGAACCGGTCTGGCTCGACGAATACCAGCGCCACGATGGCTACGCCGCGGCGCGCAAGGCGCTGACCCAGCAGAGCCCGGAAGAAATCGCCCAGCAGGTCAAGGATGCCGGCCTCAAGGGCCGCGGTGGCGCGGGCTTCCCCACGGGAGTGAAGTGGGGGCTGATGCCCAGGGACGAGTCGCTGAACATTCGCTATCTGCTGTGCAACGCCGATGAGATGGAGCCCAACACCTACAAGGACCGGCTGCTGATGGAACAGCTGCCGCACCTGCTGATCGAGGGCATGCTGATCGCCGCCCGCGCGCTCAAGGCCTATCGCGGCTACATCTTCCTGCGCGGCGAATACGTCGACTGCGCCCGCATCCTCGACAAGGCGGTGGCGGAAGCGAAAGACGCCGGACTGCTGGGCAAGAACATCTTCGGCAGCGGCTTCGACTTCGAGCTGTTCGTGCATACCGGCGCCGGCCGCTATATCTGCGGCGAAGAAACGGCGCTGATCAACTCCCTCGAAGGCCGTCGGGCCAACCCGCGATCCAAGCCCCCGTTTCCGGCAGCCGTCGGCGTCTGGGGAAAGCCGACCTGCGTGAATAACGTGGAGACCCTGTGCAACGTGCCGGGCATCATCGGCAACGGCGTGGCCTGGTACCAGGGCCTCGCCCGCCCCGGCAGCGAAGACATGGGCACCAAGCTGTTCGGCTTCTCCGGCAAGGTGAAGAAGCCCGGCCTGTGGGAGTTGCCGTTCGGCATCAGCGCTCGCGAATTGCTTGAACAACACGCCGGCGGCATGCGCGAGGGCTACACCCTCAAGGCCTGGCAACCCGGCGGTGCCGGCACCGGATTCCTGCTGCCCGAGCACCTGGATACCCCGCTGTATTCGGCGGCCATCGCCAAGGTTGGCACGCGCCTGGGTACCGGCCTGGCGATGGCGGTGGACCATACCGTCGACATGGTCGGGCTGCTGCGCAACATGGAGGAGTTCTTCTCCCGCGAATCCTGCGGCTGGTGTACGCCGTGCCGCGACGGCCTGCCGTGGAGTGTGAAGCTGCTGCAGGCACTGGAACGCGGTGCCGGCCAGCCCGGCGACATCGCGATCCTTGAGCAGTTGTGCGACTTCCTCGGCCCCGGCAAGACCTTCTGCGCCCACGCGCCCGGCGCGGTGGAGCCGCTGGCCAGCGCGATCAAGTATTTCCGAAGCGAGTTCGAGGCGGGCATCGCCAAGGCGCCCGCTGCCGACCCGCCACAGGCAGTCGGCGTATAGAGATTAGCCCCCTCTCCCAAAGGGAGAGGGAGAAAAGCGGCCCGCCCTGCGGGCCAATGAAGACCAGGAAGCCGAGAACCATGGCCACTATCCACGTAGACGGCAAAGCGTTCGAAGTAGACGGGGCAGACAATCTGCTCCAGGCCTGCCTGTCCCTGGGGCTGGATATTCCCTACTTCTGCTGGCACCCGGCCCTCGGCAGCGTCGGCGCCTGCCGCCAGTGCGCGGTCAAGCAGTTCAGCGACGAGAACGACAAACGTGGCCGGCTGGTGATGTCCTGCATGACCCCGGCCAGCGACAACAGCTGGATCGCCATCGACGACGAGGAAGCCAAGGCCTTTCGCGCCAGCGTGGTCGAATGGCTGATGACCAACCACCCCCACGATTGCCCTGTCTGCGAGGAGGGCGGCCACTGCCACCTGCAGGACATGACTGTGATGACCGGCCACAACCGCCGGCGCTACCGCTTCGCCAAGCGCACCCACCAGAACCAGGAACTCGGCCCCTTCATCGCCCACGAGATGAACCGCTGCATCGCCTGCTACCGCTGCGTGCGCTACTACCAGGACTATGCTGGCGGCACCGATCTGGGGGTATACGGCGCCCATGAGAACGTCTACTTCGGCCGGGTCGAAGACGGCGTGCTGGAAAGCGAGTTCTCCGGCAACCTCACCGAGGTCTGCCCCACCGGGGTATTCACCGACAAGACTCACTCCGAGCGCTACAACCGCAAGTGGGACATGCAGTTCGCCCCAAGCATCTGCCACGGTTGCGCCTCCGGCTGCAACATCAGTCCCGGCGAGCGCTACGGCGAACTGCGGCGCATCGAGAACCGCTACAACGGCTCGGTGAACCACTACTTCCTCTGTGATCGCGGTCGCTTCGGCTACGGCTACGTCAACCGCAAGGACCGCCCGCGCCAGCCGATGATGATGTTGAGCCGAATGAAGATGGGCCTGGATTCGGCCCTCGACCAGGCCGCCGCCCTGCTTAAGGAGCGCAAGGTAATCGGCATCGGCTCGCCACGCGCCAGCCTGGAGAGCAACTTCGCCCTGCGCGAACTGGTGGGTGCCGAGAATTTCTACTGCGGCATTGCCGCCGCCGAACTGGACAACCTGCGGCTGATCCATCGCGTGCTCACCGAGGGCGCCCTGCCGACACCCTCGATCCGCGACATGGAAGACCACGACGCGGTGTTCGTGCTCGGCGAGGACCTGACCCAGACCGCCGCGCGCATCGCCCTGGCGCTGCGCCAGGCAGCCCGGAGCAAGGCCACCGCACAGGCCGAAGCCATGAAGGTGCCCGGCTGGAACCAGGCCGCGGTGCAGAACATCGGCCAGCGCGCGCTCAATCCCCTGTTCATTGCCAGTGTCGACGAAACCCGCCTGGACGACATCGCCCAGGAAACCGTGCATGCGGCGCCGGAGGACCTGGCCCGGCTCGGCTTCGCCGTGGCCCATGCCATCGACCCCGATGCATCGCCAGTGGACGGCCTGGAAGACGAGGCCAAAGCGCTCGCCCAGCGCATCGCCGAGGCCTTGCTGGCGGCCAGGCGCCCGCTGGTGGTGTCCGGTGCCTCGCTGGGCTCGCCGGCGTTGATCCAGGCCGCCGCCAATATCGGCCAGGCCTTGCACAACCGACAAAAGCAGGCCTCCCTCAGCCTGGTGGTACCGGAGGCCAACAGCCTCGGCCTGGTGCTGCTCGGCGGCGAATCCGTGGAGGCCGCCCTGCAGGCGCTGAAAACCGAGCAATCCGATGCCGTGGTGGTGCTGGAAAACGATCTCTACCGCCGCGCCGACGAAGCCGAGGTTGACGCTGCCCTGGCCGCCGCGCGCATCGTGCTGGTCGCCGACCATCAGCAGACCGCCACCACCGCCAAGGCTCATCTGCTGCTGCCGGCCGCCAGCTTCGCCGAAGCCGACGGCACCCTGGTCAGTCTGGAGGGCCGCGCCCAGCGCTTCTTCCAGGTCTACGATCCGGCCTACTACGACGCCGGCAACCTGATCCGCGAGGGCTGGCGCTGGCTGCATGCGCTGCACAGCACGATGCAAGGCAAGCCGGTGGACTGGACGCAGTTGGACCATGTCACCGATGCCTGCGCCGCCGCCATTCCAGCGCTGGCCGGCATTCGCGACGCGGCGCCCAATGCCAGCTTCCGCATCCGTGGCCTTAAGCTCGCCCGCGAGCCGCACCGCTACAGTGGACGCACAGCGATGCGTGCCAATGTCAGCGTGCACGAGCCGCGCGCACCGCAGGACATCGATTCCGCGTTCGCCTTCTCCATGGAGGGCTATTCCGGCTCGGCCCTGCCCCGCCAGCAGGTTCCCTTCGCCTGGTCGCCGGGCTGGAACTCCCCACAGGCCTGGAACAAGTTCCAGGACGAAGTGGGCGGCCATCTGCGTGCCGGCGACCCGGGCGTGCGCCTGTTGCAGCCAGCCGCCAACGGCCTGGCCTGGTTCACGGCGCCGCCAGCATCGAAGCAGCATGCGGAACGCTGGCAAGTGGTGCCCCTGCACCAGTTGTTCGGCAGCGACGAAATGTCCGCCCGCGCCGCGCCCATCCAGCAACGCATGCCCATCGCCTGCGCAACCCTGGCCGCGGAAGATGCCCGGCGACTGGGGTTGGGCGAAGGTGCACGGCTGGCCTTCACCCTCGGGGGACGGGAGTTGCGCCTCCCGGTGCGCATCAGCGCCGAGCTGAGCCCCGGCCTGCTGGGCCTGCCGGCGGGCTTCCCGGGCATTCCGCCGCTGCTGGCCCATCGGCACGCGGAAAATCTGCGAGAGGTGGCGCCATGAGCTGGCTCGACGAACAGACCCTGGCGATCCTGATCGCCGTACTGAAGGCCATCGTCATTCTGCTGGCGGTGGTGGTCTGCGGGGCTTTGCTCAGTTGGGTGGAACGTCGCCTGCTGGGCCTCTGGCAGGATCGCTACGGGCCGAATCGGGTCGGCCCGTTCGGCATGTTCCAGATCGCTGCGGACATGCTGAAGATGTTCTTCAAGGAAGACTGGACGCCACCCTTCGCCGACCGGCTGATCTTCACCCTGGCGCCCGTGGTGGCGATGAGCGCCTTGCTGATCGCCTTCGTGGTGGTGCCCATCACCCCCACCTGGGGCGTCGCCGACTTCAACATCGGCCTGCTGTTCTTCTTCGCCATGGCCGGCCTGGCGGTGTATGCGGTGCTGTTCGCCGGCTGGGCCAGCGACAACAAGTACGCCCTGCTCGGCGCCCTGCGCGCCTCTGCGCAGACCCTGTCCTACGAGGTCTTCATGGGCCTGGCGCTGATGGGCGTGGTGGCCCAGGCGGGTTCTTTCAACATGCGCGACATCGTCGAATACCAGGCCCGGCACCTGTGGTTCATCGTTCCGCAGTTCATTGGGTTCTGCACCTTCTTCATCGCCGGGGTGGCGGTCACCCACCGCCACCCCTTCGACCAGCCGGAAGCCGAGCAGGAACTGGCCGACGGGTACCACGTCGAATACGCGGGCATGAAGTGGGGCATGTTCTTCGTCGGCGAGTACATCGGCATCGTGCTGGTTTCGGCGCTGCTGGTGACGTTGTTCTTCGGCGGCTGGCACGGCCCGCTGCTGCCGCCCTTCATCTGGTTCGCGTTGAAGACGGCTTTTTTCATCATGCTGTTCATCCTGCTGCGCGCCTCGCTGCCCCGGCCGCGCTATGACCAGATGATGGCCTTCGGCTGGAAGTTCTGTCTGCCGCTGACCCTGCTCAACCTGCTGGTGACCGGCGCCCTGGTGCTGGCCGTGGCCGAATGAGGAGAACCGTCATGTCCAACTACATCCTTCATGTTCTCAAAGGCACCGGCACCCAGCTGCGCAGCCTGGCGATGATCTTTTCCCACGCCTTCCGCAAGCGCGACACCCTGCAGTACCCGGAAGAGAAGGTGTACCTGCCACCGCGCTATCGCGGCCGCATCGTACTCACCCGCGACCCCGACGGCGAAGAGCGTTGCGTGGCCTGCAACCTCTGCGCGGTGGCCTGTCCGGTGGCGTGCATCTCGCTGCAGAAGGCGGAGAAACCGGACGGCCGCTGGTATCCGGAGTTCTTCCGCATCAATTTTTCCCGCTGCATCTTCTGCGGCCTCTGCGAGGAAGCCTGCCCCACCAGCGCCATCCAGCTCACCCCGGATTTCGAGATGTGCGAATACGACCGCCAGCAACTGGTGTACGAAAAGGAGGACCTGTTGATCTCCGGACCGGGCAAGGACCACGGCTACAACTTCTATCGCGTCGCCGGCCTGGCCATCGCCGGCAAGCCGAAGGGCGCAGCGAAGAACGAGGCCGAGCCGGTGAACGTCAAGGGGCTGCTGCCATGATCCGGCTCGGGAACCGCGCGACCGCAGAGCATGCCCACGACCGTTCACGGACGAGGACCTGACATGCAGATTGCCTTCTACCTCTCCGCCATCGTCGCCGTGCTCGCCACCCTCGGGGTGATCACCCAAATCAATCCGGTGCACGCCCTGCTCTACCTGATCATCTCGCTGCTGGCCGTCGCCATGTGCTTCTTCGCCCTGGGCGCGCCCTTCGCCGGGGTCCTGGAGATCATCGTCTACGCCGGCGCCATCATGGTGCTGTTCGTCTTCGTGGTGATGATGCTCAACCTCGGCCCGATCGCCGCCGCCCAGGAACGGCGCTGGTTGAGCCCAGGCATCTGGATCGGCCCGGCGCTGCTGGCCGCAGTGCTACTGGCGGAGCTGCTATACGTGCTGCTGGGTAACCCTGGCGATGTCCCCATCGGCCTGACCACGGTGGACGCCAAGAGCGTCGGCATCAGTCTTTACGGGCCCTACCTGCTGGCGGTGGAACTGGCGTCGATGCTGTTGCTGGCGGCACTGGTGACGGCATTCCATCTCGGTCGACACGAGGCGAAAGAATGATGGACGGCATTCCCCTGCAACACGGTCTGGCGCTGGCAGGCGTGCTGTTCAGCCTGGGACTGGTCGGCCTGCTGGTTCGGCGCAACATCCTGTTCGTGCTGATGAGCCTGGAAATCATGATGAACGCCGCCGGGCTGGCATTCATCGTCGCCGGCAGCCGCTGGGGCCAGAGCGACGGCCAGATCATGTTCATCCTGGTGATTACCCTGGCCGCCGCCGAAGCGTCCGTCGGCCTGGCGATCCTGTTGCAGCTGTATCGACGCTTCAACACCCTGGACGTGGACTCAGCCAGCGAGATGCGCGGATGAACCTGCTCTTTCTCACCTTCCTCATGCCGCTGCTCGGCTTCTGCCTGCTGGCTTTTTCCCGCGGGCGTCTTGCCGAGAATGCGGCGGCGCTCATCGGCGTCGGTTCGGTTGGCCTGGCCGCGCTGGCCAGCCTGATCGTCGGCACAGCGTTTACCCTGGCACCGCCGGCCGACGGTCAGTACGTACAAGTGCTCTGGCAATGGCTGGAGGTGGGCGACTTCGCTCCGGCCTTCGCCCTGCACCTGGACGGGTTGTCGCTGACCATGCTGGGGGTGGTGACCGGCGTCGGCTTTCTCATCCATCTGTTCGCCTCCTGGTACATGCGCGGCGAGGAAGGCTATTCGCGCTTCTTCGCCTACATGAATCTGTTCGTCGCCAGCATGGTGTTGCTGGTGCTTGGCGATAACCTGCTGTTCCTCTATCTCGGCTGGGAGGGCGTGGGGCTGTGCAGTTACCTGCTGATCGGCTTCTACTACCGCAACCCGGCCAACGGCGCGGCGGCGCTCAAAGCCTTCATCGTTACGCGGATCGGCGATGTATTCATGGCCATCGGCCTGTTCATTCTCTTCCATGCCCTCGGCACCCTGCATGTCCAGGAACTGCTGCGGTTGGCGCCGCAACGCTTCGCCGAGGGCGATCCGTTGCTCACCGCCGCGACCCTGCTGTTGCTCGGCGGCGCCGTCGGCAAGTCCGCCCAGTTGCCGTTGCAGACCTGGCTGGCCGATGCCATGGCCGGCCCGACGCCGGTCTCGGCATTGATCCACGCGGCGACCATGGTCACCGCCGGCGTCTACCTGATCGCCCGCTGCCACGGGCTGTTCGCCCTGACGCCCGTCACCCTCGAACTGGTCGGCATCGTCGGCGCGGCGACGTTACTGCTGGCAGGCTTTGCCGCCCTGGTACAGACCGACATCAAGCGCATCCTCGCCTACTCCACCATGAGCCAGATTGGCTACATGTTCCTCGCCCTGGGCGCCAGTGCCTGGAGCGCGGCGATCTTCCACCTGATGACCCATGCCTTCTTCAAGGCCCTGCTGTTCCTCTCCGCTGGCGCGGTGATCGTCGCCTGCCACCACGAGCAGAACATCTTCAAGATGGGCGGACTGCGTAAGCCGTTGCCGCTGGTCTATGCCTGCTTCCTGGTCGGCGGCGCGGCGCTGGCGGCGCTGCCGTTCCTCACCGCTGGTTTCTATTCGAAGGACGAGATCCTCTGGGAAGCCTTCGCCAGCGATCACCACGGGCTGCTCATCGCCGGCCTGGTCGGCGCGCTGCTCACTTCGCTGTATACCTTCCGCCTGATCTTCGTGGTCTTCCACGGCGAGGCGCAGACCCAGGCCCATGCCGGCCATGGCATCAGCCATTGGCTGCCGCTCGGCGTGCTGCTGGTGCTGTCTACCTTCGTCGGTGCGCTGATTCATCCGCCGCTGGCGCAGGTACTGCCCTCCAGCGCAGGGGAAGCCGGAGGCACGGCCAAGCACGCCATCGAATTGCTGTCGGGCATGGTGGCGGTGGGCGGCATCGGCCTGGCGGCGCTGTGGTTCCTCGGCGACCGGGCGTTCGTCGCGCGCCTGGCCAACTCCGCGCTGGGTAGCTTCTTCGCCGCCTGGTGGTATGCCGCCTGGGGCTTCGATTGGCTCTACGACAAGGTCTTCGTGCGCCCCTACCTGGCGATCTGCCGGGTGCTCGGGCATGACCCGCTGGACAAGAGCATCGGTCTGCTGCCGCGCACGGCACGGCTGAGCCACAAGGTATTGAGCCTGACCCAGAGCGGCAACCTGCGCTGGTACGCCGCCAGCATCGCCGGCGGCGCAGTGCTGCTGCTCGGCGCGGTGGTGCTGGGATGAAGCGCATGGGCGGGGCCGCAGCCTGTGCGCTCCCGACGGCTCGTGTTCGCGGGCAGGGCGCGCACCTACGGGAAGCGAGCTTGCCGAACCATAGCATCGGAGGAGCGGGCCATGCCCGCGAGGCGGACTACCCCGCCGCGTCGATCAAGGAGCCTGCATCGAGATGATCCTGCCCTGGCTGATCCTCATACCGTTCATCGGCGGCCTGCTCTGCTGGCAGGCCGAGCGATACAGCCAGACGCTGCCGCGCTGGCTGGCACTGCTGACCATGGGCCTGGTGATGGTGCTCAGCCTGTGGCTGTGGGCCCAGGGCGATTTCCACCTGGCGCCGGCACCGGGTGCCGAACCGGTGTGGGAACTGGAGTTCAAGTACCCCTGGATCGCGCGCTTCGGCATCAACTTCCACCTGGCACTCGATGGCCTGTCGCTGCTGATGATCATGCTCACCGGCCTGCTCGGTGTGCTGTCGGTGCTCTGTTCCTGGCGCGAGATCCAGCGCCATGTGGGCTTCTTCCACCTCAACCTGATGTGGATTCTCGGCGGCGTGATCGGCGTGTTCCTGGCGCTGGATCTGTTCCTGTTCTTTTTCTTCTGGGAAATGATGCTGGTGCCGATGTATTTCCTCATTGCGCTATGGGGCCATAGCGCCGAGGACGGCCGAAGCTCGCGCATCAACGCGGCAACCAAGTTCTTCATCTACACCCAGGCCAGCGGCCTGATCATGCTGGTGGCGATCCTCGGGCTGGTGCTGGCCAATTACAGCAACACCGGCGTGCTGACCTTCGACTATGCCCTGCTGCTGCAGGCCAAGCTGGCGCCGGGCCTGGAATACCTGCTGATGCTCGGTTTCTTCGCCGCCTTCGCGGTCAAGCTGCCAGTGGTACCGGTGCACTCCTGGCTGCCTGACGCCCACGCCCAGGCACCCACCGCCGGTTCCGTGGATCTTGCCGGCATCCTGCTGAAGACCGCCGCCTACGGCTTGCTGCGCTTCGCCGTGCCGCTGTTTCCCAACGCCTCGGCCGAGTTCGCGCCCATCGCCATGTGGCTGGGGCTGATCGGCATTATCTACGGCGCGCTGCTGGCCTTCGCCCAGACCGACATCAAGCGACTGGTGGCCTACACCAGCGTGTCGCACATGGGCTTCGTGCTGATCGGCATCTACTCCGGCAGCCCGCAGGCCCTGCAGGGCGTGGTGATGCAGATGCTCGCCCACGGCCTTTCCGCCGCCGCGCTGTTCATTCTCTGCGGCCAGTTGTACGAACGCTTGCACACCCGCGACCTGCGGCAGATGGGCGGGCTCTGGAGCCGGCTCAACTACCTGCCGGGCATCATGCTGTTCTTCGCCGCCGCCTCCCTCGGCCTGCCCGGCACCGGTAACTTCCTCGGCGAGTTCCTGATCCTGCTCGGCGCCTTCAAGCCGGCGCCGCTGGTGACCATTCTCGCCAGCGGCGGGCTGGTGCTGGCCTCGATCTATTCGCTGATGCTGATCCAGCGTGCCTTTTACGGGCCGGCCCGCGACGATGGGGTGCTGGAATACCTGGATGGCCGCGAACTGGCCATGCTGTTCAGCCTGATCGGCCTGCTGGTGCTGCTGGGACTCTATCCGCAGCCGGTGCTGGATACCTCGGCAGCCACCATGCAGGGCGTCCAGCAATGGCTGGACTCGGCCTTCTCCCATCTGATTTCGAGCCGCTAGCGCCATGGAACTGAGCCTTCGTCACCTCACCGCCCTGCTACCGCTGCTGGTCGTCTGTACCACCCTGGTGGTGGTGATGCTGGCCATCGCCTGGCGGCGCAGGCATTCGCCGACCTATCTGCTCGCGCTGCTGGGCGTGGGGCTGGCACTGCTGGCCATCGCGCCGGCGCACCAGGTATCGCCGCTGGAGGTGACGCCGCTGCTGCGGGTGGACGCCTTCGCCTGCTTCTACATGGCCCTGGTGCTGTCGTCGACCTTCGCCTGCATGACGCTGGCCCATGCCTACCTGGGGGAAAAGACCGGCGGCGCCGGTTATCCCGGTAACCGCGAAGAGCTGTACCTGCTGATGCTGCTGGCCGCCGCCGGCGGGCTGGTGATGGTCAGCGCCCAGCATCTGGCGGGCCTGTTCATCGGCCTGGAGCTGTTATCCCTGCCCACCTATGGGCTGGTCGCCTATGCCTTTTTCAACAAGCGTTCGCTGGAAGCCGGCATCAAGTACCTGGTGCTCTCCGCCGCCGGCTCGGCGTTCCTGCTGTTCGGCATGGCACTGCTGTATGCCGAATCCGGCACCCTCAGTTTCGCCGGGGTCGGTGCCAACTTGGTTGGCACCCCTACGCCGCTGGCGCAATTCGGAATGGGCATGTTGCTGGTGGGGCTCGCCTTCAAGCTGTCGCTGGTGCCCTTTCACCTGTGGACGCCGGACGTGTACGAAGGCGCGCCGGCACCGGTGGCGGCCTTCCTCGCCACGGCCAGCAAGGTCGCGGTGTTCGCCACGCTGCTGAGGCTGTTCCAACTCTCGCCGGTTTCGGCCAACCCCTGGCTGCACGAGCTGCTGGCGATCATTGCCGCCGCGTCGATCCTGGTGGGCAACCTGCTGGCCCTGCTGCAGAACAACCTCAAGCGACTGCTCGGCTACTCCTCCATCGCCCACTTCGGCTACCTGCTGGTGGCGCTGGTGGCCAGCCGGGGCCTGGCGGTCGAGGCTGTCGGCGTTTACCTGGCGACCTACGTGCTGACCAGCCTCGGCGCGTTCGGCGTGATCACCCTGATGTCCACCCCCTACCATGGCCGCGACGCCGATGCGCTCTACGAATACCGCGGGTTGTTCTGGCGGCGACCCTACCTCACCGCGGTGCTGACCCTGATGCTGCTGTCGCTGGCGGGCATCCCGCTCACCGCAGGCTTCATCGGCAAGTTCTACATCGTCGCGGTGGGCGTGGAGGCACGGCTCTGGTGGCTGCTCGGCGCGCTGGTGATCGGCAGCGCCATCGGCGTCTTCTATTACCTGCGGGTGATGGTCACGCTGTTCCTGCGGGAGCCCAACCTGCGCCGGCACGACGCGCCCTTCGACTGGGGCCAGCAGGCCGGCGGCATCGTGCTGCTGGCGATCGCCGCGCTGGCCTTTCTGCTCGGCGTCTACCCACAACCGCTGCTGGCCCTGGCCCAGCAGGCGGGCCTGTAGTGCCGCTCAGCGCTGCGGCTCCTGCGGCGGTTGCCGATCCTCGTCCCGTTCGGTGAACAGCCCCCAGGTGGAGACGAACAGCGCCGCGATCAGCGGGCCGATGACAAAACCGTTGATGCCGAACAGCGCCAGGCCGCCGAGCGTGGAGATCAGCACCAGGTAGTCCGGCATCTTGGTGTCCTTGCCCACCAGCACCGGACGCAGAAAGTTGTCCACCATGCCGATCACGCCGATGCCGAAGACGAACAGCACCGCCGCCGGCCAGATTTCCCCGTTGATCAGGTAGTAGATCGCCACCGGCGACCACACCAACCCCGCCCCGACCGCCGGCAGCAGCGAAAGAAACGCCATCACCACCCCCCACAGCAGCGGGCTGGGAATATCCAGCACGGCGAAGATCACCCCGCCCAGGAAGCCCTGTATCGCGGCAATGACGATATTGCCCTTGATGGTGGCCCGCACCACCCGGGTGAACTTGGTGAACAGCCGGCGCTTCTGGGGCTCGCTCAAGGGGATCGCCCGGCGTATGCGCACCACCAGCTCGGCGCCGTCGCGCAGCAGGAAGAACAGCAGGTAGATCATCACGAAGAAGCTGATGAGGAACTCGAAGGTTCCCTGCCCCACGTTGAAGGCCTTGGTGGCGATGAACTGGCTGCCCTTGAGCGCGCCGCTGGAGAGGGTGTCGCGCAGGCTGCTGAGATCGCCCAGGCCGAAGCGTTCCAGCTGGACCTGCAGGAACTCCGGCAGCATCTGCTTGGCCTGTTCGAGAAAGCTGCCGATATCCAGGTCACCGCTTTCCAGGCGCTGGTAGAGGGACGCGCCCTCCTGCACCAGCAGCACGGCGATGATGGTCATCGGCAGGATCGCCATGACCAGGCTGGCCAGGAGGGTTAGCAGGGCTGGCAGGTTCTTGCGCCCGGACATCGAGCGCGCCAGGCGGCGCTGCAGCGGAGCGAACAGGATCGCCAGGACCACGGCCCAGAACACCGCGGCGTAGAACGGCAGCAGTATCCAACCGAAGGCCAGGGTGACCAGGATCAACAGCCAGAGAAAGACCTTTTGTTCCAGATGAGGCTTGGGCATAAACGGGGCGCCGGTTGCGGGCTTACCCTGTTTTAGTCACCGCCCGCTCCGGCAAGTGCCCCCTCGGCCGGTTCCTACAGCACCATCGCCGCCAGCCAGCCGAAGCCCAGCAGTGGCAGGTTGTAGTGCAGGAAGGTGGGCACCACGCTGTCCCATATGTGGTTGTGCTGGCCATCCACATTCAGCCCGGCGGTCGGGCCGAGGGTGGAGTCGGACGCCGGGGAGCCGGCGTCGCCGAGGGCGCCCGCGGTGCCGACGATGCTGACGATGGCCAGCGGGCTGAACCCCAGCTCCAGCCCCAGCGGCACGAAGATCGCCGCGATGATCGGCACGGTGGAGAACGACGAGCCGATGCCCATGGTCACCAGCAGGCCGACCAGCAACATCAGCAGTGCACCGAGAGCCTTGCTGTTGCCGATCCAACCGGCGGCGGATTCCACCAGGCGGGCGATATCGCCGGTGGTGCGCATCACCTCGGCGAAACCGGCGGCGGCGATCATGATGAAGCCGATCATTGCCATCATCTTCATGCCCTCGGTGAACAGCCCGTCGGCTTCCTTCCAGCGCACCACCCCGGACAGGGAGAAGATCAGGAAGCCGAGCAGCGCGCCGAATACCATCGAATCCAGCCACAGCTGCACGACGAAGGCGGCGACGATGGCCACCCCGGCGGCCAGCAGGCTGTAGGGGCTGTAGCGCACATCGACGCGCTCGGTGCGCGCGATCTTCTCCAGGTCATAGAGGCGCTTGCCACGGTAGCTGAACAGCACCGCCACCAACAGGCCGCAGAGCATGCCGGCGGCAGGCAGCGCCATCGCCTGGGTCACGCTGATACCGCCGGTCTCGATGCCGGCCTTGGCCACGTTGCCCAGCAGGATCTGGTTGAGGAAGATGCCGCCGAAGCCCACCGGCAGGAACATATAGGGCGTGACCAGACCGAAGGTCAGCACACAGGCGATCAGCCGGCGGTCCAGTTGCAGCTTGCTCAACACATAGAGCAGCGGCGGCACGAGCAGCGGAATGAAGGCGATATGGATCGGCAGGATATTCTGCGAGGCCACCGCCACCGCCAGCAGCAGCGCGACCAGCAGCCACTTCAGCGCCCGGCCCGCGCCGCTTTCCTGCTGGCCGACCAGGGACAACGCCCGGTCCGCCAGGGCATGGGCCAGGCCGGACTTGGCGATGGCGACCGCGAACGCCCCCAGTAGCGCATAGGACAGCGCTACGCTGGCACCGCCACCGAGCCCCTGGTTGAAGGCCTGCAGGGTGCCCTCGACGCCCAGCCCGCCAAGCAGGCCACCGGCCAAGGCCCCGACGATCAGCGCCACCACCACGTGCACCCGGCACAGACTCAGGACCAGCATGATGCCGACCGCGGCCACCACTGCATTCATTGCAACCCCCAAACGACCCAGCGGGCGAAAAAGCGGCGTACTCTGCCCCATGCTCCCCTGGCTGTCAAAATCGCCGCCGCCCCACGCGTGCGCAGGCAAGGCGCACTATCCTGTTTCAGGACGATGACGTGCCCGATCAAGAAAGCCGCCGCCACGCCGATAACGGCTTTGCAATCCGATCAGAAGAATAAGGAATACCTATGTTCCTCAGTCGCCTGTCCATCCAGTGGAAGATCACTCTGCTTGCCGGCCTCTGCCTGCTGGCCAGCGTTGCCTTGCTGGTCGGCGCCTCGCTCTACCAATCGACCCGCAGCGCCGAACTGGTCAAACAGGCCAGTAGCGGCATGCTCGAAGAGTCAGCCAAGCTGCGCCTGGAAGCGCGCGGCGAATCCCAGGCCCTGCGCATGCAGCGCTACTTCATGGACACCTACCAGTACGGCAAGGGCTTCGGCCGCCAGGTACTGTTCCTGCGCGACCAGGCGGAGAAGCGCTTCCTCGATGCCTTCGACCTGCGCGAGGACCTCACTCGGCAGGTGCGCAGCGCCCTGGAAGCCAACCCCGACCTGCTCGGTCTCTATGTGGTGTTCGAGCCCAATGCCCTGGACGGCAAGGACGATCTGTTCGCCGGGATCGACAAGGTCGGCGGCAACGACAAGGGCCGTTTCTCGCTCTACTGGTCGCAGAAGACCCCGGGCGCGCTGGAATTCGAAACAATGAGCGAAGAAGAGCTCGCCAACACCACGCCCGGCATCAGCGGCACGCCCTACAACGCCTGGTACACCTGCCCACGGGAAACCCGCAAACCCTGCGTGCTCGACCCCTACTTCGACGAGGTCAACAACCAGCAAGTACTGATGACCAGCATCGCGTTCCCGCTGGAGCTCGAAGGCAAGGTCATCGGCGTGCTCGGCGTCGACATCAGCCTGAGTCGCTTGCAGGAACTCAGCGTGGTGGCCAATCGCGAACTCTATGACGGCCAGGGGCACATCAGCATCGTCAGCCCCGCCGGACTGCTTGCCGGCCACAGCCGCGATGCCAAGCTACTTGGCCAGCCTTTGGCCAAGGCCTTCCCCGATCAGGCCGCCGAGTTGAGCCAACTGGTCAATGCGGGCCGCTCCGAGGCACTACGTCATGGCGACATGCTGCGGGTGCTCAAGCCTTGGTTGCCGATCCCCGAAGCCAAGCCCTGGAGCGTGGTGCTCGAAGTGCCGCAGCAGGTGTTGCTCGGCCCTGCCCTTGCCCTCGAACAGCAGCTCGACGAACGCCGCACGGCCGACAGCGCCACCGCCCTGCTGATCGGCCTGGCCGCCGGCGTCATGGGCCTGCTGCTGATGTGGCTGACCGCCCGAGGCGTGACCCGGCCGATCCTCGGCGTCGCCCACATGCTGGAAGACATCGCCAGCGGCGAAGGGGACCTGACCCGCCGCCTGCAATACGCCAAGCACGACGAACTGGGCGAGTTGGCCGGCTGGTTCAACCGTTTCCTCGACAAGCTGCAGCCGATCATTGCCGACGTGAAGCGCTCGGTGCAGGATGCCCGCGGCACCGCCGACCGCTCCGCCGCCATCGCCACCCAGACCAGTTCCGGCATGCAGCAGCAGTACCGCGAAGTGGATCAGGTGGCGACCGCCTCCCAAGAGATGAGCAGCACCGCGCAGGACGTGGCTCGCAGCGCCGCCCAGGCTGCCGAAGCCGCTCGCGGCGCCAATAGCGCCACCCAGGAAGGCCTCGGCGTGATCGACCAGACCACCCACAACATCGATCGGCTGGCCTCCGAAATGACCAGCGCCATGAGCCAGGTCGAGGGCCTTGCCGCCAGCAGCGAGCAGATCGGCTCGGTACTGGAAGTGATCCGCTCGATCGCCGAACAGACCAACCTGCTGGCGCTCAACGCCGCCATCGAAGCGGCCCGCGCCGGCGAGGCCGGCCGCGGCTTCGCCGTGGTGGCAGATGAGGTGCGCAACCTGGCCAAGCGCACCCAGGACTCGGTGGAAGAGATCCGCCAGGTCATCGAAGGTTTGCAGAACGGCACCCAGGAAGTGGTCGGCGCCATGCAGAACAGCCACCGCCAGGCCCAGGGCAGCGTCGATCAGGTCGGGCTGGCCGTCGAGGCCCTGCGTCGGATCGGGGAAGCCGTCACGGTGATCACCGACATGAACATGCAGATCGCCAGCGCCGCCGAGGAGCAGAGCGCGGTGGCCGAGGAGATCACCCGCAACGTGGCGAACATCCGCGACGTCACCGAGTCCCTCACCAGCCAGGCCGACGAATCGGCCCAGGTCAGCCAGGCCCTGAACAGCCTGGCCAACCACCAGCAGCAACTCATGGACCATTTCCGCGTCTGACCGCTCCTTGCGACAGGCCAGGCTCAGAATGCCTGGCCAACCCGCTGCCGGACATGGTTCCCTTGCAGGCACGCCGCGACCGCTTGTAGGAGCGGGCCATGCCCGCGATTCCCATGCGCGCCTCAGTATTACGGGCATGTCCCACTTCTGCGGCCGATGTGCGGCCGTCACCCCATCCCTGCAAGGAGCTCCCTATGCTGAACATCGCCCTGATCTCCGGCTCCAGCCGCCCCGAGAGCCAATCGGGCAAGGTTGCGCGCTTCCTCCGCCAGCGCCTGATCGACCTGCACTTGACCACCGACGAGAGCAGCAGCCTGCTCGACCTCGGCCGCGACCCGCTGCCGCTCTGGCCCAGTGACGACAAGGGCCCCTGGGAGCGCTACGCGCAGCAGTTACGCGCAGCCGAGGCGGTGGTGGTGGTTGCCCCCGAGTGGAACGGCATGGCCTGCCCGGCGATCAAGAACTTCTTCATCTACGCCGGCAAGGCCGAGCTCGCGCACAAGCCGGGGTTGCTGGTCGCGGTTTCCGCGGGCGTCGGCGGCGCCTACCCGATCAGCGAACTGCGCGCGTCCAGCTACAAGAACTGCCGTCTCTGCTACCTGCCCGAGCACCTCATCGTGCGGCAGGTGGAGAAGGTGCTGAATGGCCCGGAGGCGTCCGGCGAGGATGACCAGCGCCTGCGCGCCCGCATCGACTATGCCCTGGATATCCTCGGCAAATACGGCCAGGCGCTGAAGCCGGTGCGCGACTCCATCGATATGGAAATTCGCGCCTTCACCAACGGGATGTGACGCAGCCCGAGACAGAACGGCGGTGCGCCTCGCAGTGCGGCAATCGACCGCTCCAGCCCGCTTTCCCCGGCGATCACGGAGGTGCTAGAGTCGCCCGCCATGACACTCCCCCGCTCCGACCGCTCACTGATCGCCTGGATGCTCTATGCCTGCATCCTGGTCAATGCGCTCGCCTGTAGCCTGAGCCACGGGCAGATGAGCGGCCTGCAATTGAGCGGCGTCGGCGGCGCGTTCTGCTCCTTCGATGGCAATGCCGGCCCGACCCTGGACGGCGATTTCGCCAATCCGGGCGACAGTAGCCAGCTCGGCACCTTCAGTTGCCCCCTGTGCAGCGCCGCCGTGCTCGGCCTGGCGCTGCTGTTCTGCCTTGGCTGGCTGCGGCGACCGGCCGGCAGCCCGCGCGTGAGCCGCGACCTTCGCAGCAAAGCCCCGCCCCGCTACTCCTGGCCCTCGGCCAACCCTCGCGCCTCCCCTCTTGCGGCCTGATCGGTAGCCTTCGGCTGCCGCTTCGATCTGCTTCGATCTCGCTCGCCCGGGCCCTGCCCGTGCGGGCTTCGCAGAATCCGCCTTTCAGGAGCGCACATGCGTCACTACTCCGTTCTCGGCCTGCTTGCCCTGGGCCTCGGCGTTACCTCGGCCCACGCCGAGCATATCCACCTCGAAGACACCACCGTGCAAGGGGTGTACCGCACCGACCCCACCGCTCCCAACCTGTCACAGAAGCGTGCCGACTTCGCCCATATTCCCGGCGGCGCCAGCCTGGTAGATGCGGAGCAATACAAGAGCGGCCGCAGCAGCACTCTGCAGGACGCCCTGGGCACCGCCACCGGCGTATTCGTGCAACCGCGCTTCGGTGCCGAAGAATCGCGCCTGTCGATTCGCGGCTCGGGCCTGCAACGCACCTTCCACCAGCGCGGCATCCTGCTGATGCAGGACGGCGTGCCGATCAACCTGGCCGATGGCAGCGGCGATTTCCAGTCCATCGAGCCGCTGGCACTGAACCACATCGAAGTACTGCGCGGCGCCAATGCCTGGCGCTACGGCGCGGCCAATCTCGGCGGCGCGATCAACTTCATCACCCCGACCGGAAAAACCGCCGCGCCGGTCAGCCTGCGTGCCGAGGGCGGCAGCTTCGGCTATCGACGTCTGTTCGGTGCGGTTGCCGAAGACTTCGGCGACTGGGATGCCTATCTGAGCATTTCCGACTACGCCCAGGACGGCTTCCGCGACCACGCCAGGCAGGACAACCAGCGCGTTTTCGCCAACCTTGGCGGTCGCCTGAACGAGCGCCTCAGCAGCCGCCTCTACCTCAGCCATGTGGAAACCGACTCCGAGCTGCCCGGCAACCTGACCAAGGCGCAGCTGCGACGCAAGGCGAGCATGGCCGCACCGGGTAACATCGCACTGGATCAGCGCCGCGACTTCACCCTCAATCGCATCGGCAACCTGACCACGCTGACGCTGGATGGCGGTCACCGCCTGGAACTGTCCGGCTACTACAGCGAAAAGCACCTGTGGCACCCGATCTTCCAGGTGCTCGACGTGCACAGCGAGGACTACGGCCTGCGCCTGGCGCACAAATGGGAAGCCGATGGCTGGCGCTGGAATGCCGGCATCGAGGCCAGCCAGGGCCGCGGCTGGGACTCGCGCTACCGCAACCTTGCCGGCCATGCCGGCCCCAAGGTCAACGAACTGCACCAGACCGCGCGCAACCTGAATGCCTTTGCCGAGCTGGAGGTGCCCGTAACCGAGCGCTGGGCCTTGATTGGCGGCGTGGCCTGGCTGCACCAGCAGCGTGACGTGGACGATCGCCTGCAATGCAATGCCTTCGTGCCCGGCTTCTGCTTGCATCAGGATGAATCCTTCGAACGCACCTACATCGGCCGTATCGGCCGCATCGGCCTGCGCCACGACCTGGCCGATGGCGTGCAACTGTTCGCCAATCTCAGCCAGAGCTTCGAGCCGCCGACCTTCAGCGAGCTGACCGGCGGCCAGGTCGTGAGCGCGAACGACGCCCAGAAGGCCAACACCCTGGAGGCCGGCCTGCGCTGGAGCAGCGGCAATCTGGAACTCGACCTGGCGGCTTATCGCAGCGAAATCCGCGACGAGCTGCTGGCCCTCAACGACAGCAGCGGCAATCCGCTGGGCACCCTCAACGCCGACCGTACCATTCACCAGGGCCTCGAACTGGGCGGTGCCTGGACCCTGGGCGAGGTCGTCCTGCGCGGCCAGTACCTGCTCAACGATTTCCGCTTCGACAATGACCCGGTCTACGGCGACAACCGACTGGCCGGCGTGCCCAGCCAATTCCTCAAGGGCGAAGCGCTCTGGCAGCGCGATGGCTGGTATGCCGGGCCGACCGTCGAATGGGCGCCGGTTCACTATGCGGTCGATCATGCCAACAGCCTGTATGCCGAAGGCTATGCGATCTGGGGCCTGAAAGGCGGCTATCGGCCCATGAGCGGGCTGGGCTTCTTCATCGAAGGACGCAACCTCTCGAACAAGACCTACGTCGCCACCACCGGCGTGGTGGCCGATGCCAACGGCCAGGACAGCGCGTTATTTCTGCCCGGCGACGGTCGCAGCCTGTATCTCGGCCTGGAGTGGCGGCTATGACCGCCGCCCTGCCCCTGCCGCTGAAACGCCTGAGCTGGCGCCAACGCCTGCTGAGGTTGATGCCCTGGCACCGGCGCCTGGCGCTGCTGGCCTGCCTGGGCGTGTTCGGCTGGGCCTTCACCGGCTTGCTGCACCCGTTGATGAGTGCCCTGCAACCGCGCCCGGCAGCGATGCTGCCGCCGCTGTCGCCGGTGCCGATGGAGGCTGTCCTGGCTCCGGCGCAGGTGCTCGAACGGGCTGGAGTCCAACAGGTACAGGCATTGCGCTTGATGCAGCTCGACGGCGAGCCGTATTACCAGGCGCGCCTGCCCGGTGCTGTCGCCCCCCGTTACTGGCACGCTCGCAGCGGCGAAGAAGCCCAGCTCAGCGCCCGCCATGCCGAGCGACTGGCCGCTCACTACCTGGGAAGCGACGAGCCGTTGCGCTACGCCGGCAGCCTCGCCGCCTTCACCGGCGAATACGCCTTCATCAATCGCCTGCTGCCAGCCGCCCGGGTAGACACCCAACGGGAGGATGGCCTACGCCTCTACCTGGACCTCTATCAGGACCGCCTGGCGACCCTGGTGGACACCCGCAAGGCCTGGTTCGCCACGCTATTCCAGCAAGTGCACAGCTTTCGCTGGCTGGACGCCGCGGGGCCCTTGCGCCCTGCGCTGATGCTGCTACTGCTGGCCGCCTTCATCGCCACCGCGCTGCTCGGCGTGGCCTTGTTCGTCGCCCGCCGCCGGGCACACAGCCTGCTTCGACGCCTGCACGGCTGGGCCGGACTGGCACTGGCCAGCACCAGCCTGGCCTTTGCCGGCAGCGGCGCCTGGCACCTGCTACACAAGGAAAGCGCCGCTCCTCCCCCCCAGGCCTTTGCCGCCACCTTCGCCAGCCAGGCGTTGCGCGCCGCGCCCAGCGCCGGTTGGCTCAGGCCGGGCGAGCAGCTGTTCATGCTCAGCCTGCTGCAACTGGATGGCGAACCGATCTGGCGTCTGCAGGGCAGTGCCGGCCTGCGCTACCTCGGCAGCGATGGCCATGAACTGCCCGCCAGCGCAGGCCAGCGCTACGCCGAACAACGCCTCGCCCACTACGCCGGGCCACTGGGCCTCGGCGAGCCCCTGGCTATCGAACTGCAAACGCAGTTCGACGAGGACTACGGGTTCATCTTCAAGCGCCTGCCGGTGCTCAAGGCCCGCTACGGCGATGCCCGGCACACCACGCTCTACATCGACCCGCTGGATGGAGCGCTGACCGCGCAAGTGGACGACGCCGACCGAGCCGAAGGCTGGAGCTTCGGCAACCTTCACAAGTGGGACTTTCTAGGCGGCCTTGGAAAAACCGCCAAGGACACGCTGATAGCCGCAACCGCCCTCGCCCACCTGCTGCTCGCCGGTGCTGGGCTATGGCTGTTGCGCCGGAAGAAACCTGCGCGCTGAACCGCGCTGTGGGAATGGCGTGCCGGGGCGCGGCACTGAAGGAGCCGTGCCCTAGGCAAGCTGTCGCTCTCAGGATTTAACCAGCGCGGCAAGCCGCCACAGGAGGACTCGCACATGAAGCACGCGTCCCTCGCCGCCCTGCATTTGAAGTCCAGCAAGGGGCGATGTACGTTGCTGCATGCTCGTCGGGCTCACCAGGCAGCACTGGTATGCCCGCCGCTCAGTTCAGCGTCACCCATCCTCAATGGCCGGATGCCGATATGTCGAAACAGGGACAGCTTTCACCGCAGCGACTCCGTGACCTGGTGAGGTTACGCCGCGTTCGAGATCGGATCGACCGGGACTATGCGCAACCGCTCGACGTGGAAGCGCTTGCCCAAGGCGTGCACATGTCGGCGGGGCATCTCAGCCGCCAGTTCCGGCTCGCTTTCGGCGAGTCGCCCTATTCCTATCTGATGACCCGCCGCATCGAGCGGGCCATGGCCTTGTTGCGGCGCGGCGACCTCAGCGTCACCGAGGTTTGCTTTGCGGTCGGCTGTGCATCGCTGGGCACTTTCAGCACACGGTTCACGGAGCTTGTCGGCATGCCGCCGTCGGCCTACCGCAGCCAGTCCGGGCAAGCCATTGCAGGCATTCCCCCCTGCGTGGCCAAGCACGTGACGAGACCCGTCAGGAATCGAGAAGCATCGGCTGACAAGCGCGAATTAAGCTGCCGCCTCCCTATGACCGATACGAGGCAATCGCCATGAACATTTCCATTCATTCGACATTCCTGCCCCATAACGACGCGGAAGCATCGCTGATCTTCTACCGCGACGTGCTCGGGTTCGAAGTACGCAACGATGTGGCCTATGGGCCGATGCGCTGGATAACGGTCGGCCCGTCGGATCAACCCGATGTATCCATCGTGCTTGCTCCCCCCGGCGTCGCCCCGGGCGCTACCGACGAAGAGCGCCGTGTCATCGCGGAGATGATGGCAAAGGGGACCTACGCCATGATGCTGTTCGCCACCCGCGATCTCGATGGGGCCTTCGAGCGCTTGCAGGCAAGTGAAGCGGAAATAGTCCAGGAACCGACGGAACAGCCCTATGGCGTGAGAGACTTCGCCGTCCGTGATCCTGCTGGCAATCTGCTGCGCATTCAACAGATACGCTGAGCAAGGGCCGCGAAGCCATTCGCAACGGGGCGCAATCCACGTAACCGCCCCGTTGCCATCTACACGGTGCCAGACGCGGCAACCAAAACACCGGTGCGCATTCACCGGGAGCAATTGAAAGGAGTCATATCATGATGAATGGGATCAGCGAATGAGCACTCGAATCGACATGGCGGTAAACCCGGGTGATGAGGAGCGCTCGGCCATCCTCAGGCCGCTGCGGGCTCACAACTTCTCACGGGCGGGCGACCCCAAGCCGGAAACGGTGGCCCTGCTGGTTCGCGATGAGCAGACCAACGAAGTCATCGGCGGGCTGCATGGCGAGATTTTTTACCGCTGGCTGTTCATCGAACTGCTGGCGATCCCCGAGCAAGCCAGGGGGCAAGGCACAGGATCTCGCCTTATGGATATGGCCGAAGAAGTTGCACGCGAGAAAGGCTGCGTTGGAATCTGGCTGGATACGTTCGACTTCCAGGCCCCGGCGTTCTACCAGCGGCACGGTTTTACTGCGTTCGGGCATCTCGACGACTTCCCGCCGGGACACAAACGCTTCTTCTTCCAGAAACGCTTGGACTGATCTGCGTCGAGCCCGCGAACTCGCGAGTTGTCCCTTTTGCAATTCTGCCGGCGCAGCCACGCGCGTTCGTGAAGAGCCACTTGATATTACGTGCGCAGCGGGAGCCAAACGCCCCGCTGGAACCCCCAACAGAACGACAACCAACCGACATACATGGAAATAGTATTACTGGTCTACTTTGGCTTGATCATGGCGATTTTGATTCATGAATTCGGCCATTTCCTGGCGGTGCTTTTTGCCGGGCACAAGATGGTCGAGTTTTCCGTTGGCCCAGTGCGCATGACGCGTTCGGAAACCGGATGCTCGATCAGGCCGAGAAAAAGCCTGTTCACGGGACTCGTTGTCTACAAAAGAGCGAATGAACAGGCCTCCTGGGGAAGCGAAATACTGATAATAACCAGCGGCGTTATCGCAAACTTTGCCATTGGCTCAGCGCTGGTGGTCGTTCACTCCTTCACACCGAACAACGGGCTCTTAGCCATAGTGGGCTGGGCGTCGATTCTCTTGGGGGTAGCCAATCTATTCCCCGCGCACCTGAAGCAATTCGGCCTGGATAACGATGCGAAGCGCCTTCTCACTATCCTGGCCTTCAAGAAGAAGGTCTCTCAACGCCAAACCTATGACTTGAAGGTACCGAACACTCCGCCATGTGGCGACGCTGGCCCTGGGAAAGCGCAGATCGGATTCTTTAACGATGACATCACCCCGATGGACTTCGTCGTGGATACATTCAGCTCGTTCTTTCGACTCAACGAATTTGCCGCGACACTCATGACGCTGGCTATTCATGAGAACGGAGAAGCCAAGCTGGGCTGGTTCGATTCCGAGGTTGCAAGAACCCTGTCTGAACAAATCAATAGCGAAGCTCAGCTCCGCGGCTTCCCATTCCAGTGCAGCGTCTTGATAGCCCCGTCCTGAAGGTGCGGCTCAGGGTGAGCAAGCCCCCGCATTCTCATTGTCGCCGAGCGATTTTCCGCATTTTCGATCAAGACTCTCTGGCCGTTGCAGAGCTATAAATGGCGCCTTGCCAGCCGACAAACGGACCGCCATGTCCCTCCTGCAACGCCTACAGAATGCCGTCGATCACATCGACCGCCACCTGCACACCGAGCTGAGCACTGCGCAGCTCGCGGCCATTGCCTGCCTGTCTCCGTTTCACTTCCAGCGCGTGTTCCAGGCTCGCTGCGGCGTCACGGTGCGGGAATACGTGCGTCGTCGGCGCCTGAGCGAAGTCGCTAGGCGCCTATCGCAACGTGACGCATCCATTCTCGACCTGGCCCTGGCCCACGGCTACGGATCGCAAGAAGCGTTGACCCGAGCGTTCGAGAAATACCTCGGCATCACCCCGGGGCGCTATCGCGCCGAAGAACACGCGGGCTGGCTGCAGGCGCCACTCCGCCTGGCCGAGCTGCCGGCCGGCCCGGTGGCGGTCGCATTACCAGAGATCGTCGAGCGTCCTGCCCTGCGCCTGGTCGGGCGACCCTACCGCACCTCCCTGGAGGCGGAGCGCTATTTTGACGACATACCGGGCTTCTATCGGGACTTCGGGGAGAATCAGCACTACCTGCAGATCCCATGCGGCATTGCGCCCGCCATGGCTCACGGCGCAGCCCATGAGTTCGACGAAGACGGCGGCTTTACCTTCTCCATTGGCGAGCCGATTGAGCCGAGCTGGTCGGGAGAACTACCGGCGGAGTTCACGGAGCTGAACATTCCCGCCGGACGCTATGCACAATTCACCGTGCACGGCCCAGCCAGCCAAGTGCCGGCTGCCTGGCGCTATGCCTACGGGCATTGGTTGCCACAGTCGGGCTATGAGCGTGGTGAAGGGCCGGACTATGAAGTGACCGATGTCTGCGCGTCGCAATTTCCCGAGCGAATGCTGGTGCGGATATTCATTCCGTTGGCAGGGATTGGCTTCGCAGGTTGAGCGCCAAACTACGTTCACTCTGGCTCGGCAGGCATGGAGGACGCGCACGTAGGTTGGTGCTGGAACGAAGCCCAACATCCGGACCCGTAGGTCCGGCCTGGGACTCGTTGGGGAGTGTCGAACCCGCGGCACAGCTCCCAGGGACCATCAGATGGACTCGCCCGGCACGCGCACCCAGCCCTCCATCAGTATCCGCGCGCTGCGGCTCATGATGGCTTTGGTCACCTTCCACTGGCCATCGACCAAGCTGGCCTCCGCGCCGACCCGCAGGGTGCCGGAGGGATGGCCGAAACGCACAGAGCTGCGCGCACCGCCGCCGGCAGCGAGGTTGACCAGGGTTCCGGGAATGGCGGCAGCGGTGCCGATGGCCACCGCCGCGGTCCCCATCATGGCGTGATGCAGCTTGCCCATGGACAGCGCGCGGACCAGCAGGTCGACTTCATCGGCCTTCACCGGCTTGCCGCTGGAGGAGACATAGTCCGCCGGCGGTGCGACGAACGCCACCTTCGGCGTGTGCTGGCGCTTGACCGCTTCTTCCGGCTCGCGGATCAACCCCATGCGCAGCGCGCCATAGGTGCGAATGGTCTCGAACCGGGCCAGCGCACTCGGATCGCCATTGATGGCATCCTGCAGCTCGCGGCCGGTGTAGCCGATGTCCGCGGCGTTGACGAACACGGTGGGGATGCCGGCGTTGATCAAGGTGGCCTTGAAGGTGCCGATACCGGGCACCTCCAGGTCGTCCACCAGGTTGCCGGTGGGGAACATCGAGCCACCACCCTCGCCTTCGCCCTCGTCGGCGGGGTCGAGGAACTCCAGCACGATCTCCGCCGCCGGAAAGGTCACCCCGTCCAGTTCGAAGTCGCCGGTTTCCTGCACCTGGCCATCGGTGACCGGCACATGGGCGATGATGGTCTTGCCGATGTTGGCCTGCCAGATGCGCACGACGCAGGTGCCGTTGTCCGGAATGCGCGCCGGGTCGACCAGGCCGGCATGCAGGGCGAAGGCCCCGGCGGCGGTGGACAGGTTGCCGCAGTTGCCGCTCCAGTCGACGAAGGCGCTGTCGATGGATACCTGACCGTAGAGATAGTCGACGTCGTGATCCGGCCGGCTGCTCCTGGAGAGGATCACGCACTTGCTGGTACTCGAGGTGGCGCCGCCCATGCCGTCGATGTGCTTGGCATAAGGGTCGGGGCTGCCGATCACCCGCAGGAACAGCCTGTCGCGCGCCTCGCCCGGCACCTGGCAGCTGGCCGGCAGGTCCTCCAGGCGGAAGAACACCCCCTTGCTGGTGCCGCCGCGCATGTAGGTGGCGGGAATCTTGATCTGGGATTGATGAGCCATGAGTGAGTCCTGGCTGAACTATGGGTTAACCGTAGGGTGGATCACGCTTCATCGATCCACCACCGGAGGCCAGGTGGATGGGAAAAGCGCCATCCACCCTAGGGATCCAGCGCGCGGCGGATAGGGCAACGCCCTGCCCGCCTCGTGCGTCAGGCGACCGCGCCTTCGAGGAAATCCTTGGCGAAGCGCTGCAGCACGCCACCGGCCTTGTACACGCTGACATCGGCGGCAGTATCCAGGCGGCAGGTCACCGGCACCTTGACCGTCTCGCCACTGCGGCGATTGACCGCCAGGGTCAGGTCGCAGCGCGGCGAAATCTCGCCTTCGATGTCGTAGGTTTCGGTGCCATCCAGGCCCAGGGTCAGGCGCGTGGTACCCGGTTTGAACTCGACCGGCAGCACGCCCATGCCCACCAGGTTGGTGCGGTGGATGCGTTCGAAGCCTTCGGCCACGATCACTTCCACACCCGCCAGCCGTACACCTTTCGCTGCCCAGTCGCGGGACGAGCCCTGACCGTAGTCGGCACCGGCGACGATGATCAGATTCTGCTTGCGGTTCATGTAGGTCTCGATGGCTTCCCACATGCGCATCACCTGGCCTTCCGGCTCGACGCGGGCCAGCGAGCCCTTCTTCACTGCTCCGTCGACCACGACCATCTCGTTGACCAGTTGCGGGTTGGCGAAGGTGGCGCGCTGGGCGGTCAGGTGGTCGCCGCGGTGGGTGGCGTAGGAGTTGAAGTCCTCCTCCGGCAGGCCCATTTTCGCGAGGTACTCGCCGGCGGCCGAGTTCGCCAGGATGGCGTTGGACGGCGACAGGTGATCGGTGGTGATGTTGTCCGGCAGAATCGCCAGCGGACGCATGCCCTTGAGCGTGCGCTCGCCGGCCAGCGCGCCTTCCCAATACGGCGGACGACGAATGTAGGTGGACATCGGCCGCCAGTCGTACAGCGGGCTTTCCGCTTCCTGCACGCTGCCCAGATCGAACATCGGGATGTAGATCTGCTTGAACTGCTCGGGCTTCACCGAGGCAGCCACGATGGCGTCGATCTCCTCGTCGCTCGGCCACAGGTCCTTGAGGGTGATCGGCTTGCCCTGCGCATCGGTGCCCAGCGGATCCTGCTCGATATCGAAGCGCACGGTACCGGCGATGGCATAGGCCACCACCAGCGGCGGCGACGCCAGGAAGGCCTGCTTGGCGTAGGGGTGGATGCGGCCGTCGAAGTTACGGTTACCGGAAAGCACGGCGGTGGCGTACAGGTCGCGGTCGATGATCTCCTGCTGGATCAGCGGATCAAGCGCGCCGGACATGCCGTTGCAGGTGGTGCAGGCGTAGGCGACGATGCCGAATCCGAGCTTTTCCAGCTCGCTCAGCAGGCCGGCTTCTTCCAGGTACAGCTTGGCGACCTTGGAACCCGGGGCGAATGACGTCTTGACCCAGGGCTTGCGCACCAGGCCCAAGGCGTTGGCCTTCTTCGCCAGCAGGCCGGCGGCCACCACGTTGCGCGGGTTGGAGGTGTTGGTGCAACTGGTGATGGCGGCGATGATCACCGCGCCGTCCGGCATCAGACCCTCAGCCTCCTCGCCGCGACCGGCTTGCAGCTTGGCTTCGTCGGCGATGCCGCGCTCGGCCAGCGCCGAGGTCGGCAGACGGCGATGCGGGTTGCTCGGGCCGGCCATGTTGCGGACCACGCTACCCAGGTCGAAGCTCAGTACGCGCTCGTACTCGGCGGTCTGCAGCGCGTCGCTCCACAGCCCCAGGGTCTTGGCGTAGGTCTCGACCAGGGCCACCTGCTCCGGCTCACGACCGGTCAGCTTGAGGTAATCGATGGTCTGGCCGTCGATATAGAACATCGAGGCCGTCGCACCATACTCGGGACACATGTTGGAGATGGTCGCGCGGTCGCCGATGGTCAGGCTGTCCGCCCCCTCGCCGAAGAATTCGACCCAGGCACCCACCACCCGCTCCTTGCGTAGGAATTCGGTCAGGGCCAGCACGATGTCGGTGGCGGTGATGCCGGGCTGACGCTTGCCGGTCAGCTCGACGCCGACGATATCGGGCAGGCGCATCATCGACGGATGGCCGAGCATCACGGTCTCGGCTTCCAGGCCGCCGACACCAATGGCAATCACGCCCAGGGCATCCACATGCGGGGTGTGCGAGTCAGTACCGACGCAGGTGTCGGGGAAAGCCACGCCGCCACGCGCCTGGATAACCGGGCTCATCTTCTCCAGGTTGATCTGGTGCATGATGCCGTTGCCGGCCGGGATCACATCCACGTTCTTGAACGCGGTCTTGGTCCACTCGATAAAGTGGAAACGGTCCTCGTTGCGGCGATCCTCGATGGCGCGGTTCTTCTCGAAGGCGTCCGGGTCGAAACCCGGCGCCTCGACGGCCAGCGAGTGGTCGACGATCAGTTGGGTCGGCACCACCGGGTTGACCTTGGACGGATCACCGCCCTGCTCGGCAATGGCGTCGCGCAGGCCGGCGAGATCGACCAACGCGGTCTGCCCGAGGATGTCATGGCAGACCACGCGCGCCGGATACCAGGGGAAGTCCAGATCGCGTTTGCGGTAGATCAGCTGCTCCAGTGCGGGCGTCAGCAGTTCCGGCTCGCAGCGGCGCACCAGTTGCTCGGCCAGCACGCGGCTGGTGTAGGGCAGTTTGGCCCAGGCGCCGGCCTGGATGGCATCGACGGCCGCCGGCGCGTTGTAGTAGTCGAGATCAGTGCCTTGCAGGCGTTCGCGGTAGAGCTTGTTCATTTACTTACGATCCTTGAGCGGCACGAACTTCAGGTCCTCGGGACCCACGTAGTTGGCGCTCGGGCGGATGATCTTGCCGTCGATGCGTTGCTCGATGACGTGACTGGACCAGCCGGACGTGCGGGCAATGACGAACAGCGGCGTGAACATGGCAGTGGGCACGCCCATCATGTGGTAGCTGACCGCACTGAACCAATCGAGATTGGGGAACATCTTCTTGATCTCCCACATCACGCTTTCCAGTCGCTCGGCGATGTCGAACATCTTGGTGTTGCCCTGCTCCTTCGAAAGCTCGCGGGCCACTTCCTTGATCACCTTGTTACGCGGGTCGCTGACGGTGTAGACCGGGTGGCCGAAGCCGATCACCACTTCCTTCTTCTCGACGCGGGCACGGATGTCGGCCTCTGCCTCGTCCGGGTTGTCGTAGCGTTTCTGGATCTCGAAGGCCACCTCGTTGGCGCCGCCATGCTTCGGCCCGCGCAGCGCACCGATGCCACCGGCGATGCAGGAGAACATGTCCGAACCGGTACCGGCGATCACCCGCGAGGTGAAGGTGGAGGCATTGAATTCATGCTCGGCGTAGAGGATCAGCGAGGTATGCATGGCACGCACCCAGGACTCGCGCGGCTTCTGGCCGTGCAGCAGGTGCAGGAAATGCCCGCCGATAGAGTCGTCGTCGGTTTCCACTTCGATGCGCTTGCCGTTGTGGCTGTAGTGGTACCAGTACAGCAGCATGGAACCCAGGGACGCCATCAGCTTGTCGGCGATGTCGCGGGCGCCCGGATGGTTGTGGTCGTCCTTCTCCGGCTGCAGGCAGCCGAGCACGGAGACCCCGGTGCGCATCACGTCCATCGGGTGGGCCGACGGCGGCAACTGCTCCAGCGCGGCCTTGAGCCCGGCCGGCAAGCCACGCAGGGCTCTCAGCTTGGTCTTGTAGGCGGCCAGCTCGGCGACGGTAGGCAGCTTGCCATGCACCAGCAGGTAGGCGATTTCCTCGAATTCGCAGGTCGTGGCGACATCGAGAATGTCGTAGCCGCGGTAGTGCAGGTCGTTGCCGGTGCGCCCGACGGTGCACAGCGCCGTGTTGCCGGCAGCGGTGCCGCTCAGGGCCACCGACTTCTTCGGCTTGAAGCCCGGGGTGGTGGTTTCTGGGGTAGCGCTCATCGGGTTTCTCCTCATCCAGTCCTGAGATGGTTCTTGTATTGCGCGGGTCTGGCCGACCCGCGTGCCGATCACTTCTTATTGGCGGCGAACAGGGCGTCGAGCTTCTGTTCGAAGCTGTGGTAGTCGATGCGTTCGTACAGCTCCATGCGGGTCTGCATGGTCTCGATCACGTTCTTCTGGGTACCGTCGCGGCGGATCGCGGTGTAGACGTTCTCCGCCGCCTTGTTCATGGCACGGAACGCGGACAGCGGGTACAGCACCAGCGAAACGTCGACACCGGCCAATTCTTCGGTGGTGTACAGCGGCGTCGCGCCAAATTCGGTGATATTGGCCAGGATCGGTGCCCGCACCCGGTCTGCGAAGGTCTTGTACATCGCCAGTTCGGTGATCGCCTCGGGGAAGATCATGTCGGCACCGGCCTCGATGCAGGCCGCCGCGCGATCCAGCGCCGCATTCAACCCCTCCACCGCCAGCGCATCGGTGCGCGCCATGATCACGAAGCTGTCGTCGGTGCGCGCATCGACGGCGGCCTTGATGCGGTCGACCATTTCCTGCTGGGAAACGATCTCCTTGTTCGGCCGGTGACCGCAGCGCTTGGCGCCGACCTGATCCTCGATATGGATAGCAGCGGCGCCGAACTTGATCATCGACTTCACCGTGCGCGCCACGTTGAACGCCGAACTGCCGAAGCCGGTGTCGACATCCACCAGCAGCGGCAAGTCGCAGACATCGGTGATGCGGCGCACATCGGTGAGCACGTCGTCCAACCCGGTGATGCCCAGGTCCGGCAGCCCCAGGGAGCCGGCTGCGACGCCGCCGCCGGAGAGGTAGATGGCCTTGAAGCCGGCACGCTTGGCCAGCAGTGCATGGTTGGCGTTGATGGCCCCGACGACTTGCAGCGGGCGCTCGCTGGCCACCGCGTCACGGAAACGCTGGCCGGCAGATGGCTGACTCATGACTCACCTCGTGTTTGGCTGTCTTGTTGATAGTGGCGCTCGATATTGCGCTTGGAAGCGCCGATGTGGCGGCGCATCAGCAGTTCGGCCAACTCGCCGTCCCGCTCGGTGATCGCATCGAGGATGCGGTGGTGTTCGGCAAAGGCCTGGCGCGGCCGATTCGGCACGCTGGAGAACTGAATGCGGTACATACGCACTAATTGATAAAGCTCGTCGCACAACAGCTTGGCCAGCGTGCGGTTGCCGCTGCCCTGGATGATGCGGTAGTGGAAGTCGAAGTCGCCTTCCTGCTGGTAGTAGCCGACACCGGCCTGGAACGCCGCGTCGCGCTCGTGGGTATCGAGTACCCGGCGCAGTTCGTCGATCTCCGCCTGGCTCATGCGCTCGGCAGCCAGCCGGCAGGCCATGCCCTCGAGGGACTCGCGGATTTCGTAGAGTTCGATCAGCTCGGCATGGTTCAGCTCGACCACGCGGGCACCCACATGGGGCACCCGTACCAGCAGCTTCTGCCCCTCCAGGCGATGGATCGCCTCGCGCAGGGGACCGCGGCTGATGCCGTAGGTGCGGGCAAGCTCGGGCTCGGAGATCTTGCTTCCGGGTGCGATTTCGCCCTTGACGATGGCCGCCTGGATACGGCGAAACACATGTTCCGAGAGCGTTTCACTATCGGCCTGGGCGAGAGAAGGACTTTCCAGCATGATTGTCGACACTCACGGCGGCATTTCGGCGAGAAAGTACGCCCGCAAGCCATTCCTGTCAAACGAACCTAGACTATTGTCGACAATCCAGCGAACAGCCCCAATGACCAGCAAAGCGGAAGCTACCTTTGAAATCAGCCATAAGCGTCTGTCGCAGTAGGAAAAACCCCATGCTAGAATGCCGCCCGCTCACGCTGCGGGGAACGCAGCGGTGCAGCCTGCTAGACTCTCGCAAGCGCACGGGGCCCTTCGGCCGCCTGATCCCGTCATCGCAGTCCCTTCAGGATCTATGAGACTCAAGCCTATCGCCCTGCTGTTCTGCCTGTTCTTGCTGCCCGGCTTGAGTCCCGCCGCCGACAAGACGATCTATGGCCTGAACGAATACGTGCTGCTGTTCGACCTCGACCTTAGGGTCGCCGCCAAATTGGACACCGGTGCCAAGACAGCCTCGTTGAGTGCCCGGGATGTGAAGCGTTTCCAGCGCGACGGAGAAACCTGGGTGAGCTTTTATCTGGCCATCGACGAAGCCCATGAACACCCCATCGAGCGGCCGCTGGCGCGCATCAGCAAGATCAAGCGCCGCGCCGGCGACTACGATCCCGAGGAAGCCAAGACCTACACGGCCCGCCCGGTGATCGAAATGAGCATCTGCATGGGCAAGGCACTGCGCACCATCGAAGTGAACCTGACCGACCGCAGTGCCTTCCAATACCCGCTTCTGATTGGCTCCGAGGCCCTCAAGGGCTTCGGGGCACTGGTCGACCCAAGCCTAAAATATGCAGCTGGCGAACCCGGCTGTGCCACCGACGCAAACACCGCCGAGTAATTCTCATGCGCTCACTCAACCTGCATCTGAAAGTCCTGATCACGCTCCTGGTGACGCTGGGCATTCTGATTACGGCTTATCAGATCTTCATCCTCGGCATTCCGGTGACGGAAGACGAAACCGACGATCTCTGGAACATCGACGCCCGCATCGAGTTCATGGCCAACCCCCGCGAGCCGGTGAAGGCGCAAATGTTCGTGCCGCCGCTGAACCAGGACTACGTCAGCCTCAATGAAAGCTTTATCTCGAAGAACTACGGGGTGAGCATCAATCGTGTCGACGGCAACCGCAAGGTCACCTGGTCCGCACGCCGCGCCAGCGGCAAGCAGACGCTCTACTACCGGCTGGCGCTGACCAAGCGCTACAGCGGCGAACAGATCAAGGCCAAGGGGCCGATCTTCCGTGACAGCATCCCCCTCGAAGGGCCGGAAAAGATTGCCGCCGAGGCCCTGCTCGCGCCGATCCGCCAGCACTCGGCGGATGTGGAAACCTTCATCAGCGAAACCATCAAGCGCGTCGGTAACCGCAACGACGACAACGTCAAGCTGCTGCTCGGCGGTGATGCCTCCACGCCGAACAAGGCCAAGGTCATCGAGACCCTGCTGTCCATTGCCCACGTGCCGATGCAGCGCCTGCACACCATTCGCCTGGTCGCCGACCAGGCCCAGACCCCTGAGCTGTGGGTGCGCAGCTTCAATGGCGAACAATGGCTGTACTTCAACCCGGAAACCGGCGAGCAGGGCCTGCCCGCCGACCGGGTCATCTGGTGGATCGGCGACGAGCCGTTGATCAGCATTGAGGGCGGCAAGCAGGCACAGGTCCACTTCACCCTGAACAACAGTGAAATGAACGCCATCCGCCTGGCCAAGCTGACCGACGAGAACACCGAGGCGGACTTCCTCGAGTACTCGCTGTACGGCCTGCCGCTGCAGACCCAGCAGACCTACCAGATCATGATCATGATTCCGATCGGGGTGCTGATCATCCTGATCCTGCGTAACCTGGGTGGCCTGCAGACCCTCGGCACCTTCACCCCGGTGCTGATCGCCCTCGCCTTCCGCGAAACCCAGCTGGGCTTCGGCATCATCCTGTTCACCGTGATCACCGCTCTCGGCCTGTCGCTGCGCTCCTACCTGGAGCACCTGAAGCTGCAGATGCTGCCGCGGCTGTCGGTGGTGCTGACCTTCGTCGTGGTGCTGATCGCGGTGATCAGCCTGCTCAGCCACAAGCTGGGCCTCGAGCGCGGGTTGTCGGTGGCGCTGTTCCCGATGGTGATCCTGACCATGACCATCGAACGCCTCTCCATCACCTGGGAAGAGCGCGGCGGCGGCCATGCCTTCAAGGTTGGCGTCGGCACCATCATCGCCGCCTCCCTGGCACACGTCCTGATGAACATCCCGGAGCTGACCTACTTCGTCTTCACCTTCCCGGCAGTCCTGATGATCCTGGTGGGCTTCATGCTGGCGATGGGTCGCTACCGCGGCTACCGGTTGACCGAACTGTTCCGCTTCAAGGCCCTGCTCAAGGACTAATACGCCATGCTCTCTCTGTGGAAGACGTGGAAGGCCCTGGAAGCCAAAGGCATCATGGGCATCAATCGGCGCAACGCGGACTACGTGCTGAAATACAACAAACGGCACCTGTACCCGGTGGTGGACGACAAGATCATCACCAAGCAGCGCGCCATCGAAGCCGGCATCCATGTGCCGGAGATGTACGGCATCATCGAGACCGAGAAAGGTATCGAGAAGCTCGACGAGATCATCGCCGGGCACCCGGACTTCGTTATCAAGCCGGCCCAGGGGGCTGGCGGCGACGGCATCCTGGTGATCGCCGACCGTTTCGAGGGTCGTTACAAGACGGTGTCCGGCAAGCTCATCACCCATGATGAGATCGAGCACCAGATTTCCAACATCCTCACCGGCCTGTACTCCCTGGGTGGGCACCGCGACCGCGCGCTCATCGAGTACCGGGTGACCCCGGACCAGATCTTCAAGAGCATCAGCTACGAAGGCGTTCCGGACATCCGCATCATCGTGCTGATGGGGTACCCGGTGATGGCCATGCTGCGCCTGCCGACCCGCCAGTCCAACGGCAAGGCCAACCTGCACCAGGGCGCCATCGGCGTCGGCGTGGACCTGGCCACCGGCATCACCCTGCGCGGCACCTGGCTGAACAGCAAGATCGCCAAGCACCCGGACACCAACAACGCGGTGGATGGCGTGCAGTTGCCGAACTGGGACGGCTTCATGAAGCTGGCCGCCGGCTGCTATGAGTTGTGCGGCCTCGGCTACATCGGCGTGGACATGGTGCTGGACCAGGAAAAAGGCCCGTTGATTCTCGAACTCAACGCCCGCCCCGGCCTGAACATCCAGATCGCCAACGACTGCGGCCTGACCCATCGCGCCCATGCGGTGGAAGCCCATGTCGCCGACCTGAAGAAAAAAGCCGCGACGGAAACCCCGGAAGAGCGTGTGCGCTTCTCCCAGGGCCTGTTCGGCCATGTCCACCCGGCGGAAATCTGAACCGCTCGCTGCATGCACAGCCCGGCCTCGCGCCGGGCTGTTGCTTTCAGGGCTACTCATCCAGCGCGCTGGCCACGGTGACCGCCCGCCAGGGGCCGACGGACGCGCCACTCACCGCCGCCCAGTACCAGGCCGAGGTATCGGTGAAGTAGGCACCGTTGGCGTCCTCGATATACTCGCAGACCCGCAGCGCCCGGGCATCCTTGCTCGCCTTGAAGCACCGCTGCAGGCCGCCCTGCGAGCGCCGCTCCAGGCCGATCTGGCGGATGCTAAAACCCAGGCCTCGGTAGCAGTCGGCCGCCGGGTGCAGCTTGCGCGTGGCGGCCAGCACGTGGCGCATGCTGATCGTCCGCTGGCCATCGGTGAAACGCGCGATCACGCCGGGGAAGCCCTCGGCGAAGCGCTGTTCTACCGCCGATAGCGCCAGTGGACGAATAGAGCGCCCGTCGAACTCGTGCGGCCACTCGATGAAGCCGCCGGCACTTGCCGGCACCACGGCTTCGGCAGGCCGCAGCAACGGCAGCAGTGCCGCGCAGACGAACCCCAGCGCCAGCAGAGGCGAAACCCCCGTCGGCACGCTCGGCGATGGCGTAACCGCTGGCGGCAACCAGCGCCCACGCTCTCCAGCGGCCATATAGCGCAGCACCAGCGCGCAGACCCCGGCGAACACCAATAGTCCGATTGCATCGTGGAGCCACGCCGGACCGCTGAACAATCCAGACTCCAGGGTCACCAGCAAGGTGTTGCGCACGATGTTACCGCCCAGCACGATCACCCCCAGCAAAGGCACCTTGCGCAGGAAGCCGCGATCCGGCAGGCGCAGCCAGGCGGCGCAGGCACAGGCGGTGAAGTAGACCACCCAGCCCATCCGGATACCCGAGCAGGGCGCATCCACCATTACCGTGCGCCCGGCGACCTCCAGTACGCTGCCCTGGCGCAGCACGTCCACACCCATCCCTTGCAGGGCCCAGGCAGTGGCCTGGGCGGTGACTACCCGCAGCGGATAACCGGCGAAGAACTGCAGGGACGAAATCACCGGCAAAGCCAGCAACCCGAGGCCCAACCAGGCCAGCACAGGCTGTTCGGCCTGGCGCAGCGCGAGCACCGCCCACACCATGGCGATCACCGCCAGTGCCGCCCCTATCAGCGGTGGCATGGCGACCGGTTCGAGCGCCAGTGCGAGGGTCAGTGCCAACGCCGCCAGCAGCCAGGGCAGGCGCGGTGTCGACAACAGGCGATGCCGATCCCGCCAGAGCGAGGCCAGCAATACGACCAGGGCGACGATGCCCAGCGGGTCATCCGAACCGTCGCCCAGCCGTCGTGCACTCCACAGCCAGGCCGGCCAGAGGGCCAGCAGCGGCAATACCAGCCAGGTCCAGGATGGCAGGCGCAGCGACCCTGGTGGCCTGGCACCCCAAGCACCCTGCATGGCCCCTGCCCCTAGCATGCCCAAGCACGCTTATGCGCCAGGTAGCAGCCCATGCCCAGCATGGCGATCAACAACATCGCCCAGGTACTGGGCTCAGGGGTACTCGGCACCGCGACGCCGACTGCGGAATTGCTCACGCCTTGCGGCAGCGGTGAGGGCTGAGCGACGGACGTCGACTCGCCGGTCGGGTTGCGCACCTGCTCGTCGATGGCGACGAACGAGGTGTAGGGGGTCAGCAGGTTGTATTGCAGGCCCAGATCGAGGATCGCCTGGCTGTAGCTGTAGTCGCCCTCCAGGGTTTCCTGGTCGATCAGGGAGGCGACCCGATGCCGTGCCCACAGATAGCCCAGCGCCTGGTTCTCCGCCTCGGCCTGTTGCGGCTGCACCGGCAGCTCGGCGTGGTAGCGACCCGCAGCGGTGCTACCCTCGACAATCACCTTGCCCCTGGCCTCGCCGCGCCATTTGCCGAACACCACCAGCGGCCGCTGGGCGAACAGGTCGGGCAGCGCCGCCGGCTCCACCTCGTAGGTTTCCAGCCCCTCGAAACGCACGCTGGGATGAGCCAGCACCGGCGCCTCGATCATCTGGCGGAAGCGCTCGGCCTGCTGTTGTGCCGACTGCTCGTCCAGCACCACGAATGGCTCGCCCTGCCCCGCCCGCGCCAGCCCCTCGATCAACTGCCGGTTGACCGAGCTGCCGATACCGAAGGCGAACAGGTTGGCGTTGCCCAGGTTTTCTCGCACCAGGCGATAGGCCTCGCGCTCGACCGCCACGAAACCGTCGGTCACGACGATGAAGCTGCGGGAGCGCTCCTGGTCCGGCGGCAGCGCCAAGGCTTTGCGCAGCGCCGGCATCAACTCGGTGCCACCGCCACTTTGCTGCTCGTCCAACAACCGTAGGGCGGTGCGAATGTTCTCTTCGGTCGCCGGCATCGAGGTGGGCGCCAGCATCGCGCTGCTGCCGGCGAACAGCATCACATTGAAGCTGTCGCTCGGCCGCAACCGGCCCACCAGCCGTTGCAGCAGTTGCTTGGCGGTGTCCAGCGGAAAGCCGTGCATGGAGCCGGAAATATCCACCACGAAGATATATTCGCGCGGCACGATCATCTGGCTCTGAACCGCCTTGGGTGGCGCCAGCATCGCCAGGAAGAAGTTCTCCCTGCCCTCGTCCCCCCTGGAAAGCAGCAAGCCGCTGTCGATGTGCTCGCCGGAAAGGCGATAGTCGAGAATGAAGTCGCGGTTGTTTTCGCTCCGGCCGGGATTGCCGAGCACCACATCGACCTCGTTCCCAGCCGTGCGTTGCACCTCGATGCGATGGCTTGGCGAGGTGATCTCGCTCAGTGGCGTCGGCGCTACCAGCTTCACAGCCATTTCGAAGGCCGCGCTGGCCGGCTCGCCCTGCCGGGTGTAGGGCGTGGAAATCCAGGGTTCCGCCTTGCTACTGGCGGAGCCGGCTGCGCCGTTGTAGCGAGGCCCCACTACCGTGGGGAAGACGAAGCTGTAGATGCCGTCGGTGGGCACCAGCAACTCGGTGTAGCGCAGCTCCACTTCGATGTCATCGCCGGGCAGGATGTTGGCCACATGCATCTGGAATACGTTCTCCCGCTGCTGGTCCAGCAACGCGGCGGTCTTGCCGGCGCTCTTGGCCTGCTGGTACTCCTCCTGGGCCTTCTGCTTCTCGCGAATGTTGGCGCGCAGCACGCGCTCGCCCACGCGCATCTGCATCGCGTAGACCGCGGCACGGGTGGAGCCGGGAAACACATAGCTGGCCTCCAGCGGCTGGTCGCCCTCGTTGCGATAGTGCTGCGTCACCCGTACATCGGCGATCACACCGAGAATGCGCGCATCGACCTGGGTGTTCTTGAGCGGCAACGCATCGACGCCTGGGGCACCGCCGCTGACCACGAAGTACGGACTGTCGCCGCAATCGACCAGCCCTTCGCCAGCGCCCTGCGCCACCAGCGCCGGGCACAACAGGGCCAGGGCCAGCAATCCGGCCCGATGAGTTCGCAGCGCAGCGGCGAGCAGAGTGGATAGGTGGAACATGGCTCTCTCCCTGAATGGATCAGGGAGTCATGATTCGCCTCGCATGTGGGGACTGCGTGCGGCCTGTATGGCGATTCCATGGAGATTATGTGAACGCCCGCCTGGCTGCCCTTCGCCAACCCGCAGCCAAACAACGTAGGTTGGCGCTGAGCCCGCGAAGCCCAACAAGGAACGCGCAGCGTTCCCACAATCTTCCAGGCCGGCCCTGCGGCCCGGACGTTGGGCTTCGTTCCTCAGCACCAACCTACAAGTGCCTTTGCCAACCCGCACCGCCGTCAGCGCACGATTGCCAGCTCGAAGCCGCCCTCATCGGCATGGGCGTGGGTCTGCATGCCGACTTCGTTCACCTCCAGCGCCTGCAGCGGCCGTTTGAACGGCTTGTTGTCCAGGGTGCTGAGGCTGCGATCCTCGTCGGTCGTCAGCAGCAGCACATAGCGCTCGCCTTGCCCGCCCTTGACTAGCACCGTGCCTTCGATGAAGGCGTAGCGGTACCAGGTTTCGCCGTGCAGTTGGTACACCGTATCGCTGACCAGCCGGGTCGGCCGCTTGGCCTCGTCGAGAAACAGCAGCGAGGGATAGACCAGCTTCTGGTTGGCGAAGCTGCGCACGCGCAAGCCGTAGGTATGCCCGGAGCGTGGCAGTTTGAGGGCGGCGTAATAGCTGCGCCCCATGGGGAAGTCGAAGCTCGGCGAATAGCGGTTCAGCTCTTCGTAGCGTGGCTGGTCGGCGGACAGCTCGGTAAAGTCGCCCTCAACCAGTTGCCCGCAGCACTGGTCGAGCAACTCTTGGTAGAGGCCATTCGCGCGCTCCTCGCTGCCCGCCAGCAGCGACCGCAAGGCATCGGTGGGCTGGCCGTCGAGCCCCGGCAGCACAGGTGTGCGCTGCTCGAACCTGATCTCGCGCCCCTCGCTGAAGCGGATCGACTGGCTGGCCGCGGCTGCCTGCGCGTGCGTGCCGCGCTCCTGCGCCGGCACCGTCGAGTTGTGCATGCGGCCTTGCTCGTCGACCCAGGTGTAGTAAGGACTGCCGTACTCGCTGCGCACGAAACCGCGCCCTTCCAGCACGTCGGCATCGATATAGTCGCTGCTGCGGCTGCCATCGGGCAGCAGGTAGCCGCCTGCGGCGCTCTGCTGCTGGGCACCGGCATAGAAGCTGCTCTGCAGGTTGCCGTTGGCATCCACCCAGGTGAAGTAGCGCCGCTTGCTCTCCCCCGCGCTCACGCTGCCGGGCCATTGGGTCGCCCCGGCGGCGGGCTGGCGAGTCTGGTCGTTGAGGCGGATGCGCCGCTGCGCCTGCTGCTTCAATTGCGCATAGCGGTCGCCAACGAAGGTGTTGTGCACCCGCCCCGTGTCATCCACCCAGGTCAGGTAGCGGCCGCTGCTGGCCTGGGCCGGAAGTACGATGAACAGGGCGAGGCAGATCGGCAGGCAGCGCATGGCGTTCTCAGAAGGTGGTGCGGTAGGTCAGCGCGAACACGTAGGCTTTGACGCTGGTTTCGATATCCAGATCGGCATAGGGGTTGTACACCATGTTGTCGATGCCCGAGCAGTTGACGTTGCAACTGCTGTTCCCCGGGATCTTCTGCTTGCTGACCAGATAGTTGAAGCCGACATCGATCACCGTGTCCTTGTCCCAGCGATAGCCCGCACCCAGGCCATAGAGCTGGGCATCGCCGATGGGCGCGAGCACGTCCGCCTTGTTGTCGGGAATCGCCGAGGGTCGCGGCTCGTAGCCGAAGCGCAGGCTCAGACGGTCGTTGACCTCGTACTGCACGCCCAGCGCCCAGCTCCAGACCGACTCGTAGCCACGGTCGAGAATGATGCTGGTGGAGGTGGCGTTCTTCGAGGCGAAGATCTTGGCGATGGTCAGTACATCCAACTGGCGATCGAACTCCAGCTCGAATTCGTTCCAGGCGGCATAGTCAGTCCACTTCACGTCGAAATTGATCTGCCACTTCGGGTGCGGCTTGAGCTTGATGCCAGTGGCGAAGTGCGCCGGATAGGTCATGTTCATCGAGACGTTGCCCACCTCCTCGTCGAACAGGCCATCCGGCGTGATCGAGCTGAAGATGCCGCCGAAGAACGAGGAGTCCAGGCCCTGCCAGAAACCCTGCCAATCCTTGGTGTACTCGACCCGGTACTTACCCTTGAGCCGCGTCTTCGCCTCGCTCTGGTACACCGCGCCCCAGGCGAACCAGTCGCTCGGTTCCCAGAGCACGCCGAGGTTCCAGGTCGGCGACAGCGATTGCTGCATGTCGATGTCGATATTGGCGATGCTGCTGAACGGCCCGAGCTTGCCGCCACAGATGTTCAAGATGATTTCGAACGGGTTGCCCTGCACGGTGCACAGGGCATTCTGCGCCTGCTCCACCAGGCCGGTCAGGATGTTGGCCGCGCGAAAATCCTGGTTCAGCGCCATCGCCTGGTGCGAGAAGCCGATGGACAGCCCAACGGACAACTCGTCATTTACCTGGTACGCCAGCGACGGGGAAAAGTAAGTCAGTCGCTGCATCACCACGTGCTTGCCCTGGAAGCGCGCCGGATCGTCCTCGTCGCGGGAAAAGCCCAGGGCCTGTGGTGTGTAGATATTGGTGGCGAAGGTGAACTTGGAGCCCGGCGGGTTGATCGACAATCCCGCCAGCGGTGCGAACAGCAACGGTACCTCGGTGGCCCCGCCCATGCCCGGCAGGTAGACCGCCGAGGTGGTGGTACGGCTGGAGGAATTCGCCACTGGGTCGCTGCTCAGCCCGAAGAAGTTCTTGCCGTAATCCGACGGCGCATCGAAGTTCGCCCGGATATCCATGATCCCGGTAATGAACTTGGTCGCAGTCTGCCGGCCCTTGAGCTTGGTCAGCGCCGCCGGGTTGTAGTGCACCGCATCGATGCCGCTGGAGTCCGCGGTGATTGCATTGCCGAGCGCCATGGCCTTGGGGCTGCCGATGGTCAGGTTCTGCGCCAGTTGCGCCTGTGCCAGCCCGCTCCAGAGCAGCAGCACCCCGCCTATCGCCCGCGCCAGCGACGAATATTGCCTGTTCATATCGTGCTCGCTCGCCGGTCAGGGGGCCTTCAGGCCTTTGATGTCCAGGGGCATGGATACCCCCAGCAGGACGTCCGGCGAGTCTTCGGTCATGCCGAAGCCTGCGTTGATGTTGACGATATGATCGGGCGCGGTGCGCAGCCCGAGGGAGAAATTCATCACTGCACTGGTCTGCTCGGTACCCTCCATCTCGCCATCGCGGAAGGTAAAGGTGGGCGCGAGGGTATGCGACATCTGGTAGGACGCCGCCAGGGAGACGTCGTAGGACAGCGCATAGGCGAAACCCATGCTCATCGACAGTGCCGAGCCAGGCTCCACTTCCTCCAGCAGGCGGCCGCCGCGCACCTGGCTGACGCTCATCGGCACGTTGTAGGTGTAGCCCAGCGACCCGAATAGAACGACCGGGTCGATCACATAGGACAGGTTGGCGCCGAAACCAAGGCTGTAGTAGCCGCTGCCGGTGGACAGGTCGCGGTCGCTGTCGACGTCATACGGGCTGACTCCGGTGGGCAGGCCAAGGGTCGCATAGAGCGTGGTCACCGGCCGGCCGCGGGTGGACGTCCAGGGCTGCCAGCGCAGGCTGGTGGAAATATCGCCGAGGCTGTAGACGTTGAGGTCGCGCTCGGTGTCGTACTTGGCGACCAGCGGCAGGCGCACGCTGAAGGTCAGGTTGTCCCAGACCCCATAATCGAAGGTGAAGGAATTGGTGAAGGTGTGCTGCGCCTCACTGTGGCCGATCACGCTGTAGACGTTTTGCCCGGTGCGAATCGTCTCGATCTGGGTGTCGCGCACCAGCGAATAATCGAACCCATAGGTCAGCGTGCGCTCGCCTTTCTTCAGCAAGGTGTAGCTCTTCTCGGCGGCCTGGAAGACTTCCTCCAGCGCCTTGGCGCTGTCGGCATCGTCCTCCTTCTTGCTCAGGGCCTCACGGGCCTTGTCGACCTCTTCATCGGCCGCAAGCGGGCCGGCGGCCAACAGCGTCAGCATGGCCAGCCATGCATACCCCCAGACTTTCATGACGCTATCCCCAGTGACGTTGACAGCACATCCTGTGCAGCGCTTAGCGCTGAACAGGTCGGCGCCCTCTTATTGTTCTTTGCCGGGTGTTATTTTCGGCGGATGTACTGAATGTCGCCCCCGGAACCCAGCTGCGTCGCCTGGTTCTCGGTGAACTTGCCGATCTGCGGGAACTCGCGAAAGGCCAACAGGCTGACCATTCGATCGTCCACCAGACGCAAATCGCGCTCGCTCAGAGCCAGCGCATTGCGCGGCTCCTGCCCGCCGGGAAAGATCACGAACAGCACGTTCTGATTCCAGATTTCCTCGAAGCGGGTGCGGGTGAAACTGATATTGCCCAAAGCCGGATCGGCGACGAACACGTGGTCGTCGTACACGTCGCGCACCACGACGAAGTGCTTGAAACCGCCGTACTCGATGGAAACGATGGCTGGGTGCTCCAGTTCGTCCAGATCGGAAAAACCGGCACGGAAGCCCCCGCTCTGGTAGCCCAGGGCAGCGACGAAGCGCTTCATGTCAAGCAGCGAAAACCCACGTCGCTCGACGATCTTGTCCGCCTCGCCATAGCGCAACAGCCCTTCCATCACCTGGCGCTCCTGCAGATTGCGGCCGAGGAAATAGTCGAGCAGGGTGGTCAGCGCGGCGGAGCCGCAGCTGTAGTCGTAGGCCTGGTGAATCACGTTGCGAAACTGCAGCTGACTCATCGGCTCCAGTACCACGGACTCACGCAATGCACCGTTCGGCAGCAACGGCTGGGAGAGATTGACCGTGCCCGGCGGCGGCGCCTTGGTCTCCACCGTTTCGGTGAAACCCCAGACGCCCAGCAGGCTGCCCAACAGAATCTCGATCATTCGCCCTATGCTCAATCAGGAGAAAAGCCCTACCGGCAGGGGCCGATAAGGCTTTTCCAGGCTCAACAGGTCGCTGTCAGGCGGATCAGTGACCCCAGACCTTGACGGTGGTACCGGCCATGTTCATGTCGTTGATGGCCAGACCGCCGATGCTGGCGGCGCTGGCATCGCCGACCTTGATGGCGCCAACGCTGACCTGACCGGTGATGGTCGGCAGGCTGATCTGCAGCTGCTGGGTGCCACCGCCGTTGGTCACGACGTCCACCATTACCGGAGCGCTGTCCGAAATATTGAAACCGGTAAAACCGATGGATTCCATACGCAGGGAACCACCACCAGTGTCGCCGTCGGTGTAGACCATGCTACCGATGGTGCCATTGAAGTTACCGGAAATGCTGATGCCGTCCTGACCGGTGACGGTGGCCAGTGCGGAGTCATCCATTGCCTTGAGGTCGGCTTGAGCCATGAACGGGGCGGCCAGGGCAGCGGCCAGAACCAGTTGTTTCACTTTCATTGTTTTTATCTCCAGTGTTCACAGGGGGTTGTACCCGGGGCACTGCCTCGACTCCTGTCTTCGGCAGTTGGACCGGCTCACGCCGATCTCCAGGCCCAGCGCTGCTTCCGTAGGCGCGCGAGGCTTGGATTCGGGAAGCACGCGGCTTCTCGTCCTGTGAACAAAGTACTGGCAGCCCCCTCGGCTGCCAGCCCATCCAATGAATGGAGCACTGGCCAGCCGCCAGACCGCCGTGCCCTACCTCAGGCCTCGCTGAGCAGGCCCAGGCTCTTGCCCTTGAGCACCGCCTGGGTGCGGCTGCGCACACCGAGCTTGGCGAACAGGTTATGCAGATGCCACTTGATGGTGGCCTCGGAAAGATGCACCGCCTGGGCGATATCGCGATTCGACAGGCCCGCCGCGACGAATCTCAGGATTTCCCGCTCCCGATGGCTAACATCTTGATTTTCATCGAAAGTTTCCGGATCGATGGAGAGCCGGCGGCATTGCTCGCGAAGGGTTTCGGCCAGACCCTGCCAGGCATTCGCCTCTGCCGGCTCGGTAGCTTGCCAGGCTTGCCAGAGCGGCAGCAGCCAGAGTGCATCGTCGAGGAACAGGCGGCGATAGCCGCTGCTCCAGGCTTCCTCGATGGTGGGCTGGAGCAAAGCGAAGGCTTTCTCGCTGTTACCCTTGCGCCAGTACGCTACAGAGAGTAACAAGGCCGCCCGCAGGCGCCGGTCGCGCTGGTGCTCCGCCGTCTGTTTGGCCAGGTAGGGCTCCAGGCTGGCCTGCGCCTTGTCGGCGCGGCGCTCGCACAGGGCCAGGCGTGCATCGGCCAGCGCCAACGCGCCCTGCGCATCGGGATAGCGCCCCACCGGCAGGCCGGCGAGGTGCCGCTCCAATTGCAGGCATGCACGCTCGGCCTCGTTGGGCCGACGCAGCCACAGCAGGAACTGCACCTTGCACCCCATGCCCAAGGCGAATACCCGCTCGTAACCCGGCCCCTGCAGGCCCGCCAACCACTCGTCGAGCTGCGCCAGGCCCTGCTCCGGCTCGCCGGCGAAGAAGCGCGCCCGCGCCATCACCAAATGCCCCCGGCTGATCAGCTCGATCGGCGTGGCGACGTCACGCCAGGTGGTGGCCAGCGGCAGTTCGGCGAGAATCGCCGCGTGGCGATCCTGCTCGTAAAGCAGGTCGGCATAGGCCAGGGCCAGCGGCCCGCCGACCCGACTGCGCCGACCGAATACTCGCTCGACCCGGCTGCGCGCCGACTCGGCGAGTGCCCGGCCACGCTCCAGCTCGCCGCTTTCCTTGCAGATCAGCGCCTCGATCAGGCTGGTCATGACGTGCAGGTATTCGCTATCCACCTGCTTGAGGTAGTCGCGCGCCGTGGCGATCGACTTGGCCGCTTCGCCGAAGTCGCCGAGCAGGGCATAGGCCGCGGCCTGCACACACGAGAGGCTGGCACGGAACACCGGCTGGTTCTCCGGCACCAGGCTCAACCAGTGGCGGGCGACCTGCAGGCAGCTCTCTAGCTTGTCCTGATAGAGCAGCACCAGGGCCTTGAGCACTTGCGCCGCTGCCAGCAGCTCGCCCAACCCGTAATGCATGGTTTTGCCACGCCCCTGCAGCAGGCGCGTACTGACCTCGTCGATCAAGGCTTCGGCTTCGGCGTACTTCTGCTCGAAGCCCAGCTGCCAGCCGTAGAAGATCTGGAACACCGCGTGCTCACGAATCACCTCGGCCGGCATGCCCTTGAGGATCGCGAGGATGCCGTAGACCCGGTTGCCGGCGATCAGGCGCGCGCCCTGGCGCTCGAGCAGCTCGGCGGCGAAGGCATAGTCGCGAGCCCGCAGGGCGTACTTGATGGCGCGATCCGGCAGGTCGTTGCTTTCGCACCAGCGTGCCGCGGCGTGCACCAGCGTCGCCGGGTCGCCGCGCTTGGCCATGCGCCCTTGCAGGAACTCGGCGAACAGATGGTGGTAGCGAAACCACTGGCCCTGCTCGTCGAGGGGGATCACGAACAACTGCTCGTTCTGCAGCCGCTGCAACATCTCCGCGCCATCGTTGCGGCCGCTCAGGGCATTGCATAGCCCGGCACAGAATTCGTCGAGCACCGAGGTCTGGTCGAGAAACAGCTGCACCGCTTCGGGCAGGCTGGCCAGAACGTCCTCGGCCAGGTAGTCGGCGATATTGCGCTCGGTGCCGGACAGCCCGGCGAGGAACTCCGCGCGATCCGCATGCCGCGCCAGTGCCAGCGAGGCCAAGTGCAGCGCGGTGATCCACCCCTCGGTGCGCGCCTGCAGCGTATCCAGCTCGGTCTCGCCCAGATCCAGTTGCTTCACGTCACGGAAGTAGGCCGCTGTCTCCGCGCGCGTCAGGCGCAGGTCTTCGGCTTCGAGGCCGAAGGACCATGAGGCCGCCGCCGGGAAACGCGGCTGGTAACGGGTGCTGGTGATCAGATGCACGTTGCTCGGCAGGTTTTCGATCAAATAGCGCGAGCCTTGATCGAGGGCCGGATGGCGAATGCGGTGGAAATCGTCGAGGATCAGGAAGATTTCGCCGTCCAGGCGTTTGAGATCGGAAATGAACGCGTCGGCCAGCGCCTCCACCGACCAGCTGACGTCACTTTGCAGCAAGCGGGCGGCATTGCTGCCGAATTCCGGCAGGATCTCCTGGATCGCCGCGACGAGGTATTGCAGCAGGCGCTGCGGCTCGCTGTCCGCCTCGTCGCAGGACAACCAGGCAACCCGCGCACCGGTGCCTTGCAGGCGCTCGCGGAACTGGCTGAGCACCGTGCTCTTGCCGAAGCCGGCCGGCGCGCTGAGGATCAACAGGCGCTGTTGGCGCACGTCGAACAATCGCTCGATCAGCGCTTCGCGAACCAGTTGCGGACGGCCGCCAGCAGCGGCGGGAAACAGTTTGGTGCGCAGTAAGGGAACGCAGCGCTGCCGCGATGAACACTCAATAGTCATGATTCGAGCAGACTCAGCTCGCGGGCACGGCGGATCGCCTGGGTCCGATTCCGCACCTTGAGCTTTTCGTAGATGTTGTGCAGATGCCACTTCACGGTACCCAGCGCCAGCTCCAGCTGCCGCCCGATTTCCTCGTTGGACAGGCCCTGCGCCGCCAGGCAGATCACCTCGCGCTCGCGGTCGGTCAGGCCGTCCTCGAGCACTTCCTGAACGCGCTGCGCCTGGCCCGGCCACACCGCCAGCAAGCCACGGACGAAGCCTTGCAAGGCTGGCTGCCGCTCGGCCGCCTCCAGTTGCTGCACCAGCTGCCGGATCGCCTCGCCTTCTTCGATGAACAGGCTGCGCACCCCTTCCCGCTCGGCCTGCAGCAGGCATTGCCCCAACAGGCTCTGTGCACGCTCCTGGTAGCCCAGCCGCTGGTAGCTCAATGCCGCCAGCAGGTCCAGGCGCAAGCGTTGCAGGCCGTGCCAGTTCGCTTGCAACTGGCCGCGCAACTGGGTGATCTCGTGCAGTGCCTCGCTGAAATGACCCCGCGCCTGCTGCAAGCGAATGCGCGTCAGCCCCTGGATCCACAGCACCGGATTGAAAGCGGTCTGGCTGTAGTTGGCAGCCAGCTTCGGCCAGTCGATGCTCTTCAGCCGCTGCTCGGCGCGCTTGAGCCGATCCGCCGCCGGCTCCTGCAGGATCAAGGCGATTTCCTCGCCGACCGCCTGGGCATAGAAGCGCCAGGACTGGTTGCGCGCCGTCAGGTTCTGCATGAGTTGCAGGTTGGCCAGGGCCTCCTTCGGTTTGTCCGCCATGCGCTGGATGCGGGCGAGGCACAGCATGCCCTGGGCATAGAGGTCGATCGGATTGACCACATCGACATTGGCCAAGGCCCAGCGCAGGCGATCCTCCACGCCGTCCAGACGCGTCTGGTGGTAGGCGATCAGCGACTCGGTGATCGCCGGCAGCACCAGCGCCCGCGACTTGGCGCCGAACCAGGGAATGACCCGCGCACGCAATTGCTCGAAGAGCAACTCGGCCTGCTTCACCTGACCCTGCTCCAGCGCCAGGAGAATTTCCACCTGTGCCAGCTGCAGATCCAGGTAGCGCCCCTCGAGAAAGTGACTACGTTGCTGGGCCAAGCCCAACAGGCGGCGGGCCTGCTCCGGCTGGGCAAGCATGACCTGGGCCAGGGCGCCAAGAATCAGCATGGCCACTTCGAGAAACGCGGTGTGCTGGCCAAGCTGCCTTTCCACCTTGCGCGACAGGCTGACGCAAAGTTCGAGATCGTCCTTCTGCAAGGCGATTACCGCCTTCACTGCCAGCGCCGCCAGGTAGTTGTCGTTCAATGGCGAGTCGGAATTGGTTCCGCCCCAGCGCGCAAGCAGCTCGTCGAGCATGCGATTTGCCTCGGGCAAGGCCAGCTCGGCGGCCTTGTCCCAGACATCGGCCAGCACGAGGATCGGATAGCGCTCGGCGATCTCGTCGGGCACATGTTGGCGCCAGCGATAGATCAGGTTCAGTTGTCCGCGATTGATGAGCTCCAGACCGCAGGCATCGACCAGGGCGGCAAGCATCTCCGCGTCTTCAGCCAGGCAGGCATGCTCGATCGCCAGGTTCTGCATGTGGTGGTTGGTGAACCACAGGCTGGCATTGAAATGCAGTTGCTTGAAGCGTTCGGGGTCGCGCTCCTTCAAGCGCGCGCAGAGAAAATCGGCGAACAGGTGATGAAAGCGATACCACTGACGCTCGCGATCCAGCGGCAGCAAGAACAGCTGCATGGCCTCCAGGCGCTCGAGCAGAGCCTGGCCGTCATGACGGCCACACAGCGCATTCGCGAGTTCGCCGTTGAGTTGGCTGGCAATGCCCAGCGCCAGCAGGGCCTCCTGCAGGTCGGCGGGCAGCTGCTCGAACACAGTGCGCAGCAGGTAGTCGCCCACGGCGGCCTGATCGCCGGAAATATCAGCCATCTGCGCCGATGCCTGCGGCTGGTGACGCAGCCAGAGACTGGCCAGGTGCACGCCGATCATCCAGCCCTCGGTGTGCTTGTGCAGCGCGGCCAGCGCCTGCTCGTCCAGCGCCAGGCCACTGCGAGCGAAATAGTGGCGGGTTTCGGCGGCGGTCAGACGCAGCTCATCCAGGCCAATTTCCAGTAGCAGCCCCTTGGCCCGCAAGGTCGCCAGGTTCAGCGGCGGTAGGCCGCGGCAACCGACCGCCAGGGCGAAGCCGGGCGGCGCGAGCATGATCAGCCGATTGAGGGCACCGAACAACTCCGGGTCGCTGATGCAATGCAGGTCGTCCAGCACCAGCAGCAGCGGCTGTTCATGCTGGGCCAGATCCGCCAGCAGGCTCTCCACCACGGCGGCGACCGGCACGCGAATGGTGTTCTGCAGGTAGCCGAGCGCATCTTCGCCAACGCCGGGAATGGCGACCCGCAGCGCATCGATCAGTTGCTGGAAGAAGCGCGAGGGGTCGTCGTCCTCGTCCTCCAGGGAAAACCAGGCCACCGCGCTACCGGCGGCGCGGCGGGCCTCGCACAGGGCGGCGAGCGCGGTGCTTTTGCCGAACCCGGCAGGCGCCGAGAACAGCAGGAGACGGGCATGGGGGTGTGCAGCCAGGGCAGCCTGGACTTGCGGTCTGGGCAAACAGTCGGCGGACGCCTGGGGAGACGTCAATTTGGAGCGCTGAAGGCTGCCGGCAGTTGGATCCGAAACGTCATCCACAGCCTGGATCCCTTGTTCGTTATAGTTTTGGGTGGGAGTTTCAGCTCCGCGGGATCTTTCCATACTAATCAGCGCTGTATCCTCAAGTAAACCCAGACAAGACAGCGTACCGACCGCCATGAACGATTGCTCGACAGCCACACCGCCTTTTTCGACGGCCCGCTAGGATGAACGGCAGCGGCAGTCTACAATCCGCTTCCGCGTTCGTCCGACCGCCAAGCATGTCTACTTGCTCTCTCTATACCCTGCCCTATCGCATCGATCCCGCCGATTACTTCGCCGCAGTGCGCCAAGCGCCCGGCGCAGTGATGCTGGACGCCGGCCGACCGACGGCTCAGCGCGGGCGCTACGATCTTATCAGCGCCTGGCCATTGGCAGAACTGGTTCCTGTTGCCGATGAGTCGGGCAACGCATTCCTGCAACGGCTGCGCGCGGCGTTGGCCGCGCTTGGCACGGCCGAGCCTCCCGCTGGCTACGAGCTGCCCTTCTGCGGCGGCCTGCTCGGCTATTTCGGCTACGACTTCGGTCGCCGCCTGGAGCAATTGCCGAACCAGGCCCGCGACGACCTGCACCTGCCGGATGCGCAACTGGGCCTCTACGCCTGGGCGCTGGTGACCGACCACCAGCTGCAGACCTGCCAGTTGGTGTTTCACCCGGCCCTCGCCGATAGCGAGCGCAGGCGCCTGGTGGACCTGTTCACCCGTCGATCGAGCGGCTCCGGCGAACCTTTTCGCTTGCTGGGCAGTTTCAGCGCGAACATCGACCAGGCGGACTACCGGCGCGCCATAGAACGCATCCAGGCCTATATCCAGGCCGGCGACTGTTACCAGGTCAACTTCGCCCAGCGATTCCAAGCGCCTTGTCAGGGCGATGCCTGGTCAGCCTACTGCAGGCTGAGGGCAGCCTGCCCCACACCTTTTGCCGGTTATCAGGCGTTGCCTGGCGGCGGCGCGATTCTCAGCCTGTCACCCGAGCGATTCCTGCGCGTCAACCGGGGCCAGGTGGAAACCCGCCCCATCAAGGGCACGCGACGGCGCGGCAAGGACGTCCAGGACGACGACGCCCAGGCCGCAGACCTGCTCGGTAGCACCAAGGACCGGGCGGAGAACCTGATGATCGTCGATTTGCTGCGCAACGACCTGGGCCGCAGTTGCCGGATCGGTTCGGTGCGCGTGCCCGAGCTGTTCGCGCTCGAGAGCTACCCCAACGTGCATCATCTGGTCAGCAGCGTGACCGGCGAACTGGCGGCCGGCAAGGACGCCCTCGACCTGATCGCCGGCAGCTTCCCCGGCGGCTCCATCACGGGCGCGCCGAAGATCCGCTCGATGCAGATCATCGACGAACTGGAGCCCACCCGCCGCGCCATCTATTGTGGTTCGTTGCTCTATCTCGATGTCCGCGGGGAAATGGACAGCTCGATAGCCATTCGCAGTCTGCTGATCAAGGATGGGCAAGTCAGCTGCTGGGGCGGCGGCGGCATCGTCGCCGACTCCGACTGGCACGCCGAGTACCAGGAATCCATCACCAAGGTGAAAGTGCTGCTGGACACGCTGGAAAGCATGCCCTGAGGCCAGCCAGTAGAAAGCCCGCGCTCGGCGGGCTCTCTCATTACAGGCTCAGCGGCCGGTTCGAAGCTTTGATGAACTCTCGCTTGAGGTCTTCATAGGTGTGCACCGCCGGGAACTGCGGAAACTCGCGAATGACGTTTTCCGGCGCGTGGAACAGGATGCCGGCATGGGCCTCGCTGAGCATGGTGGTGTCGTTGTACGAGTCGCCGGCTGCGATCACTCGGTAGTAAAGGCTCTTGAAGGAAATGACAGACTGGCGCTTGGGATCCTTCTGGCGCAGTTGGTAATCGACCACCCGGTCGTTCTCGTCGACCACCAACTTGTGGCAAAGCAGCGTCGGGAAACCCAACTGGCGCATCAGCGGCTGGGAAAACTCGTAGAAGGTGTCGGAGAGGATCACGACCTGGAAGCGCTCGCGCAGCCAGTCGACGAACTCCACCGCGCCTTCCAGCGGCTTGAGGGTACCGATCACTTCCTGGATGTCGCCGAGCTTCAGTCCGTGCTCGTCGAGAATGCGCAGGCGCTGCTTCATCAGCACGTCATAGTCGGGAATGTCACGCGTGGTGGCCTTGAGAGCATCGATGCCGGTTTTTTCGGCGAAGGCGATCCAGATTTCCGGTACCAACACACCTTCCAGATCAAGACAGGCAATTTCCACGACAGACTCCCCGCTAGGCACTTGAAAAGAAGGCGGCACTCTAGCCGCTCGCCAGGGACGACGCAACGCGGGCCTTATATCCGGATTGAAGGTTGTCGCTGGATATCGATATTTCGATGCATAAAAGCCTTTTTGCTACCATCCGCGGCACAGCGCGCGCCAGCGCCATAACTATTAGGAAGTCACCTGATGAGCCCAGCATTCGACGTCGCCGAGTTGGCCGCGACCTACGCCAACAAATCCCCCCAGGACATTCTCAAGCTCGCCTTCGAGCACTTTGGTGACGACCTCTGGATCTCCTTCAGCGGCGCCGAAGATGTCGTGCTGGTGGACATGGCCTGGAAACTGAACAAGAACGTCAAGGTGTTCAGCCTGGATACCGGACGGTTGCACGGGGAAACCTATCGCTTCATCGAACAGGTGCGCGAACACTATGGCATCGCGATCGACGTGCTCTCCCCCGATGCGCGCCAGCTCGAACCCTTCGTCAAAGAAAAGGGCCTGTTCAGCTTCTACAAGGACGGTCATGGCGAATGCTGCGGCATCCGCAAGATCGAACCGCTCAAGCGCAAGCTGTCCACGGTCAGCGCCTGGGCCACCGGCCAGCGCCGCGACCAGAGCCCCGGCACACGTAGCCAGGTGGCTGTGCTGGAGCTGGATAGCGCGTTTTCCACTGCCGACCATGCACTGTACAAGTTCAACCCGCTGGCGCAGATGAGCAGCGAGGAAGTCTGGGCGTATATCCGCATGCTGGAAATTCCCTACAACCCGCTGCATGAGCGCGGTTTCATCAGCATTGGCTGCGAACCCTGCACCCGCCCGGTATTGCCGAACCAGCACGAACGCGAGGGCCGCTGGTGGTGGGAAGAAGCCACGCAGAAGGAGTGCGGCCTGCACGCCGGCAACCTGATCGCCAAAGGCTAGGAATGCACAAGCCGCCAAGCACTCGCTTGGCGGCTTGTGTCTTGCCTCGCTCAGTAAGTGGGTAGTTCCACGTCTTCGAACAGCTCGTCCAGCTCTGACTTGTTATGGCACTGCACGGCCTTGGCCAGCACCTCACGGGTCAGGTGGGGGGCAAACTTTTCGATGAAGTCGCACATGAAGCCGCGCAGGAACGTGCCTCGGCGGAAGCCGATCTTGGTCACACTGGCCTCGAACAGCTCGCTGGCGTCCAGCACTACCAGATCCGCGTCCAACTTCGGATCGACCGCCATTTTAGCCACGATGCCGACCCCCAGCCCGAGCCGCACATAGGTCTTGATCACATCGGCGTCTGCTGCGGTGAATACGACCTTGGGCGTCAAGCCGCGGTGGTTGAAAGCCTCATCCAGCTTGGATCGGCCGGTGAAGCCAAATACATAAGTGACGATGGGGTATTCGGCCAGCGCCTCGAGAGTCAGCCGAGGCAGCTTCGCCAACGGATGCCCCTGGGGCACCACCACGCAGCGATTCCAGCGATAGCACGGCATCATCACCAGATCGCCGAACAACTCCAGCGCCTCGGTGGCGATGGCGAAATCCACCGTGCCGTCGGCCGCCATCTCGGCGATCTGCATCGGCGTTCCCTGGTGCATGTGCAGCGATACGTCCGGATACTGCTTGATAAAGCTGCTGATCACCGCCGGCAGCGCATAACGCGCCTGGGTGTGGGTGGTGGCAATGGTCAGGGTGCCCTTCTTCTCGTTGGAAAACTCCTGGGCGATCTGCTTGATGCTTTCGACCTTGCGCAGGATTTCGCCAGCGGTCGTGATGATTCGTTCACCGGCCGGGGTGACCCGAGTCAAGTGCTTGCCGCTACGGGCGAAAACCTCGACGCCCAGCTCGTCCTCGAGCAAACGGATCTGCTTGCTGATGCCAGGCTGCGAGGTGTAGAGGCTCTGGGCGGTGGCGGAAACGTTGAGGTCGTGGTGCGCTACCTCCCAGATGTAGCGCAGTTGCTGCAGCTTCATAGGTATCCCTCAAAGCGGAATAGCGTCTCTCAGCAAAGGCCGGATGACGTTTATAACCATATAAATGGTTTGAAGTGTAAAACTAGACCTATTATTTCAACTTTGCATACCTTTCGTCCCGCCGACCTTAAAGCTCCCAACGACCACGATGCTGCAACATGGGTACGAGGTAGACCGGGACCTCCGACAACTGCACCAGGCGCGCCGCCGTCCGCCCCAGCGGAGTGTCCAGCGCGGTACCATGACTGTGACTGCCTGCGACCAGTAGATCGACCCCCAGTTTCTGTGCCTCATCCAGAATCATCTGCGGCGGATCACCCTGCACCACCCGCACCGTGCGAATCAGGGCCATGTCCTGATGGGCCTCGCCAAGCTCGTCGCGAAAACCTTCCAGCACGCGCTGCTCGATGCTCGCCATGACCGTGCTCAACCCCTTGCTGCGCAACTCCTTGAGCGTCTTCTCGTCCAGGTAGGTCTGCAAGACCGACTCGGCGAACAATCCCATGGGCTCCACCGCGTGCACCACGTGCAGCTCGGCGTTGAATGCATGGGTCAATGTCAAGGCGTGCTGCAATACATAGGGGGCATAAAGACCGAGATCGGTGGCGTAAAGAATCGAGCGGATCATGCGGCCTCCTCGACTGCCTAGCGGGCCTGTAGCTTGAGCTTAGCAGTGCTGCGGCAATCGGCGATTCGCCGTGTCAGCACTGTGGTTCGTTGCTCACTCCGTGGGGCACATGACCGGTGGCGACCACTTCGCGGGCCAACTCGCAATGACCGACCTGGTCGTCGAAGAACACGTCGGCAGCGAAAGCCTCGAGAAAGGGTGCCTTGTCCAGTCCGCCAAGGAACAACGATTCATCCAGGCGGATATCCCATTCCCGCAAGGTACGAATGACACGTTCGTGGGCAGGTGCCGAGCGAGCGGTAACCAAAGCCGTGCGAATAGGACAGCTGTCTTCGGGAAATTCGCGCTGCAAGAGATTCAATGCCGCAAGAAAGGCCTTGAATGGCCCGCCGCCCAGCAGCTCCCGCGCCGCTTCGCGCTCGCGCGCCTGGAATGCCGCCAGGCCACCCTGCTGATAGATCCGTTCGGATTCATCGGAAAACAACACCGCGTCGCCATCGAAGGCAATGCGCAACTCTGCGCTGGCGGCACGACGCGCACCGCCGGACAGGATGGTCGCCGCGGCGAAACCGGCATCCAGTGCACTGCGCACGTCTTCCACGTGGGTGGAGAGAAACAGGTGACTGCCAAAGGCGGACAGGTAGGGATAGGGACTGCGTCCGCCGACGAAGGCCGCACGGGAAATTGCCAGGCCATAGTGCTGAATCGAATTGAACACCCGCAGGCCGGTATCGGCGCTGTTGCGCGACACCAGGATCACCTCCACCCGGGGCTGGCCGAGTCGCAGGTTCAGGCTGAGCAGCTTCTCCACCAGCAGGAAGGCATCGCCAGGCGCGAGAATTTCTTCCTCATGCTCGATCTGATATTGACGATAGGCTTCGACACCTTCTGTCTCGTAGATCCTGTGGCTCTCGCTGAGGTCGAACAGCGCCCGCGACGAAATCGCCAATACCAATTTGTCGCCCAGTCCCTTGCCCATCTGCATTTACCCCCGGTTGCGTGCGTCGAGAAAACGCAGCGCCTGATAGAGCATCGTCGTGCGCGGCATCGGGTGACCGGCGCGTTCGGCCGCGGCCAGGGGCGCGGCGTAGATCGCCTCCAGTTCCAGCGGTCGGTGCTGGACGAAGTCATGGTACATGCTCGGCAGGTAGTCGGGCATGCGCTCGGTAGCCGCCAGCAACTTGCCCGCGTAGCCAGCCGGCATTTGCTTGCCGCAGGCCATGGCACCTTGCACTACTTCATTCATCAGGCTTTCGATCAGTAGACGGCTGTCGGCATTGCCCATCAATGCCGTAGTGCCCGCATCGAGCACCACGGAAAGACCGTTGTACGGTACGTTCCACACTAGCTTTTGCCAGCGCGCCTGCTCCAGGTTCGGCATCGCCGTTGAATCCAGCCCGGCAGCACGCAACATTGCCGCCCCCTCTTCCACGAGAGCCTGTTGCTCTGCGCCAGGCAGTGCCGGCCCGGAGTGGTAGCCCAGATTCACCGCCCCGAGCGCCTGATGCTCGATCTGGCCCGGGCCGGCGCGGTGCACGCAAATGAAGCAGAGCCCGCCGAGCAGATGCAAGCCATCCGGAAGCAGCGGTCGCACAGCGTCTTCCACGCCCAGGCCATTCTGCAGCAGCACCACCCTGGCGTTCGGCGCAGCCGCTTGTGCGATGAGCGGCGCAAGCTCTGCGTTGCTGGTCGTTTTCGCCCCCACCAGCAGCCAGTCGCAAGGCGGCATATCGTCCACCTGGCGATACGCCTGAACCGGATGCAGGTGCAACGCCCCATGCACGCTGCTATTCAACCGCAGCCCCTGCTCAACCACCGCAGGAAACTCGCTGCGCAGCAGGAAATGCACATCGAAGCCGGCGCGCGCCAGCAATAGTCCGTAAAAACCACCAATGGCACCGGTGCCTATGACACCGATCCGCGTGCCCTTGCTTGCAGACATCTAAGGAAGCTCCTCTGGCGGGCGGCCCAAGGCCTCGCCCAGGCCATGCGTGAGATCGGCGGCACTCAAGATCGCGTGCAAACTGCCGAAAAATTGACCATCACGAACAACAAATAGCGCTGGCAAGTGGAAGACCCCATAGCGCTGCACCAGACCACCATCCTGGCCGGCGTCGATCCAGCACAAACGCGCCACCGGGAGCGCCATTTTCGGCAGCTCGCGGCGAGCCCAGCGACAACTGGCACAGCCTGTGCTGGTAAATACCAACAGGGATGTGCCGGGCAGGTTCAGTAAGCGGATATCTGCATCAAAATCCGTCAGTTCCAGTTCGGCCACTATACTGCTTTCAGCAGTGATGTCTTTTTGACGGCATCTGGAGTCTGTGTTCATGCGTAGATTTCTGCGTCATCCCAGCGATATGCCCGTGGAACTGGTGCTGCGCAAGCAGGCCTTCCTGCCTCGACAACGCTTGAACAATATCAGCCTGGGCGGGGTAGCGTGCAACTCGCCCCGCGGCTTTCGCAAGGGCACGGCAGTGGAGTTGCGCATTCCGCTGCTCGGCGACCAGGCGCGCTACCCAGGCATTGTCGCCTGGTGCCGCAAGCAGACCGAGAATTACCTGGTCGGCATCGCCTTCACCGACGAAGAAACCCTGTTCCGCGCGCGCATGGTCGAGCAGGTCTGCCTGATCGAACACTACCGCCGACAACTGGAGCGGGAACAAGGCCATGAGCTGGCGATCGAGAGCGTCGCCCGCGAATGGATCAGCCGCCACGCCGCGGAATTCGCCGCTACCGGCCTGAATTAGCCGTTTTCTGTGGGCATTGGGGACTAAAAGCCCGTCGTCCCATTGTCGAGCCAGCCGCTACGCGCTAAGGTTCCGCTTCCCCAGCTGCGCCCATCCTGCTGCGCTTCGCCACATGGGGATCCCCGCGACCTGAAGACCCTGATGAGTAGCACGATGGCTGATTTACCGATCGACGATCTTAACGTTGCCTCCAATGAGACCCTGATCACCCCGGAGCAACTCAAGCGCGAAATCCCCCTCACCGACGCCGCCCTGCGCACCGTAGCCCACGGCCGCGAAGTGATCCGCAATATTCTCGATGGCAAGGATCATCGCCTGTTCGTCGTGGTGGGCCCCTGCTCCATTCACGACATCAAGGCCGCCCATGAATACGCCGAGCGCCTCAAGACGCTGGCGGCCGAGGTATCCGACACCCTGTTCCTGGTGATGCGCGTCTATTTCGAGAAGCCGCGCACCACCGTCGGCTGGAAGGGCCTGATCAACGATCCCTACCTGGACGATTCCTTCAAGATCCAGGATGGCCTGCACATCGGCCGGCAGTTGCTGCGTGACCTCGCCGAGATGGGACTACCGACCGCCACCGAGGCACTCGACCCGATCTCTCCGCAATATTTGCAGGACCTGATCAGTTGGTCGGCCATCGGAGCGCGCACCACCGAATCCCAGACCCACCGCGAAATGGCGTCCGGCCTGTCTTCGGCCGTCGGCTTCAAGAACGGCACCGACGGCGGCCTGACCGTGGCCATCAATGCCCTGCAGTCGGTATCCAGCCCCCATCGCTTCCTGGGCATCAATCAGCAGGGTGGCGTCTCCATCGTCACCACCAAGGGCAATGCCTACGGCCACGTGGTGCTGCGCGGCGGTAACGGCAAGCCGAACTACGATTCGGTCAGCGTGGCCGTGTGCGAGCAGGAGCTGACCAAGGCCGGTATCCGCCCGAACGTTATGGTCGACTGCAGCCACGCCAACTCCAACAAGGACCCGGCACTACAACCGCTGGTGATGGAGAACGTCGCCAACCAGATTCTCGAAGGCAACCAATCGATCGTCGGCCTGATGGTGGAAAGCCACCTGGGCTGGGGCAACCAGCCCATCCCGAAGAATCTCTGCGATCTCAAATACGGCGTATCCATCACCGATGCATGCATCGACTGGGACACCACCGAGAAGACCCTGCGCAGCATGCGAACCAAGCTGGCCGACGTGCTGCCCAAGCGCCAGCGCAGTTGATCGCGACAGAACGAAAAACGCCGGGCATCGCCCGGCGTTTTTCATTGAGTCGCTGCCAGCTATTGCTTGGCGGCGCGCTGCCGACGCTCCAGATAGCGCTCGACGTAGGAACAGGACGGAATCACCGTATAACCCATGCGCTCGGCATAACTCAGCGCCTGCTCGGTGAGGGCTGCGGCAATGCCGCGGCCACGCAGCGGATTGGGCACAAAAGTACGATAGATATCCAAGGTCTGCTTGCCCAGATCCATGTACGCCAGATAGGCGCGGTGACCATCCACGGTGGCCTCGAACTGGTGACCAGCCTGGTCATGATGGATGGACAACGGTTCGCTCATCACTGCTCCTCTATCCGGGTCAAAACATCACCCGTACCTTATCTATCTTTTCCAGGCGAAGAAACATCTCCGCCGAACCTATTCCAAACTGAACGCTGAGATAAGCCTTGCCGTCCTGCACCTTGTGAAGTATGCCCTGATAGTAAGTGCCGTCGAAGGTGATGAACTGCAAGCGTTTGCCCGCATGCTCAGACAGATCAGCCACGTTGACGAACTCGTAGCGCGGTCCGGATTCGACCTTCGAGTTGGCTTCCGATACGATCCGCTCATCGCCCCTAGGCTCCTTGCGCACACCCACGTCAACCCAGGCGAAACCCAGCGGAGTGACCAACTCCTGATTGACCAGCACCGCAGGACGCAGCATGGCCAGCACATCCTTGGCCTCGAAGAACTGTAGCCCATCCCACACCATACCATCGCTCGGATTGAGCTCCAGGCGCATCGACTGGGGATCCTCGAGATAACGTGCATAGGCATCCAGGACCGGCTGATCGAGCGCGATGCGCTGACTGCGCAATACCCGGTCGAACTGCTGGACCGCCGTCTTGCGATACTCCGCCACGCTCTGCCCCAGCTTGGCGGCACAGAACTCCTGGACCTTGCGCTGATACTGGTTGTCGTTCAGTTCGACGTTCACCAGCACCAGCTTGGGAGGATTGACCAGCAGGTCGCCAGGCTTCTCCGAAACGTTGTCCAGAGCCAGGCCGACGCGCACTTCGCCCATGTCGCGGGTATCCGAGGTCAGGTTTAAGCTTACCCGCTGCATTCCTGGCTGGAACAGGTAGGAGAACTCCAGGTCCGTTTCGAAGGTGCGATACCCCATCTCCAGGAGTTCCTGGGTCCCGATATGGCTGACCCGGCCACACGCCACCTCGCTCATGGCGGTAAAAAGGCTGCGTTCTGCCGGCTCGGCATACAGGCGCTGTATGAACGGCCCATGCACCTCCAGCTCCAGCCCTTCGAGCCGAACTGCCATCTGCTCGGGGAACTTGCCCGCGGCGAGACGCTCCTTGAAGCTCAACAACTCGCCAAGGCTCTTGAATTTCAATTCGGCATGGGAAACGCGCAGGCTATCGCCCAACATCGGCACACTGATATCCAGCCCTTTCAGGCCGACCCGACCGCTGAAGGACGAGCTGATGCCCTCGTAGCGAATCTGCATGATCGGCGACAGCTGCTCGATCGCGTCGTTCATGATGCTGCGCACCGACAGCCAGAGCGACAGCTTGATCAGCAACGCAATAGCCAGAGCGCCCAATACCGCCCATTTGAAAATCTTCGTCATGCCTACATCCTTGGTTCTTCGAGTTGCTTCCGCCATTGACGGGGCGCGCGAGAGTAGCAGGATGCCAGCAGGCACGTCACGCCGAGAGGACATTTCCATGAAGACCGAAGGGGAACCTTGCGCCTCCCGGAGCGTCCCACACACCAAATAATGACGGGGAACCTCGAAGTTGGATGTTTTTTATCCAATTCCCCCTTAGTTGTCATGCAACTGCAGGAATTCCTGCAAAAAAATTTGCAGGCCTTGCGTTGCCTCCGTTTACTTACTAAAAGTTATAGGTAGTATGTAGGCCGGCTAATTTCCCAGCTGGGAAGTTGCTTTATATGGAAGTCCACCTTAAGGGGAACACGATGAACAACGTTCTGAAATTTTCTGCTCTGGCCCTGGCTGCTGTTCTGGCTACCGGTTGCACCAGCATGTCCAAAGAAACCGAAGCTCGTCTGACCGCTACCGAAGACGCCGCTGCTCGCGCCCAAGCTCGCGCCGACGAAGCCTACCGCAAGGCCGAAGAGGCCATGGCTGCTGCTCAGAAGGCTCAGCAAACTGCTGACGAAGCCAACGAGCGCGCCCTGCGTATGCTGGAAAAAGCCAGCCGCAAGTAATAGTCTTTCGAGGCTAACAAGCCGACCCAGAAGTGGGTCGGCTTTTTTATTGCCGCCAGTAACACGCGCAATAAAAAACCCGCCGGCGCATAGCGCTCGGCGGGCTTCACAACAAGGCATTCAGAGCTTTATCGGCTCACTACTTACTAGCGAGGCACCGCCATCGGTAATAGGTTCGGCGATCTCGATGGGCAGTCCATCTTCGGCGGCCACCACTTCTCGAACAACATCCCAATCCAGTCGCAGACTACCGACCAGATCATCGCGCTTCAGCAACGCATTGATGACGGCGGTGTGTTTGTCGACCACGGAAGGCTCGCCGTGATCATCCAGCGGTGCGTGGGCTTCCAAGTAAACCTTATTGGCGCTGATACCGAACTTATAAGGCTCGTTGATAATCCGCACCTTGGTACCGACAGGCACCATGCCCGCCAACTCAAGCACATTGTGATTAAGCATGCGGAAGCAGCCATGGCTGACACGCATACCAATGCCGAACTTCTTGTTCGAGCCATGGATCAGGTAACCCGACACCCCAAGGCTGAATTTGAACGGCCCCAGGGGATTGTCCGGACCCGGCGGCACCACAGTCGGCAACGGATCGCCATCGGCAGCGTGCTCTTCACGGATCGACTGCGGCGGATACCAGGCAGGCTTCGGGTACTTGCCGGTAATGGTGGTATCCGCCACGGGAGACCCCCAGCCCTCGCGACCGATGCCCAGGGGAAAGGTGTGCACCACGTTCTTGCCTTTCGGGAAGTAGTACATGCGGTATTCAGCAAGGTTGATCACGATGCCTTCACGTGGGCCCGGCGGCAGGACATAGCGTGTCGGCAAGATGATTTCGGTGCCAGCGCCGGGTAGCCAGGGATCGACGCCCGGGTTGGCCGCGACCATCTCCAGATAGCCCAGGTCGTGCACCTGGCCGAGATCGGCGAAGGTGTCCTCGTACTTGGCCTGGATGACTTGAACCTGGCCGACGACATCTTCCCCGGGTGGGGGCAATGGCAACTCCAGGGCTGAGGCGGTGCCGGCCGTAAGCAGCGCGGCAAGGGACAGGCAACAACGGGCGAAGGCAGGAGCGCGCGGCGACATCCGGGAAATCCTTGACAGGGCTTGGTTATAAAAGTTTGAGAATTGTATCACCGCGACCAGACGGACCGGGAGAGCTCAATTGGCCTGCCAGACCGGCCATGAGCCCCGCTTCTGCGCCGCCAGCGCATCGCGACAGGCGGCACACAGACGCTTGTCCTTCAACATTGCTCGCTCCAGGCCACGCCAGCGAGGCTGGGCAGGCAGCAGTCCGCCGCAAAGGGTGCGATCGGCATGACCACCAAGCTCCAACTGACGGGCGACCAGATGCATGCGCACTTCGCGACAGGCAAACAGGTCCAGTTGCTCGTCAGGCTCGAGCAACTGGTAGGCATGCAAAGTCCAGGCGGGACGCGGCATCGGCAACTCCAGGGCGGGGGCGCCACCTTAGCCGAAAGCCTTATGGCGGAAAAGTGGCCAGATGGTAGCCACCGGCAGCTTGCCCGACGAACGTCACCGCCGGCTCATAGCAGCGGTTGCAGCACCGGCCAAACGTTTTCCAGCAGCTTCGGCTGCGCTGCCAGCGCAGGATGGATACCGTCGGGCTGCATCATTCCCGGCACACCGCCTACGCCCTCGAGAAAGAAGGGAACCAGGGAAACCTGCTTTTCTTCAGCCAGGCGAGAAAATACCTGGGCGAACGCACGGGTGTAGCGTGCACCATAGTTCGGCGGCAGACGCATGCCCAACAACAGCACATGGGTACCCCTGGCCTGGGCCTGGTCGATCATCGACGCAAGATTCTGTTGCAATTGCGCCGGCGACTGTCCACGCAGGCCGTCGTTGCCGCCCAATTCGATGATCAGCAGCTCCGGACGATGTCGCTCAAGTAGCGCTGGCAGGCGTGCCAGACCGCCTGCGCTGGTGTCGCCGCTGACCGATGCGTTGACCACCTGGTGGTCGTATCCGGCTTCCTCCAGCCGCTTTTCCAGCAGACGGACCCAGCCCTGGCGGCTATCGAGGCCCAAAGCAGCGCTGATACTATCGCCGACGATCAGCAGGGTGCCCGCTGTCACGCTCTGGGTCGACATCGACAACACCAGAGCCAAACCTACCCACCACGCACGCATCGGACTCTCCATGAGCGCAAGCATTCTCACCGCGCGGAACCTTAGCAAAGTGGTTCCCAGCACGGAAGGCGAGCTGACCATCCTTGACGGCCTCGACCTGACGCTCGAGCGCGGCGACAGCCTGGCCATCGTCGGCAGCTCCGGGTCGGGCAAATCCACCCTGCTCGGCCTGCTCGCCGGCCTGGACTTGCCCAGCTCTGGCAACGTGTCTCTGGCCGGACGCGACCTGGGCGCGCTGGACGAGGATCAGCGAGCGCGGGTGCGTGCCGAGCATGTCGGCTTCGTCTTCCAGTCCTTCCAGCTGCTGGATAGCCTCAACGCCCTAGAGAACGTGATGCTCCCACTGGAACTCGAAGGCCACGCAGAGGCCCGCGGGCGGGCGCATGAGTTGCTCGAGCGGGTGGGGCTTGGTCAGCGGCTCGGCCACTACCCGCGGCAGCTTTCCGGGGGCGAGCAACAGCGCGTCGCCATTGCCCGAGCCTTTGCTGCGGAACCGGATGTGCTGTTCGCCGACGAGCCGACCGGCAATCTCGACACTCATACCGGCGAACGCATCTGCGACCTGCTGTTCGAGCTCAATCGCGAACGCGGTGCCACCCTGGTGCTCGTCACCCATGACGAACGCCTGGCCCACCGTTGCCGCCGCTTGATCCGCCTGGAAAGCGGCCGCCTGGTCGACAGCGTGGAGCCCTGATGAGATGAGCGGCTTGCCCTTCTCGCGCCTGGTCGCCTTGGCATACCGTCAACTGCTGCGCGATTCACGGGCCGGCGAATTGCGCGTGCTGTTCTTTGCACTACTGGTAGCAGTCGCCGCCAGCAGTGCCATCGGCTATTTCAGTGCACGCCTGAACGATGCCATGTTGCTGCGGGCAAGCGAGTTTCTCGGCGCCGACCTGGCGCTCAACGGTAGCTCGCCGGCAACGGCCGAGCAGATCGAAGCAGGCCGCCTGCTGGGTCTCAAGCATGCCAGCCTGGTGGAGTTCTCCAGCGTCATCGCCACCGACGACGGCCTGCAGTTGGCCAGCGTCAAGGCCGCGGACGATGCCTACCCCTTGCGCGGCCGACTGAAAAGCGCCCCTGCCCCCTACCAGGCCGACGTCGAGGGTCGCGGACCACAGCCAGGCGAAGCCTGGGCGGAAACCCGTCTGTTCGCCGCTCTCGATCTCAAGGTGGGAGACCACATCGAAGTCGGCGAGAAATCCCTGCGCCTGACCCGCGTGCTGACCTACGAGCCGGATCGTGCGGGAGACTTCTATAGCCTTACGCCTCGCGTCTTGATGCACCTCGACGACCTGGCCGCCACAGGCATCGTCCAGCCGGGAAGCCGGGTGCGCTATCGCGAACTCTGGCGCGGCGAGCCGGGGCTGCTGGGCCGCTATCGCCAGCAGATCAAGCCGACCCTGGCCGCCAACCAGACGCTGCAGGACGCCCGCCATGGCAATCGCCAGCTCGGTGGCGCCCTGGCTCGGGCCGAGCGCTACCTGAACCTGGCGAGCCTGGCCGCCGTGCTGTTGTCCGGTGTGGCGGTGGCGCTGTCGGCGGCGCGTTTCGCCGCACGCCGCTTCGATGCCAGCGCGATGCTGCGTTGCCTGGGTCTGTCCCGCCGGGCAACCCTGGGGCTATATGCCACGCAACTGGCACTGCTCGGCTTTGTTGCCAGCGCTTGCGGCGCCCTGCTGGGCTGGCTTGCGCAGTACGGCCTGTTCTACCTGCTGCGGGATTTGCTGCCGGCCCAGGTGCCAAGCGGCGGGCCGCTGCCGGCGCTGGCAGGCATGGCCACGGGAATGGTCGCCCTGGCTGGATTCGCGCTGCCACCCCTGGCCGCCCTTGGCCGGGTTCCGCCGCTGCGGGTGCTGCGGCGCGATTTGCTGCCGGTGCCGCCGAGCGCATGGTTCAGCTACGGCCTTGCGCTGCTTGCACTCGGTTTGATCATGTGGCGCCTGAGCCTGGATCTGAAGCTGACCCTCTCCCTGCTCGGCGGTGGGCTGCTCGCCAGCCTGCTGCTCGGCGGCCTGCTGTTGCTCGCCCTGCGCGGCCTGCGGCGCTTGCTGGCGCGCGCCAACCTGGCCTGGCGGCTCGGGCTCGGCCAGTTGCTGCGCCACCCGCTGGCGGCGGCCGGACAATCACTGGCGTTTGGCCTGATCCTGCTGGCCATGGCGCTGATCGCATTGCTGCGGGGCGAACTGCTGGACACCTGGCAGGACCAGCTTCCGGAAAACGCGCCCAATCACTTCGCCCTCAATATCCTGCCCGCCGATAAACAAGCCTTCGCCGAGCGCCTGGCCGGACTGTCGCCCTATCCGGCGCCGCTCTATCCGGTGGTACCGGGCCGCCTGGTGGCGATCAACGACGAGCCGGTGCGCAAGGTGGTCAGCAAGGACTCGCGCGGCGAGCGCGCGATTCGTCGCGACCTCAGCCTGACCTGGGCCAGCGACCTTCCGCCAGACAACCAGTTGACCGCCGGGGAATGGTGGCAGGCCAGCGAAGCCGACATGCTACCTGGCGTGTCGGTGGAGGCCGAACTGGCGCAAAGCCTGGGACTGAAGCTGGGCGACCGCCTCAGCTTCACCGTCGGCGGAATGACTCGCGATGCACAGGTCGCAAGCCTGCGCAAGGTGGACTGGGACAGCTTCCGCCCGAACTTCTACATGATCTTCGAACCCGGCACCCTGCAGGATCTACCCGCCACCTATCTGACCAGCTTCTATTTGCCGCCCCGCCATGAGCGGCAACTGGTGGAGTTGGCCCGCGCGTTCCCGGCGGTCACGCTGCTGCAGGTAGAAGCCCTGCTCGCGCAGTTGCGGGCGATTCTTGCCCAGGTCACCCTGGCCGTGGAGTACGTATTGCTGTTCGTGCTGGCTGCCGGTCTTGCCGTGCTTTTCGCCGGCCTGCAGTCGACCCTCGACGAGCGCATTCGGCAAGGCGCCCTGCTGCGCGCCCTGGGCGGCGAGAGGACGCTGCTGGTCAAAGCCAGGCGCATCGAGTTCAGCCTGCTCGGCGCAGCCAGCGGCCTGCTCGCCGCCATCGGCTGCGAACTGGTCAGTGCCCTGCTCTATCACTATGCGTTCGACCTGCGCTGGCAGCCGCACCCTTGGCTACTGCTGCTGCCGTTGGCCGGCGCATTGCTGATCGGCGGTGCAGGAGTGCTTGGCACCCGTCGCGCATTGAGTGCCAGCCCACTGACCGTGCTGCGGGAGGCCTGAGGCTGTGATCGGCCACCCCGTGACTGGTAAGATCGCTACCTTTTCTTGACCCTGTCGATCCCCATGAGCCGCTATCGTCCACCCCGCTCTGCCGGCACCCCGTTGATCACGCCCGAAGGCGAAGCGCGTCTACGTGCCGAGCTCCATGAGCTGTGGCACGTGCGCCGCCCCCAAGTGACCCAGGCGGTCAGCGAAGCCGCCGCCCAGGGCGATCGCTCGGAGAACGCCGAGTACACCTATGGCAAGAAGATGCTGCGGGAAATCGACTCGCGCGTGCGCTTTCTCACCAAGCGCCTGGAAAGCCTCAAGGTGGTCGGCGAGCGTCCCGCCGACCCGCACAAGGTCTACTTCGGCGCCTGGGTTACCCTGGAAGACGAGGATGGCCAGGAGGCTCGCTATCGCATCGTCGGCCCGGACGAACTGGACCTGAAACAGAACCTGATCAGCATCGACTCGCCGCTGGCGCGGGCACTGGTGGGCAAGAGTCTCGATGCCGAAGTGACCGTGCAGGCGCCGACCGGACCGAAGACCTGGTACGTGATCGCCATCGACTATCCCTAAGCGCCGCTAGCGGCGGACGATCAGCCCCTGCCGGGCGACCCGCGTCAGATCCCGCACTACTTGCTCCAACGCCTGCGCCATAGGTGCCTGGATGACCGCCAGATCGAAGCTGTCGGTGGCATACGATGCCAATGATCGTTCGTCGATGACGAACTGCACGAGGAAGTTGCGCGGCCGTCGCTGCCTCCTGGGCCAGCCATCGAGATAGCGCAGCAGGGTCGGCTGGTGGGTACCGCCGAGAAGGATTTTCAGATTGCGTTGCGTCAGCCCGGAGGTGATCGGGGCCAGCCGCAGCTGGGGTTGGGGACAGGTCATGCTGTCGGGTCTCCGCCTCGTGAATCCCGCTGGGCAGCGGTGAGAGGCGACACCGAACCAGCGCTTTAGCGGTATTTCGAAGTCGGGAGAGACTTCCGGCGCCCCGCAAGTAGCTGTTTAAATCGGCGCATGGGTCGGGATGCTAGAGAAGCCGGCCGGATACTGTCAAGGCACGGAGCCAGCCATGACCACGCCACCGCTGCGCCTGTTCTTCGCCCTGCCCTGTCCGCTGCCGCTTGCCACGGCCGTGGCGACCTGGCGCAACAGCCTGCCGCCAGGCGGTCGACCGGTGGCACCCGACAACCTGCACCTGACTTTGGTCTTCCTCGGCAGCCAGCCCCGCGGGCGCTTGCCGGAGCTGAAACGCATTGGCGAGCGTGTGCGCATCGCCCCCTTCGATATCTGCCTGGATCAACTGGAGCGTTGGCATGGCGGCCTGCTGCACTTGCGCGCCAGTCAGCCTCCAGCAGGGCTGCTGGAGCTCGAAAGGCAACTGCGCGAGCGCTTGACCGGTGCCGACTTCGTGCTGGAAAGCCGCGCCTTCCACCCCCACCTGACCCTGGCCCGGCACTACCCGCAGCATCCAACCGCCACGCCCCCAACCTTCGATTGGTCAGCCGACCGATTCACCCTCTTCGCCTCGGAAAACAGCCCCAGAGGCAATCGCTATCGCGCCCTCGCCTGCTGGCCGCTGCGGCCTTAGGTCGCAAACAAGCGTTTCACCGGGTAACAGCGAAGCGGCGCTCCGTCCAGCGCCGCGACCACCGAAACCACCGTACAAGCCGCGCCCCAGAGCCCTGGCCAGCAGGTGGTGGAAAGCTGGCACGGATTGTGCGCCGCCCCCTGGCGCTGCCGTACCCGCCCAGGACAGGCGTGGCGACTCGCAAGGAAGCATCGAACTGCCCGATCCACCACCCTTTCGAGAGCGCCCATGAACAACAACAAGACCTTGCTCGCCCTCTGCCTTGGAGTCGGCCTGGCCGCATCCGGGCAAGCCCACGCATTTTTCTTCGGTTCCTCCGGCTACACCGAAACCAAATACCCCGTCGTACTCACCCACGGCATGCTCGGCTTCGACAGCCTGCTGGGCGTCGACTACTGGTACGGGATTCCCTCGGCCCTGCGTCGCGACGGTGCCAAGGTCTACGTCACCGAAGTCAGCCAGCTGAACACCTCGGAAGCCCGGGGCGAAGAGTTGCTGGAGCAGGTCGAGGAAATCGTCGCCATCAGTGGCAAGCCCAGGGTCAACCTGGTCGGTCACAGCCACGGCGGCCCGACCATTCGCTACGTTGCAGCGGTACGTCCTGACCTGGTCGCCTCGGTCACCAGCGTTGGCTCGCCGCACAAAGGCTCGGCTACCGCAGACTTCATCCGCCGCGTCCCGGAAGGCTCTGCTGGCGAAGCCCTGCTGGCCGGAATCGTCAACGGCCTCGGCGCGCTGATCAATTTCCTCTCCGGCAGCAGCAGCGATTCGACGCAGAACGCCCTCGGCGCGCTGGAGTCGCTCAACAGCGAAGGGGCCGCGCGTTTCAACGCCAAGTTTCCCCAGGGCCTGCCGAGCAGCGCCTGCGGCGAGGGCGCCTACAGTGTCGGCGGCATTCGCTACTACTCCTGGAGCGGCACCAGCCCATTGACCAACCTGTTCGACCCCAGCGACCTGATGCTCGGCGCCAGTGCCCTGACGTTCGGCAGCGAAGCCAACGATGGCCTGGTCGGCCGTTGCAGTTCGCACCTGGGCAAAGTGATCCGCGACAACTACCGCATGAACCATCTGGACGAAGTGAACCAGACCCTCGGCCTGACCAGCCTGTTCGAGACGGACCCGGTGACCGTCTACCGGCAATTGGCCAATCGCCTCAAGAACGACGGCCTCTAAGCCGCCCGGCCCGGGGCCACCGAGACCCCGGGCCAACCACCGGACCTCCGTCATGCCGCTGAAACGACTTCTCTTGCTTCTGCCGGTGGGTTTTGCCGCTGGCGTGGCCCTGCTGCTTTATCTCGAACCGCAAGCGCCGCCTGCCCAGGTCTTCCAGACGCCCGCCACCCTTCGCCCCGGGCAGCCAGCCACGGCGCCCGCCGATGAGGTTGCTGCGCAGCGGTCGTCCGGCGCCAACAAGCCTCTGCCAGCCTCTCTGGTCGGCACCCAGGTGGACGGGATTTTCCGCATCGATGCGGCGGGTAACCTGCTGATCAGCGAAGACATCCGACGCATCTTCGATTACTTCCTCAGCTCGATCGGCGAGGAGCCGCTGCGCGACAGCGTCGACCGCCTGCGCGCCTATATCGCCGCACAACTGCCGCCGCCCGCTGCCGAACATGCGGCAGCGTTGCTCGACCAGTACCTCGCCTACAAGCGCGAGCTGGTCCAACTGGAGCGCGACCTGCCGCAGTTGCCGAGCCTGGAAGCCATGCGCCAGCGCGAAGCGGCGGTGCAGGCGCTGCGCGCTCGGCTGTTCGACGGTGAGGTATTGCAGGCGTTCTTTTCCCGGGAAGAAGCCTATAACCGCTTTACCCTTGAGCGCCTGGCGATCCAGAACGACACGACGCTGGATGCACAAGCCAAGGCCATCGCCGTCGACCGCTTGCGCGAAAGCCTGCCTGAAGACCTGCAAGCCAGCGTGCTACCGCAATTGCAGAGCGAGCTGCGCAGCCGCACGGCGCAATTGCAGGCCGGGGGCGCCAGTGCCATGCAGATTCGCCAGCTGCGCCAGCAACTGGTGGGTGCCGAGGCCACGGCACGCCTTGAGCAATTGGATCGGCAGCGGCAAAGCTGGAAGCAGCGGCTGGCCAACTACCAGACCGCCAAGGCGGAAATCGACGCCAATCGAGGCTTGAGCGACGGCGACAAGCGTGCAGCCATCGCCCGACTGGCCGAAGAGCAGTTCGACGAGCACGAACGCCTGCGCCTGGAAGCCGCCGAACAACTGGCGGCCTCGCGCAGCAAGCCCGACGCCTGACGCGCCGGGCGCCGGCTCAGCCGGCGATACGGCGGTCCAGCGAGAGTTTGCCGCCCCCGTCGATCAGCAGCGCCACGCTGACGGCCAGCAGTGCCAGGGCGTATTCATAGCCGTTGTTGCTTATGAAAAAGCCGTTGCCGATGTGCACGCTGAAGATCGCCACCAGCATGGTCACCGCCAGCACGGCCGACGCCGGGCGCACGAGCAGCCCGACTACCAGCGCCAGGCCCCCGAAAAACTCGGCACTGCCAGCCATCAGGGCCAGCAGGTAGCCCGGTGCCAGACCGATGCTTTCCATCCACTGACCGACCCCCACCAGGCCATAGCCGCCGAACCAGCCAAACAGCTTCTGTGAACCATGGGCAGCGAAGGTAAGTCCGGCGACGATGCGCAAGACGGTAGCGCCGTAGCCGGCCTGAGTGGAGAGCAGGGATTTGATCAGGGTGTTCATGTGGACTCCGAAGGACGTGTTGTGCGGACACCCTTAGACTAGCCCATCAGGCCGATATAAAAAGCGCAATATACGGCTTTCAACAATCGATCAATTCGATCATTTCCTATCGCTCACTTCTCGCTGCGGCTCCAGGTGATAGCGCTCCCGGGAAAAAGCCAGGTGGTATTTGTTGACGCTACTGACATAGTTGACGACCCCCATGCCGAACTGCTCCATGGCGATGCGCTCGACCTGGAAAAACCACTGGTTCGGGTTGAGTCCACGGCGCCGGGCTTCGGCGCGCATGCTTTGCACGCGTTGCGGTCCCATGTTGTAGCCGGCCAGCATGAAAGCCATGCGCTCGCGGTCGTTGAGCCGGGCACTGGCGAAGAAATTGCGGCGAATGCGCGCCAGGTAGCGCACGCCAGCCTGGACGTTGCCATCCAGGCTCCGGTAGTCGCCTATGCCGACGCTGCGCGCCGCCACCGGTGTGATCTGCAGCAGGCCCGTCGCGCCCCCCGCACCGCGCGCGGCCGGGTTGAGGGTCGATTCCTTGTAGGCCAGCGCGGCCAGCGCCAACCAGTCCATGTCCTCCTGCTGGGCATGCCGCTGCAGCACCGGGCGGACCTTTTCCAAGCGCTGGCGATCGGCTCGTGCCAGCGGGAAGTGCACTTTGTACAAACGCCGGTAGATGCGCTGGAAGGCCGCGTCCTGGTTGGAAGAGCCGTGGTAGCCCTTGAGAAAGCGGTCGACGCTGGCACGCAGCATGGTCGCGTCGCGCAACATGAACCAGCCGATGTCGCCCTGGTTGGCCAACACCAAGTGCCGTTCGATGCGCAGCTTCGGCAAGACCTTGGCCCAGCGCTCGGCAATCGGTTGTTCCACGGCGGTCAGCGGATAAATGCCCGCCTGGACCATCTCCAGCACGTCTTCCACCGCCAGGCTTGGATCGACCCACTCGATGAGTATCGGCGCCTTGCCGTGCTCGGCCAGTTGCAGGTTGATCGAACGCAACGCCGCCCCGGCGGCACTGCCGATCGGCAGAGCGATACTGCGCCCGGACAGTTGCTCGAAGCGCTGGTAGCGCCGATCGCCCTGGCGGCCGACGATCACCAGTGGAACCTGCCGCAGGATTGCCGCACTGCCGCTGATGCCCCGCGGGCGCTCGGCAAACAGCTCGCCCGGTACGACGAGGTCACCCTCGCCTCGCTGCAGCGCCGCAAACAAGCGGTCCTTAGCCAGCGGGACGATCTTCAGGGTCAGTCGCCGCCCCTCCCCGGCGTTGCGATTGAGGAATTGCTCGAAGGCGCGCAAACGCGGATATTCGCTGCCGATCGGCTGCCCCTTGACCTCTCCCGAGCTGTTACGACTCTGGTTGATCAATACTCGCAACACGCCGCCGCTGCGAATCTCCGCCAGATCGCGGGTCTTGCCCGACTGCCAGGTTTCCGGCGGCCCGACCACGCGCGCGACTGCCAGCTGAGGCATGAGCACCAGCAGACACAGCAGAAGCAATAGAGGTCGAATCATGGCTCTCTCGGAAGCGAACGCCGCAGCCCGCGCGGGGCGCGGAGGTTGGCACAGGCAGGGCGCGAACGCCAGCCGCAGACATCATGTGAAATTGATAAAGCCGCTTCAAATAACTGAAAATCAAAGAGTTTCTCTTTAAAACCCTTCACTGGAACCACTCCTCCAAGGTAGGCACCATGCAACTCATCGACATTGGCGTCAATCTGACCCACGCAAGCTTCGCTCGGGAACGTGAGGCACTGCTCGCTCGCGCTTACGCCGCAGGCGTCGTGCAATTGATGCTGACCGGCACCAGCCTGGCGGATAGCGAGCAGGCGCTGGCCCTCTGCCAGGAACTGGATGAATCCGCGCAGCGGCTGTTCAGCACCGCCGGCGTGCATCCCCACGATGCCAGCGAGTGGAACAGCGCCAACGCCGTTCAGTTACGCGCCCTGCTACAGGAGCCGCGGGTGCGCGCCGTGGGCGAATGCGGTCTGGACTTCAACCGCGACTTCTCCCCGCGCCCGCAGCAGGAAAAAGCGCTGGAGGAACAACTGGCCCTCGCCGTGGAACTGGGCATGCCGGTCTTCCTCCACGAACGCGACGCCGATCAGCGCCTGCTGGCGATCCTGCGCCACTACCGCGACCGCCTGCCGGCGGCGGTCGTGCACTGTTTCACCGGTGAGAAGCGCGCACTGTTCGGCTACCTGGATCTAGACCTGCACATCGGCATCACCGGCTGGATCTGCGACGAACGCCGCGGTACCCATCTGCATTCGCTGGTGCGGGAAATTCCCGTCGGCCGCCTGATGCTCGAGAGCGACGCCCCCTACCTGCTGCCACGCAGCCTGCGGCCCAAGCCAAAGAGCGGACATAACGAGCCGGCGTTTCTCCCGGAGGTACTGCGCGTGGTGGCCACGCATCGCAGCGAGTCGATCGAGCGACTTGCCGCCCACACCAGCGCCTGCGCCAGGGCGTTCTTCGGTCTGCCGGAGCTGCCATGCGCACAACCGGCTGAGCGGGACTGACCTGCCGCCGCGGCGAAGCAGCCGACTCCGCCGCCAGGACCGGAAGAAAGTCCATGAAAATCGCACGCCGCCTCCCTCAAGAGCTGCGCAGGAAGGCCGTTAACCTGTTCGGACCGGGCTTGATCCGTGTCAACGGCCCGCGCCCGGCCATTCGGCACTATGCCACTTCCTCGGCAATCCCCGATCGGCTCAATTGAACAAAGAGAACACCATGAGCGCCTGGATTCGCGATATCTCTCTGAAATACAAGTTCTGGGCCGTGAACGCGGTCGCCTTCTTCACCAGCCTGCTGCTGGTGCTCTATGCCATGCATCTGGAGCAACAGGGTCGCGCGACCCAAGCCCAGGCGGCCGCGCAAGCCCAGGCGCAGGTGCTCTCCGGCTGGCCGACCGGCCAGGCACTACCCAACCAGGCACAGTTGCTGCGCTTCGCCGCCGGCGAAACGCCGCGTCTGGGCAGCAGCGACGGTGCCGCACTGGCCCGTGGCCGCGGCTGGGTTGCCTTGGAACATGACGCCCTGTTCGGCAAGGATCCACTGATCGGTGCCCAGGTGCTCGATCTGGGCGAGGGCCAGCGGGTGGCCGTGCTGGCCCGCGCGCCGAGCTTGTCCCAGGTCTTCGCCGACCGCGCCTTCAGCTATGCCTGGGTCGTCGGGCTGCTGATGCTGATGCTGCTGGCCGCCTCGCAGCTACTGATCCACTTCCTGCTCACTCACCTCAACACCCTCAAAGATGTAATGCTGCACGTGGAGAAGAGCGGCGACCTATCCGCCCGCGTACCGCTCGACTGCCGCGACGAGGTCGGGCAGATGGCCAATGCGTTCAACGCCATGCAGGCCGGCTACCAGCGCGTGGTGAGCACCGTCGCCCAGTCCGCCGAACGCCTCGATGAGGGCGCCAAGCGCCTGGCCAAGAGCATGACCGAGGTGCGCCAGGGCATGCTCGCCCAGCAGAGCGAGACGGACCAAGCCGCCACGGCAATCAACGAAATGTCCGCCACCGTTCACAACATCGCCCGGCACGCGGCGGACACCCGCGATCAGTCGAAGAACGCCGATCAACTGGCCGGCGCCGGCCAGCAGGTGGTCGGGCGCGTCAGCCAATCCATCGCCGGGCTGTCCAGCGGGGTCCAGCAGACCGCCGAGATGATCCAGAAGCTGGCCGAAGACAGCCAGCGCATCAGCAGCGTGGTCAATGAGATCCACGGAATTGCCGAACAAACCAACCTGCTCGCCCTCAATGCGGCCATCGAGGCAGCCCGCGCCGGCGAGATGGGCCGCGGTTTCGCCGTGGTTGCCGACGAGGTGCGCAATCTCGCCAAGCGCGTGCAGGACTCTACCGACGAAATCACCCAGATGATTGCCGCCCTGCAATCCGGCACCCGCGACGCCGTGGAGTTCATGCAGGAAAGTTCGCTGAAGGCCGATGGCTGCGTGGAGCAAGCCGAGGAAGCCGGCGAGGCATTGGCGGCGATTGCCGGTGCAGTGGCGCAGATGCGCGACAGCAATACCCAGATTGCCGTGGCCGCCGAACAACAGAGCCAGGTCGCCGAGGAAATGAGCCGCTCCGTGGTGGGTATTCGCGACGTCACCGAACAGACGGTGAATCAGACCGTCGACTCCGCCGCCACCAGCGCGGAACTGGCCAGCCTATCCAGCGACCTGAGCAAGGCAATCCGGCAGTTGAAGCTCTAACAGGGCGTTGAAAAATGCAGTATTGCCAACGCGATGCAGGTCGTTTTTCAACGGCCTGCTGATCGCGTGGCCGGGGCGGGGCGTTCCGTTCGAGACGCTCCGGGCCGCTGGTTTCAGCCGAACACCGTCACGGTCTGCCGGCTCAGCGCCACCAGCTCACCCGCCGGGCTCCACAGGGCGGCGGCGATATGCCCATAGCCATCGCGGGCGTGCTCGATGGTTGCCCGATACAGGCACCAATCCTGGGTGCTCAACCGCGGGCTGGGCTGCACGAACTCGATGGTCCAGGTCAGCGAACTGCCCGGCACCGGGGTGCGCAGGTGCGGCAATGTGGCTGGCGGCCAGGCGTCGACCAGCGCCAGCAGGTGCGCCTCGTCCACCGGCTCGTGCGGGTGGTCGCGCAAGCGCACCCAGCCGCCCATCTCTCGCGACGGATTATTGGTGAACGGCATGCCGCCGACACCCCAGCGCATCGCCAGATAGCGAGTGAATTCCGGGGTAACGCCCTTGACGTAGGGCAGTTCCTGGCACGTCTCGAGTGCCTTCATGGAGGGTGCGGCCTCGGCCTCGACCGCAACCGCCGACTCCCGTGACGCGCCGAAGCTGCCCTGTACCAGGGTCACCACCTGGTCGTTCTGCAGCGCTTTGCCGAGCACCTGGCTGACTGCCTTGCCCTCGCGCAACACCTCGACCTCGAAGCGCGTCGGCGTATTCACCGACAGCGGGCCGACGAACGTGATCGCCAGCGATCGCACCGGACGTCCGGAGGGCACCCGGGCACGCATCGCTTCATAGACCATGGCCACAGCCAGGCCGCCGAATCCGGCGCGCCCCTGCCCCCAGGTCTCGGGGACGACTACCGCGTCGGGATGGCGACGCACCGCCTGGATCAGCTCGGAAAAAGTCATGCTTACCTCGATGACGTGGACTACCGGGCGATCTTATCGGTGGCCGGTGGCAGAGGATAGGGAGCAAAGATGGCACTCAGGCCAATCTATCGGCGGAAATGACACCAGGGCATTATCCGTCGCGGAGGTGCTTCTGCAATGAGAGCAGTGCCTGGTCGCTTTCCCGCTCCGCGGTGTGCAAGGCTTCTCGCCAGACCGCCGCCAGCGGCGTCAGGGACGGGTCCCGCTCCGCGCGTGCCAACCATTGCAGGCGGTCGTGCCAGCCGCCCAAGGCTGACTGCGCCTGTTTCAATGCCAACCATGCCGACGAGGATACCCCGGCCAACTGCGGGTAGCGCTCGGCACCGTAGCGCACACGCTTGACTAGCAACCGCAGGCGATGACGATCATGGGCCGGATCGCGCAATGCCCGCTCCAGGCGCCTGCGCTGCTTGCCCAAGCGCTTGCGCAGCCGATTGCGCAACCCCTTTAGCAGGCCTTGGCGCTGTGCCTGCCGGAGGTGCCCGGGCCAGGCGTCCAGGGTTTCATGCAGCCGCCGCAACGCCGCTCCCTCGAGCAACCCACGATAGCCGTCCGTCAACGCCGCCTGGTGTGCCGCGGACCGTTCCAGCCGGCGCAACTCCTCCAGCCAGACTTCTTCGTCTCGCAACGGTCCGCTCGACCGCGCCAGCTCGACAGCGGCTTGCTCCAGGGCCTCGCTACCCGGTAGCTCGCGCAGCGGGCGCAACAGGCTGCGCAGGGTACGCAGCGCGATGCGCAGATCGTGCAATGCTTCCGGGTCGGTCCCGGCAGCCAGGCGCGCGCCGCTGGCCTGCAGGCTCACCTGCAGGCGCAATACCTGGGCCACCAGTTGATCGGCTAGCCTGCTCATTTCATCCCTCCCCTGAACTCATCCCGCACGGGTCAAGCGCCAAGGCAGTGACCTGCGCACCCGCTGCAAGGCCTTGCGCAGTTCGCTCGGCGAGCGGCTCACGCCGGCATAACGCTGTGCTTCATAGAGCCGCACGAAGGCGCGAATGGCGTCGGCCTGGACCGGCAGGCTGCGCGCCGCGCGCTCGGCAAAGGCGCGTGGCCCTTCTCCGGGCGAACGGTGCAGGCCATGGCGATCGAGCAGTCGCTCGAAGCGGGAAAAGACTCTCTGCTGAGCATCGCGCTCACGACGCCAGGGCTTGAACAGCAGCAAAGCCAGCAGGCCGATCAGCATCGCCCCTCCACCCACCAGGGCGATGCCTACGGTTCGGGCTTCGACACCGCCGAACCAGCGCTGGAGGAATTGCAGCTGCTGTTCGCCTTGGTAACCGAGTACCCAGCGCTGCCAGTCGTAGTTGAGGTTATCCCAAGCCAGTCGTAGTCGGTTGATCCAATCCACATGGCGAAAACGCAGCGGCGACAGCGGCGAGCCCTCCAGGAAATCCTGCTCCGCACCTATCGCCTGCTCGAGCCCTTGCTCGATGCGCTCGGGCGCCACCTGGAAAGTAGGATCGACACTGATCCAGCCTTGTTCCCGGTCCCAGTACTCGACCCAGGCGTGGGCGTCCAGCTGCCGCACGGCCAGGTAATTGCCTGCCGGATTGAACTCCCCGCCCTGGTAGCCGGCCACCACGCGGGCCGGGATGCCGGCGCCACGCAACACGAAGGTCATGGCACCCGCGTAATGGGCACAGAAGCCGCGGCGACTGTCGAAGAGGAATTCGTCGATGCTGTCGGCGCCCAGCACAGGGGGCTTCAGTGTGTAGACATAGGGTTCCCGGTTGAAATGCGCGAGCAGTTCGGCAACCAGAGCCTGCGGTTCGGCATGCCGCGCGCGCAGCTCGCTGGCCCAGGCACGACTGCGTGGGTTGCCCTGGGCCGGGAGCTGCAAGGTGGCCCGGCGCCCATAGGCAATGCGCGAAGGCTCGCGCAGCGCGTCTGGCCAGGAAACGACCTCGTAGAGCAGCGGTTTGTTGATCGGCCGACGCTGTTCCAGACGGAAGTCGCTCATCTGCCGCACGCCAGTCCCATCCGCTTCGGCAACCGTCAGCGCAAACATCCAATGCTGGCCGGTCGGCTGCATGATCACGCTGTAGCTGACCGGTTGGCCGCGCTTTTGCCAGGCCGCCGCCGGCAGGAACGGGCCGTCCGGTGACTGGGACCAGCGCCGGCCATCGAACTGCTCCAGGGTCAGCCCACGCCAGTAGAGTTCGGAGCGCGGCGGCAAAGGCCCATCGAAGCTGGCGCGGAACACCAGCGCATCGGACTGGCTGAGTTCGGCGATATCCCCGGGCGCCATGCTGTCGGCCAACCCGGTGACGCCCTTGGCATTGGGCTGCGGCAGCGACCACAGCGGCCCCAGCCGCGGGAAGAACACGAACAGCAGCAGCATCACCGGCAACGCCTGCAACAGCAGGCTCGCCGCCAGGCGCAGGGTCGGCCAGGGCCGCTCGGCGAATGTGCTTTGCTGCAAGCCGATCAGCGCCGCCAGCAAGGCAGTAATGGGCAGCAGGCTGAACAGCGCCGCGAGCATGCTGTCGTCGAACAGATAGGCAGTCACAACCACGAAGAAGCCGAGGAAGATGAGCACCAGCGCATCGCGGCGGCTGCGCATTTCCACCAGTTTGAGAATGAACGCAGCGATCAGCAGCACCACCCCGGCATCCAGCCCGATCAGTCCGCCCCGGGAAAGAAACACGCCGAAACCGGCACCGACCATCAGCCCGGCCTTGGCCAGGCCGTTCGGGTAGCTGGCGCGCATGCGGAAAATCTGGATGCGCCAGGCCGCGCAACCGAGCCAGAGCCCGACGATCCACATCGGCAGGTGCGCCAAGTGGGGCACAATCACCAGCGCCTGGGCCACCAGCAACCAGATCAGGCTGATCCGCGGAATCGGCTGGATCGCGCTCATGGGTAGATCCCGTACAGCGCCAGCGCGCGCAGACAGGCATCGCGGTGGGATTCGCCGATATCGGGCCCCAGCACACTGCCCGGCAGGCGCAATGCGAACGGATGCTGGCGCTCGGAAAACTGCAGCACCCAGTAGCTGAGCAGCGACAGTCTACTTTCCAGATCTCCGCTCAGGCCTTCCAGATCCAGCCACAGGTCACTGCCGGTCAGTGCCGCGAAGTCCTTGACCAGGAGACCCTGGCCACGGGAATAAGCCTTCCAGTGCAGCCGTCGCTTGGAGTCGCCAGGTTGATAGACTCGCAGCCCCTGGTAGTCGTCCGCGCCCTGCCCCAGTACGCGGCTGCCGTCCTGCTCGTCGTCCTCACCGGCACCGACGCTGCTCGGCAGGTCCCCTTCCAGCGGGCGCGGATAGATCAACGCGGCCTGCTCCAGGTCGACCCAGGACCAGGCCACCAGAATGCCCAACGGGAAACGGCTCTCCACCCGCAGCCGCCCCGGGCGCAGCCAGCCACGGCGTGTTGCCGGGATGTGCAGCTCGCATTCGCTGACGCCGTCGACTGCTACGTCGACAACCCGCAACTCGGCCGGCGGCCAACCAATGGCGATAGCCTGGTGGGACCGGCCGCTGCTTTCCAGGCGAACGCGGAAACGCGCCCGCTCGCCGACGAAGACCGCCCCCGCGCCGGCGGCATGCAGGCTCAGCCCGGCCAGGTTGCGATAGGTGTGCAGGATGGCGACGACGAAGACCGAAGCCAGCAGAAAGGTCAGGCCGTAGGCCAGGCTGTTCTGATAGTTGATCGCCGCCAGCAGCATCAGCACCAGGGCGGCACCAAAGGCCACCCCGGTACGGGAGGGAATGATGAAGATGCGGCGCTGGTTGAGCAGCACGCTGGAAGCCGGGGGAATGCGCCGGTTCAGCCAGTGGTTCCAGCGCGGCTTGATTTGCCGTTCCAACATCAAAGCGCCGGCACCTCGCTGAGCAGCCATTGCACCAGCGCACCGCCGCCGTGGCCGCTGGGATCGGCGCGCTCGCGCAGGCGGTGGCCAACCACGGCAGGCAACACCGCCTGCACGTCTTCCGGGATTACATAGTCGCGGCCGGCCAGATAGGCCCAGGCACGGGCGGCTGCGAGCAGTGCGAGGCTGGCGCGCGGCGACAGGCCCCAGGCGAACTGCGACTGGCTGCGCGTCGCTTCCACCAGGCGCAGCACGTAGTCCACCAGCGCATCGCTGGCCCGTACCTGCGGCACTTCCGCCTGCAACGCTGCCAGCTCGGCATGATCGAGTAGCGGCTCCAGCCGCGGCAACAGATCGCGCCGGGCTTCGCCGAGCAAGAGCGCCCGCTCCGCAGCCTTGGCCGGATAGCCGAGGGACAGGCGCATCAGGAAGCGGTCGAGCTGGGATTCCGGCAGGGCGAAGGTACCGCCCTGGCTCACCGGGTTCTGCGTGGCGATGACAAAAAACGGCTCGGGCAACGGCCGGGTCGAGCCCTCGATGGTCACCTGCCCCTCTTCCATCGCCTCCAGCAAGGCGCTCTGGCTTTTCGGCGTGGCACGGTTGATCTCGTCGGCCAGGACCAGCTCGGCAAAGATCGGCCCCGGATGGAAGACAAACTGTCCGGTGTCCTTGTCGAACACCGAGGTACCGAGGATGTCGCCGGGCAACAGGTCTGAGGTGAACTGGATGCGCTGGAAGCTCAGGCCCAGCACGCGAGCCAGGGCATGGCTCAGGGTGGTCTTGCCCATGCCCGGCAAGTCTTCGATCAACAGGTGGCCGCGAGCCAGCAGACAGGTCAGCGCCAGGCGCACCTGGGGCTGCTTGCCGAGCAGCACTTGGTTCACAGACTGCAGAACGGCGTCCAGTTTCGTGCGCATGCATCACTCCTCTTGTGAACCGTCGATGCTAGCGGGCCGGCGGCGCCTCGGCAAAGCGCCTGCAATCTTTGCTGACGAATACGTGAATTGATCCAGGCCAACACAATTTCCGTGGCCAGGCCCTAGGCTGCAATCGACCGTCTCCGCGAGCTTATCCATGCATCAGCAACGTTCGCACATCCACTGGCACGCACAGCCCGGCAGCGACAGCCTGGCGGCGCTCGAGTGCGGCCCGGAAGGCCTCAGCAGCGCCGAAGCCGAGCGACGCCTGGCCGTGCATGGCCCCAACCGCCTGCCGGCCCGTCGTGACCGCAATCCCCTGAAGCGCTTCCTCAGCCAGTTTCACAACCTGTTGATCTACCTGTTGCTGGTTGCCGGCCTGGTTACCATCGGCCTGGGCAAGTGGCTTGACAGCACCGTCATCTTCGCCGTGGTACTGATCAATGCGTTGGTCGGCTTCATCCAGGAGGGCAAGGCCGAGCAGGCCATGCATGCCATCCAGCGCTTGCTCACCCTCGACAGCCGCGTACGCCGCGACGGCTCATTGCAGAGCATAGCCGCCGAGCGCCTGGTGCCCGGCGATCTGGTGCATCTGGAAGCAGGCGATCGGGTACCAGCCGACCTGCGCCTGCTCGACTGTCGCGATCTGCGGGTCGACGAAGCCGCGCTGACCGGCGAGGCCGTGCCCAGCGAAAAGCAGAGCACACCGGTGGCGCCCGACGCCTGCCTCGGCGACCGGCGCAGCATGGCCTACTCGGGAACGCTCGTCAGCGCCGGCAGCGGTCGCGGACTGGTGGTGGCCACCGGCGAGCGAACCGAACTGGGACGCATCGACCGGCTGCTCGGTGGCGTGCAGCAGCTACAGACGCCGCTGCTGGCCGACATGGCGCGCTTTGCCCGGCAACTGACCGTGATCATTCTCGGCCTGGCCGCACTGACTTTCGCTTTTGGCGTGTGGCTGCGCGGTTACTCCGCCGCCGACATGCTGCTGGCCACGGTAGGCCTGGCGGTTGCCGCGGTGCCCGAAGGGTTGCCGGCGGTCCTGACCATCATCCTGGCGCTTGGCGTGCAGCGCATGGCCAGGCGCCATGCGATCGTTCGCCGGCTGCCAGCGGTGGAAAGCCTTGGGGCGGTGACGGTGATCTGCTCGGACAAGACCGGCACGCTCACCCGCAACGAAATGACCGTGCAGCAGGTGTACACCGCCGCCAATCACTACCGCATCGACGGGGTCGGCTATGCGCCCGAAGGCGGCATTCGCGATGCCCGAGGCAATCCGTGCGTACCTGGCCAGGCGCAGGACCTGCTCGAACTCGCCCGCGCCGGCCTGCTGGCCAACAGTGCCAGCCTATGCCTCGCTGACGAGAAATGGTGTATCAGCGGCGACCCCACCGAGGCTGCCTTGTTGACGCTGGCGGGGAAGCTCGGTCTGGACTGGCGCGGCGAAGCGCAGCAGCTACCCCGGATCGATGCCATCCCCTTCAGTTCGGAACGCCGCAGCCTGGCCAGCCTGCACCATGACCATGCCGGTCATGCCCTGGTCTACCTGGTGGGCGCGCCGGAGCGACTGCTCGAAGCCTGCAATCGCCAGTGGCGCGACGGCACGCCGCAGCCGCTGGACCTGCGTCATTGGCATCGGGTTCTCGCCGAGGGGGCCAGCCAGGGCCTGCGCATGCTCGGCCTGGCATCGCGACCGTTGTGCGCACCTAAGCAGGCGCTCGACGAACAAGACCTGCATGGCGACTTCATCCTGCTCGGCCTGGTGGGCATGCTCGACCCGCCAAGGGAGGAAGCCATCCGGGCAATCGCCGAGTGCCATGAAGCTGGCATCGACGTGAAGATGATCACCGGCGATTACGCCGCTACCGCCGCGGCCATCGCCAGCCAGCTGGGGCTGGGCAATGCCGCACCGCTGACCGGCGCCGAACTCGACCAGCTTGACGACTTCGAGCTGGACGCACGCCTGGCCGGTACCCACGTCTTCGCCCGCACCAGTCCGGCGCACAAGCTGCGCCTGGTCGAGCGCCTGCAGGCACGGGGCGAACGCGTGGCGATGACCGGCGATGGCGTCAACGACGCCCCGGCGCTCAAGCGTGCCGACATCGGCATCGCCATGGGCGTGAAGGGTACCGAGGCGGCCAAGGAGGCGGCACAGATGGTCCTGGCCGACGACAATTTCGCCACCCTCGCCCATGCGGTCGGCGAGGGACGCAACGTCTACGACAACCTGCGCAAGTCCATTCTGTTCATCCTGCCCACCAATGGCGGCGAGGCCCTGGTGTTGCTGGTAGCCATCGCGCTGGGCCTGACCCTGCCGATCACCCCGCTGCAGATTCTCTGGGTCAATATGATCTCGGCAGTGACCCTCGCCCTGACGCTGGCGTTCGAGCCGGCGGAAGGCGACCTGATGCGACGTCCGCCTCGCGACCCTCGCGCGCCCCTGCTCGACGGCCAACTGCTGTGGCGCCTGCTGTTCGTTTCGCTACTGCTCACCTGCGCCAGCCTCGGTCTGTTCCTCTACGCCCAGCGACTGGATTGGAGCCTGGAGGCCGCGCGCACGCTTGCAGTCAACGCGCTCATCGCCGGCGAGATCGGCTACCTGTTCAGTTGCCGCCGGCTGGGCGGGCCGGCCTCGTTCGGCTGGCGGGCGAATCCCATGGTGTGGTGCATGGTGGTGCTCCTGGTGCTGCTGCAGCTGGTATTCAGCTATTGGGGGCCGCTGCAGCGCCTGTTCGCCACTACCGCCCCGGACTGGCGAACCTGGGCCTGGTGCCTGGCGGTAGCGGCAGGCGTGTGTCTGCTGGTGGAAGCGGAAAAGGCCGCAGCGCGCTGCCTATCGGCAAGCCGGCGGGCTGGACCTCAGCGCCCGGCGCGGGATTCGCGGATGTAGAAGCGGGCCTTCTCCGCCTTGCGCGTGCAGCCCTGGAAAGCTTCGAACTGCTGCTGGGTCTTGGCCCCGGTCAGCAGGGTCAGCGCCTTGGAATAGCTGACGGTGCCGGAGAATCCTTCGGCCTTGGCCAGGTCCAACTCGCGCCACGCGGCATCCAGCTGGTTTGCACAACTGTCGCGGTAGGCAGTTTTGCCCGCACAGCCGGCCAACAAACACACCAGCAGGGCCAGTACGCACTTCGCTTTCATCGCTAGAACTCTCCAACGGCAGATGATGATGGAGCAGCATTCTAGTGCCGAGGACTGTCGGGCGGCAGCCAGCACGTGAAATTCATCGTGGTTTCGCCAAGAGCGGGACGACGGGAGTTACCGCCGTCGCCCGGCGGTGGCCCACGCCTATTGCAGGCCGTATTTCGCCTTCATCGCCTGAATGTCGGCGGCGCTGCTCTTGAGGAATTCGTTGAATTCCTCGATCACCTTGCCATGCTCCAGGGTTGAGAGCTTGTAGGAGCCCTCGGTGTGGGGCAAGGATTCGTCGAACACCAGCGCCCCGGGCTGGTTAAGCACCTTCTCGAGTTGATAGCGACCTACGTCGACATTCATGTAGACGCCATCGACGCGACTGTTGATGCCCTGCTGCAAGGACTGCTGGAAGTCGCTGACCTCCTGCACCTTGAGCTGTCCTTTGCTGGTCAGGTCCAGGTAGTCCCACGGTGTGAAACCACGCACGGTGCCCAGACTCTTCAATTGCCCGACCCCCTTGCCCTTGTTCGCCGGTAGCACCAGCACACCGTCGATAAAGCCCACCACCGGGTCGGAATAGGTGATGTTCTTGCCCTGGCGCATGCCTTCCTGCCAGTTGGCGTTGTCCGGATACTTGAAGTCCAGCTCGCCCGCGAAGAACGACTCGTACAACCGCGCCACCGGCAATGCGCGATATTCGAAGCTGTGGCCCTTGGCCTTGGCGAAGGCATCCAGCACGTCGCGGGCAAAACCGCTGAACTGCCCGCCCTCGTTGCTGTAGTGGGGGTAGTAGTTGAGGGCTTCGACGCCGACGACATAATTCTCCGCCGTGGCCTCGCCGAACCCCGCGACTGCCAGCGCGGCTGCCAGTAATGCTTGCTTCATGAATCTCTCCTGTGGCGATCCTGTTGTCCTCACAGACTAGAAGAGATTCGCCCGGATGCCGCCTCCAAAGCGCTGACGATATCCGGGCGGCAGCCGCTACTCGTGCCAGATCACCGCCTGCCGATGCTCGGCCCATTCGGTGAAACGCGGCCCGTAGGTATCCTCGATCACCGCGCGCTTGATCTTCAGGGTCGGAGTCAAGAAGCCGTTCTCCACGGCCCAGCTTTCCTTCACCAATACCAGTCCCTGCAGTTGCTCGTGCTTGTCGAGCACGCCGTTGACCTCGCCCAGCAACACCTTGAGGCTTCCCTCCAGCTCGGCGCGGGCACCATTGGCCGCTTCTCGCCGGCCCACCTCGGACAGCACGCAGAGCGCCAGAGGCTGTGGCAGGCCGTCGCCGACCACACAGACCTGCTCGATGCGCGAATGCACCGCCAGCCGGTTCTCGATGGGCGCCGGCGCGACGTATTTACCCTTGCTGGTCTTGAAGATCTCCTTGACCCGACCGGTCAGGCGCAGACTGGTGTCTTCGGCCTGCTCGCCACGGTCGCCGGTACGCAGGAAACCATCGGCGGTGATCGTCTCGGCGGTTTTCTCCGGGTCCTTGTAGTAGCCCAGCATGGTGGCGCCGCTGCGTACCTGGACTTCGCCGTCCTCGGCGATGCGTACCTCCACGCCCGGGTTGGCCTGGCCGATCCAGCCCTGTTTGTGCCGGCCAGGGCGGCAGACATGGGAATAGCCACAGTTCTCGGTCATGCCATAGATTTCCAGCACCTCCAGCCCCAGGCGCCGGTACCAGTCGAGCAGCGCCTCGGGCACCGGCGCCGCGCCGCAAACCGCGTAGCGCACGGCATCCAGGCCCAGGCCGGCGAGCACCTTGCGGCCGAACAGGCGCCCTACCAGCGGCAGCTTGAGCAGGAGGTCCAGGCGTTTGGCCGGCATTTTTGAATAGACACCCATCTGGAACTTGGTCCAGATCCGCGGCACGCCGAAGAACACCGTCGGGCGTGCCCGGCGCATGTCGGCGAGAAAGCTGTCCAGGCTCTCGGCGAAGAACACTTGCTGCCCCGCGTACAGGGAAGCCAGCTCGACGAACATGCGCTCGGCCACATGGCACAGCGGCAGGTAGGACAGCAGGCGATCATCCTCGCTGACATTGAACAGCTCGGTGGCATGGCTGGCGGCGAAGCCGAGGTTGCCGAAAGGATGCATCACACCTTTGGGCGTCCCGGTGGTGCCGGAGGTATAGATGATGGTGGCGAGCTGGTCGGCGCCTGGCTTGGGTTCGTCGCGGATCGGCGTCACCGCCTGCAGATCGCTCCACAGGTGATCGAAGCGCCCTTCGGGACGCAGCGGCAAGCCGACGGTGAGCACTCCTTCCGGTACGCCTGCAGCCATGCTCGGCCAGTCGTCCAGCTTGCCGACGAAGGCCAGGCGGCTTTCGGAATGCTCCAGCACCTGGCGCACGGAGTCGGAGGAAAGATTCGGATAGAGCGGCACCGAAACGTGCCCGGCCATCCAGATCGCCAGATCCGCGACGATCCAGTGTGCGCAGTTCTTCGAGATGATCGCGATGCGGCTGCCCTGCTCCAGCTCCAGCCCGCGTAGCCAGCTGGCGGCCCGCCGGGCCTGCTCGCCGACCTCGGCCCAACTGTAGGCTTCTACTGCACCGCCACCTTGGGGTTGCACCAGATAGATCTTGTGCGGATGGCGCGCCTCGCGTTCGTAAAACAGCTCGAGCGGTAAACGGAATGCTTCAGCCACAGGGCCTTCTCCTTGTTGTTATGGGTCGACCAAGCACTTGCTTGGTCGACTATTCCACGCGCAAGGGGGAGCCGCAAGTTAAGAAATGTTTCTGATCTGCGCCCCGGATGCCAGGCCCTCGCTCGTAGTGCAGCGGGGCTGACGCGGGTCAGTGCGACTGGGGATGGTGCAGGCTGGCCAGGGTCATCGCGCCAGCCATGATCATCTCGCCATCGAGCTCTGCCAAGCTGGCGGTGCGCATCGGCACCGGCTGCTGCAGGTGGCCATGGATCAGCAAACCGGCCAGCGCTCCCACCAAGGGCTGATGGCTGACCAGCAGCAATTCGGCTTCGTCGTGGCTATCGAGAAAACGCAATGCTTCCCGCGGGCTGCTGTCCGGAACCAGCCATGGCGCCGTACCCACAGCACCGTCGAAACCCAGCGCTTCGCGCACCAGCTCTGCGGTTTGCTGGGCACGCACGTAGGGACTGGCCACGATGGCCAACAGCGGACGCCCTGCAAGCCGCGCCGCGGCTTGCAGGACCTCCTTGCGACCGTAGGCGGTCAGTTCCCGCTGCGAGTCGCTGCGCGCCTGCGGCTCGGCCTCGCCATGGCGAAGCAGCCAGAGCTTCACAGCTTCGGTTCTTCGTCGCGAACGGGATGCGCGGCCGGCGGCACCTCATGGGGCGCTTCGCCCTCAGGCGCGCGGGGAATCGGCCAATCGGCGAACGGCCAGGGTTTTTCTTCGCTGTTGAAGGTGCCGAAACGGCCGATCTGCGCCAGGTACTGGCTGAGGCTATCGCCAAACGACAGCAGGCTGCCGCTCGGCGCGCCGTAGAACAGCCGGTACCCCAGCTGCAGGAGCACCACGGCGCCAAGCAGAAGCTCGGCCAGTTGCCAGACGATGGCGAAGATCACCATCCATAGGATGCGTAGCAAAATGGATTCGCGCTGCAGGTCGTCACTGGGGGTGCTCATGGTGCTCTCCTTATTGAACCGGACGCGCATGTCCGGTTTTGCTGAAGTTCGTTCGCCGCCGGAAGCAGCTTAGAAACCATCGGTGGAAATGAAGTCGACGTCGGTCTTCGGCTCGCCGCTCATCAACGCCTCGATCACCTGCGCCAAGGTGCGCCCTTCGAAGAGAATCGCGTGCAGACCGGCCACCAGTGGCATGTACACCTGCAGCTCCTCGGCCTTGGCCTTGAGCACCTTGAGGGTGTTGACGCCTTCGGCCACCTCGCCCAGGCGCTCGACCGCAGCCTCCAGGCTAAGCCCCTCGCCCAAGGCGAAGCCGACCTGGTAGTTGCGGCTCTTCGGCGAGGTACAGGTCACGATCAGATCGCCCACCCCGGCCAGACCGAGAAAGGTCATAGGGTTGGCCCCCAGGGTAACGGCGAAACGGGTCATTTCCGCCAGCGCGCGGGTGATCAGCATGCTCTTGGTGTTCTCGCCCATACCCAGGGCCGCAGCCATGCCGGCGATGATCGCGTAGACGTTCTTCAGGGCTCCGCCCAGCTCCACACCGAAGCGGTCGGCGCTGGCGTAGACACGGAACGTACGGCCGTGCAGCGCCTTCTGCACGCGCTGGCACAGTTCGTCGTCCTCGCAGGCGATGACACTGGCGGTCAGCGCGTGCTCAGCCACTTCGCGGGCCAGGTTCGGTCCGGACAGCACACCGATGCGGGCCTTGGGAGCGATCTCCTCGAGAATCTGGCTCATCAGTTTGAAGCTCTTGGCTTCGATGCCTTTGGTGGTGCTGACCAACAACTTGCCCGACAACCGCTCGGCCACTGGCTGCAGCGCGCTACGCAGGGCGCTGGAAGGCAGGGCGACGAAGATCAGCGGGCTGGCGTCCAGGGTGGCTTCGAGGTCGGTGACCGGCTCAATGCCGGGAAGAATCTTCACGCCCTTCAGGTAGCGGGGGTTCTCCCGATCGCGGCGAATGGCATCGGCCTGCTCGGGATCACGCATCCATAGAAGCACTCGCTGCCCGTTTTCCGCCAGCAGATTGGCAAGAGCCGTTCCGAAGCTACCGCCCCCAAGCACCGCGACAGGTTGCTGTTCAGTCATAACGTTTCCATGCAAATGGCAGATCGGCGCATTATACGGGCCACCTCGCCGGCGACTACCATTTGCGAGGCCGAGACGTCACGATCGATACCTGAGAGCACTGCCTGCCGGCTTTGCTCGGAGCATTCGCCACGAAAATGAATCGACGATACCGGGCAGACGACTGGCAAAGCCTCACGTCTCGGTTAACATGCCCGCATAAAAACCCACTACAAGGTCGCTTCTTGCAAATCGGCAACTCCCCTCTCCCCCTTCTGCTACTGAGTTTGACGGTAACCGGAGCAGCCGTGGCCGACGACCTTTTCGTCGACCAGCAGGAGCTGCCGCAGGTGCTGACCGCGACGCGTCTCAAGCAGTCGCCGGCCGCCGTACCCGGCAGCATGACGGTGCTCGATCGCGAACTGATCAGGGCCAGCGGCGCCCGCGACATCCCCGAACTGCTGCGCCTGGTGCCGGGCATGATGGTCGGCCTGCGCAACGGCAACCAGGCGACGGTCAACTACCACGGCACCAACGTCAGCGACGCCCGCCGCCTGCAGGTGCTGGTGGATGGACGGTCGCTCTATCGCCCGGGCCTGGCCATGGTGGACTGGAGCGACATCCCGCTGGCGATCGAGGACATCGAGCGCATCGAGGTGTTCCGCGGGCCGAATACCGTGAGCTATGGCGCCAATGCCTTGATGGGGGTGGTCAACATCCTCACCCGCTCGCCAGCCGACAGCCTGGGTACGCGTCTGAAAGTCGTGCAAGGCCAGCGCGGCATTCGCGACTGGTATGCCAGCGAGGGCTTCGGCGACCTGCGCCTGTCGCTCTCCGGCCAGGAAGACGACGGCTTCGATCATGGCGAACACGGAGAACCCTATCGCGACAGCCGCCGACTGAACCGCTTCAGCCTCGCCGCCAGCCATGCCCTGAACTTCCGCCAGACCCTGGACTGGCAGCTGTCCGCCAAGGAGGGCAGCAACCAGCGCCCCTATGCCTACCAGCCCCTGTTCCCCGGCATCGAGCCCGGCGACGAGGGCTCGGACTTCAAGTCCGAGGACTACGCCGGTTCGGCCCGCTGGACCCTGGACATCAGCCCCGAGCACAGCCTGCACCTCCAAGGTTATGCCCAGCACTGGCAGCGCAACCAGGAGTGGCGGGTGTGCGAGGCCGCGATCGTCTTCAGCCAGCAGCTCGGCCAGTTGTGGCGGCTGGACCAGAACTATGTGATGGAACTGATCCAGAACATTCAAAACGGCAACTTCATACCACCGGCCGGCAGCGCACAGAAGCAGGGGTTGGCCAACGATGTGCTGACGCAACTGGCCGGCACGGGCCGGCAAACCGTGTGTGGCGACGTCAATCAAAACTCCCGGGAGACCCGTTACGACCTGGAATTTCAGGACACCCTCAGCCTCACCGACAACCTGCGCCTGGTCAGCGGCCTGAACTATCGCTACGACAAGGCCGACTCGGAGACCTTCTTCGGCGGCTCGATGAGCAACGAGATCTGGCGCCTGTTCGGCCATCTGGAGTGGCGCCTGGATGAACACTGGCTGCTGCAGGGCGGCGCCATGTTCGAGGAAGACCAGCTGTCCGGCCACTCGCTGACCCCACGGCTGGCCGTCAACTATCTGATCAATCCGCGCCATGGGCTGCGTGCGGTGTACTCCGAAGCCGTGCGCTCGCCCGACATGTTCGAGAACAATGCCAACTGGAACTACCAGGTCAGCGGCCTGCAGCCTGCGGCGCTGGGCCAGCGCACGGCCTACTACTTCGCCAGCGCGCGCGGCCCAGGCGATCTCGAGCAGGAGATCATGCGCTCGCGGGAGCTGGGCTATAACGGCTACTTCGAGGACAGCGGCCTGAGCCTGGACGTCAAGCTGTTCTACGACGAGATTCACCGCATGATCAGCGAGTCGCTGCGGATTTCCAGCTTTGCGCCGAGCAACGACAACGAGACCCGTTTCACGGGCGCGGAAACCCAGCTTGACTGGCAAGCGAGCCAGGACGACCGCCTTCGCCTGACCTATGCCTACGTGGACGCCAGCGCCAGCGACCCGCTGGATCGCAGGCTCACCGCCCGCAACAGCGGTTCGGCCGGCTGGCTGCACGACTGGGGCGAGGGGTGGAGCAGCGCCCTGTTCTACTACGGCGCCGATGCGCTCAACGAACGACGTTTCGAACGAGTCGACGTGCGCCTGGCCAAACGCTTCAAGCTCGGTGGCTCCAACCTTGAACTAGCCGGCGTTTTGCAACAACGTCTCGACGATGAGCCCCTGACCTGGACCGAAAACCGTTACGATCAGCGCCATTTGCTGTATTTCAGTGCGGAGTTCGAGTTTTAGCATGGTTTTCCCCGTCTCACGGAAGAGCCGACGGCCATGGAGGCCGCGCCTGTTCGTATTCTGTCTTGTCCAGCTGCTGGCCAGTCATTGCTGGGCCGCCGAGGTACTGATAAGCGCCGAAGATTCCCCGGCCATCCGCGCCTTCAGTGCGGCCCTGGCCGCGCGTCGTCCGCAGGACCAGGTGACTTTCCGGCCTCTGGGCGAACTGCCGGCGGCCGATCGCCTGCCCTCCTCCACGCAACTGGTTCTGCTGGGCGAACCAGCGCTGCGCTGGCGACTGGCCAGCCGCGAGGGACCGCCGACCCTGGTGCTGCGTATCGACCAGGTCCGCGCCCGGCAAGTGTTGGGTGGTCGAATACCGCCCCGCCTGAGCATGCTCTGGAACGACCCGGCCCCGGCACGCCAACTGCGCCTGGCGCGCCTGCTGCTGCCACAGATCAAGCGCATCGGCGTCCTGCACGACAAGCACAGCGCCTTTCTGGTGGATGAACTGCGCAAAGCCGCGGCTCCGCTTGGCCTGGAAATCGTCTCGCGGGAGTGGACCAACACACGCGACAATCGCCCACTACGCCAGTTGCTGGCCCAGAGTGAGCTGCTGCTCGGCATCGACGATCAGGATCTCTACAACGCCCAGACGGCCAAGACCCTGCTGCTCAGCAGCTACGCCCAGCAGCGGGCCCTGCTCGGCCCCAGTGCCGCGTTCGTCAAGGCAGGCAGCCTGGCGAGCAGCTACAGCGACCAGGATGACTGGCTGGCCACACTCGACGAGCTGCTGAACCAGCCCCCCACGCGCTGGCCAAGCAGCCTTTACTCCAAGCATTTCAAAGTCATCGGCAACCCCCAGGTTGCACGCGCCCTAGGTATAGAACTGGCTGCGGACGCCGAACTGGCGCAGCAGTTGGCCGAAGGAGAGAACACCCCATGACCCTGCGCCGCCGCTGGGACATTCACACCCGCACGCAGTTGATCAGCCTCGGCCCGGCCCTGTTGCTGACCTTGCTGCTCACCGGCTTCTTCACCTTCGCCCGCTTGCAGGACCTGCGCCAGGAGCTCAACCACACCGGCCAGCTGATCGCCAACCAGCTGGCGCCGGCCAGCGAGTACGGCGTGATCGCCGGCAACCTGCAAGTGCTCGACAGCCTGCTGCAGGCAACGCTGGCCACGCCCCACGTGCGCTTTCTCGAAGTCCGCGACCGCGAGGACAACATTCTGGTCTACGTCGAGCAGCCGGGCGACCAGGGGCAGAACGTGTCGCAGGTGGCGGTGTTCCATTCGCCGATCCTGCTGCAGCGGGTGGTACTGGACGACGACGCCCTGTTCGGCCCGCCTCCGGTCGTCGACCAGCATGCCGACGACTACCTTGGCCGGGTGGTGGTCGGCATGTCCAACGAGGCCTTCAGCAATCGCCAGCAACTGATCCTGCTCAAAGCCACCGGCCTCGCCCTGCTTGCCCTGCTGCTGACCTTCCTGCTCGCCCGCCGCCTGGCACGCAGTCTGTCGCAACCGATCAGCGCCATGGGCGAGGCGGTCAAGGCCATTCAGGCGGGCGACTATCGCACCAGCCTGCCGGAGGTCGACGAGCACGAACTCGGTGACCTCGCCCGGCACATCAACAATCTCGCCAGCGGCCTTGAACAGGCCAGCAGCGAGCAACAGCAGGCCATTGCCCAACTGATCAAGGCCCGCGAGGAAGCTGAAGAGGCCAACCGGGCCAAGTCTGATTTCCTGGCGATGATGAGCCATGAACTGCGCACTCCGATGAACGGCGTGCTCGGCATGCTGCAATTGCTGGAAACGACTGAGCTAAGCGACGAGCAGGCCGAGTACTCCGCGCTGGCGACCGAGTCCACCGAGCACCTGCTGAAGGTGATCAACGACATTCTCGACTTCTCCCGCATCGAACGCGGCGCCCTGGAATTGGAAAGCATTCCGTTCAACCTGATGGAGTTGCTGCAGGGCTCCGTGCAAGTGTTCCAGCATAGCGCCCATCAGCGTGGCCTGAACCTGCGCCTGGAAACCCCGCCGGGCCTGGAACAGATCGAGGTGCAGGGCGATCCGACGCGCATCCGCCAGATCCTGGTCAACCTGGTGGGCAACGCACTGAAGTTCACCGAGGACGGCGGCATTCGAATCGAGACCAGTTGGCAACCGCTGGACGACGAAGTGCTCTGGTTCAGTTGCGCGGTGCATGACAGCGGCATCGGCATTCCTCCGGAGCGCCTGGAACATATGTTCGATGCCTTCCAGCAGGCTGATAGCTCGATCTCGCGCCGCTATGGCGGCACCGGCCTCGGTCTGCCGATCGCCCGTACCCTTGCCGAACGCATGGGCGGCACCCTGCGGGCGGAAAGCCAGGAAGGTCGCGGCTCGATCTTCACCCTGGAAATCCCGCTGCCGTTCCGCCACCAGGCGCTGCAGAGCCAGGACAGCGCCCTCGCCGGTGGCAGCGCTGGCGAAGGCCAGGACGTTCTGCTGGTGGAGGACAACCCGGTCAACCAGACCGTCATCGAGGCCATGCTGCGCAGCCTGGGCTATCAGGTCAGCCTGGTGGCCGATGGGGCACAAGCCGTGCACCGGGTCAGCAATACCAGCTTCTCGGCGATCCTGATGGACTGCCGGTTGCCGATAATGGATGGCTACGAGGCGACCCGGCAGATCCGCCAACTGACAGGGGGCACCAACGTGCCCATCATCGCGCTGACCGCCAACGCCTTGCAGGGGGATCGCGAAGCCTGCCTGGATGCAGGCATGAACGACTACCTGGCCAAGCCGTTCAAACGCGCAGACCTGCAACGCGTGCTCAAGCGCTGGCTGCCACCCCGACCATCGGCGGGTGGTCAGCCGGGGTAAGGTCTGTTGATATGCTGGGTGTTATTGACTTCGGACAGCACGGCAGCAACCGACTCGATCTATAACGACTGCGCTCTGTGTACACCTGTGCTCAGGGCGCTGTGACTTTCACCACAAGGCAACAGTCTATGACTAGGCTGCCGATAGACGCGGCAGCCTGGACGATTAGCCCAGCCGCCAGGCGTGGGGACCATTGAGGAGCTCGCATGACCAAACAACAAGCCTTCACTCGGGAAGATCTGCTCCGCTGCAGCCGCGGCGAGCTTTTTGGCCCGGGTAATGCGCAATTGCCCGCCCCCAATATGCTGATGGTGGATCGCATCACCCACATCAGCGATACCGGCGGCAAGTACGGCAAGGGCGAACTGGTCGCCGAGCTGGATATCAATCCGGACCTGTGGTTCTTCGCCTGCCATTTCGAAGGCGACCCGGTGATGCCCGGCTGCCTCGGACTCGATGCCATGTGGCAACTGGTCGGGTTCTACCTGGGCTGGCAAGGCAACCCCGGTCGCGGCCGTGCGCTCGGCTCGGGCGAGGTGAAGTTCTTCGGCCAGGTCCTGCCGACCGCCAAGAAGGTCACCTACAATATCCAGATCAAACGCACCATCAACCGCTCGCTGATCCTTGGCATCGCCGACGGCACGGTCAGCGTCGATGGCCGTGAAATTTACAGCGCAGAAGGTCTGCGCGTCGGCCTGTTTACCTCTACCGACAGCTTCTGAAGGATTTCCCCATGCGTCGCGTCGTGATCACCGGTCTGGGCATCGTTTCCTGCCTGGGCAATGATAAAGACACCGTTTCCGCCAACCTGCGGGCCAGTCGCCCCGGCATCCGTTTCAATCCGGAGTACGCCGAAATGGGCTTGCGTAGCCAGGTATCGGGTTCAGTCGATCTCGATCTGGAAGCGCTGATCGACCGCAAGGTCTTCCGCTTCATGGGCAATGCCGCGGCCTATGCCTACTTGGCCATGGAACAGGCGATCAAGGACTCGGGCCTGAGCCTGGAGGAAATCTCCAACCCGCGCGTCGGCCTCATCGCCGGTTCCGGTGGCGCCTCCACCTTCAACCAGATGGAAGCCATCGACATCCTGCGCGAAAAAGGCGTCAAGCGTGTCGGCCCGTATCGCGTACCGCGCACCATGGGCAGCACCGTCTCGGCCTGCCTGGCCACGCCGTTCAAGATCAAGGGCGTGAACTACTCGATCTCCTCCGCCTGTGCCACCAGCGCCCACTGCATCGGCAGTGCCATGGAGCAGATCCAACTGGGCAAGCAGGACGTCGTGTTCGCCGGCGGCGGTGAAGAGGAGCACTGGACCCAGAGCTTCCTGTTCGACGCCATGGGCGCGCTCTCCACCCAATACAACGAGACCCCGGAAAAAGCCTCCCGCGCCTACGATGCCAACCGCGACGGCTTCGTCATCGCCGGCGGCGGCGGCATGGTAGTGGTCGAAGAGCTTGAGCACGCACTCAAGCGCGGCGCCAAGATCTATGCCGAGATCGTCGGCTACGGCGCCACGTCCGACGGCTACGACATGGTCGCCCCGAGCGGTGAAGGTGCAGTGCGCTGCATGCAGCAGGCGCTGGCCACCGTCAACACGCCGATCGACTACCTGAACACCCACGGCACCTCCACGCCGGTTGGCGACGTTGCCGAGGCCAAGGCGGTGCGCACGGTATTCGGCGACAAGGCACCGGCCATCAGCTCGACCAAGAGCCTGTCCGGCCACTCCCTGGGCGCCGCCGGTGCACAGGAGGCGATCTACTGCCTGCTGATGATGGAAGGCAACTTCATCGCCGGCTCGGCCAACATCGAAACCCTCGATCCCGAAGTCGCCGACCTGCCGATCCTGCGCGAAACCCGCGAGAACGTCACGCTGAATACCGTGATGAGCAACAGCTTCGGTTTTGGCGGGACCAATGCCACGCTGGTACTCAAGCGCTACCAAGCCTGAACGGCCCCGATGAAAAACGGCGCTCCCAGAGCGCCGTTTTTTATTGGAGGAAAGCTATACGGCGAAGCGCGCCACCATACCGTTCAGTTCCACGGCCAGGCATGAAAGCTCCTGGCTGCCAGCATTGGTCTGGTTCGCGCCGACCGAACTCTGCCGTGACAGACCGCGAATGCTCAGCGGGTTGCGTTCTTTGATATGACCGATGGCCGAGGTGATCAGATTCAATGCCTCCCCAACGGCCCGGGGCCACTTCGAGAACCGAGCGGGCACGCTGGTTGCTCTGCTGCATTGCGCCGACCGCCTGCCCGGTTCCCTGCTGAATGCTACCGATCATCTGCTCGATTTCCTGGGTCGATTGCCGGTTGCGAGTGCGGAGCATGTCGCGCGTCAAATCGCCGAGTTCGGCCGGGCTTGGAATCCACTCGCCTCTATTTCACTGGAACTCTCTCGCATGCCCACCACCTTGCTCAGGGCGAACAACCCCAGGAAAACCAGCAATAGTCCGGCCAGCTCGAATCCAAGTCCCGAGCGCAGGCCACTTTCATGTTTCTCAGATACGACCACTGATAGCGCTTTGGTGTCTCGATATCACCCCTCAATGGACGCGGCCGTCACCCTCATTTCACCAGGAAGCGCTGCTCGGCCAGCTTGCGGTCGCCCTGGAAGACCATGAAACGCCATTCTCCCGGAACCACTTCGTGGGTTTCGGTGAACTCGAAGGCCATTACGTCCAGTGGCGCTTCCGGCACCAGCTTTTGCACCACTTCGAATTTGTCGTGGCGCATACCGTCCGGCGTGGTCACGCCAGGGGTGAAGTACAGCAGCGTCAGCGGCGTATCGTCGGCGCGCTTGCCGGTCAGGCTGTAGCGCATGCCGAACTTGGTGCCAATCCTGGCCGGGACCTGGTCCGTGGTCAGGATGCGCTGATTGCTGCGGGTCAGCACGCGCTCACCCGGCTGCTGGTCCTGATAGTGACTTTCGAAAACCCCGAACTCGATGGGGCCGTCAACGCGTACCTCGGCCATGGCCAGGCTGGAAGCGAAGCCGAAGGCGGCCAGCAGAGTGAGTTTGAACGCTTGCATGTCATGCTCCGTGATTGGGATCGCGCGAGCCTATGACATGGGCGTGACAGTTCAATGACAGACTATCGCGAGCCAGGCTCACGGGTGCCTCGCGGCAGGATGGCCAGGAAATTCTCGCCCGCCACCTTGCGCGCCACCGCCTCCGGCAGGGCATCGAGAAACGCATCGTAGGCGTGCATGTACTCGCCCAGGTTGTCGAACTTGCCGACCACATCCGAACCCAGCATGAAGCGCTCGGGAAAGCGCTCGACCAGCCGGACCCAGCTCGGCGCCGGCTCGCCCTTGGCGTCGAGCAGGTAGGGCCGCAGCACCGTCCAGGACAGATCGATGTACAGATTCGGATAATCCTCCAGCAGCCGTTCCAGAACCGGTAGGAGGAAATCCAGCTTCTTCTGATGGCGATGAATTTCCATGCTGGTGCCGGCATGCGCCCAGATGAAGCGAACATGCGGATGGTTGCGCAATGGCTCCTCAATCTCGGCGAGGTATAGCGGATTCTTTTCGCGCTGGGAGGTGATATTCGAGTGCAGCATCACCGGCAGGTCGTACTCCGCGGCCAGATGGTAGACGCGAGTCAATGCCTCGTTGTTAGCGCGCGGGGTATCGCCATAGGTCAGCGCGGTGAGATCGTCATGACGCGTGAAGACCTCCCCCAGCCCCTGCCAGAAACCAGGGTCAAGCTCCAGCATGCGCCGGATCAGCGCATCGGCGTTCTTGTCGGTGGGATTGAAACCGGTAAGGAACGGATGAAAGCGCCTGCGTTGCTCGGCCGGTAGCTTCTTCACCGCATCGGCCACCAGGACATCGGTGGCGCTGTACCAGTAGGCGCCGGCGTCATCACCTGCGTAATAGCGCGGGCGCTTGGGCTCGTTCTCGTGCCATTTCTTCGCCACCGGAATGCCGGAAATCATGGCGTGCTCAATGCCTGCAGCGTCCATCGCCGCCAGCAAGTCGGGCATGCCAGTGCTTTCCTGGAAGAAATTCACATAGTGAAGGTGGGCGTCGGTATAGCGGTAATCGCGGGCTTCGCTGGTCAGCGTGGTGCCAAGCAGCATGAGCCCCAGGAAGAATGTCAGATGCACTGCAAACGCTCTCTGAAGCGGGCGACAAAGAGCAGACCACTGGCGCTTCGCCTGGGTTCATCTACCAACGCGCTTTGGATGCAAAAGGCCCGCATCTGCGGGCCTTCTGCTCGTCCTCACCGCTTCAGGCAGAGAGTTCCACCAACAGCTTGTTCAAGCGCTGCACATAAGCGGCCGGGTCCTTCAGGCTGTCGCCGGCGGCCAGGGCAGCTTGGTCGAAAAGGATGTGCGAGAGGTCGGCGAAACGATCCTCGTCGGCTTCCGCATCCAGCTTCTCGATCAGCGGATGCACCGGGTTGATCTCGAAGATCGGCTTGGACTCCGGCACCTTCTGCCCGCTGGCTTCGAGGATCTGGCGCATCTGCAGGCCGAGGTCCTGCTCGCCGATGGCGAGGATCGCCGGCGAGTCGGTGAGGCGATGGGATACGCGCACTTCCTTGACCTGCTCGCCAAGAGCGCTCTTCAGGCGCTCCAGCAGCCCCTCCTTGGCCTTGGCGATCTCTTCCTGGGCCTGTTTGTCTTCAGCCGAATCGAGCTTGCCGAGATCGAGGTCGCCGCGGGCGACATCGACGAAATGCTTGCCATCGAACTCGGTGAGGTAGCTCATCAGCCATTCGTCGATGCGATCGGTGAGCAACAAGACCTCGATGCCCTTCTTGCGGAACACTTCCAGGTGAGGGCTGTTCTTCACCTGCGCGTAGGTGTCGCCGGTGAGGTAGTAGATCTTGTCCTGGCCGTCCTTCATGCGCCCGACGTAATCCGCCAGGGACACGCTCTGCTCGCCGCTGGCGTCCTCGGTGGAGGCGAAACGCAGCAAGCCGGCGATCTTCTCCTTGTTGGCGTAGTCTTCCGCCGGGCCCTCCTTGAGCACTTGGCCGAAGGCTTTCCAGAAGGTCTTGTATTCCTCGGGCTTGTCCTTGGCCAGCTTTTCCAGCATATCCAGCACGCGCTTGGTCAAGGCCGACTTCATCGAGTCGATCACCGGGTCTTTCTGCAGGATTTCGCGGGAAACGTTGAGCGACAGGTCGTTGGAGTCCACCACGCCCTTGATGAAGCGCAGGTACAGCGGCAGGAATTCGTCGGCCTGGTCCATGATGAACACGCGCTGCACGTAGAGTTTGAGGCCCTTGGGCGCTTCCCGGTGGTACAGGTCGAACGGCGCGCGGCCCGGCACGTAGAGCAGCGAGGTGTACTCCAGCTTGCCTTCGACCTTGTTGTGGCTCCAGCTCAGCGGGTTCTCGAAGTCATGGGCGACGTGTTTGTAGAACTCCTGGTATTCCTCGTCCTTGATTTCGGTGCGCGGACGGGTCCACAGGGCACTGGCGCGGTTGACGGTTTCCCACTCCGGCTCGGCCGGCTTGTCCTTCTCTTCGCCGTGGAATTCTTTCGGCAGCTCGATGGGCAGGGCGATATGATCGGAGTACTTCTTGATCACGTTGCGCAGGCGCCAGCCATCGGCGAACTCTTCTTCGCCGGCCTTCAGATGCAGGACGATGCGCGTGCCCCGCTCGGGCTTGTCGATGGTGGCGACCTCGAACTCGCCCTCGCCCTTCGAGGACCAGTGCACGCCCTCGCTGGCCGGCGCTCCGGCGCGACGGCTGAACACGTCGACCTTGTCGGCGACGATGAAGGCCGAATAGAAGCCCACGCCGAACTGGCCGATCAGGTGTGCATCCCTCTTCTGGTCGCCGGTGAGGTTCTTCATGAAGTCGGCGGTGCCGGACTTGGCAATGGTGCCCAGATGGGTGATCACATCCTCGCGGCTCATGCCGATGCCGTTGTCTTCAAGGGTGACGGTCTTGGCGTCCTTGTCGAAGCTGACGCGAATCTTCAGATCGCCGCCACCCTCCAGCAGTTCGGGCTTGGCCAGCGCCTCGAAACGCAATTTGTCGGCAGCGTCGGAAGCGTTGGAAATCAGCTCGCGCAGGAAGATTTCCTTGTTGGAATACAGCGAATGGATCATCAGGTGAAGCAACTGCTTCACCTCGGTTTGGAAGCCCAGGGTTTCTTTTTGAGTTTCCACACTCATGGTCGTCGAACTCCACTTGGATGGCATGGGCCGCAACTGCGGCGGATGTCCAAGCAGATGGGGGCTTCGTTCAGGATTTCAAGTAGTTAGGCTGCGATATCCCGAACTTCGCCCCCGCTCGCCGCTATGGCTCCAGCAATTCGATCTTGCTGATCTCGTTCGGAGGCAGGCTGAAGCTGGCCTCGCCGTGGCCATTGAGCTTGCGGCGGATCTGTACGTGACCGTCGGCACTGAGGCCGACAAAGCGTCCTTCCGCCAGGCTGCCGCGCTCGGTCTGCACACGCATGGTGAGGTTCTGATACAGGCTTGGCGTGCGCAGCAGACGCTCCAGCGAGAAGCGCTGGCGTCGATCCAGCGGCCGACTGATCCGCTCTGCCGACACCCGCTCGGCAATCTTCTTGATCGCCTCGGCGTCCGAGACGGCGGTCACTTGTGGCTCGGGCTCCGCAGCCGCTGCCAGCGGCGGATAGCGATCGTCCGTCACCGCCCAGCCGGCCAGCTCGGACTTGTGCAGCAGGACCGGCACGGTCTGCTCCTGGCCATCGATGCGCGCCTTGACCTCGAGATCCAGGGCGGTGGCCGGCCAAGTGACCGACGGCAGCTCGATGGCTTCCACCGCGCGCGTGGCGAAACGCCGCTGCAGATAGTCCTCGATCACATAGGCCAGGGTATCGCGGGAGTCGTAACGAGTGTCCACTTCGCCGTCGCGGTAGCGCAGGCGGTCGGTGAACAGTTCGACCTTGCCGCTCAGCGCGGTGTTGAACTGTGCCGGCAGCACCAGGTGAAAATCGCCGACCAGCTTGTTCGGCGGCTCCGGTTGCAGATCCAGATGCAGGGTATAGCCGTGGGTCAGGCGCCGTGCTTCTGGTAACTCCTGCTCGGGCAGCAGCCAGCTGATCTCCACTTCCGGCAGCTGCTTGCCGCTGTCCTGCGGCAACACGTCCAGGCTCAGGGGACCCTTGACCGGGCCGGGCAAGCGAATGCTGATCTCGCGGCTGGCAAAGAAGTCCTGGCCTTCGCGCAGGCTCAAGGTGCCATCGATCAACTCGCCGTGCCGCGGGGAAAACGGTTGTCCGTTGAGTTCGCCATGCAGCTGGATGCTCAGGTCGCTCGGCGTCGGCGCTTCCGGTTTGAGCCAGCTGAGACTGAGGATGGCCTCGAGCCGCTCGCTGTCCTGCCCCGCCAGCATGGTCAGGCCAACCACCAGGGGGATGAAGCCGAGCGCGCTGAGGGCCAGGGCCTTGCGCGCCGTGCGCCAGTGACTCAGCACATACACAAGGGTCAGCGGCGGCACCAGGCTGCCGAGCCCCCACAGCAGGCTCGTACCGAAAGCCAGCATGACCAGCCAGACCAGGCCGGCGAGAATCAGCAGCAATCCGCCGAGAATCAGCAGCGCATCCATCCGAGGTTCCTTGTGCTTGGAGCAGGCCTTCTCGCCGCGACGCGGACGATGCATTCAGACGGGAGAAGTTCGTTTTTAGGGGTTGCCCCGGGGCGCGGCGATCGCCCGCCCCTGGCAAGTGCGCCACGATAAAGCCCGGCGCGTCGCTAATCTATCGAAAAGTCGATGCTTTTCGACAAAGTTTCCAGCCTGACAGCCGTCCTGCCTCTCTCAGGAAAGGCGCCGCAGGTGGCAGGTGACTTCCTCGCGGTCGTGATAAAGCTGCTTGCAGGCGATGGACACCTTCAGGCCGCGGGCCGCCATACCCTGCTCGATGCGTTCTAGCAGGCGGCGCACCTCGGCGTAGCGCTGCTTCATTGGAAGCTTCAGATTGACCACCGCCTCGCGGCACCAGCCCTCTCCCAGCCAGGTTTCGATCAGCGCGGCGTTGCGTGCCGGCTTCTCGACGATGTCGCAGACCATCCAATCCACCGGCTTGCGTGGCTTGAAGGTGAAGCCGTCGGCACGCTGATGCTCGACCAGACCGGAGTCCATCAGGCTTTCCGCCATCGGACCGTTGTCTACGGCAATTACCCGCATGTGCCGGTTGACCAACTGCCAGGTCCAGCCGCCGGGGGCAGCGCCGAGGTCGACGGCCGTCATTGCCGGGGCCAGGCGCGCATCCCACTCGGTGCGGGGAATGAACTGATGCCAGGCCTCCTCCAGCTTGAGAGTCGAACGACTGGGGGCCTCGCGGGGGAATTTCAGGCGCGGGATGCCCATCGGCCAGAGGGCCGAGTTATCCGGCTCGGCGATGCCGAGAAAGACTTCCCGGCCGCTCTTGAAAGTCATCAACAGGCGCGGTTTGCCGGGCCCTTCCACCAACCTGCCCGCCTTGAGCAGTGCCTTGCGCAGCGGCGCCTCGAATTTCTTGCAAAAATTCGACAGCTCCTTGCCGTCATTGGTATCGAGCACTTCCAGCCACAGGCTGCCGCAGACCGGATAGGCCGCCAGACGCTCCAGCAGCACGCTGATGCGGTCGGCTTCCGGCAGCTCGATGAACTCGCCGCGAGCCCACTGCCGGGGGAAGATCAGCCGGGCGAAACGCAACCCACGCATCAATCGCTCGGCCCCGCCGGGCTCCTGGCAGATGAATTCGGCACAGGCGCTATGGGGCTTGCCCTTGGCGTAGCCGGAAATGTCCAGGCAAGCCGCCTGTTCGGCCAGTTCGGCACACACCTCGCCCTCGAATCCGGGGCGGCAGTGCAACAGCAGAGTATTCATTCGCAGTTCTCCTCAGGCCGCGCATGATAGGCGTTGCGGCCAGCCCCTGCGAGCGGCGGCGCACCGAGAAAGCCGGGAACCGTCGCCCGCCCCGGCCGGTCCAGTGTTGGCGGGGGCAGTAAAAGCAAGCTAGCTTCAAGACTCCCGGAAGTAGCGTCGGCGGTTGCCAATGCCGCCGGCACTCGGACGATTCCCCGGACTGCGCAGGTCCGGGCCAATCCCATGAATGCGGGCAAAAGGAGACGCGCATGCCTTCCCTGGACAGCCTGAACTGCCGCCGCAGCCTGGAAGTCGGTGGCCGTACCTACCATTACTTCAGCCTGCCCGAGGCGGCCAAGAGCCTGGGCGAAATCGAACGCTTGCCCACTTCGTTGAAAGTGCTGCTGGAGAACCTGCTGCGCTGGGAAGACGGCAGCACGGTGCGCGCCGATGACTTCACCGCCCTGGCCGTCTGGCTGAAGACTCGCAGTTCCGAGCGCGAAATCCAGTATCGGCCGGCACGGGTGCTGATGCAGGATTTCACCGGCGTCCCCGGCGTGGTCGACCTGGCGGCGATGCGCGACGCGGTCGCCAAGGCCGGCGCCGATCCGCAAAAGATCAACCCGCTGTCGCCGGTCGACCTGGTGATCGATCACTCGGTCATGGTCGACCACTTCGCCACGCCACAGGCGTTCTCCGATAACGTCGCCTTCGAGATCCAGCGCAACGGCGAGCGCTACGCCTTCCTGCGCTGGGGCCAGCAGGCGTTCGACAATTTCCGCGTGGTACCGCCGGGCACCGGTATCTGCCACCAGGTCAACCTGGAGTACCTGGCCCAGGTCGTATGGACCCGCGAAGAAGACGGCCTCACCTATGCCTATCCCGACACCCTGGTCGGCACCGACTCCCACACGACGATGATCAACGGCCTGGGCGTGCTCGGCTGGGGCGTCGGCGGCATCGAGGCGGAAGCGGCCATGCTAGGCCAGCCGGTGTCCATGTTGATTCCCGAAGTGATCGGCATGCGCCTGACCGGCCGGCTCAACGAAGGCGTCACCGCAACCGACCTGGTGCTGACGGTGACGCAGATGCTGCGCAAGCACGGCGTGGTGGGCAAGTTCGTCGAATTCTTCGGTCCCGGCCTCGATCACCTGCCGCTGGCCGATCGCGCCACCATGGCCAACATGGCGCCGGAATATGGCGCCACCTGCGGCTTCTTTCCGGTCGATGCGGTGACCATGGACTACCTGCGCCTCTCCGGCCGCGACGAGCACGCCATCGAACTGGTGGAAGCCTACTGCAAGGCCCAGGGCCTCTGGCGCGATGCCAATGCCGAGGAGCCGGTGTTCACCGACTGCCTGGAACTCGACCTGGCCAGCGTGCAGCCATCCCTGGCCGGCCCGAAGCGTCCCCAGGATCGGGTGAACCTGTGGGACATCGGCTCCGCGTTCGACCTGTTGCTGGAAACCTCCGGCAAGAAGCAGCAAGCCAACACCCCCTTCCCGGTTGCCAACGAGAACTACGCCCTGGAACACGGCGCCGTGGTGATCGCCGCGATCACCTCCTGTACCAATACGTCCAACCCCAGCGTGATGATGGCCGCCGGTCTGGTGGCCAAAAAAGCCGTCGAGCGCGGTTTGCAGCGCAAGCCGTGGGTGAAGTCGTCGCTGGCGCCCGGCTCCAAGGTGGTGACCGACTACCTGGTCAAAGCCGGGCTGACGCCCTATCTCGACGCGCTGGGTTTCAACCTGGTCGGCTACGGCTGCACCACCTGCATCGGCAACTCTGGGCCATTGCCCGCCCCTATCGCCCAGGCGATCACCGACAACGACCTGACGGTCTCCTCGGTGCTCTCCGGCAACCGCAACTTCGAAGGACGCGTGCATCCGCTGGTGAAGGCCAACTGGCTGGCCTCTCCGCCGCTGGTGGTGGCGTTCGCCCTGACGGGTACCACGCGCATCGACATGAGCAAGGAGCCGCTGGGTTATGACGACAACGAGCAGCCGGTCTACCTGAAGGACATCTGGCCGAGCAGCGCCGAGGTGGCCCAGGCCGTTTCAGCGGTGGATGGCGCCATGTTCCACAAACAGTACGCCGACGTGTTCAGCGGCGATGCCCATTGGCAGGCCATTTCCTTCAACGCCGGGGATACCTACCAGTGGGACCCCGCTTCCAGCTACGTGCAGAACCCGCCATTCTTCAGCCATATCGACCAGCCACCGGCCCCGCCGAAAGATATCGAAGGCGCCCGCATCCTGGCCCTGTTCGGCGACTCCATAACCACCGACCACATTTCCCCGGCGGGCAACATCAAACCCAGCTCACCGGCAGGGCTGTACCTGCAGGGGCTGGGGGTGAAACCCGAGGACTTCAACTCCTATGGCGCTCGCCGCGGTAATCATGAAGTCATGATGCGCGGCACCTTCGCCAACATCCGCATCAAGAACGAAATGCTCGGCGGCGAAGAAGGCGGCAACACCCTCTATCAACCCGGCTGCGAGAAGCTTTCGATCTACGACGCGGCGATGCGCTACCAAGCCGAAGGCGTGCCGCTGGTCGTGGTGGCCGGCAAAGAATATGGCACCGGCTCGTCCCGCGACTGGGCGGCCAAGGGCACCAATCTCCTGGGCATCAAGGCGGTGATCGCCGAAAGCTTCGAGCGCATCCACCGCTCCAACCTGATCGGCATGGGCGTGCTGGCGCTGCAGTTCGTCGGCGACCAGAACCGCAAGACGCTCGGTCTCAGCGGTACGGAAAAGCTTTCCATCCGCGGGCTGTCGGTCGATATCAAACCTCGCCAGTTACTGACGATAGAGGTCGAGCGCAGCGACGGCTCACGTTCCAACTTCCCCGTGCTGTGCCGAATCGATACCGCCAACGAGGTGGAGTACTTCAAGGCCGGCGGCATCCTGCATTACGTGTTGCGCCAACTGATCGCCTCCTGAGCGAACGCCGGAACGCCAAGCGTTCCGGCGCAACCGAATCCGATCGCGCCCGGCAACGGCGTAATCCTGGCGCCAGAAATGTGAAGCCGTTCATATACGGTTACACTGCGCTCTTTGAGCAGCGCCTTAAGTTCATTGTTCGCCAGCCGATCAACTGGCACAGCCAATTCGGATAGCCCCATGCGCAATAACCAGCCCATCACCCAGCGGGAACGCACCTTTCCCGCCCAGCAGCGCCTCATCTCGACCACCGACATCAAGGGTGTCATCACCTACTGCAACGATGCGTTCGTCGAGATCAGCGGGTTCTCCCGCGAAGAACTGCTACGTGCGCCACACAACCTGGTGCGCCACCCCGATGTCCCGCCCGCGGTCTTCGAGCACCTGTGGAACACCCTTAAGCAGGGGCGGCCATGGATGGGCATCGTCAAGAACCGTTGCAAGAACGGCGACCACTACTGGGTCAACGCCTATGTCATTCCGGTTCTGGAGAAGGGCCAGGTGGTGGCCTACGAATCGGTACGCATCAAGCCCACTGCCGAACAGATCCGACGCGCCGAAACGCTCTACCAGCGGATAAACTCCGGCAAATCGGCGATTCCGAGCCGCGACAAATGGCTGCCGGTGTTGCAGGACTGGCTGCCATTCATCCTGGTCAGCCAGATCGGATTTCTGGTCGGCGCCTGGCTGGACAGCCACTGGGGCTTCCTGCTGGCAGCCCTGCTTTCCGTGCCCCTGGGCCTCGCCGGCCTGGCTTGGCAGAACCGCGGCATCAAGCGCCTGCTGCAACTCGCCGAGCAGGCCACCTCAGACCCCTTGATCGCGCAGATGTACACCGACAGCCGCGGCGACCAGGCACGCCTGGAAATGGCCATGCTCAGCCAGGACGCCCGCCTGAAGACCTGCCTGACCCGCCTGCAGGACACCGCCGAGCAGTTGACCCGGCAAGCGCGCCAGGCCGATGCCCTGGCGCACAGCAGCTCCACCGGCCTGGATCGCCAGCGGGTGGAGACCGAGCAAGTGGCCGCCGCCATCCACGAAATGGCTGCCACGACCCAGGAAGTGGCGAGCAACGTCGCCCGTACCGCCGAGGCCACCCAGGACGCCAATCGCCTGACCAGCCAGGGGCGCCGTGTCGCCGCGGAAACCCGCGAGGCGATCCAGCGGTTGTCGGTTTCGGTGGCCAGCACCGGCGAGACCGTCACTCGCCTGGCGCAGGACAGCAACGAGATCGGCGGCGTGGTCGATGTGATCAAGAGCATCGCCGACCAGACCAACCTGCTGGCGCTGAACGCTGCCATCGAAGCGGCACGCGCCGGTGAAATGGGTCGCGGTTTCGCCGTGGTGGCCGATGAAGTGCGCTCCCTGGCACAGCGCACTGCCGAATCCACCGGACAGATCCACCAACTGATCGCCAAACTGCAGAAAACCGCCGAAGAGGCGGTGCAGACCATGGAGACCGGCCGCAAAGAGGCCGACGAAGGGGTCGAGCGCGTGCAGCAGGCCGACGAGGCACTGCTCGGCATCAGCGATGCGGTGTCTAACATCGCCGACATGGCCAACCAGATCGCCGCCGCTGCCGAACAGCAAAGCGCAGTGGCCGAGGAAATCAACCAGAACATCAGCACCATCGCCCAACTCGCCGACAAGACCTCCGGCGAAGCCCACGACACCGCCCGCCTCAGCGAGGAACTCACGGTGACCGCGCAGAACCAGAGTTCGCTGGTGGAGCGGTTCAATCGTTGATGTAGGCTCGTGAGCCTCCCTTCAACCGGATGAAGCGACGCCCAGCATCCAACTGAAAAGGCGACTTTAGTCAGCTTTTCAGTTGGATCCGGTCGACTCGGCCCCTGCCAGAAACGCAATCACTTCCTCCGCCGCGCTATCCAGATGCTGCGCATGGGTCAATCCGGTTGCCTTCAACGGCTTGAGATCATGGTCCGCCGCCTCCAGCCAGTGCAGCCGAATGCTGTCGGATAGCACGTAGTTCTCCACGTTGGCCCGGTTGCCCAAGGCGTCGCGCTCGCCCTGCACGACCAGGGTCGGGGTCTGCAGCGACGCCAGGTGTGCCACCCGCGGCTTTTCCGGCTTGCCGGCGGCATAGAAGGGATAGCCGAGACAGACCAGTGCGTCGGCCAGCAGTTCGTCGGCCAGCAGGCTCGCCATCCTTCCGCCCATGGACTTGCCTCCAATGGCCAGCGGCCCCGTGACCTGGTGTCGCACCTCTCGGTATACCTGGCGCCAGCACTCCAGCAATTGCGCCTGCGGATTCGGTGGTCGCTTGCCTCCCTTCAGGCGTCTCGCCGCCATGTACGGAAACTCGAAGCGAACCACCGCCAGCCCACGGATGGCAAGACGTTGGGCCATGTCCTCCATGAACGGGCTATCCATCGGCGCACCAGCACCATGGGCCAGGATCAGGGTGCCTGTGGCCTTTCCTTCCGGCCGGCTCCATAGCCAGTCGCCTTGTCCACTCGCAGTCTGTGGGTATTGATCCCCGTCAATACCGTCTCGTTGCGCATTGCCCATGCTTTGCCTCGCATCGATCGATCCTGCCCGCCAAGGGCCGGACCCAAAAAACAATCTGCCCGTAACCGTGGATGGGAACCCATACATGAACACAGCAACCAGTACCGCCTACAACTACAAGGTGGTCCGCCAATTCGCCATCATGACGGTGGTGTGGGGCATCGTCGGGATGGGGCTCGGCGTGCTCATCGCCGCCCAATTGGCGTGGCCGCAGCTCAACTTCGACCTGCCCTGGACCAGCTTCGGCCGCCTGCGACCGCTGCATACCAATGCGGTGATCTTCGCCTTCGGCGGCTGCGCCCTGTTCGCCACGTCCTATTATGCGGTGCAACGCACCTGCCAGACCCGCCTCATCTCCGACAAACTGGCGGCCTTCACCTTCTGGGGCTGGCAACTGGTGATCCTGCTGGCGGCGATCACCCTGCCGATGGGTTGGACCAGCTCCAAGGAATACGCCGAACTGGAATGGCCGATCGACCTGCTGATCACGGTGGTCTGGGTGGCCTATGCGGTGGTGTTCTTCGGCACGCTGATCAAGCGCAAGACCAAGCACATCTACGTCGGCAACTGGTTTTTCGGCGGTTTCATCCTCACCGTGGCGCTACTGCATGTGGTCAACAACCTGGAAATTCCGGTGACCCTGACCAAGTCTTACTCGCTGTATTCCGGCGCGACCGATGCGATGATCCAGTGGTGGTACGGCCACAACGCCGTGGGTTTCTTCCTCACCGCCGGCTTTCTCGGGATGATGTATTACTTCGTGCCCAAGCAGGCCGGGCGCCCGGTGTACTCCTACCGCCTGTCCATCGTGCACTTCTGGGCGCTGATCGCCGTGTACATCTGGGCCGGCCCGCACCATTTGCACTACACCGCACTGCCGGACTGGGCCCAGTCCCTCGGCATGGTGATGTCGCTGATCCTGCTGGCACCGAGCTGGGGCGGCATGATCAACGGCATGATGACGCTTTCGGGCGCCTGGCATAAGTTGCGCTCGGACCCGATCCTGCGCTTCCTGGTGGTCTCCCTGGCGTTCTACGGCATGTCCACCTTCGAAGGCCCGATGATGGCCATCAAGACCGTCAACGCCCTCTCCCACTACACCGACTGGACCATCGGCCACGTACATGCCGGCGCCCTCGGCTGGGTTGCGATGATTTCCATCGGCGCCATCTACCACCTGATCCCCAAGGTGTTCGGCCGCCAGCAGATGCACAGCATCGGCCTGATCAACGCGCACTTCTGGCTCGCCACCATCGGCACCGTGCTCTACATCGCCTCGATGTGGGTCAACGGCATCGCCCAGGGCCTGATGTGGCGCGCGGTGAACGAGGACGGCACGCTGACCTATTCCTTCGTCGAAGCCCTGCAAGCCGGTCACCCGGGTTACGTGGTGCGCCTGATCGGCGGCGCCATCTTCCTCGGCGGCATGCTGCTGATGGCCTACAACACCTGGCGCACCGTGCGAGTGGCCAGGCCGGCGGAAGTCGAAGCGGCCGCGCAGTTCGTGGTTGAAGGAGCCCACTGATGAAACAGCATGAAGTAGTCGAAAAGAACGTCGGCCTGCTGGCTCTGTTCATGGTCCTGGCCGTCAGCATCGGCGGCCTGGTGCAGATCGTCCCGCTGTTCTTCCAACAGGAAACCACCCAGCCGGTGGAAGGCCTCAAGCCCTATACCGCGCTGCAGCTGGAAGGCCGCGACATCTATATCCGCGAAGGCTGCGTCGGCTGCCACTCGCAGATGGTTCGTCCGTTCCGCGCCGAGACCGAGCGCTACGGCCACTATTCCGTCGCCGGCGAAAGCGTCTGGGACCACCCGTTCCTCTGGGGCTCCAAGCGTACCGGTCCGGACCTGGCCCGCGTCGGCGGCCGCTACTCGGACGACTGGCACCGCGCCCACCTGTACAACCCGCGCAACGTGGTACCGGAATCGAAGATGCCGGCCTACCCCTGGCTGGTGGAAGCCCAGCTGGACGGCAAGGACACCGCCAAGAAGCTGCAGGCCATGCGCACCCTCGGCGTGCCCTACAGCGAGCAAGACATCGCTGGCGCAGCGGATGCGGTGAAAGGCAAGAGCGAGATGGATGCCCTGGTCGCCTACCTGCAGGTGCTCGGCACCGCGCTGAAGAACAAGCGGTGAGCCCGATGACCATTGGAATCGACATCGGAACCCTGCGCGGGCTCGGCACCGCACTGGTGATGCTCGCCTTCATCGGCGTGACGCTCTGGGCCTATAGCGGCAGACGCAAGGCCGCCTTCGACGAGGCCGCCAATCTGCCCTTCGCCGACGAACCCACGCCCCGCGCCCCACATGTTTCAAGGAGCACCCCCCAATGAGCAGCTTCTGGAGCTGGTACATCACTCTGCTTACCCTCGGCACGCTGGTCGCGCTGCTCTGGCTGGTATTCGCCACCCGCAAGGGCGAATCCAAGGGCACCACCGACAAGACCATGGGCCATGCCTTCGATGGCATCGAGGAGTACGACAACCCGCTGCCCAAGTGGTGGTTCCTGCTGTTCGTCGGCACCATCGTCTTCGCCGCCGGCTACCTGATCCTCTATCCGGGGCTCGGCAACTGGAAGGGCGTGCTGCCGGGCTATGAGGACGGCTGGACGCAAGCCAAGCAGTGGCAACGGGAAGTAACGAAAGCAGACCAGGAATATGGGCCGATTTTCGCCAAATATGCCGCGATGCCCATCGAAGTCGCAGCACAGGACGAACAGGCTCTGAAGATGGGCGGTCGTCTGTTCGCCACCTATTGCTCCATCTGCCACGGTTCGGATGCCAAGGGCGCCGTCGGCTTCCCCAATCTCACCGACAGCCACTGGCGCTGGGGCGGCGAGCCGGAAACCATCAAGGCCACCATCCTGAACGGACGCATGGCCGCAATGCCGGCCTGGGGTCCGATTCTCGGAGACGCGGGCGTGAAAAACGTCGCCGCCTACGTGCGCAGGGATCTGGCGGGTCTGCCGCTGGGCGAGAACGCGCAGGCCGACCTGGCCGCCGGCAGGCAGATCTTCGCCGGCAACTGCGCCGCGTGCCACGGCCCGAGTGGTCAGGGCATGGCGATGATGGGCGCCCCGGACCTGACCAAGCCGGCCGGCTGGATCTACGGTTCCAGCCTGGCCCAGTTGCAGCAGACCATCCGCCACGGCCGCAATGGCCAGATGCCGGCGCAGGAGCAATACCTGGGCAACGACAAGGTGCATCTGCTGGCGGCCTACGTGTACAGCCTGTCGCAGCGGCCGCAGCAGGTCGCAGACCGCTGATCCAGGCAGGCGCAAGGACGCGCCACCCTTCCCGCCCGACTGCCGCGCCATAAAAGGTGCGCGCAGTCTGCGACCAAGTGTCGCACTCCGCTTGTACCTTCCCACCTGGCTCCCCACGCCGCTTGCCGGTAACCTGCTTGGCATTCGCCCGACACACCCCGAATACCAAGGCGAAACCCTTCCTTCACGCCTGCCGGTCTGGCAGGTGAAAGCTCTGAAAAACGCTTGGGATATCGCGACTTAGCAGAGCTTGAACGGCGCTGGACGGTACCCTCGCGCGTTGCAATGGCTACCTGCTTTCTCCATACTTGCCGCCGTTTTTTGCCCCAATAAAACTCCATTAACCGTGGAACCAAGCATGAGCACAGCAATCAGTCAGACTGCTTATAACTACAAAGTGGTCCGCCAGTTCGCCGTTATGACGGTGATCTGGGGGGTCATTGGGATGGGTCTCGGTGTTCTGATCGCCGCACAGCTGGTGTGGCCGGTACTGAACTTCGACCTGCCGTGGACCAGCTTCGGCCGTCTGCGCCCGCTGCACACCAACGCGGTGATCTTCGCCTTCGGCGGCTGCGCCCTGTTCGCCACGTCCTACTACGTGGTTCAGCGCACCTCCCAGGCCCGACTGATTTCTGATGGCCTGGCCGCCTTCACCTTCTGGGGCTGGCAAGCGGTCATCGTGCTCGCCATCATCACCCTGCCCCAGGGCTTCACCTCCTCCAAGGAGTACGCCGAACTGGAATGGCCGATCGACATCCTGATCGCGCTGGTCTGGGTCAGCTACGCAGTGGTGTTCTTCGGCACCATCGTCAAGCGCAAGGTGAAGCACATCTATGTGGGCAACTGGTTCTTCGGTGGCTTCATCCTTACCGTGGCGCTGCTGCACATCGTCAACAACCTGGAAATCCCGGTTGGCGCCTTCAAGTCCTACTCGATCTACTCGGGTGCAACCGATGCGATGATCCAGTGGTGGTACGGCCACAACGCCGTGGGCTTCTTCCTCACCGCCGGCTTCCTCGGGATGATGTACTACTTCGTGCCCAAGCAGGCAGAGCGGCCGATCTACTCTTATCGTCTCTCGATCGTGCACTTCTGGGCATTGATCTCCGTCTATATCTGGGCGGGTCCGCACCACTTGCACTACACCGCGCTGCCGGACTGGGCCCAGTCCCTCGGCATGGCGATGTCGCTGATCCTGCTGGCACCGAGCTGGGGCGGCATGATCAACGGCATGATGACCCTCTCCGGCGCCTGGCATAAGCTGCGCACCGATCCGATCCTGCGCTTTTTGGTGGTCTCCCTGGCGTTCTACGGCATGTCCACCTTCGAAGGCCCGATGATGGCCATCAAGACCGTCAACGCCCTCTCCCACTACACCGACTGGACCATCGGCCACGTACATGCCGGCGCCCTCGGCTGGGTTGCGATGATTTCCATCGGCGCCATCTACCACCTGATCCCCAAGGTGTTCGGCCGCCAGCAGATGCACAGCATCGGCCTGATCAACGCGCACTTCTGGCTCGCCACCATCGGCACCGTGCTCTACATCGCCTCGATGTGGGTCAACGGCATCACCCAGGGCCTGATGTGGCGCGCAGTCAACGAAGACGGCACCCTGACCTACTCCTTCGTCGAAGCCCTGCAAGCCAGCCACCCCGGTTACATCGTGCGCATGGTCGGTGGCGGCTTCTTCCTCACCGGCATGCTGCTGATGGCCTACAACACCTTGCGTACCGTACTTGCCTCCAAGCCGGCGGAAGCCGAAGCAGCGGCGCAGTTCGTGGTTGAAGGAGCCCACTGATGAAACAGCATGAAGTAGTCGAAAAGAACGTCGGCCTGCTGGCTCTGTTCATGGTCCTGGCCGTCAGCATCGGCGGCCTGGTGCAGATCGTCCCGCTGTTCTTCCAACAGGAAACCACCCAGCCGGTGGAAGGCCTCAAGCCCTATACCGCGCTGCAGCTGGAAGGCCGCGACATCTATATCCGCGAAGGCTGCGTCGGCTGCCACTCGCAGATGGTTCGCCCGTTCCGTGCCGAGACCGAGCGCTACGGCCACTATTCCGTCGCCGGCGAAAGCGTCTGGGACCACCCCTTCCTGTGGGGCTCCAAGCGCACCGGCCCGGACCTGGCCCGCGTCGGCGGCCGCTACTCGGACGACTGGCACCGCGCCCACCTGTACAACCCGCGCAACGTCGTGCCGGAGTCGAAGATGCCGGCCTATCCGTGGTTGGTTGAGAATCACCTGGACGGCAAGAACACCGCCCGCAAACTGGAAGCCATGCGCACCCTCGGCGTGCCCTACACCGACGAAGACATCGCCGGCGCCAAGGATGCCGTCAAAGGCAAGTCCGAGATGGACGCCCTGGTGTCCTATCTGCAGGTCCTCGGCACCAGCCTCAAGAACAAACGGTAACGCCCCTATGGATATCGGAACGCTTCGCGGCCTAGGCACCCTGTTGGTATTCGTCGCTTTCATCAGCGTCGTGCTCTGGGCCTATAGCAGCAAACGCAAGAAAAGCTTCGACGAAGCCGCCAACCTGCCCTTCGCCGACGAGAATCCGAAATCCAGAGAGCGCGACGAAGAAGCTTCTAGGAGTAAGAGCGAATGACCACTTTTTGGAGTTGGTACGTCACCATCCTGACCGTCGGCACCCTGGTGGCGCTGACCTGGTTGATTTTCGCGACCCGCAAGGGCCAGCGTGCCGACACGACCGACGAAACCGTCGGCCACGCCTTCGATGGCATCGAGGAATACGACAACCCGCTGCCCAAGTGGTGGTTCATGTTGTTCGTCGCGACCCTGCTGTTCGCAGTGGGCTACCTGACCTTCTACCCCGGCCTGGGCAACTGGAAAGGCATCATGCCCGGTTACCAGGACGGCGAGGAGTTCAGCAACGGCGTGAAAGGCTGGACCGGCGTGCACCAGTGGGAAAAGGAAATGGCCAAGGCCGAAGCGCAATACGGCCCGTTGTTCTCCAAGTACGCCGCCATGCCGATCGAGGAAGTCGCCAAGGATGAGCAGGCCCTGAAAATGGGCGGTCGCCTGTTCGCCTCCAACTGCTCGGTCTGCCATGGCTCCGACGCCAAGGGTGCCTACGGCTTCCCCAACCTGACCGACAACGACTGGCTGTACGGCGGCGAGCCGGAGACCATCAAGACCACCATCATGGGCGGTCGCCAGGCAGCGATGCCGGCGTGGAAGGAAATCATCGGCGAGCAGGGCATCAAGAACGTTGCTGCCTACGTGCGCAGCCTGTCCGGCCTGAAGAATCCTGAAGGCGTCGACGTTGCCGCAGGTCAAGAAATCTTCAAGGGCAACTGTGTAGCCTGTCACGGACCCGAGGCCAAGGGCACCCAGGCGATGGGCGCCCCCAACCTGACCGACAAGACCTGGCTGTACGGCTCCAGCTTCGCCCAGGTCCAGCAGACCCTGCGCTACGGCCGTAACGGCCGCATGCCGGCTCAGGAAGAGCATCTGGGCAATGACAAAGTGCACCTGCTTGCTGCTTACGTTTACAGCTTGTCGCAAGGCAAGCCGGTAGAAGCTCAGAAGTAACACCGACGCATGAGGCGCGACGCCCTGTCGCACTGTCATGCGGCTCTTCGGGCGTACCATACGCAGCAGGAAATTGACCCCGGCCGGCACGCATCGGTCGGGGCACCAACCCCAAGCCGTGGTACGACTAGATGAGCGAGCAGATCCCCCTCCGAGACGTCACCCCCGTAAAGCAGGTCGAAAACGTCGATCTGTACGCCAAGCGCGAAAAAATCTACACCCGCGCCTTCAAGGGCATGTTCCGCAACCTGCGCATGGTCGGTGGCAGCCTGCTGTTCCTGCTCTATTTCGGCACCGTCTGGATCAACTGGGAAGGCCGCCAGGCCGTCTGGTGGGACCTGCCCGAGCGCAAGTTCCATATCTTCGGCGCCACCTTCTGGCCGCAGGACTTCATGCTGCTGTCCTGGTTGCTGATCATCTGCGCCTTCGGCCTGTTCTTCATCACTGTCTTCGCCGGCCGCGTGTGGTGCGGCTATACCTGCCCGCAGAGCGTATTCACCTGGGTCTACATGTGGGCCGAGAAGGTCACCGAGGGCGATCGCAACCAGCGCATGAAGCTGGACAAGGCCCCGATGACGATCAACAAGTTCCTGCGCAAGCTGGCCAAGCACAGCATATGGGTCGGCGTGGCGCTGCTCACGGCCATCACCTTCGTCGGTTACTTCACCCCGATCCGCGAACTGATCCCTGATCTGCTGACTTTCGACACCAATGGCTGGGCACTGTTCTGGATCGGCTTCTTCACCCTGGCCACCTATGGCAACGCCGGCTACCTGCGCGAGCAGGTGTGCATCTACATGTGTCCCTACGCACGGTTCCAGAGCGTGATGTTCGACAAGGACACCCTGGTGGTTTCCTACGACCCACGCCGCGGCGAGAAACGCGGCCCGCGCAAGAAGGACGCCAACTACAAGGCCCAGGGTCTCGGCGACTGCATCGACTGCACCATGTGCGTGCAGGTCTGCCCCACCGGCATCGACATCCGCGACGGCCTGCAGATCGAATGCATCGGCTGCGCCGCCTGCATCGACGCCTGCGACACCATCATGGACAAGATGAACTACCCGCGTGGGCTGATCAGCTACACCACCGAGCACAACCTGTCCGGGCAGAAGACCCAGCTGTTGCGCCCGCGCCTGATCGGCTATGCCGTGGCTCTGACAGCGATGATGGGGTTGTTCGCCTATGCCCTGACCGAACGCCCGCTGGTACAGCTGGACGTAATCAAGGACCGCGTGCTGTTCCGCGAGAACGAAGAAGGCCGGGTCGAGAATGTCTATACCCTGAAGATCATGAACAAGGCCCAGCACGACCAGACCTTCGTGATCGAAGCCGATGGTCTCGACGGCCTGGTTTACGAAGGCAAACGCGAGGTCCGCGCACTGGCCGGCGAGGTCCTGTCGCTGGCGGTGGAGCTGTCCATCGAGCCCGAGAAGCTGCCGTCCAGTACCAACGAAATCATTTTCCGCGTGCAATCGGCGGATAATCCCGACATCAAGAACGACGCCGACAGCCGCTTCATCGGCCCCGCCGTCCGCTAAACAGGTAACCCATGCAGTCGACCGAGAACCCCTGGTACAAGCAGTTCTGGCCCTGGTTCATCATCGCCATCCTCGCCTCGTCCGTGGTGCTCGGCTTGTCGATGCTGACCATCGCCATCACGCACTCCGACAGCCTGGTGGTGGACAACTACTACGACGCCGGCAAGGGCATCAACACCTCGCTGGAACGCGAGCAGTTGGCCAAGCAATTGAAGATGGGCGCCCGACTCACCCTCGACGAGGGAGCCGGTACGGCCGAGGTCATGCTGACCGGCATCAGCCGCCCGCCGCACCTGGTGCTCAACCTGATCTCGCCGACCCAGCCCGAGCGCGACCGCCGGGTCGTCCTGCAGCCGCAGGGCGATGGGCTCTACCTGGGACAGATGCAGGACGCCGTACAGGGCCGCCGCTTCGTCGAGCTGCTCGGCACCGAGGGCGGCAAGGACTGGCGCCTGTTCGAGGAAGAGGACCTGGCCAACGGTCTCGCCATCCAGCTAGGCAACGACTGAGCACCGCAGCGCGTGCCGGTCGCGCGCCCACACTCGAGTCCCGATACGACCCATGGCCTCCCCCACTCCCTGCTACCACTGCGGCCTGCCGGTTCCCGCCGGCAGCCGGTTCCAGGCGCACGTGCTGGGCGAGGTGCGGGATATGTGCTGCCCGGGCTGCCAGGCCGTGGCCGAGGCCATCGTCGCGGGCGGGCTGGAAAGCTACTACAGGCACCGCAGCGAAGCCTCGACCAATCCGGAAAACCTGCCCCAGGCCCTGCCCGACGAACTGGAGCTGTATGACCGCGCCGAGGTACAGCAGCCGCTTGTCGAGCACCAGGGCGAGTTGGCCAGCACCTGCCTGCTGATCGAAGGCATCAGCTGCGCGGCCTGTGGCTGGCTGATCGAAAAACATTTGCGCGACCTGCCGGGCGTGGCCGAGGCCAACCTCAACCTGTCCAACCACCGCCTGCACGTGCGCTGGCAGGACAGCCGCCTGCCGCTCAGCCACCTGCTCAAGGAACTGCGGCGCATCGGCTATGCGGCCCACCCCTACCAGGCCGACCAGGCAGCGGCACAACTGCAGCGGGAAAACCGTCGTGCACTGCGCCAGCTCGGCGTCGCCGGATTGCTGTGGATGCAGGTGATGATGGCAAGCATGGCCACTTGGCCGGAGTTCAACATCGACTTGTCGGCAGGCATGGACAGCATTCTGCGCTGGGTCAGCCTGTTTCTCGCCACGCCGATCGTCTTCTATTGCTGCACGGACTTCTTCAAGGGCGCCCTGCGCGACCTGCGCACGCGCCACCTGACCATGGACGTATCGGTCTCCCTGGCCATCGGCGGCGCCTATGTCGCCGGCATCTGGTCGACCCTGACGGCGAGCGGCGAGTTGTATTTCGATGCCGTGGGCATGTTCGCGCTGTTCCTGCTCGCCGGCCGCTATCTGGAACGGCGAGCCCGCGAGCGCACCGCAGCGGCCACGGCACAACTGGTCAAGCTGCTGCCCGCCTCCTGCCTGCGCCTGGAAAGCGACGGCCAAAGCCAGCGGGTACTGCTCACCGAGCTGCAGCTCGGCGACCGCGTACTGGTGCCGCCCGGCGCCCTGCTGCCGGCCGATGGCCGCATACTCGCCGGGCAGTCGAGCATCGACGAAGCCTTGCTGACCGGTGAATACCTGCCCCAACCCAAGGGCGTCGGCGACAGCGTCACGGCCGGCACCCTGAATGTCGAGGGACCGCTGACCGTCGAAGTGCAGGCTCTGGGCGACGCCACCCGGCTCTCCTCCATCGTGCGCCTGCTGGAGCGCGCCCAGGCCGACAAGCCACGGCTGGCGCAACTGGCCGACCGCGTCGCTCAATGGTTCCTGGTGCTGGTACTGGCGGTAGCCGCAGTCGTCGGCCTGGTGTGGTGGCAGATCGACGCCCAGCGGGCGTTCTGGATCGTGCTCGCCCTGCTGGTGGCCACCTGTCCCTGCGCGCTGTCCCTGGCCACACCGACCGCCCTGACGGCGGCCACCGGCAGCTTGCACGCACTCGGTCTGCTGCTGACGCGCGGCCATGTGCTGGAGGGCCTGAACCAGATCGATACGGTGATCTTCGACAAGACCGGCACCTTGACCGAGGGACGCCTGATCCTGGAGGCGATCCACCCCCTGCGCGACCTGGATGGCGATACCTGCCTGGCACTGGCCGCCGCCCTGGAGAACCATTCCGAACACCCGATTGCCCGTGCCTTCGGCCGGGCGCCACAAGCGGCGGAGCGGGTCGAAAGCATGCCCGGCCTGGGTCTGGAGGGCGAAGTCGCGGGTCGCCTTCTGCGCATCGGCCAGCCCTCCTTTGCCTGCGCCCTGAGTGATCGGGCCGCACCGGAGATTCCCGGCAGCCATGGCCAGTGGCTGCTGCTCGCCGACCGCCAGGGGCCGTTGGCCTGGCTGGTGCTGGCCGACCGCCTGCGCGAGGACGCCCCCGCGCTGCTCGAGGCCTGCCGCGCACGCGGCTGGCAGACCCTACTGCTGTCCGGCGACAGTTCGCCAATGGTCGGCGAAATCGCCGCGCGCCTCGGCATCGCCGACGCGCGCGGCGGCCTGACGCCTGACGCCAAGCTGGCTGCCCTCGGGGAATTGCACAGTCGCGGGCGCCGGGTGCTGATGCTCGGCGACGGCGTCAACGACGTACCGGTGCTGGCTGCGGCCGACATCAGCGTGGCCATGGGCTCGGCCACCGACCTGGCCAAGACCAGTGCCGACGCGGTGCTGCTGTCCAATCGACTGGACAGCCTGGTGCAGGCTTTCGACCAGGCCCGTCGCACGAGGCGGATCATCATCGAGAACCTGACCTGGGCCAGTCTGTACAATGGCCTGGTCCTGCCGTTCGCCGCCATCGGCTGGGTCACCCCGATCTGGGCGGCCATCGGCATGTCGATCAGCTCGCTGCTGGTGGTACTCAACGCCCTGCGGCTGAGCCGACCATAGGGCGCAAACCAATGCATGGTGGATGTAAAAGGCGACAACCACCCTAGGGCATGCCGTAGGGGCGAATTCATTCGCCAGTTCGCCGAACGCTCCACTTGCTGGCGAGCGTAGGGGGGACGCAAACGCGAATCCACCTCGCGAGAATTGAAAGCAGCTCGGATCCGCGCAGCGCGATTCGGCCAGCAGAACCGGAGACAGCATGATCGCACTTTACGTAATGATTCCCGTCGCCGTGATCGTGGTCGCGCTGGCCATCTGGCTGTTCTTCTGGGCGGTCGACAGCGGCCAGTACGACGACATGGACAGCCCGGCCCATAGCATCCTGTTCGACGACGAGGATCCCAAGCATCAGGCCGGCGTCGACGAAGCCGAAGGCAAGGCCGACGAACAGGACGCCTCCCGTGACTGATCTCGCCCCGCTGCTGGTTTCCGCGCTGGTCCTCGGCCTGCTCGGCGGCGGTCACTGCCTGGGCATGTGCGGTGGCCTGATGGGCGCCCTGACCCTGGCCATTCCTCCCGAACAGCGGGGCCGACGCCTACGCCTGCTGCTCGCCTACAACCTCGGCCGAATTCTCAGCTACGCCGCCGCCGGCTTGTTGATCGGCCTCGCCGGCTGGGCGGTGGCCAGCAGCCCCGCAGCCATGGCGCTGCGCATCGGCGCCGGCCTGCTGCTGATCGCCATGGGCTTGTACCTAGCGGGCTGGTGGAGTGGCCTCACCCGCATCGAAGCCCTCGGCCGCGGCCTGTGGCGGTACATTCAGCCCCTGACCCGGCGCTTCATGCCGGTAACCAGCCTGCCCAGGGCCCTGCTGCTCGGCTCGCTGTGGGGCTGGCTGCCGTGCGGCCTGGTCTACAGCACGCTGCTCTGGGCGGCGAGCCAGGGCGATGCGCTGGACAGCGCCGTGCTGATGCTCACCTTCGGCCTCGGCACGCTGCCGGTACTGGTCACCACCGGGCTCGCCGCGGAGCGCCTGACGGCCTTGCTACGTCGGCGCGGCGTGCGCATCGCTGGCGGCCTGCTGGTCATGCTGTTCGGCATCTGGACCCTTCCAGGGCCGCACCAGCATTGGTTGATGGGGCATTGACGCGCCCTTCGGCCCGCAGCGACCCCTTGATACAGGTCAACGTGCCCCCGGCGCCTGCTTCGTACACTTCCCGACACAGCCCTGCCACATCGGGAATGCCCAAATGCCAGCCACACTCCGCTGGGATGCCGAACTGATCCGCCGCTACGACCAGGCCGGCCCACGCTACACCTCCTACCCGACCGCCATGCAGTTCCACGATGGTATCGGTCCCTTCGAGCTGTTCCATGCCCTGCGCGACAGCCGCAAGGCCCAGCGCCCGCTCTCGCTCTATGTCCACGTGCCGTTCTGCGCCAATGTCTGCTACTACTGCGCCTGCAACAAGGTCATCACCAAGGACCACGGCCGCGCCCTGCCCTACCTGGAGCGCTTGCAGCGCGAAATCGAGATCATCGGCTGCCACACCGACCGCAAGCAGACCGTCGAACAACTGCACCTGGGGGGGGGCACGCCCACCTTCTTCAGTCACGACGAGTTAAGCCAGCTGATGGGGCAACTGCGCAAGCACTTCAACCTGCACGACAGCAGCGGCGACTACAACATCGAGATCGACCCGCGCGAAGCGGACTGGTCGACCATGGGCCTGTTGCGCCGACTGGGCTTCAACCGAGTCAGCGTCGGTGTGCAGGACCTCGATCCCACCGTGCAGCGGGCGATCAATCGCCTGCAGAGCCTCGAAGAAACCCGCGCCATCGTCGAGGCCGCGCGCACGCTGCAGTTTCGCTCGGTGAACATCGACCTCATCTATGGCCTACCGCTGCAGACCCCGGAAAGTTTCGCTCGCACGGTCAAGGAGGTAATTGCCCTGCAGCCGGACCGTCTTTCGGTCTTCAACTACGCACACCTGCCGGAACGCTTCGCAACGCAGCGACGCATCAACGCCAGCGACCTGCCGAAGCCGGAAGACAAACTGGCCATGCTCCAGGGCAGCATCGAGCAACTGGATGCTGCCGGCTACCGCTACATCGGCATGGACCATTTCGCCCTGCCCCATGACGAACTGGCCAGCGCCCAGGAGGACGGCACGCTGCAACGAAACTTCCAGGGCTACACCACCCACGGTCATTGCGACCTGATCGGCCTGGGCGTTTCCGCCATCAGCCAGATCGGCGACCTCTACTGCCAGAACAACAACGACATCGCCCAGTACCAGCACGCGCTCGACGAAGGCCAACTGGCAACCAGCCGAGGATTGATATGCAACGCGGACGACCGCGTGAGGAAAGCGGTGATTCAACAACTGATCTGCGAGTTTCACTTGGACTTCGCCCGCATCGAACGCGATTTCGCCATCGATTTCCGGCGCTACTTCGCCTCCGCCTGGCCCGCCTTGCAGCAAATGGCGACCGATGGGCTGCTGGTACTGGATAAGCGACGCATCGACATCCTGCCAGCGGGCCGCTTGCTGGTCCGCGCCGTCTGCATGCTGTTCGATCGCTACCTAGGCGAACAAGGAGAATGCCCACGATTCTCGCGCGTGATCTGAACCGGGCTGGCTGCCTATGCGGAACCGCTCAGGATCGGGGGTCAATGCGACGAAATGACCGCGAGCGCAGGGTGGCAGCTACCGGGCGCCTGGGTTAACCTTTGGCGTATTGCTCCGCTCTCAGGAATCGCCACTCCCATGTCTGAAAACATCAAGGTCCGCGCGCAGCACCAGGCCAACTGCCATGACTGCAGCCTCGCCTCGCTGTGCTTGCCGTTGAGCCTGGACATGAGCGATATCGATTCGCTCGACGAGATCGTCAAGCGCGGTCGACCCTTGAAAAAGGGCGAATTCCTGTTCCGCCAGGGCGACCCCTTCAACTCGGTATTCGCCGTGCGCTCCGGCGCCTTGAAGACCTTCAGCGTCACCGATAGCGGCGAAGAACAGATCACCGGCTTCCACCTGCCCAGCGAACTGGTCGGCCTCTCCGGCATGGACACCGCCGCCTGCCCGGTGTCGGCGCTGGCGCTGGAAACCACTTCGGTCTGCGAAATTCCCTTCGACCGCCTCGACGACCTGGCCATCCGCCTGCCGCAACTGCGCCGGCAGCTGATGCGGGTGATGAGCCGGGAAATCCGCGATGACCAGCAAATGATGCTGCTGCTCTCGAAGAAAACCGCCGACGAGCGCATTGCCACCTTCCTGGTCAACCTTTCCGCGCGCTTCAGCGCCCGTGGTTTCTCGGCCAACCAGTTCCGCCTGGCGATGTCCCGCAACGAGATCGGCAACTACCTGGGCCTGGCGGTGGAGACCGTATCCCGCGTGTTCACCCGTTTCCAGCAGAACAGCATGATCGCCGCCGAGGGCAAGGAAGTACACATTCTCGACCCCATCCAGCTCTGCGCCCTGGCCGGTGGCAATCTCGAGGCCTGAGACGACTTCATCCGCAGCCCCGCAGGCGGTTCAGGATCTACAGATGATTTTCGACGAATTCACCATCAAGTCATTGATTCGCCCGATTCAGGACTTCCCCAAGCCCGGCGTAGTGTTTCGCGACATTGCGCCGCTGCTGCAGTCCCCGCGCGCACTGCGCATGGTTGCCGACAGCTTCATCCAGCGCTATGTCGAGGCCGACTTCAGCCATATCGGCGCCATGGACGCACGGGGCTTTCTCATCGGATCGATCATCGCCTACGAGCTGAACCGGCCGCTGGTCCTGTTCCGCAAGGAAGGCAAGCTGCCCGGCGAGGTGCTCGCCGAGGCCTACCAGACCGAATACGGCGAATCCCATCTTGAGGTGCAGGCCGACAGCCTTTGCGAAGGCGACTCGCTGCTGCTGTTCGATGACCTGATCGCCACCGGCGGTACCCTGCTGGCCGCCGCTCGCCTGGTGCGGCGTATGCGCGCCAGCCTGTTCGAGGCCGCCGCCATCATCGACCTGCCGGAACTCGGCGGTTCGCGCAAGCTGCAGGACATGGGCATTCCCACCTACACCCTGACCGCCTTCGCCCTCGACGACCGCTAACCCCCGCGACTACCGACTGTCCTGGGCCGACCTCCCACCCCTACCAAGTGCCGGACTGTTCGACAATCCCAGCACTTTGGATGGGTGGTCCGGCGAGCCTGCACGCTCAATCATTGGCCTTGAGCACTAGCGTGCCTTCGAATCACCAACGATGCCGCCGAGGAGTCACTCCCATGACCGCGCCCCAGGCCAGTTTTCCCGTTCGCCGGATGGATTTCAGCTTCGCCAGCAGCGCCAAGTACTGGTGGAATGACGACCCGTTCATGAGCCATTTCATGAACAACCTGTCTTCTCTGTTTCCCTACGGTGAGAAGTTCTTCGTCGACAGCGTGCGCGCGGTGCGCCAGCAGGTCACCGACCCGCAATTGCAGAAGGACATCAGTGCATTCATCGGCCAGGAGGCCATGCACTCCAAGGAACACGCCACCTATAACCAGTACGCTGCCGAACACGATATCGACCTCGAGCGCCTGGAACTGCGCATCAAGGTACTGCTGGAATGGGTCACCCGCTTCAGCACCCGCAAGCAGCGCCTGGCCGCCACCTGCGCCCTGGAACATTTCACCGCGACCATGGCCGAGCAGTTGCTGCGCCGCGAAGACCTCACCACCCAGATGAACGATCCGCGGCTGTACAAGCTGTGGATGTGGCACGCCATCGAAGAGAACGAGCACAAGGCCGTGGCCTACGACGTCTACCAGCATGTCGGTGGCGGCTACTTCACCCGCGTAGCGATCATGGCCAGCACCACCCTGGTATTCCTGGGCGTGATCGGCTGGTTCCAGCTGCACCTGCTGCGCAAGGACGGCCAGCTGTTCAACTGGCGCACCTGGAAATACGGCCTGAAGACCCTGTTCGGCCCGCGCAACGGCTACTTCACCCAACTGCTGGGCGCCTATTTCGACTACTACCGTCCCGGCTTCCACCCCAACGACCACGACACCAAGACGCTGGAACAGCGCTGGAAGCAGAAGCTGGCGTTCGCCGGCTGATGAACTCCCCGGCAGCGTGACGCCTCGGCCCGGCGGCCTACGCTGTCGGGCCGCGCTTTCAGCCTGCGCCATGCCCCGCCCGTCCCTGCGACTGCCCTTGCACGCCCGAAACCGCTACAATCGCCGCCTTTTGCGCGCGAGCGCCCTAGCTTTTCGGGATTCCCTTCGTGATTTCAACCGCCAACATCACCATGCAGTTCGGCGCGAAGCCGCTGTTCGAGAACGTTTCCGTCAAGTTCGGCAATGGCAACCGCTACGGCCTGATCGGCGCCAATGGCTGCGGCAAGTCGACGTTCATGAAGATCCTCGGGGGGGAACTGGAGCCTTCCGGCGGCCAGGTGATGCTCGAGCCGAACGTGCGTCTCGGCAAGTTGCGCCAGGACCAGTTCGCCTATGAAGACTTCACGGTGATCGACACCGTGATCATGGGCCACAGCGAGCTCTGGGCGGTGAAGGCCGAGCGCGACCGCATCTATTCGCTGCCGGAGATGAGCGAGGACGACGGCATGGCCGTGGCCGAGCTGGAAGTGCAGTTCGCCGAGTTCGACGGCTATACCGCCGAATCCCGCGCTGGTGAGCTGCTGCTGGGCCTGGGTATCCCGCTGGAGCAGCACTTCGGCCCGATGAGCGCCGTGGCACCGGGCTGGAAGCTGCGCGTGCTGCTGGCCCAGGCACTGTTCTCCGACCCGGAAGTGCTGCTGCTGGACGAACCGACCAACCACCTGGACATCAATACCATCCGCTGGCTGGAAGGCGTGCTCACCGCGCGCAACAGCACCATGATCATCATTTCCCACGACCGCCACTTCCTGAACTCGGTCTGCACCCACATGGCCGACCTGGACTACGGCGAGCTGCGCCTGTTCCCCGGTAACTACGACGAGTACATGACCGCTGCGACCCAGGCCCGCGAGCGTCTGCTGTCGGACAACGCCAAGAAGAAGGCGCAGATCGCCGAACTGCAGACTTTCGTCAGCCGCTTCTCGGCCAACGCATCCAAGGCCAAGCAGGCCACCAGCCGCGCCCGGCAGATCGACAAGATCCAGCTGGAAGAGGTCAAGCCGTCCAGTCGCGTCAGCCCGTTCATTCGCTTCGAGCAGTACAAGAAGCTGCATCGCCAGGCGGTCACCCTGGAACGGGTCAGCCAGGGCTTCGACGGCGTGCCGCTGTTCAAGAATCTCAACATGCAGATCGAAGCCGGCGAGCGGGTCGCCATCATCGGCCCCAACGGCATCGGCAAGACCACCCTGCTGCGCACGCTGGTCGGCGAGATGCAGCCAATGAGCGGCGAAGTGAAGTGGACCGAGAGCGCCGATCTCGGCTACTACGCCCAGGACCACGCCGAGGACTTCGCCGACGACGTGACGCTGTTCGACTGGATGGCGCAGTGGACCCAGGGTGGCGAGCAGGTGGTGCGCGGCACGCTGGGCCGCATGCTGTTCTCCAACGACGAGATCCAGAAATCGGTGAAGGTGATTTCCGGTGGCGAGCAGGGCCGTATGCTGTTCGGCAAGCTGATCCTGAAGAAGCCCAACGTGCTGGTGCTCGACGAGCCGACCAACCACCTGGACATGGAATCCATCGAAGCACTCAACCTGGCGCTGGAGAACTACCCCGGCACGCTGATCTTCGTCAGCCATGACCGCGAGTTCGTCAGCTCCCTGGCCACCCGCATCATCGAGCTGTCGGAGAACGGCGTGACCGACTTCAGCGGCAGCTACGACGACTACCTGCGCAGCCAGGGCCTGGTGGTCTGAGGACCTCCTCGCCCCCATGAAAAACGCCCCGCATCGTCGGGGCGTTTTCATTTTCGTCCGTCGGTCAGGCGCGACCGAGATAGTCCATCTTGCCGATATCCAGGCCGTTGTGGCGCAGGATCGAATAGGCCGTGGTGACGTGGAAATAGAAGTTGGGCAGAACGAAATGCAACAGGTAGTTCGCGCCGCTGAACTTCAACTCGTTGCCCGGGAAGCGCAGCACGATTTCCCGGCCTTCCCCGCTGTCGATCTGTTCGGCATTGAGGCTCTGGATGAATTCCAGCGTCTTGGTGATGCGCGCCTTCAGGTCGGCGAAGCTGCTCTCGGTATCGGGGAAGCTGGGGATATCCACGCCCGCCAGGCGCGCCGCGCAACCTTTGGCGGTGTCGCTGGCAATCTGGATCTGTCGCGTCAGCGGATGCATGTCCGGCGCCAGGCGGGCATTGAGCAGCACGGCGGGATCGATCTTCTTCGCTTCGGCATAGGCTTCGGCCTTGTCGAGAATGGCCGAAAGATTGCCAAACATGCGCACGAGCAGCGGTATGGATGCCTGGTAGAAGGATAGCGACATAGGTGAACTCCTTTTACTGAAGAAGCGAATGAAGCTGCTAGGTTAGCTGCATTCGCAACAAGCAGGGAGTCCATTGCCAGAGGCTGGGAACGAACAGGCAAAGACCCCGGAGAGCCGAGGCCTTTGCCTTGCTGGAGGGTCAGGCGGCGACGCTTTCGAACAGCGCCTCGATCTGCTGCCTGGCGCTGGCCAGCGCCTCGCCGCGCACCGCGTCGCCCATTGCCAGGCCCTCGGCACGGACCACGCGGATGTCGGTGATGCCGAGGAAATTCAGCACCAGCCGCAGGTAGTCCTCATGGGCCACGCCGCTCGCCTGCCCGGCGTGCTGGCCGCCGGCGGTCGAGACGATCACCACCTGCTTGCCACCGGCCAGGCCCTGGGGGCCATTCTCGGTGTAGCGGAAGGTCTTGCCAGCGACCGCCACGCGATCGATCCAGGCCTTCAACTGGCTCGGCACGCTGAAGTTGTACATCGGCGCAGCGATCACGATGGCGTCGGCGGCGAGGAATTCGGCCATGGTCGACTCGGCCAGCGCGGCCTCGTGTGTCTGCGCCGCATCGCGCAGCTCGGCCGGCGTATTGCTCGCCACCAGGCTGCCGGACGACAGGTGCCCGAGCGCGTCGGCGGCCAGGTCGCGGTAGCTGACCTGGACGGCCGGCTCGGCCTGTTGCCAGGCCTCGACCACGGCGCGGGACAGTTGGCGGGAAATGGAAGCATCGCCGAGGATGCTGGAGTCGAGGTGCAGGAGCTTCATGGGTGTCTCTCCGATCTGGCCTGATTCTGGGTCGCGATTGCGACCGACTTGAAGCAAAGACTACCGGTGAGGCGAATGGCGCAGTAGATGGCAAAAATGCGATAGTTCGTCCCATCTATAGGACGATCTCCGATGCAAGACCTGAACGACCTGTTTTACTTCGCCAAGGTGGTGGAAGCCGGCGGCTTTGCTGCGGCCGGCCGAGTCCTGGGCATTCCCAAGTCGCGCCTGTCGCGGCGCATCGCCGAACTGGAGGAGCGCCTCGGCGTGCGCCTGCTCCAGCGCAGCACACGCAAACTGGTGCTGACGGATGTCGGCGAGCGCTACCTGCGCCACTGCCAGGCGATGCTGCTGGAGGCCGAACAGGCCGAGGAAACCGTCGCCAGCCTGTCCAGCGAACCGCGCGGCCGCCTGCGCGTGTCCTGCCCGGTCGCCCTGGCGCAGATGTCGCCGATGCCGGAAGCCATCACCTCCTTTCTGCGCGCCTACCCCGAGGTGCGGTTGGAAATGCTGCTGAGCAACCGGCGCATCGATCTGTTGGAAGACGGCGTGGATGTGGCCCTGCGGGTGCGCGACCAGGATGACGAGGACCCGGCCCTGATCGCCCGGCGCCTGCGCCCAGCGCAGTCGTTCCTGGTGGCGGCGCCAAGTCTCGTGCGGGGTCACCGCATCGAACGCCCGGAAGATCTGGTCGGGCTGCCCGTGCTTGGCGCCGTGGAGGCCGACCGCCGGGTGCACCTGCGGCTGATCGGCGCCGATGGCAGCCGGCAGGACATCGCGCTGGAAGCACGCCTGGGCATCGACGACTTCGTCGTGCGCAAAACCGCGGCACTCGGTGGGCTGGGCATCACCCTGCTACCACAGCTGTATTGCGAGGAAGAACTGGCCCATGGCAGCCTGCAGCGTTTGTTGTCGAACTGGTCGCTGCCCGGTGGCTACTTGCAGGCGGTCTATCCCCATCGACGCGGTATGCTGCCGGCGGTTCGGGCCTGGATCGAGCACCTCACTGCGGCCTATCGACAAGACTGGCAGCAGCCGATCTGAACCACCCAAACAAGGAACCCAAGCATGACCCCTGATGCCATCGCCGCCTTCTGCCTGCAACTGCCGGGCGCCCGCGAAGATCTCAAATGGGGCGGCGTGCGGGTGTTCTCGGTGGCAGGTAACAAGATGTTCGCGGCCCTGGCCTTCGCCGGCGACAGCCTGGCGTTCAAGGTCGACGACGAACTCTTCCTCGGCTTCTGCGATCGCCCCGGCATACGCCCGGCCCCCTACCTGGCACGCGCCCACTGGATCAGCGTGGCGCCGCCCTTCCAGCTGGGCGACGAGGAGTTGCGCCAGTTGCTGACCCGCTCACACCAGTTGGTGGTAGGCCGCCTGCCGAAACGCCAACGGGTGGGCCTGCTGCTGGACTAGCCGACCGGCATCAGAGCTGGGCAGTCGACCAATCGATCCAGCCCAACTGCCAGGTGGCCAGGATCAGCAGGCCGAAGCCGATGCGGTACCAGGCGAACACCGCGTAGCTGTGGTTGGCGATGAATTTGAGCAGCGCCCGCACCGCCAGCATGGCGAAGACGAACGCCATGACGAAGCCGATGGCGAACACCGGGACGTCGCTCCACTGAAACAATGCGCGGTTGTGGTAGCCGGAATACAACGCCGCCGCGACCATGGTCGGCATCGCCAGGAAGAAGGAAAACTCGGTGGCGGTCTTGCGCGACAAGCCGAACAGCAGGCCGCCGATGATGGTGGCGCCGGAGCGCGAAGTACCGGGGATCATCGCCACGCACTGGGCCAGGCCGACCTTGAGGGCGTCCTTCCAGGTGATCTGGTCTACCGTTTCGGCATGCACCTGGTGATGCCGCCGCTCGGCCCAGAGCATGACCAGACCGCCCAGCACCAATGCCGCGGCCACAGTGATCGGATTGAACAGATAGTGCTGGATCATCTCGGCGAAGGTCGCGCCGAGCACCACCGCCGGCAACAGGGCAATGATCAGGTTGAGCGTGAAGCGCTGGTCGGAACGATTGCTCGGCAAGCCGAACATGACGCCGAGAATCTTGCGCCGGTATTCCCACATCACCGCTAGAATCGCGCCAAGTTGGATGATGATGTTGAACGCCTTCGCCCGCTCGCCGCCAAAGCCGATGAGATCGGCAACGATGATCTGGTGACCGGTGCTGGAAATCGGCAGAAATTCGGTCAACCCTTCGACAATACCCAGGATCAACGCCTGCACGGCGGTCCACAATTCCATCCATCCCCCTCAAAGCCATGCCAGTGCATCGCGAAAGTACTACATGGGCAGTCATGACCGCCTGACGTGTGTCGGACCCAAGGGCGCCGACGAGGTTCCGAAGCGGAAACCCTCTGGGCAGGGTCTTTGCCATTTGCGCGGCAGGATGCTATCAGACATTTTTCTCAGCCGCTCCACGCAGAACCGCCCGCCCCGTGGCAGTCATCTTGGTGACCGCCCGGCCTTTCGCCGCAAATCGACTCGGAACCCCATGATCGAGCTGAAGACCGCCCGCCTGACCATCCGGCCGTTCGTTCTCGACGATGCAAGCTTCATCCTGCGCTTGCTGAACGAGCCGGCTTTCATCGCCAACATCGCCGACAAGGGCGTGCACGACCTGGACGGCGCACGGCGCTACCTGCTCGAGGGTCCGCTCGAAAGCTATCGGCAACAGGGCTTCGGCCTCTGGCGGGTCGGGCTGCGGGACGGGGACCTGCCGATCGGCATGGTCGGCCTGCTCAAGCGCGACTACCTGCAGGACATCGACCTCGGTTACGCCCTTCTACAAGCCTTCTGCGGCCAGGGCTATGCGCACGAGGCGACGCGCGCCGTGCTGGAGCACGCCAGGCAGGAACTGGCCATCGAGCGCATCTGCGCCATCGTCATGGAAAGCAACCAGGCGTCGATCCGGCTGTTGCGCAAGCTCGGTTTCTCGGCCGGCGGAACGGTGCGGCCGCCGGGCGGCGACGAGAATCTCAGGCTGTTCCTGGCGACCCGCTAGGGGTCCAGGCCGCGCAAAGCAAGCTGAACGACACGAAGCCGTCGGTGAACAGAGCACCGAGGCCCTGGGTCTCCTCGGTCCGCTCATGGGCGTCGGAAAGCATGTCCTCCACCTCGGCGACAGCCGGCGGTCCGCCGCTGCCCAGGGCCGGTAGCAATGCCCGGACCATGACCGTAAAGATTTTACGCGCAGTCATCACCCAGCGGCACTTAGCCGAACGCAGGGCGGCCCCACCTGCCATGGGCAATCGAGACAGTCGGCGTTTCGTGCAGGTGCCGCACGCCGGTCATCGACTGGCAACAGCGCGTGTGGACGAGGAACGGTGCCGGACGGGGGCTGTCGCGATCCGACAGCAGGAACCTGGCCGGCGATTCATGCGGGGTCGAACAAGGCGTATCGAGAAGTGAGTGGAGGCTGGGCCTCCACTCGGTACGCTGCATCAGCTACGACCACCGCCGTGGCTGTTCTGGCCACCTTTGCGGCCTGCTTCCGAAGCTTTCTCGCGATCGCTGGCAAAATTGCCATCGCTGTTCTGTCCGCCTTTGCGGCCAGCTTCGGCTGCTCGTTCGGGGTCGTTGGCGAAGTTGCCGCCGCTGCGTTCCCCCCCCTTCTGACCGATATCCTGGTAGAACTCTTTGTCGTGGGAGGCTGAAGTGGCTTCACCACCTTTGCGGCCTGCTTCGCTTACGCTCATGTCTCCTTTCTTATCGCTCATAGGTACCTCCTAATTGGATAGGGAAAGACGGTTTTGATAATCAAAACCAGAGGCGTAGGCGTCGCCAAGCGATCATTGGCTCAGCGCCGCAGCATCGCCTCACAGAAAATACGAGGACACGGTGACTGGGGAGTTTCATCCATCCAGATAAACGGTTCAGGCCGTCTAGCACGGCACCAAGCGCCTGTCTGTATGGCAGTCCGTGACCAAACCGGACGAGGGGCGTCGCCCTGCACCAACACGTGCGTACGCAGCCGCTACGGCTCTCCAGACCACGACCAGTTGCACTTGCCGTTAGAATGGCCAACCCCGCCGAGCGCACCCGCTTACTGCCAGCCGTGCTCGGCCCGTTGCCAGTCCCCGCGAGAGTCTCCATGAAACGCTTTGTATTGCTCGACACCGCTCCAATTCCCGGTAACGGCGGCGCCCTGTGCCTGTTCGAGTATGGCGAGGACTTCGTGGTCAAGATTCAGGGCGGCAACGGCAACCAACTGATGAATACGCGCATGCATGGCTCCGAGGATGCCCTGGCCGAGATTCCCTGCACGCAGGTAGCGGCACGCCCTCGGGCACGCGTGTTGATCGGCGGTCTGGGCATGGGGTTCACCCTGGCCTCCGCGCTCAAGCATCTGGGAACGGACGCCGACGTGGTGGTGGCCGAGCTGGTGCCCGGGGTGATCGAGTGGAACCTCGGCCCGCTGGGCGAGAAGTCCGGCTATCCGCTGCGCGATCCCCGCGCCAGAGTGCTCAACGCCGACGTCGCCGAGGTGCTGAAGGACGAGCCGCAAGGCTTCGACGCGATCATGCTGGACGTCGACAACGGCCCGGAGGGGCTGACCCAGAAGGCCAACAGCTGGCTGTATTCGATGGCCGGCCTGAGCGCCTGTGCCCAGGCGCTGCGACCCGCCGGCGTGCTTGCCGTGTGGTCGGCCAGTGCCGATCGCCAATTCAGCGAAAGGCTCGGCAAAGCAGGCTTCAAGGCGCAGGAAGTGCAAGTGTTCGCCCACGGCAACAAGGGCACCCGCCATACCATCTGGATTGCCCGGAAACTCAAGGACTGAGGCCGCCCTTCATTTGACGGGAAGACCGAGCGGCCTCTGCAATCCTGGGCTTGAATAGAACTACTTGGGCAGCGAAGCGCTTATCGCCGCCTGGCTCCATTCCATGAGGTCGTTGGCGATTGACGTGCTGATCCTCCCTGCCTCCCTGCAAGCCTGGCGAGTCCGCTGTGGTGGGCTGCTCCTATGCCTGCTGCTGGTGAGTGGCGCCTGGGCGACCGAAGAAGCGCCGACCTACCGCGTCGGCGTGGAGAACGTGGATTACTACCCCATCTACTCCGCCGCGCCACCGGACTACCTCTACCGTGGCTACGCCCGCGACGTGCTAGACCTGTTCGCAGCTGACGAACGCATTCAACTGGTCTACCTGCCGTTGCCGGTGCGCCGCCTGCGCCACGAGTATCACGCCGGCCGGCTCGACCTGGTGTTCCCCGACAACCCGCGCTGGGACGTAAAGGAGAAGGACCCCTTCACCATCACCTATTCGCAGCCGCTGCTGGTGTTCCAGGACGCCATGCTGGTACTGCCGACGCGGCTGGGCGAGCCTCTGGAGAACTACCGTACCCTGGGCTTCATCCGCGGTTTTACGCCGTGGAAATTCAAGGACCAGATCGCTTCCGGGCAGGTCCAGATCAAGGAGGCACCCAATCCGCAGGGGCTGATCCATATGGCGCTGTCCGGCTACATTGACGCCGCCAACATGGCCCAGCAGGTGGCCCATTACCACCTCGAGCGCAGGGGAAACCCCGACGGGCTGCGGATAGAGCCCCGCCTGCTGGCCCTGCAGGACAGCCACTACTACCTGTCCAGCATTCGCCATCCGGAACTGATCCGCCGCTTCGACCTCTTCCTGGACCGGCAGCGGCAGGCCGTCGACGCGCTCAAGAAAAAATACGGTCTGGACAGGTGACCTTCCGCGCACCGGCTACTGCTGGCCCCATCGCCCGCTGCGCTTCATCGCACCCCACTGGTGCTTGCGACGGGAGAACCATTGCCACATGCCACGGCAGCGCCACAGGGTATTGAGCTGGCGATAGCCGACGTTCTCCAGGATCGCCATGAGAAACAGCCGCAGCACATCCCGGCGGCGCTGATAGACGCGGAACGACAGGGTCTCCAGCAGCAGGCCATTGACCGACAGCAGAATGCCCATGCCGATGGCCACCAGCAAAAATGCCGCCAGCGCACTGTAGGAGACCAGCCCGAGGGCGAAGCCGCCCAGCATGAAGCCGTAGCCGACCAGCTCCACCAGCGGCCCTATCCACTCGAACAACGCCATGAACGGCCAGGCCAGGTGCCCGGCGGCGCCGCCGCGCCAACTGAAGAACAGCCGCGCATGGCGACCCAGGCTTTCCGCCAGCCCGCGCTGCCACCGACTGCGCTGGCGGCCGAGCGTGCCCAGGTCCTCCGGCGCCTCGGTCCAGCAGATCGGGTCCGGCACGTAGCGGATGCGATAGGGAATGTGCCGCTCGCGATGGTAGCGATGCAGGCGCACCACCAGCTCCATGTCCTCGCCCACGGTGTCGCTGTGGTAGCCGCCGACCGCCATCACCCGCTCGCGGTCGAACAGACCGAAAGCGCCGGAGATGATCAGCACCGCATTGAGAGGCGACCAGCCGAGCCGGCCGAAGAGAAACGCCCGCAGGTATTCGACGATCTGGAAGCGCGCCAGCCAGTTGTCCGGCAGGCCGGCGCGGATCAGAAAGCCGCCGCGCACCTCCGAGCCGTTGGCGATGCGCACGGTACCGCCGGCGGCCACGGTGCGCTCATCCTCGAGAAACGGCTGCACCACCCGCAGCAGGCTGTCGCGCTGCAGGATGGAGTCGGCATCGACACCGCAGAACAGTTGATGGCGAGCGGCGTTGATGCCGGCGTTGAGGGCGTCGGCCTTGCCGCCGTTGACCTTGTCGATCACCCGCAGATTGGCGTAGCGCCGGGAGCGGTAGATGCCACGCACCGGCTGGTGCGGCACGGCCTGGCGCAGCGGCTCCGGGTGCGGCTCCAGTTCGAACTCATCGACCAGCACCTGCAGGGTGGCGTCCGTGGAGCCGTCATTGATGACCAACACCTCGAACTCCGGATACTGCAGTTGCAGCATCGAGCGCACCGACGTGCGGATCGTCGCCTGCTCGTTGAAGGCTGGCATCAGCACCGACACACCGGGCTCGATACCGAGATAGGCGGCATCTTCGCCCAGCTCGGCGCGCTGGCGCATGTACGCCAGTAGGCTGAGCATCGATAGGCCATTGAGCAGCAGGTAACTGCCATTGAGCAGAATGAAGTAGGCAATGAAGCCGACCTGCGCCCACCACAGCCAGTCACCGCTCATCGCGGTGCTCCGCCAGGGCCCGGCGCAAGGCATCGCGGCCGTAGCGATCGGGCAGTTCGTCGCACAGGGCCCGCAGCATCTGGTCGGTCAGGCCCGGCAGGCGGACCAGCGCATCCGCCGCCTCCTGGCGCACCCACCAACTGCTGTCGCCGAGCAGGTCGCGCAAGGCCACGGCATCCGTGCTGCTGGCCTGCCGACGCAGGGCGCGGATGGCACTCAGGCGCACATCCGGGTCGGCGTGGACAAGCATGGCGAGCAGATGTACGTGATCACGCGGATCGCCCAGGCTGCCCAGGCAGGTCAGCGCTGCCTGCAGGCTTTCGCTACCGCTGGGGTTGAGCATCTGCGCCCGCGCCCAGGGCGCGCTGCGCCGCGGATCGGCCCAGGCGAGCAGTCCCAGCAGACGCTGCCGTGCAGGCTCCGGGGCCGTCTGCAGCGCCTCCAGCAACGGACCGGTCAGCGCCTCGGCACCGGCTCGCTGGCAGAGCGCGACCAGCCGTGGCTGGGCCCAGTCGCTGCGCCGCAAATAGCGCGGCAGCACCTCCGGCATGGCCCGTGCTGCGTCGATAGCCACCAGGGTCTGCGCGGCGGCCAGGGACACCAGCGGGCTGCGGGCCTCCAGCAACGGCCGGACCGCCGGCCAGTCGCCGCCGTCGGCCAGGTAGCGCAGGCAGGTCAGGCCGATCAGACGCTTGCGCAGCGAACGGCTGCGCAGCAGGCGCAAAGCATGGGCATGCATGCCCAGTTGCTCGAGCAGGGCATTGAGCCTTTGCCGCGCGGCACCGCGCAGTTGTTGCTGGGTTCGATTCCACAGCAGCAGGAACCACAGCCGCTGGCCCGGTCCCGGCGGGGCCGGTTCGACCCGTTCCTCGCTCAGGCTGCATTGGGCGAATAACGGCCGCCACTGCCGGTTGAAGCGCTCCCGCCGTGCCGCGCGACGATCAGCCAGCTCCGCCAGCAGCAGCACCTGGAACATGACCAACAGGGTGGCCGCGCCCAGGGCCAAGGCCACATACACGGCCAGCCGCAGAATCGGATCGCCCGGCAGGCTGGCCAGCGCCTCGCACAACCAGGCCGGGCAGCGCAGCTCAGAAGGCATGCCGCACACCCAGCATCAACCAGTCGCGGGAATAGAAGTCGCCCTGGCGAAGATGGCCGAGCTCCCAGGTCAACGCCCAGCGCGCATGGAACCAATGCCGGCCTTCCAGCCCCCAGGAGCGCACGTCGCTGGTGAATACCCGCCCCTCCTCCAGACCCTCTTCCTCGCCGAAACTGGTCCGCAGGCCGACATAGCTCAGGCCGGCGTAGTAGTGATCCAGCGCCAGCGCGTGGCCGACCGGATGTCCGCCGCCCTCGACATCCGACAGGTTCAGCGTATAGCCGGCGCGCCAAGGCCCCCAGTAGCGCTCGACCGACAACGCCAGCCGGTCGATGCGGGTTTGCGCATAGCGGGTGCGGCGCAGGCTGGCGGCACCGATGAAGCCCTGCGGCAACACCCGTTGCGCACGCAGGTCGGCATACCACTCCGGCAGGAAATCCGGATTCGCCTGGTAACCGCCCTCCACTTGCAGCGCCCAGTCAGCCGTCAGCGGCGCCACCATGCCCACCTCCAGGCCCTGGTCCCAGTCGGCGAAGCGTTGCTCGCGAACCAGCGCGCCATACCACGACAGTCCCTCCGGCTGGCTGGAGAGATAGTCGAGGCGCTGGGTCTGCCAATCCGCGAGGTGGCTGTCGACGTCATCGTGGCGCAGCGACAACCCCAGCTCATGGCGCCGACGTGCCGCCGGTGGCGGCAAGGGTTCGGGCAGCGCCCTGGGCACGCTCGGCGTAGCCCGCGCCTGGGCAAGGGCCTGTTGCACGGCGGCGTAGTCGGGCGCGAGCCGAGCGGCGCGCTCCAGTGGCACCAGCGCCTGCTGCGGGCGGCCTGACCAGAGCAGCGCCTGGCCCTGGCCGAGCAGATAGTCGGCGTTGTCCGGTTCGCGGGCCAGCAGCCATTCGTAGTGCCGCAGGGACGGCCCGTACTGGCCGCGCCAGGCCAGTACGCGGGCCAGCAGGTAATGGCTGTCGGCATCCTGCGGTTGCTCGGCCAGGCGTGCTTCCAGGGTACGCTGGGCGCCCTCCAGATCCTGCGCATCGACCTGCCGCTGCGCCTCGGCCAGCTCCGTGCCCTGGGCCAGCAGTGGCAGCAAGCCCGCCAGCAGAAGTACCGGCCACCTCATCGGCTCTTTCTCGTCAGTCGCCGTATGCGGGCCAGCAGCTCCTCGGGCTGGAACGGCTTGGTCACGTAATCATCGGCGCCCAGCTCCAGGGCGCGGACGATATCCCCTTCACGGGCCTTGGCCGTCAGCATCAGCACCGGCACCGACTGCCAGCCCGGCCGCGCGCGCAGTCGCTGCACCAGGTCGAGACCGTCGTGGTACGGCAGCATGATGTCCATCAGCGCCAGCTCCGGCGGGTCGTCCTGCTCGATGCGCTCAAGGGCCTGGCGGCCGTCGGCGGCATGCTCGACACGATAACCGTTGCGCTCCAGCAGGTAGCGCACCAGGAAAGCGATGTCCTCTTCGTCTTCCACCATCAGAATCGTCGGATTGCTCATGAGTGCTCCTTCGAACCGGAATTCAGGTCTTGGGATCGCAGGCGACCGGTGTCATGAAAAGCCGTCGCGGTGGGGGGCCAGGCGCGCAGGTAGTGCTCGATCAGCCCGGCCAACTCGTAGCTGTCGTGGCGCGACTTGACCAGCTTGCGCAGCACCACGCCGGGCGCTTCGCCGGGCTCTTCGCGAGCGCTGAATACCACCACCGGGGTTGGCGGGCTGGCCGCGGCGAACTCGCCGAACAGCTCGACGCCATCACCGTCTGGCAGGGCCAGATCGAGGATCGCCAGGGCGTGGTGACGGCGGGCCATCTGCTCCCGCGCCTCGGCCAGGCTGCCGGCCCCGTGGATGCGAAAATCGCTATCGGCGAGCAGTTCGGCGACCACCCGGCGCAGATCCGGGTCGTCCTCCACATGCAGGATGTTCAGCGGGCTACCCTGCCCCAGGCAGGTGCGCACCGACGCCTGCAGCCGTTCGGCGTCGAATGGCGGGCGCAGCCAGTCGACCACGCCGATCGCACCGCCCTGCACGTCATCGGTATCGCTGGCCGAGCGCAGGCCGACCATCAGCACCGGCAAGTGCCGGTAGGCCGGCAACTCGCGCAGCCGCCGCAGGAAAGCCAGGCCGTCATCGTCCGCCAGTTGCGGGCTCAGGGTCAGGGCGTGCACCTGGGTCTCGCCGAGCAGGCGACGGGCCTGGGCCGCGCTGCCGGCCACCAGGGTGGCGTAGCCCTGCTGCTCGAGCAACCCGCTGAGGGCGCTGGCCGCGCCGGCGTCGCTGTCCACCACCAGCACCTGGGGTCGCGGCTGGGGCTGGCCCTGCTGCGCACTCGCCTGGGCGGCCAGGGGCAGGCGCACATGAAAGCGCGTACCGCGCCCGGCCTCGCTGTGGAAGCCGATCTCCCCACCGAGGTGTTCGACCAGCGAGCGGGTGATGGCCAGGCCCAACCCGGTACCGCCACGCTTGCGCGCATCGGAGGAGTCGGCTTGGGCGAAGCGCTCGAACAGGCGGGACTGGAAGGCCTCGGGAATGCCCTCGCCGTGATCGCGGATTGCCACTTCCAGCCATTCGTCCACGCGATCGAGTTCGACCTCGACGATGCCGCCACTGGGCGAGTGCTTGATGGCGTTGGACAGCAGGTTGGCCATGACCTGGGCGAAGCGGTCAGTATCCAGGCGCACCGCTGCATCCCGCTCGACCCGCAGGCGCAAGGCGACCTGGTATTCCTCGGCATAGGGCTGGTTGCTTTCCAGTGCCTGTTGCAATAGCGGCCCCAAGGGGCTGATCTCCCAATGGAACTCCAGCCGTCCGGATTCCAGCTTCTCCATGTCGAGGATGTCGTTGATCAGCCGCACCAACCGCTCGCTGTTGCGATGCGCAATGTCCAGCAGCGGCAGCTGCCCCTCCGCGAAGGGCCCGGCCACGCCACCGATCAGCATGCCGAGCGCACCACGAATGGCCGTCAACGGCGTGCGCAGCTCGTGGCTGACGGTGGAAATGAATTCGCCCTTCAGGCGGTCGACCTGGTGACGCATGGATACGTCCACCGCCACCGCGAGGATCTGCAGGCTGCCGTCGGACAGCCGCAACGGCCGCTTGATCAATTGCAACCAGCACTCCCCGCCCTGCGCATCGCGCACGCAGAGTTCGCCCACCCGCCGCTCCGGCTGGCCGTGCAGCAGTTCGGCATCGCCCGCCAGCAGCGGCTCGAGCGCATCGATACCCGGCAAGTCGGCAGGCAGTCGCCCCTCCACCTGTGCTGGCTGCATGCCCAGCAACTGGGCGAACGCCTGGTTGCAGAGCAGGAACCGGCCATCGGCGTCACGCACGAAGATCAGGTTCTCGTCCGTATCCACCACATTGCGCAGAAAGGCCTGCTGGTCCCGCAGGTGCCTACGCGCGCGCCGGGTTTCCGTGACGTTGCGGGCGATGGCCAGGTAGGTGCCGGCCCCGGCCGGCAGCATGCGCACCTCGAATTCGCTGTGCTCGGGGTTCTGCCAGTGGAAGCTGATCAGTTCGTCCTGGCTGTCGTGCCGCACCCGTTGCCTGAGCAATTCTCCCGGCAACGCTTCCAGGCCCGCGCCATTGCCGGCCAGGCTGCGGACCTGGCCATCGGCGTCGATCTCGAACAGGGAGTCGGGAATCGCCCTGAACAGCGCCCGCAGGCGCGATTCGCTGGCCTGCGCCTCGAAAGCGGACTGCTGTCGCAGGCTCAAGCTGCGACTGAGAATGGTGAAGGAAATGAGAAACAGCGCCATGGCCAGCAGGCCGCCCACCAACAGTTGATCGCGGCTGTCCTGCAAGCGACCGCGCAGCGCCTCGCCTTCGCGCTGGAGACGATCCCGCTCGCTACGTTCCAGTTCATCCAGCCGTTCGCGCAGCCGGTCCATCGTTTGCTTGCCGCCGGTCGCCATCATATGCGCCGCCGCGGCTTGCAACCCCTGCTCGCGGCGCATGCGGATATTCTCGGCGGATAGCTGCAGGCGGCTGGCGATATCCTGATCGAGGCGGTCCAACCAGCGCTGGCTCTGTTCGTCGATCGGTTTGAGCAGTTCGTCCAGCCGCCGCCGCTCACCTTCGATCCGCTCAAGCGCCTGGAGATAGGGGGTCAGGTAGATCGGCTCGCCGCTGATGACGAAGCCACGCTCGCCGGTTTCGACGTCCTGCAACGAGGAGCGAATGGACTGCACGGCGGCGATCACTTCCAGGCTGTGGGCAATCGCCGCGCTATCGATCAACAGCTCCCGCTGCAGGCGCGCGCCCTGCCAGGCGAGCGCGGTCAGAAGGGCAAAGGCCAGGAAAAACGCCAGTGCCTGCACTGGAATCTTGCGGAGCCCGCGGGGCATGCTTTCTCCTTTCCATCTGCGGGGACGCGCGTCGCGTTCGACGTGGGTCGACTGTCACCATAGTCAGTGCGTTGGACTGCAATCGGCCGGGAAAGGTTGTCTCGCGTAGCCAAGGTCTGCTGGCACCCCGGCAATTAGCGCGATAACCTTGCCCCCGCCCGCCCGAACTCGCGTGATGACCATGGCCGCCACCTGCAACAACCTGCTGCTCGACAACCAGTTGTGCTTCGCCCTGTACTCCACCTCGCTGCTGATGACCAAGGTGTACAAGCCGTTGCTGCAGGCGCTCGGCCTGACCTACCCGCAATACCTGGCGATGCTGGTTCTCTGGGAGCGCGAAGGCATTACCGTCAGCGAGATCAGCGCCCGCCTGCTGACCGACCCCGGCTCACTCACGCCCTTGCTCAAGCGCCTGGAAGCCGAGGGGTTGATCGATCGCCGGCGCAGCAAGACCGACGAGCGTGTGGTGGAGCTATACCTTACGGCCAAGGGGCGTGCGCTACAGGAACAGGCGCGGAACGTACCCGACTGCATCCTGCAGGCCAGCGAACGGTCCGTCGAAGAACTGATGGCCCTGAAGGAAGACCTGGTCGCCCTGCGCGGCAACCTGCAGAAAGCCATGCCCTGAGCGCGGGGCGAGCGGTGCCGCCGAGGGCGGTGGGTGGATGACCTACAAGCCCATCTGCTTGGCGATGATCTCGTTCATGATCTCCCGCGAGCCACCGCCGATGGAGAGGATGCGGTTGTCGCGATACAGCCGCTCCACCAGGCTCTCGCGCATGTAGCCCATGCCGCCGAGCATTTGCACCGCATCGTAGGTGACCCGGTCGGCCACGTCGGTGGCGAAGTTCTTGGCCATGGAGATTTCCTTGATGACGCTCTTGCCTGCCGCCATTAGCGCTGCCTGGCGATAGGTGAACTCGCGCGATACCTCCACCTGCGTGGCCATCTCGGCAAGGCGGTGCTTGAGCACCTGGAACTTGCCGATCGGCTTGCCGAACGCCTCGCGCTCGCGGGACCACTTCAGCGCCTCCTCCAGCGCCAACTGCGCGGTCATGTTGGCCATCACCGCCAGCGACAGCCGCTCCGCCTGGAAGTTGGCCATGATGCAGGCGAAACCGGCGTTCTCGACGCCAATGAGATTGGCCGCCGGCACCTGGCAGTCGTCGAAGAACAGCTCGGCGGTATCCGAGGCCCACCAGCCCATCTTCTTCAGTTGGCGCCCCACCGTGAAGCCAGGAGTGCCCTTCTCGACCAGCAGCAGGCTGATGCCGCCGAAACCCTCGCCGCCGGTACGCACCGCCACCGTGTAGTAGTCGGCCCGCACGCCGCTGGTGATGAAGGTCTTGCTGCCGCTGACCCGGTAGCAATCGCCATCGCGCACCGCCCGGGTCTTCAGGTTGGCCACATCGGAACCGCCGGAGGGCTCGGTCACCGCCAACGCCATGATCCTTTCGCCAGCCAGCACCGCCGGCACCACCCGTTCGCGCAACTCCGGCCGGCCCCCCTTGAGCAGCGGCGGCAGGCCGATATCCAGCGAGCCCAGGCCGGCCACCAACCCGCCGGAGCCACAGCGCATCAGTTCCTCGCTGGCCGCCACCTTGGCGAACAGGTCGCCTTCGTGACTACCGCCGAGGGCATCCGGGTAGCCGATGCCGAGGATGCCGGCGGCGCCGGCCTTCAGGTACAGCTCGCGGGGAAACGTCTCCGCTTCCTCCCAGTCGGCGACATGGGGCAGGATCTCCCGCTCGACGAAGCGGCGCACCGAGTCGCGAACCAGTCGATGGGAGGCGTCGAAGTAATCCTGGGCAGCGGGCATGGGCAAATCCTGGTTGGGGTTACCGGGAACTTACCTAGCGCTTGCTTGGTTTTCAAGGCGAGATTTCCGCCATTGACCGGTACGGGCCGGCAGCTCGCCGGCCGGTCAGACCAGCGGCGTCCTGCCGAAACGCTCGCGATAGCGCGAAGGCGGTAAACCGGCGGCCGTGCGAAAGGCCACTCGAAAGCCCTCCACCGAGCGAAAGCCGCAACGCTCAGCGATGCGCTCCACGCTCTCGTCGCTGCTTTCGAGCAGTTCCCTGGCCCTGGCCAGGCGTTCGTGCTGCAACCAGCGCTTGGGCGCCATGCCGGTGGCTTCGCTGAAGCGGCGCAGGAAGGTGCGTTCGCTCATGGCCGCGCGACGGGCGAGTTGGGCGACGTCCAGCGGCTGCTCCAAGCGCTGCCGGGCCCAGTCCAGCACTGTCGACAGGTCGCTGCGCGGCGTCCGGGCCAGCGGCGCGGGAATGAACTGGGCCTGCCCACCGGCCCGCTGCGGCGACATCACCAAGCGCCGCGCCACGTCGTTGGCCACCCGCGTACCGAAGTCACGCGCCACCAGATGCAGGCAGGCGTCAATGCCGGCTGCACTGCCGGCCGAGGTGATCAGCTGACCGGCGTCCACGTAGAGCACGTCCGGGTCCACCTCCACCGTCGGAAAGCGCCGCGCCAGCTCGTCGGCATAGCGCCAGTGGGTGGTTGCGCGGCAGCCGTCGAGCAACCCGGTCGCCGCCAACACGAACACGCCGGAACAGATGGATAGCAGCCGCGCGCCGCGACTGTGTGCCTCACGCAGCGCCAGCAGTAGCCGCTCCGGTGGCGCCTCGCTGCGGTCACGCCATCCAGGAACGATGATGGTGCGAGCCTCCGCCAGCCGCTCCAGGCCCGCATCGGCCAGCACCCGGACACCGCCCATGGCGCGCATGGGTCCCTCGTCCAGGCCGACGATGCGGTGGCGATACCAGGGAAAGTCGAACTCCGGCCGCGGCAGGCCGAAGATCTCCACGGCGATGCCAAACTCGAACGTACAGAGGCCATCGTAGGCCAGCACCGCAACCAAACCAGGGTCGTGCGTCATTTGGCGGAAACTTACCGATGTTTGTCCGGGCCGCCATTGTAGCGCCTGGCGCGCGCCGAATACAGTGCAGGCACATCCAACCGACACCGGAGTCGTACCATGCCCAGCCTGATCAGCCAGACCCCCGCCGCCCCTTCCGCCGTCGCGCTCATGCATTTCAGCAATCGCCTGACCTTCGAAACCGACTGCTCGGACGTCCATGCCAGCTTCCAGTCCGGGCAGGTCGACTTCGTGCTGGTCGATGTGCGCAGCCCGACCGCGTATGCCGCCGGCCATGTGCCGGGCGCGATCAACATTCCCCACCGGCTTATGACCGCCGAGTACCTGGCCGGCTATCCGCGCGATACGCTGTTCGTGGTCTATTGCGCCGGCCCGCACTGCAACGGCGTGCACCGCGCTGCCGTGCGCCTGGCGAGCCTGGAGTACCCGGTCAAGGAAATGCTCGGCGGCATCACCGGCTGGCTCGACGAAGGCTTGGAGCTGATCAGCGAAAGCGGCGAATCGACCGGTACCACCCAAGGCATTTCCTGCGCATGTTGAGCAGCGGTGTGCGCATCCGTCCGGCGCAGCCAGAAGATGTGACCGAACTGTTGCCGCTGATGCACGCCCTGGCCGATTTCGAAGGCTACCGGGAGGCCTTCGAAGTCACCGCGGCGGAGCTGCAGCGGCGTGCATTCGGCGCGCAGGCCCAGTGCCGGATATGGGTTGCTGAAGACGCCAGCCGGCTGCTGGGATACGCCGTGGTGGTGGAAATCCCGTTCACTTACGACCTGCGAACTACCGTCGTGCTCAAGGAACTGTATGTCGCCCCCGGCCAGCGCAGCGCGGGCCTCGGCCGGCTGCTGATGGCCGAGGTGGCGAACTGGGCCATGGCACGGGGTGCGGGACGCCTGAAGTGGGACGTGCTGGCGGGCAACCATCGCGCCGAAACGTTCTACCAGCGGCTGGGCGGTCGGCCGGATAGTCGCTGGATCGGCTATTGCCTCGACGCCGAAGCGCTCGCCGCACTTGCCGATACGGACTGCGGACCTACCGGAGGTCGACGCTAAACGCAGCGAAGCCCAGCAAGCGGCGTCCGGCGACATTGCGTCGCCCGTGTCGGGCTAGAGGGAAATGGGTTTGCGACCGGAAAAGGCGTGAGTCAGGGTGCCGCCGTCGACCAGTTCCAACTCGCCTCCCAACGGCACGCCATGGGCGATGCGCGACACGATAAGGCCCTTGGGCACCAGTAATTGGGCGATGTAGTGAGCCGTCGCCTCGCCTTCCACGGTGGGGTTGGTGGCCAGGATCACCTCGGAGAAGCTGCCCTGCCCGATCCGCGTCATCAGTTCGGGAATCCCGATGGCCTCCGGCCCGAGGCCATCCAGGGGAGACAAATGCCCCTTGAGCACGAAGTAGCGGCCGCGAAAACCAGTCTGCTCGACGGCGAACACGTCCATGGGACCCTGCACCACGCAGAGCAGATTGTCGTCGCGGCGAGGGTCGCTGCACTGCGGACAGAGTTCGTCCTCGCACAGGGTTCGGCAGCACTGGCAGTGGCCGACCTTTTCCATTGCCTGGCCGAGCGCCTGGGCCAGGCGCATGCCGCCGCTGCGGTCACGCTCGAGCATTTGCAGCGCCATGCGCTGGGCGGTCTTCTGACCCACGCCCGGCAGAACGCGCAGGGCATCGATCAGTTGGCGAATCAGGGGGCTGAAGCTCATGGGAGAAAGGCCGGGCAACTACACAGAGGCGCGGTTATACCCGCGCCCTTGGGGCAGCGTCAACGCAAGGCTCGAATCAACTGCCAGGGCATCTCGATGGATGCCAACAAGCAAACTCCAATAATCGGAATGAAACCGGACCGGAACCAGAAGTCCATGGGTGGTGGCACCACTTCATAATTTTCGACCCTCCATCCGATTTGATTTAGTGACAAGCGATCAGATCGCACAAAGACCAGCACTCGTGAACAAGCACCACCAGCCTACTGCATGGCTATTTTGTTTCTCGCCTCGCTCAATGAAATAAAATGCGGGACCCAACGCCCCGCAGAAGAATAGCCCCATTGCAATACTGCTCTCCTTGACCCTCTTGCCTTTACCTTCCCTTGATCAATTCGCGAACTCTTTCCCCATCTTCACAGCCAACTTCCGAATAACCTGCACGCCCAGCCACAGCGTGCAATTTCAAATCGAACAATCAGCCATTTTCCTCTTCCTGCCGCTTATTCGCGGACACGTTTTCCACCCTTCTGACCGAGCTCCGAATAACCTTCCGGGCCCAGTTGCTCTCTACGGGCTTCGCCGCCCTTCTGGCCCATTTCCGAATAACCCTCCGGGCCCAGTTGCTGCTTCCGGGTTTCGCCGCCTTTCTGGCCCATCTGCGAATACCCTTCGCTGCCCAGTTGCCCTTTGCGGGCTTCGCCGCCTTTCTTGCCGATTTCGGAATAGCCCTCTGGGCCCAGTTGTTCCCTGCGTGCTTCGCCGCCCTTACGACCTGCGTCACGCACACTCATATCGCCTTTGTCTGCCATATCCATGCTCCTGCTTCGTTACCGCGTCGATTGCAGAGACAGCTTCATCTCATTTTCAGCAAAAGAACCCGCCATGATTTATGAATAAACCGAGGACCGAGAGTTCAGCGCTAAACGACCGCCACACTGCAGCCCTGACGAATGGCTACTAGCCCTTTGATTTCAGATCGATACAGGCGAGACATAATGCGAGCGTTCGATAATAAAAGCGGAGCATTTGCAAATAACAGGCAGGCGCTAACTTCCCACCTTTAGACATGCACCTGTCTTCCTGCGAGACGTAAACGAGCACCTGCGAATTTCATGCATAACGATGCGCTCGATCAAATAAGGGAATGCACACAATCTCAATACTTCTTCTTGGAAGTCATGCGCCAAAACACGGCGTAGCGGCGACGCACCGAGGCGAGCGGGAAAGGTATAGCGAAAGAAATCGTGGGCGTGCAAGCCGAAGCAGCGTCGCGAGGAGCAGGGTCAGTGCAGGGACGGTAGAAAAAACCGATGGCCGGACCTGGCCCGACCATCGGTGTACACGCCGACCGGCAAGCCGGCCTGCTGCGCGTCAGAAAGGTAGCTTCATGCCTGGGGGAAGTTGCATTCCGGCGGTCATGCCAGCCATCTTTTCCTGGCTGTTCTGCTCGATCTTGCGCACCGCGTCGTTCACCGCGGCGGCGATCAGGTCCTCGAGGATCTCCTTGTCTTCCTGCATCAGGCTGTCGTCCAGGCTGACACGCTTGACGTCGTGGCGACCAGTCATCACGACGCTTACCAAGCCAGCTCCGGATTGACCGGTAACCTCGGCGTTGGCCAGCTCTTCCTGCATCTTCTGCATCTTTTCTTGCATCTGCTGGGCCTGCTTCATCAGGCCGGCCATGCCACCTTTCATCATGGGAATCACCTCAGGTATTCAGGGGTTCAATGGGTTCGATGCTGCCCTCGCGGATCACCGCGGCGAACTGCTGGATCATCTGCTGCACCAGCGGATCGTTGGCGATCGAAGCCTCGGCATTACGCTGGCGCTCCGCGCGACGGCGACTGGCAGCCTGCGCCGGGGTTTCCTGCTCGGGCTTGATCAGCTCGATCTTCAGCACCAGCGGCCGGCCATGGTACTGGCTCAGGGCGTCGTTCAAGCGCCGCTGCTGGGTGGCATTGAACAATGCGCTCTGGGCCGGGTCCAGGTGCAGATGCCAGGTATCTCCGTCGATGGCGACCAGCGTGCAGTTCGCAGCGATGCTGCCGGTCATGCCCGCCAGGCCCAGGCGCGGAAACAGGTCCAGCCACTCGGCGGCCAGGCCGGTGGCCGGTTGCGCGGCGGGGAGCGGCTCGGCCTCGACGGCCTGGGGCATCTCCTCCGACGGCATCAGGTATTCGTAGGCATCGCCGTCCACTTCGTAATAGTCATCGTCGGACAGTGGGGGCTCGTCGTCGGCCGCCTCGGACACGCTGGCCATCACGGCTTCGGGCTCTGGCTCGGTCACTGGCGGCACCGCCTCGGGTTGCGCAGCCGGAGGCTCTTCTACCGGCACAGGCTCTGGAACCGCCGCCGGGTCCTCCCAAGGCAGATCAACAGCCGCCACAACAGGTGCGGGTGCGGGTGCGGGTGCGGGTGCGGGTGCGGGTGCGGGTGCGTCAGGAGCTTCGCCGCCAGGGGCTGCAACCATCGGTTCGACGGGCATCGAAGCGACAGGTGGCGCAGCTGGTTCGGGAGCTGCGACCACAGGCGGGACCACAGGGGTAACCGGAGTCGAAGCGACCGCCGGAACCGCAGGAGCGGGCCCGGCCACCGGGTTGGTCATGGAATCAGCCGTGGCCTTGCCGATCCCCAGGTCCTTTAGCGGCGATCTCGGCGCGCCGCCGGCATCGGCCGGCCGGAAGGCCAGCATGCGCAGCAGCACCATTTCGAAACCGGCGCGCGGATCGGGCGCCAGCGGCAGGTCGCGTCGGCCGATCAGGCCCATCTGGTAATAGAACTGCACGTCCTCGGCCGGCAGCGCCTGGGCCAGAGCCAGTACCTTGTCGCGGTCGCCCTGGCCGTTGTCCACTGCCTCCGGCAGCGCCTGGGCAATGGCCACCCGGTGCAGCACATTGAGAATCTCGGACAGCACGCCGTTCCAGTCCGGCCCTTGCTCGGCCAGATGCCGCACGGCCTCCAGCAGTGCCCGGGCATCGCCCTCGAGCAAGGCGTGAAGTACGCCGTAGACCTGGCCATGGTCGAGAGTGCCAAGCATCGCGCGCACATCGGCGGCCAGCACCTTGCCCTCGCCGAAGGCAATGGCCTGGTCGGTCAGGCTCATGGCGTCGCGCATCGAGCCGTCGGCGGCGCGACCGAGCAGCCAGAGGGCGTCTTCCTCGAACGGCACGTTTTCCGCGCCGAGCACATGGGTGAGGTGTTCCACCACCCGCTCCGGCGGCATGTTCTTCAGGGAGAACTGCAGGCAGCGGGACAGGATGGTCACCGGCAGCTTCTGCGGGTCGGTGGTCGCGAGCAGGAACTTGACGTGCGGCGGCGGCTCTTCGAGGGTCTTGAGCAGGGCGTTGAACGAGTGCGTGGAGAGCATGTGCACTTCGTCGATCAGGTAGACCTTGTAGCGCCCACGGCTCGGTGCATATTGCACGTTGTCAAGCAGCTCGCGGGTATCTTCGACCTTGGTACGACTGGCAGCGTCGACTTCGATCAGGTCGACGAAACGGCCCTCGTCGATCTCCCGACACACCGAGCATTGCCCGCACGGCGTCGAACTGATGCCGGTTTCGCAGTTCAGACACTTGGCGATGATCCGCGCGATGGTGGTCTTGCCGACCCCGCGGGTACCGGTGAATAGATAGGCGTGGTGCAGGCGCTGATTATCGAGGGCGTTGATCAGCGCCTTGAGCACATGGGTCTGGCCGACCATTTCGCGGAACGAGCGCGGGCGCCATTTCCGTGCAAGAACCTGATAACTCATCGAAAACCGTCGCAGAGGGAGCAAAGACCGCTAATGCTAGCGGAGCATGGTGCAAATTGCATCCGATGGGTGCCCCGCCTATGGTCAATACAAGCAGCCATAGCGGTAGTGCTGCTTGCGTCATCCGGTTGAGGGCCTTGTATGCGCCGTCTCGCGTTGCTGCTTCTATTGATCTGCGGCCATGCCCATGCGGAGCCCCCGCCGCTGCGCTTCGCGGTGATGGAAAGTTGGGCGATGCCGCTGGCCAGGTTCGAGGACGGCCAATTCGAGGGCGGCATCCTCTATGAGCTGATGGATCAGCTCGCCACCCGGCTCGGGCGGCGTGCCGAATACAAGGTAATGCCCTATCTGCGGACCCAGATGGCCCAGGAACAGCAGGAATTCGACGTGCGCTGCTATGTGTCCCCGGCCTGGGCCCACCAGGGTGGTGGCGGCTACCTGTGGAGCGTAGAGATACTCCAGCAGCGGGACGTGCTGGTCGTGCGCCGCGGCGAGGGCTATCCCCTGCCGCTGAATGCAGCCAAGCCGGCGAGCGTCGGCACCGTTGCCGGTTATCGCTATCCGACCCTGCAACCGTACTTCGACGAGATGCGCCTGATCCGCGACGACGCCCGCAATCAGGAGCTGGTGCTGCAGAAACTGTTGGCCAAGCGCTACGACTTCGCCGTCAGCAGCGAGCTGGCGCTGGACTGGTTCAATCGCCTGTATGCCACGTCCGGCCGGCTGGAGAGCCAGCGCACGCTGACCGAAGAGTCGCTGAGCTGCCTGGTGCGCAACGCTGCGGACGTGCCCACGCGAGAGATATTAAGGGAGCTGAAGGAAATGAAGGCGTCGGGAGCGGTGGAGCGGATAGTAGCTCGTCATCGCTGACAGCTACCTGGAACTGGAGGTGGGACCCCACCAGCCACACCCCGGCACACGATGTCACCGCTACGGCTGCTTCCTTCCGGACCTGACCGGGTTCACGGCTGATCGTTGCGAGGGGACCGGCAGGGCCCACCATAACGAAACCCGCCAGACGGCGAGCGGCGCCATTGTACCGACTCACCGCGAACTTACAACTGCTTCAAGCACTTAGCGAAGCCTGGCGAGCGGGCGCGCACATTTCCCGGCATGAGCAGCCGGGAAACGCCTTGCCAGGCTGGGCACTCATATATACGCTTATCCGCATATCCAAATGGAGGTCACCCATGCTCACGCCTGTCCGCCTGCTCAAAGCCCTTTCCGACGAGACCCGCCTGCGCTGCCTGGTCCTGCTCGGCCGCGGCGAGCGCTGTGTGTGCGAACTGACGTGCGCCCTCGACCTGGCACAGCCGAAGATATCCCGTCACCTGGCCCTGCTGCGCAGCGACGGCATTCTGCTGGATCGACGCCAGGGCCAATGGGTGTACTACCAGATCAATCCGGAACTGCCCGACTGGGCCAAGGCCATTCTGCGGGAAACCCTCGCCGCCTGCGCTCTCGATTCACGCTTGAGTATGGACACCGATTCGACTGCGTCGCTGGAGGACGCCAACTGCTGCGCCTGAGTTTTTACGCAGCCTTCGTACATCTGCCTATCCGCATGAACGAATAAGAGGTGCATCATGAAACGCCTTCACGTCCATCTCGGCGTCGCCGATCTCGAGCAATCCGTCGCCTTTTACACTGCCCTGTTCGGCAGCCAGCCAAGCGTGCGCCACGACGACTACGCCAAGTGGTTGCTCGACGACCCGCGTATGAATTTCGCCATTTCCACCCGCTCCGGCAAGGTCGGCCTGGATCACCTGGGCATCCAGGCCGAAGACGCCGCCGAGCTTGCCGAACTGGAAAGTCGCGCCAAGGCTGCCGGCGCCCCGGTAACCGAGGAGAGCGGTGCCTGCTGCTACATGGAATCGGACAAGTACTGGACCATCGACCCCTCCGGCATAGCCTGGGAGCAGTTCCACTCGCTGAAGGCCATCCCCACCTTCAATCATGCCGCGCCCAAAGCCGAGGGCAGCGCCTGTTGCGCACCCAAGGCCGAGAAGCCGCGCGTCAGGCTCGGCGAAGCGAGCTGCAAACCCGGCACCGGCTGCTGCTGACATTTCGCCGGCGCTGACCGGCCTCTTCTGGAGTACCCCATGCATAATGTGCTGATCCTCTGCACCGGCAATTCCTGCCGCTCAATCATCGGCGAGGCGCTGATCAATCATCTGGGGGCCGGTCGTTTGCGCGCCTGGAGCGCCGGCAGCCAGCCCACCGGCATGGTCAACCCCGGCGCCCTGGCCATTCTCCATGAGCAAGGCGTACCGACCGTGGGCTATTCGAGCAAAAGCTGGGACAGCCTGGTGGATGTGCCTTTCGACCTGGTGATCACCGTTTGCGACAACGCCGCCGGCGAAAGCTGCCCGCTGTTCAGCGGCAGGGCAATCAAGGCCCATTGGGGCATTCCAGATCCGGCCCATGTGACCGGCAGCCAGGCCGACATCCACGCTGCGTTCGCAACGACCTACCGGCAACTGGAAGCCCGCATCCAGCAACTGTTGCGCCTGCCCATCGAAGAGATGGATGACGATGCCCTGCGCACCTCGCTGAACCAGATCGGAGCCAACACACCGTGACCGCCAAAGCCACCAGCCCACTGGGCCTGTTCGAGCGCTACCTGAGCCTCTGGATAGCGCTGTGCATTGCGGCCGGCGTGCTGCTCGGCAACCTGCTGCCGCAGCTGTTCGAACGGCTCTCCAGGCTGGAAGTGGCCCAGGTCAATCTGCCGGTGGCCATGCTGATCTGGGTGATGATCTTCCCGATGATGGTGCAGATCGACTTCGCCGCCGTGAAGTCGGTCAGCCGCGAGCCACGGGGGCTGGTGCTGACACTGGCGGTCAACTGGCTGATCAAGCCGTTCAGCATGGCCGCCCTCGGCGTACTGTTCTTCGAGTTCCTCTTCGCACCCTTCGTCGATCCCCACAGCGCGCAGGAGTACATCGCCGGCATGATCCTGCTCGGCGTCGCGCCCTGTACCGCCATGGTCTTCGTCTGGAGCCAGCTGACCAAGGGCGATCCCGGCTACACCCTGGTGCAGGTGTCGGTGAACGACCTGGTGATGGTCTTCGCCTTCGCCCCCATCGCCGCGCTGCTGCTGGGTGTCACCGAGGTGACGGTCCCCTGGCAGACCTTGCTGCTTTCCACCCTGCTCTACGTCGTGATCCCTCTGATCGCGGGGGTGCTGGTACGCCAGGCCCTGATGAAGAAGGGGCGCGCCGCCTACGATGGCCTGCTGCATAGGCTCAAGCCATTGTCGATCCTCGGCCTGCTGGCCACCGTGGTGATCCTCTTTGCCTTCCAGGCTCAGACGCTGCTCGACAAGCCGTGGGTGATTCTGATGATCGCCATACCACTGACCCTGCAGACCTACGGCATCTTTGCCATCGGCTATGCCTGGGCCCGCGTCTGGAAGCTGCCCCACCGCATCGCCGCGCCGGCCTGCCTGATCGGCACATCCAACTTCTTCGAGCTGGCGGTCGCGGTGGCCATTTCGCTGTTCGGTCTGCACTCCGGCGCCGCCCTGGCTACAGTAGTCGGGGTGCTGGTGGAAGTGCCGGTGATGCTTTCGCTGTGTGCCTTCGCCAATCGCACGCGACATTGGTTTCCAGCTTGAAAACGCTTACTGCCGCACAGCCAAGCGCCTTGTAACTGGCCAAACGCCATGCGACCCGCTAGCGTGCCGCACCTTCAAATGACCATAGAGGGAGGGCCAAGCATGGCCATTACCAAAACGAAGCTGATTGAAGATATCGCCGAATGCCTGGACTACCCCAAACCCGTGGTCCGCGACGTCCTGGAGCAGCTCAGCGAAATCGTGCTCGATGCGATGGAAAATGGCGAGGAACTGACCCTCCCCGGTATTGGCAAGCTCAAGATCAGCGAGCGTCCGGCCCGTACCGGCCGCAATCCGCAGACTGGCGCGGCCATCCAGATCGCCGCCAAGAAAGTAGTCAAATTCGTACCGGCCAAGGCCCTGACCGACGCCATCAACTGACCGCTCGCCTGCGGGTGCCCCGCCGCCAGCGAAATGGCGCTCCATGCAAATGGAAGCGCCACCAGGCGACACCCGCCGCAAAAAATCGCTCTGCCCGGCATCCGCCAGGGCACAGAACATGGACAACTCATGAAACGGATATTCGGCACATGCCTTTTTCTAGTCGGCCTGGCGTCCGCCTGCTCCGCGGTAGCGACCCCCTCGGCACGCGATGAACGAGAAGATCGGTTGCTGGCGGTGGTCGAAGCCATGATCAACAACCCCGACAGCGCCTCGCTGATCGAGCGAGCCGACGACATCAATGTCGACCAGCCCATGCAAGCACTGGCGTTGTATCTGGTCGCCACGCGGGAAGACCCTCAGCAAATCTGGGCCCCCTATCAGGCCGCTGCCGTGCTGGCACGCATGGGCAACCCGGAACTGGCGGAGGACTACCTGGAACTGGCCGACCAACGCGGCCTGTGGTTCAGCCTGTTCATGGAAGAGGACGAAGACTTTTCCTCCCTGCGCGACAGCCCGCGCTTTCAAGGCATCCTGGCCAACGCCACGAAACGCTACCCTGCGAAGGCCAAGGATCGCGCCGGGGCAGCATTCTGGCTGCTGCCCAAGCACGGCAAGCGCCCGTCGAGCGGGTGGCCGGTGCTGGTCTGGCTGCACGGCTACGGCGTGTCCGGGGAAGACTCGGAGATGCAGGTCCTCGCCGACAGCGGCGTGGTGGTGCTGGCGATCAACGGCACGGAAATGCTTAGCAACGAACACAGCTTTCGTTGGTCCGGCCAGGGTTTCGAGACTACCCAGCAGGCCGTACGGAAGGCGCTGCAGCGCCTGCTCGAGCAGGAGCGCATCGATGAAAGCCAGATCTATCTGATGGGCTTTTCACAGGGCACGCAACATGCCGCCGCACTGCTGGCCCTCCATCCTGATGACTACGCCGGGGCCCTGCTGGTTTCACCGGGTGGCCGGCAAGCCAGCCCCACGCAGACCGAGGCCAACGGCAAGCGGGTCTACCTGGTCAACGGCATCCAGGAAGGCGAGCGCAACCAGACCATGACCCAGGAGCTGGCAGCGCTGTTCTCCGCCCGCAATCAGCTGCAGACGCGGCAACATCCAGGCGGACACAGCTTCCCCCAGGACTGGCGGACCACCTTCGTGCAAGCCTTGAACTGGCTACGCACAGGCGAAGCGCCTTAAGCGATCGAAGCGAACGTCGCGGCTGGCTCATTCACCCGCGACGCTGCACCCGCCCGGCGGCCTTGCCGGCTCATCCTCGGGCGCCCTCTCCTGCCGCTGCCTCCGGGCAAGCGGCATCGGCGGCTGAGAGTGGACCGTAGCCCAGCAGGACTACTGCGCCGCCTCAGTACTTGCCGACGGCGTTGAAGAACCAGCCCTGGCTGCGATAGGACAGATCGGTCAGGTCATCGCTGAAGTCGCTGAAGTTGTAGCCGACCCCTGCCTTGAAGTGGTTGCCGAAGTGCCGGTAGACCCCCACCAGCGCCCCCGTCTTGCTGTCCTCGGCTTGCGATTCCTCACGCCGACGCAGCTCCACCATCAGGTCCCACTTCTTCACCACATGCCAGTCGACCCGCGCCGCGAGCAGCTGGCCACGGCTGTCGAACCACTCCGCCGAGGTATCGCGGCTCATGCGCAGCTCGCTCAGGCGGTAGGCGTACTTGCCGCCGACACTCCAGCGCTCGCTGAGGTCGTAGATAGCGTCGATGGCAAACACGTGGCTGCGCTGGGCGTAGTCGACGTTGGTGCCGGTGGCGGTGGACACCTGGTCCGGCGGCGGCAGGTCCGCCAGGTAGGTGTACTTGGTCAGCAGGTTGAGGCGGTCGTTGAGCACCGGCCGGTAGGCGTAGCCGAGCGAGGCTTCGACGAAGTCGCCGTCGAAATAATCGCCGCGATCCGAGTCGCCGACCGAAAAGTCCAGGCGGCCGAGGAAGCGCCAGTCCGGGTTGACCTGGTAGCTCAGGTTATTGCGCATCAGCCATACGGAGAGGTCCTGCACCTGGCTGCTGTCCTGGCGGTATTCCAGGCGGCTGGCGTAGCGCAGGTCGCCGTTGCTGTAGCCGACCTTCGCTCCGTAGGCGCGGCGCTTGAGTTCGTACTCGGTCTCGGTGTTGAAGGTGCCGAACTCGGTGGTCAGGCCGTAGCTCCAGTGTTCGTCGGGCGCGAAATCCAGCCCGTAGCCCTGGATCAGGCCCGCTTGGTCGCCGTGCTGCATGCGCTGCTCGGCATAGACGCTGGTGCTGTCGGTCCAGCGCGAACGGGCGCCGGTGACGATCTGCCCGGTACGGCCGGTGCCGGTCAGTCCGCTGCGGCTGGCGAAGCCGTCGTCGCCGCGGTCGCTGTCGAGCTGGTAGTTCAGGTACAGGTTGGTGCGCTCGGAGGCGTCGTAGTTGACCCCCGCCTTGGCGCCCAGCCCAAGGTTGCCGCCGGACAGCTCGCCATTGAGCGATGTCCGCTCGTTGAGGCGATAGTCGCCGCCCACGCCGATACGGTTGTTGGCCTGGCGCCCTGCGTCGCGGCTGACGGTGCCCTGGGTGAAACCGTACAGCGACCAGTCCTCGGCGCCGTGGTACAGCGCCTGGAGGATGGCGTCGTTGCGTTCGCCCTCGTCGTAGTTGCCGCTGTCGTAGCCGGCGTAGGTGCCGGTGTAGAGGTTGCGGTAGGCGCCGCCATAGGTCTGGCGGTCGTTGCGCAGCCCGGCGGACAGACGCCAGGCCTCTCTCAGGTCGTAGGCGATGGCGCCTTCCACGGCGCGCCGCGAACGGCCGCCCTGCTCGTCGGTCTGGTCGCCCTTGACCGTCAGTTCGGTCTTCTCGCCGAGCGGAGCGGTGTAGCTGCCGCCGACCTGGTCCGTGGCCAGGTCGGTCAGGCGGCCCGGCGCGGCGAATCCGGCATCGCGGCTTTCGTAATAGAAGGTGCCGCGGCCTTCGGCATCGGCGACCACATCGCGCAGGTCGAAGGCGGTTTCGATGCGATTGGCGCGAGCGCGCGAGTCGGTGCCGGCAACCTGCTCGCCGAAGCCGAAACCGCCGTCGTAGGAGAAGCGCTGGTCGAGGCTGTCGCCGCGACTCTGCGCCGACTCCACCTTCAACCAGGTACCTTCGCTGTGACGCAGCAGCAAGTCGCCACCGCCCAGGGTCTGGTCGTCGCGGCCGGTCTGTTCCTGCTGGCTGCCGGTCACCCCGATACGCACCTGGTCGTTGACCCAGTAGGCGGCACGTCCGCCATAGGCCATGTCCTCCAGGCTCTCCAGCCCCGGCGAGTATTCGTAGCCAACCACCAGGAACGCGGGATGCCCGGACAGGGTGCTGCCGGAACGGATCAACCCGCTGCCGTCGGCATTGGCGGACAGCGGCTGGCTGAGGATGACCCGGCCTTGCAGGGCGTTGATTTCGTAGTCGATGCCGGCGACCAGGTCCTGGCTGTGCAGCACCAGGCCGGAGTCCTTGTCGCGCACCTCGATGCGCACCCGCTCGCTACCGACGGTCAGGTCCTGGTGGCGCAGGTAGTAGAGCGAGCCGCCGGTGCCGCGGAAGTCTTCGCGCGCCGATGCGGTGCCCGGCTCGGCGGCAAAGCCTTCCACTTGCAGGCGGCGCTCGCCGAAGCCGGTGAAGGCGTCGCTGCGATAACGCGCCTGGGCGCCGTAGAGGCTGCGATCGACCTGCGCCAGCTCGGTGTCGCGGATCTGCTCACGGAAGTTGCCCCACATGGCATGGGACTTCTCGTCCTCCACCTTGGCGTAGAACTTGCCACGGGTGGGGGCATCCTCGACCAGCGTCGAGTCGTCGCCGAAGGTGGTCCAGCCCTTGTCGGTCTCGGAGTCCAGGCGCCGCAGGAACTCGCGGGGGTCCTTGTCGTTGAAGTTGCTGAACAGGCTGTCGGCCGGTTCTTCGCCGGTGTCGACGCTCGCCGTGACGGTGTACTTATCGTCGATGTTGCCCTTGGTGTAGAAGGCCAGGCGGCCGTCGGCATAGAGCTTGTCGTCGTAGTAGCGCTTCTCGCCGGTGACCAGCCGCGCCGGGCCGCTGGTGTCCTGCTGGCCGACGGTGAAGTCGGCGATGGCCACGGTGAACCAGTCCTGTTGCGGCAGGCGCAGGTCGCGCCGGTACAGGCGGCCCTTGCCCTGTTCGTCGAGTACCGCCACCTCCACGGTATGCAGGCCGCGCGGGATGATCTGCGCCGCGGCGAAGCTGCCACCGCGATCCACCGGCACCGGCCGGCCCATGACGAAGACGTGCTGCCCTTCGCGGACCTGTTTGCCGTTCACGGTGACGGTGCCACCGGCCACCGGAATGGCGTGGCGGGACAGGCGGTTGCCGTCGTAGCCGGCCAGCAGGTTGGCCTCGCTCTCGGCCTCCTCCTCGGCTTCGCGCTGGCCACGGGCAACGCTGATCGACTGCGGGCTGGTCTCGTCGTAGCGGCCCTCGGCGTCGTAGACGCGTAGCTGGTAGTAGACACGCTCCGGCAAGTCGGCCGATGGCGTCCACTGGCCCTGCAACTGCTCGTCCAGCGTCACGGTTTCGAGCAGCTCCGGTTCGCCGAACAGGCGCCTCTTGCCGATGATGCGTACTTCGGCGCGCTCGACCCAGTGCAGGTAGTTGCTGAATCCCTTGAAGCTCAGCGGCTGGCCGATACGGGCCAGGCGCGCACCGGAGGCGACATTCAGCCGGGGCTTGGCCGACAGGTTGTCGAAGCGCACCTGCAACAGATCGCGCGCCAGGGCCAGGTCGACGCAGCGCTGGCTGTCGGCGCTGCCGGGCGCATTCTCGCCCTGCGGTTGACCGTCGATGCTCAGGCGGAACGGCGCGACGCCCTCCTCGGCCACGCTGCCCGGCGCACATTCCTGGGGCTTGGCGGGGGTGCTGACGACGGATTCGTCGTACCAGATCTCCACCTCGACACGGCGATTGATGGCCCAGGCCTCGGGGCTGTCACCGGCCACCAGCGGCTCGCTCGGGCCACGGCTGTCGAACATTAGTTGCTCGGGCCGCAGGTTCAGGCGCTGCATGAACACTGCGCCGACTTCCTTGGCGCGCTGCAGGCCCAGTCCCTGGTTGTCGCCATAGATGGCACGGGTGCGCGGGGACAGGCGCTGCGGATCGGTGTGGCCGATCAGGCGCAGGCGCAGATTGCGCTTGCCGGCCAGGCGGCGCATCAGCTTGTCGAGAACTTCGCTGTCTTCGTCGGGCACCGCGGAGCGACCGGAGGCGAAGCGCACCATCGGCAGGCCGTCGCGCAGGGCGATGGTGTCGATCGTCTCGTCGCCGAGTTCCAGCAATTGATCGCGCTCGCCCAGGGCGCCCTCGCGCTGCCAGAGGATCAGTTTCTCGCGCGGCAGTTCCCGCTCGGCATTGTGCGGCAGGGCCGGCAGGCCGCCGGGGGTGAAGGGACGCCGCTGCAGCAGCGACTCGTCCTCCATCGCCCCGCGTGCGCCCTGCAGGCCGCAGCCCTTGCCTGCTTCACAGTAAGCACCGGCTTGTGCGATGGCGACAGCCAGCGGGTTGAGTGCCATGGCGGCGATGCCGCACGCCAGGAATTTGCGCATGCTCATCGGATCACCTCCACGCTTTCAGTCGCCGGTACGATTTCTTCCTCCAGTTGCAGGTCGTAACAGCACTCGTGGGGCTCCCAATGCTCCTTGATCCAGTCCGTCACATAGCCGATGCGGTCCCTGGCCATGTCCACGTCGCCACCCACCGGCAGGTGGTAGGCGACGCGCAGGATCGAAGGCTCGGCATGCAATGCAGCCAGAACTTCGTCCATGCGCGCCTGGAAGGCCGAGGTCAAACGCTTGCCGTCGAAGGCTTCGCCGGTCAGGTCCAGGCGTACCACGCGATGGATGCTGGCGCCGAAGTTGGCCTTGACCAGGCGCCCCTGGGTCATGCGCACCACGCGCGGGTTCTCGGTGACGATGCGGTAGCCGCTGGGCAGGGTGCGCTCATCCACCTTGAGGATGAAGTTGCTGCCGCGCATCTCGCTGGGCACGTCGGCGCAGGCGATGTGATAGCGGCCGTGCGCATCGGTGGTGATCAGCCAGCCTTTCGGCGTGGCCAGGCGCACGCCCGGCAGGCCGGGTTCGCCCTCGTCCTGGTAGCCATTGCGGTTCTTGTCGTCGAAGACCTTGCCGATCAGGTCCGAGCAATCGAAGGTCGGATCGGCGACCACGCGCACCGAGGCGGTGGCGACGTTGGATACGCGCACGGCGGCCGCCAGGTTGAGCGCCCAAGTCTGGTTGACGTATTCGTTGAAGCCGACCCCCGAGCCGACCACCAGCAGCAGCTTGACCGTGATCACCTGGCCTCCGGCCAGGGTGCGGCCCGGCCAGCGCAGGCGCCGTCCTTCCACATCCGGTTCGGCCGGAACTCCGTCCATCTGGGCGGAGCCCTTCACATATTTGAAGCCCGGCGGGATCTGGTCCTCGATGGCGATGTCGGCCAGCGACACGCCCAGGGTGTTGCGCGCGGTCAGGGTGTAGGGCACCAGCTCGCCACGGGTAACGTTGACCTTCGGCGTGACCTTGGTCATGACGATGGCCCCACCCATCACCGGGTCCAGCGGGATGTGGTTGTTCACCAGGTCGGCGCTGCTGCCGTCCAGCACGAAGCTGAAGTAGTACTGGGTGCTGCCGGCACCGCCGGCCAGGCCGGCACTGCTCGCCGGGCACGTGGCCGGGTCATGCCGGGTCACCGACTCCGCCGGCGCCAGGTTGCTGGTCTGCACCAGTGCCGGGTCAGGTATCGCGGTGACCGGCAGGGTATTGGTACAGGCCGGAATTAGTGCGGACGGCGCCGGCAGATAACCCGCCGGCGCGCTAACGCTGAGGGTGTAGGTTCCCGCCGGCGAACCGGCCAACAACAGGAACTGGTAGAAACCGTCGGCGCCGGTGGTCTGACTCAGCGAGCCGCCGAGCACGTTGGCCGCGGTGAAGCCCGGCGGGCCGCTGATGCTCACCACCGCGCCACGCACCGGCTGACGGCTGATGGCGTCATACACCACGCCGGCCGGGTCGAGCGGCAGGCTCTGCTCGACCACGTTGCGGCCGAGGGGAATGGCGACGTGGTTCAACGTGCCGCTCCCGTTATCGGCGCCAGCCGGGTTGCCGGGGCCAACGCTACCGGGGGTGTAGGGTGTGCCCTTCTCGTTCGGCACGGGGCGGCCGAACAGGGTGCCGGAGTCCGGATGGCGGAAGCGCACCTCATAGCCGTTGCCGGGCGCCAGATCGTTGAAGGCATAGGCGCCGTTGGCGTCCGACACGGTGGTCGCGATGACCGCGCCGTGCCGCAGCAGCTCGACGGTCCAGCCCGGCAGGATGGTTTCGCCCGGATCGCGCACGCGGTCGTGGTTGCTGTCGATCCACACCGTGCCGGACAGCGACGGGATGGAAATCTCCGCGAACCAGTTGTCCACCGACAGCGCGGTAGCGGTCAGGTCGACGCTGGCGATGGTGCTCGGTCCTTCGCTGACCGCGCCCCCGGCCGTGCCGGCGGTGGTGGAGCCGTTGACCAGTCCGCTCGGTTGGTTCGGCTGTACCAGGGAGTAGGTGCCGGGCGGAAGGCCGGTGAAGTTGAAATCGCCGTTGGCGTCGGTGACCGTGCTGCGGCTGACGCTGTTGCCGTTCACATCGGTCCCGGTGAGCGTGATGGTCTGCCCGGACAGCCCGGCATCGCCGGACGTCGGTGCGCCGTCCACGTCGCGGTCGTGGAACACCTTGCCGTAGATGCCGCGGCCGTTGAGCAGCTCGGCGAAGTCGTTGTTCTCCGAGACGTAGCCAGGGCTCAGGACCACGCCGCCGATCGCGCTCGGCGTGCTGCCCACCGGGGTGGCGCTGGGCGCGCCGCCATCGCTGTTGCCGGCGCTCGTGATGCCGTTGCTGGTGCCGGCCGGCTGGTTCGGCTCGGTGACGCCGTAGGTACCGGGCGGCAGGTCGGTGAAGCGGTAGCTGCCGCTGCTATCGGTCGTCGCGGTACGGCTGACCGGGCGGCCGAGCCAATCGGTACCGGCCAGTTCGATGGCCACGCCCGAAAGACCGCTGTCGCCGCTCTGGCGGATGCCGTCGTTATTGACGTCGAGGAAGACCGCGCCCGCCAGGCTTGCCGGCCGCACCTCCGGGAAATCGTTGCCGGCCGACCCACTGGTCTCCCCGGCCACGCCATCGGCCGTCAGCACGATGGCAGCGATCTGGCTGCTGGTTTCGCTCGGGTTGCTCGGCGATCCCGCCGAGCCGCTGCTGCCGTTCACCGCGACGATGCTTCCCGCAACCGGCTGGCCGTTGAGGGTGCCGGCCGGCTGGCTGGCCTGGCATACCGTATAGGTGCCGGCAGGCAGCCCGGCGAACAGGTAGTTGCCGGCGGCATCGGTGGTCGCCGGGTTGAGCAGGCCATTGATGCCGCCGACCGGGGTGCCGCTGCTGCAGCTCGTTCCGCTGCGCAGTTCGATGGCCACACCGGCCAGGGGGCTGTCGCTGCCGGACGAATAGCTGCCGTTCAGGTCGTTGTCCAGGTAGACGCGCCCGGAAATGAAGCCCTGGGTGCTGACCGTCAAGGGTGCATAGACCGGTTCCGGGTTGACGCCCATGTCCGTCTGCAAGGCGCCGGCCGGGATGATGTTGGTGTGCTCGCCGACGGTATTGGCAGTGACATCGACCTCGATGGTGCAGCCGCCCGACGGCACCGAGGTACCGCTGGCCAGGCGCACGAAGCTGGCGCTGGGCGTGGCGGTGATCGCGGCGCCCGGGCAGGTGCCGCCGACGTTGGGTACGGCGGCGACGCGCACCGGGCCCGGCGAGGTCGGCAGGTTGTCGGTCAGCGCCGCGGTCAGAGTCATGGCCGTGGCGTTGGGGTTGTTGACGAAGATGGTCAGGCGCGACGTGCCGCCGGACGGAATCACCGCCGGGGCAAACTGCTTGCCGACGGTCGGCGGGCTGGAAATGACCAACCGCGCACGGGTCGGTTCGGTGTTGCTCAAGCCCTCGAAGCTGGTGACGCCACCGGTAGCGATGCTGTTGGTATAGGTGCCGGCAATGTTGCTCAGCACCTCGACCTCGACCAGGCAATCGGCGTTGCCGGCCAGTTGGCCGCCGGCCAGTCGCACCGTGGTGCCCGAGGCCATCGCGGTCAGCGTGCCGCCGCAACTGTTGCGCGGATTCGGCACCTGCGCCAGCACGAGGCCGTTTGGCAGGTTGTCGGTATAGGCTAGGCCGCTCAACGGCGCGGCATTGGGGTTCTGCAAGCGGATGCCGAGGGTCCGCGGCGTACCGGCCGTGCCGGTGGCCGTGCCGGTGGTGAAACCGGCCGGGTTGCCGCTGTCCAGCGTGCGCCCGGCGATGGCCTTGTGCACGACGAGCGGCGCCTTGACCAGCAGGGTATCGGTGGTCGGCTCGTTGTTGGCCACCGGGCTGCCGCCGGCGCTGCCGGTCACCGCCCCACCAGGGATGGTATTGATGTAGTCGCCCTGGCTGTTGGCCACCACGTCGAGCTCCACCTGGCAACTGGCCGGTGCGGTGCCGTTCCCGGCAGGCAGGCGTCCGCCGCTGAGGCTGACCTGGCCGCTGGCAGTGGTCACACTGCCCTGGCAGGTACTCACCACGTTCGCCGGGCTGGCGGTCACCAGACCGACCGGATAGGTATCGGTCGTGGCCAGATTGGTGATCGGCTGGGTGGTCGGGTTGTAGAAAGTGATGCGCAGACGCGAGCGCTCGCCCGGTGCGACCACCTTGGGCGTGAACTGCTTGGACACACCCAGGCCACTACTGGTCTGCAGGCTGCTCGAGGCAGGGTCGGCGTTGCTTACACCCTGGTCGGTAGTGATGGCGTTGGGCGGCACGAGGGCCGTCACCGTGCCGGTATTGATCATCGTGACGTCGAGCGTGACGATGCAGCTTTGCCCTGCCGTCAGGGTGGCGCCGCTGAGGGTGACCGCCGTGCCATCTGCCGGTGCCGAGACCACCCCGCCAGGACAGGTGGTGCGGGCGTTGGGTACCGCAGCAACGCGCTCGCCGGTCGGATTGCCGCCGGCCAGGCCGCTATCGGTGAAATAGCTGGCCAGCATGAGATTGCTGAGATCCAGGCTGCCGCTGTTGAACAGCGTGTAGGTCAGCTGGGTGACGGCGCCGGGCGCCGCGACGCTGGCGGTGGCATGGTTGAGGGTGACGGTGACCTCTCCACCGGAGGCGTTCTGCAGCGTCGCGCCGAAGGACGCGACGTTCTGCACGCCGCCGTCGGCGCGCAGCTGACCGGCGCCGATGGTGTTGACCCAGTTCCCGCCGCCGGTGGCGGTCACGTCGAACAGCAGGTCGCAGCTGCCGGTGGGGATACGCGCACCGCTCAGCCTGACCTGGCTGCCGCCCGGTGCAGCCTGGATGACAGGGGCGCCGTCGCAGGTCGAGTAGGCATTGGCCGGGTTGGCGACGGTCATGCCCGCGGGCAGGTCGTCCGTCACACTGACGTTGGTCAGCACGCCGGCCTGGGAGTTGGCGAGGTTGATGGTCACGGTCGAACGCCCGCCCGGCTGGATGCGGTTGGGCACGAAGACCTTGGCGCCGCTCAAGGCGGAGAGAAAATCGATGCTCGCCTGCACCGGACCGGGGCTTTGCAGGCGGGAGGGGTTCTGCGAACCGTCGGCATAGTGCTCGATAGCATTGGCGGCGCCAGCCGGTAGCGCATTGACGTAGTGGCCGGCGGCGCCCACCACATTGACCGTCACCCGGCAACGGCCAGCCGCCCCGAGGCCCTGCCCGGCGCGTGCCGGCACCGTGGCGCCGCTCAGGCGCACTTCGTTGCTTCCCGGCACAGCCACCAGCGTGCCGCCGCAGGTACTGGAGGCATTGCTCGGCGAGGCGACCTGCATCGGCGTGCCGTTGCTGCCCAGCGGCAGGCTGTCGAGCAGGCTGACATCGGTCAGCGTCTGCGCCGACAGGTTCACCAGGTCGATGGTCATGGTTGCGGCGGTGCCCTCCGGCTTGCTGCCGGAGTCGAAGCCCTTTTCCAGCGTCAGCGTCGAGCTGCTGACGGTGTACTGCGCCGAGGTCGAGGTGTGGTTGCAGATGCTGCCGGCACAGACCCCGCCTACCGGGATGTCATTGATCACCGCGCCGCTGGACGCATTGGCCGGGACCATGCCCCAGAACGACAGGGTGCAGATGGCCGGGTTGCCGGCGCTGCCGCCGTTCATGTCGAAGGTGAAGGTCGGGCTGGTATCCGTGCCGCCGACGACCACCGCACTGCTGCAGCCGCTGCCGCTGACCGCCGGATCGGGACGGTCCGGCGCGCGCAACAGGACCATGCCGCTCGGCAAGTGGTCGGTCACAGTGACACCGCTCTGGGCCGACGCCGAATAGTTACCGACCGCTACGCTGAAGCTCACCGGGTTGCCGGGCGCGACCGTCGACGGGCTGCTGGTCTTCTGCACCAGGAACTGGTCGACCACGTTGACCGAAGCCACCGCCGACTGACTGATGACGCCCGCCGGACTGCTGACCGAAACCGCGCCCTCGGCGATGCTGTTGGTGTAGGTCTGCGGCACGCCGGCGGTGGCCAGGCTGGCGGTATAGGGCACGCGGATCACGCAGTTGCTGCTGGGCGCCAGCGAGCCGCCGGACAGCGTCAGGGTGTCGCTGCCGACACCGCCGACGGTGGCGCTGGAGCCGCCGGTGCAGGTGGCGGTCGGTGCACTGGTGATGGTCAGGCCACCGGCGCCGCCGTCGATGGTGTCGCTCAGCCCGGTCAGGGTCAGCGTGCTCAGGGGGCTGGCGTTGGTCAGGGTGATGAACAGGTCAGCTTCCTGCCCCTTGGCCACGGTCTGCGGGCTGAACGCCTTGGCCACGCGCAACGGTGCGGTGACCGTCAGGTTGGCCGTGGCGTTGGACGGCGGCACCAGCCCGCGCTTGTTGCCGAAATCGGTGTTGCGGTCGACGACGTTGGTCAGACCCAGCGAATAAGCGCTGTCCGTGCCGTCGGCCACGACCATGACGCTCAGCGTACAAGAGCTGTTGGCCGGCACCGTGCCGCCGAGGGCAACGAGCTGCGTATCGCCCGCCGCCGGGGTGAAGGTGGGTGGCGTCGGGCCGCAGTTGATCTGCGCATTGGGGGTCGGCGCGACCTTCAGGCCGTAGTCGCCGAGGCGGTCGCGAATGGCGAAGGGCGGGTTGTCCCCCGCGTCGTTGAGCGGCAGCGCCTGGCCTGCGTTGTTGCGGATCACCAGGCTCAGGCGGGTCGCCTGGTCGGCCTTGACGATAGTGCCGGCGGCAAAGCTCTTGCTGAGCGTGGGTGCCGCCAGGGCGAGGAAGTTCAGCGACTGCTGCGCCGGGTCGGCGTTGCTGACGGCGCCGCCCTTATAGGTACCGGTCACGCTGCCGGCCGGGATCAGGTTGTTGCCGCTCCCGGCCACGGTGGAGGTCACCTGAACCACGATCTCGCAGCGGCCGGCCTGGGAACCCGCGCCCTGGGACGGAATGGTTCCGCCGCTGAGCACGATGGCATTGCTGCCCAGCGGGGCCGTGACCGTACCGACGAAGGGGACCGGGTTGCCGCTGCCATCGGCACAGGTGCTGGATACGACACCGGCCCCCGCCACCTGGAAACCGGCTGGCATGTTATCGGTGAAGGCAACGTCGGTAATGTCGGCGTCGGTGAAGCTGTTGGTCAGCTGAATCAGGAAGCCGTCGGTGTCACCCACGTACACCGGATCGGCAAAACCCGCCGCCCGCGTCTTGCTGATACCGAGGCTGGCATCGGCGCCCAGCGGCATCAGCCCGGCGGCCCCCAGCAAGGCACAGCACAGCATCCTCGACAGACGAGATTTCGGTACCCGCGAAAACATGCAACTCCCCCGGCGCCAGTCGCGCTAAAAGGGATCCGCCGCCGGTCGTTTTTCCTCCATGCGCAAGGTCGCAGCGGCTGCCTGTACAGCCACTGCGAATGTCGTTATGGGTGCGCTTGGGAAGAAAAAGGAGGCGGATCCACTTGTCCTAGAAATGAAGGCAGCAAGTGTCTCCATAAGCGCGCCATTAACAAGCCATCACAGCGGGAAAGTAATTTGCGCGCAGCGCAACGTTAATCCGGTCTGGCCAGGCACGCCGGATTTACGGATTTCACTACATATTGTTTTAAATCAATAAGTTGCTTTACAACTCAGACGACCTTGCCTCTTTGCGACGGCAAATAATCTTTGCAATTGCGAGTTGAGAACTGCGTCATGCCTAGCGTTTTTGGCTCGCCGGGGCGCCCCAACCGTCCAGCAACCTCTTGGATGCTGATCGCTGACCGGCAGGCTACGATGCCACGCTAATAGCGTTTTCACTCACCCGTTCAAATGCCCAAACCAATACGGCAGGTAAGATTGCGCAACGGCTCACCCGGTTGCACGGCCGAGCACCTGCCAAGGTAGACATCAATGCGTCATACGCAGCAAGACCCCACCATGACTTCGCGCCTTCTGGTCGATTTGTACTGGTACGTCCAAGCGGTGGAAGCGGGAAGCTTTTCCCGAGCGGCGGAGCGCACCGGTGTCGCCACCTCCAGCCTGAGTCGGCGGGTAGCCCAGCTGGAACGATCGCTCAACGTACAGTTGCTCAATCGCAGCACTCGGCTGTTCTCCATGACCACCGTGGGTGAGTCGGTGTATCGCCATGCGCTGGACATGAGAACAGCCATGGAAGCTGCGCTGCTGTCGGCGCTGGAGTCGCACAGCACGCCGGGCGGGCTGGTTCGGCTGGCGGCACCGAGCGCGCTGGGGGACTGGACCCTCGACAGGCTGGCGGTGTTTCGACGTGACCATCCCAAGGTGCAGTTCGCGCTACAACTTGACGACACACTGCAGGACCTGGCGACCTCGCGACTCGACGTGGCCCTGAGCCTTCAGCAAGCGCCCGACGGCAGCAACGCCATCGTCTCCCGGCCGGTGGCCGAATTGGAAATGGTCATCGTGGGCGCACCTGCGCTGCTCGCCCAGCTTCGCCACCCCGCAGCGCTGGACAGCGTGGATGACAGCCGGCTGCTCGCATTGAGTGCGGCGGGACTGGCCCAGCCTTGGCAATTGGCCGAAGGGCCGCGGGTCTTGAACAAACCGGCACTCATCGCCGACTCCACCCAGACGCTGCTGCGAGCCGCTCGCGCCGGGCTGGGACTCGCCTGTGTCCCGCGCTGCGCGTGCATCACCGACCTGGCCTCGGGCATGCTGGAACCGGCCTGCCCGCAGCAGGCCCTGGCGCCCGTCACCCTGTATGCCTGGACACCTCCCCGCAAAGGCATCACGCCCACGGCGCGGCAGCTCCTCGATCACATCCAGCAAACACTGGTGGACCAGCGCCAGGCGGGCATCACCCCCCTGGACTCGGCAACGCCTCCTCCCGAGCCCCCGCGCCGCAGCCGTCCCTCTCGCTGATCCCCCGCACCAGTGGCGGATCCCATTCGTGCAGCCTCGTCCATGCAGACATCGCCGAAGCGCTTTCGGCGCGGGATGAACATCGCGGGCAGTCCCTCACCCGCGACGCCGACTTCACCGATTCTGCAAGGCAGACGCGGCTAGCCTTGCCTCTCATCCAGCGACGGCTTGCGGGCCGTTACTGCCGAGTAGGTGAAGGTACAGCGACGCAACCCGAGCAAAGGCGTCAACAACGAAGCGACGATATGTCGCCAACGCCACATGGGTAGCAACCCGCGCGCCTTGATCAGCTCCTTGAACAGGAACGCGGTGGCCAACAACGGTACATGCGCGACCGAGGGCACTACGCGCCAGGACCAGTCCTCGATGTGCGGCGGCTGAAAGCCGAGGCGCTCCATGGCAGCGGGCAGCAAATCGATACGGCACATTTCCGGTACCGCCCAGGCTTCGCACCAGCGGTGGTAGACCGAAGCCAGCGCTCGAGAGGCAAGCCCCCGCTCCGGCAGCGGCCGCACCAGCATCGCGTCGACCATCACCAGCCGGCCGCCGGGGGCCAGCAGTCGATGGGCTTCACGCAGCAATGCAGCCTTGGTCGGCCCCTCCGCGTGACAGGCGCTTTCGATCATCAGCACGCCATCGAAACTGCCCGACGGCAAGCCAGTGTCGAGGTAATCGCGACAATGCATGCGAACCGCCTCGCCGCGCGGCGCCAGGGCATTGAGCTGGTTGCCCATTTCGACCTGTACCGGAGCGATGGTGACCACATCCACGGATACATTGGCCCGCCGCGCGACGAACGCCCGCGCCGTGGCGCCGGTGCCGCCACCGAGGTCGGCGACCCGCACCGGCCGGTCATGGGGTAGTTGCAGCCGGCGCAATACCTGCAGGTTCATCTCCTGCAGCATGGCCTCGCGGTCGAGCAAGCCGATACCGCGCCTCCAGTATCCGAAGTGCATGTTGAAGCCGCGGCTCCACGCCTTGTAGTCAGGCGTGGCGGCTGTGTAGTACTCGAGGACGCGTTGCCGGATGGTTTCGTTGGTAAGGCTCGCCGGAGCGGCGTCGGCGGGAAGGTCCTGGGGGACGGAGCGCATATCCATGCGGGGTTTCCTCTGCGAACGGTGATCCGTTCGGCTGCGGACCGAGGGCAGCCAGCGAGCATGAAGTCCAGGGGCAATTCATCCGACCCAACGGGCTCGGAGCCCCACCTGGACACTGCTTCTTGGCAGGCGCCGGCAAACCGCACCGCACGCCCGTAGCTGCCTTTTTCGAAGGTACCGCTGCACGACAAGACATGATTCAACCTGACGGATGAAACTGCCTCCAGCATCGCAGTTACACCGCCGATGTCACTGAGACATGCCGTCGCACCCAGGTTCGAGGCTAGCTAGGCAAGGTGACAGCGGGCGAAGCATGGGTCGGGCTGGGTTGAGCGAAGCGATACCCAAGGTTGCGTGGACATGGACTCGCGCCCTGCTCGAAACATTGATCGATGGGTATCGCTGCGCTCAACCCATCCTACGGCCCTAGCCTCCCTGTAGGAGCGGGCCACGCCCGCGAGAGACCGTCGCCGCCTGACTTCTCGGGCATGGCCCGCCACGGGATCGGCTGCTTCGTAGCCCGGATAAGCCGCGGAACGCGGCGCAATCCGGGAGAGGGCGACGCCGGATTGCGCTGAGGCTTATCTGGGCTACGGCTGGGATCTCCGGCATGCGAGCGTTTCGAAGCGGCCCATGCCCACCCATGACGGCTCAGCCGTACTTGGCCAGCTCCGCGAGAAACTGCGCCTCGTCCAGCACCCGCACTCCCAGCTCGCTGGCCTTGGCCAGCTTGGAGCCAGCGCCGGGGCCGGCTACCACGCAGTGGGTCTTGGCCGAGACCGAACCGGCCACCTTGGCGCCCAGGGCTTCCAGCTTCTCCTTGGCCTGGTCGCGGCTCATCGCTTCCAGGGTGCCGGTGAGCACCCAGGTCTGGCCGGCGAACGGCAGACCTTCGACGGCCTTCCTCTCGCTCTGCCAGTGCATACCGAAGTCGCGCAACTGTGCCTCGATGGCACGGGCACGTTCAGCGTTGGCCGAATCGCCGAAGTAGCTGCGTACGGACTGCTTGGCCTTTTCATTCAGGCCCTTCATGGCGCTCAGGTCCAGCCAGTCGGCCTGGATGATCCCTTCCAGGCTGCCAAATCGCTCGGCCAGGTTCTTCGCGCCGGTGGCCGCGACGAAGGGAATGTCCAGCTTGTCGAGGAACCCGGCGAGGGTAGCGCAGGCGGCAAACTCGGCATGCAGCTCGCCCTCCTCCTGCAGCTCGACGCCGCGCTCGCGCAACTGGCGGATCACCGTGCGGTTGTGCTCGTCCTCGAAGAAGCTGTGGATCTCATGGGCGACCTCCAGGCCGACGTCCGGCAGATAAGTCAGCACTTCCGGCAGCGCCCTGCCGATGCGCTCCAGCGAGCCGAGGGAACGGGCCAGCAGCTTGGCGGTTTCCTCGCCGACGTCTGGAATGCCGAGGGCGAAGATGAAGCGCGCCAGGGTCGGCTTCCGGCTGGCATCGATGGAAGCAAGAAGGTTGCGGGTCGACAGCTCGGCAAACCCCTCCAGCTCGATCACCTGCTCGTAGGTCAGGGTGTAGAGATCGGCTGGCGAGCCGACCAGTCCCTTGTCCACCAGTTGCTCGACGATCTTGTCGCCGAGGCCGTCGATATCCAGGGCCCGGCGCGAGACGAAATGAATGATCGCCTGCTTGAGCTGGGCCTGGCAGGCCAGGCGGCCGACGCACCGGTAGATCGAGCCTTCGCTGACCGACTCCCGACCCTTGCTGCGCTTGATCAGTTGGGTGCGCTCCACCGCCGAGCCGCAGACCGGACACTGCTCCGGCACATGCACCGGGCGCGCATCGGCGGGACGGCGCTCGGCAATCACCCCGAGCACCTGCGGAATCACATCGCCGGCGCGACGCACGATCACGCTGTCGCCAATCATCACGCCGAGGCGCGCCACCTCATCCATATTGTGCAAGGTGGCATTGGACACGGTGACGCCAGCCACTTGTACCGGCTTGAGCCGCGCCACGGGGGTAATGGCTCCGGTGCGGCCCACCTGGAATTCCACATCGAGCAGTTCGGTGATCTCTTCCCGCGCCGGGAACTTGTGAGCAATGGCCCAGCGCGGCTCGCGAGCGCGGAAGCCCAGCTCGCGTTGCTGGCCGATGTCGTTGACCTTGAACACCACGCCGTCAATCTCATAGGCCAGCGCATCGCGGCGCTCGCCGACATCGCGGTAATAGTCCCGGCATTGCTCGATGCCCTTGGCGATCTTCAGCTCGCGGCTGATCGGCAGGCCCCAGCGCTTCAGCGCCTGCAGCAGTTCGTAGTGGGTCCTGGGCAACTCGCCGTCGCTGCGGCCAACGCCATAGGCGCACAACTCCAGCGGGCGGCTGGCGGTGATCTTCGGGTCGAGCTGGCGCAGGCTGCCGGCGGCGGCGTTGCGCGGATTGGCGAAGGTCTTGCCGCCTGTCTCCAACTGCCGCGCATTGAGCGCTTCGAAGCCGGCCTTGGACATGAAGATCTCGCCGCGCACCTCCAGCACTGCCGGCCAGCCCTCCCCGTGCAGCTTGAGCGGGATGTTGCGCACGGTGCGCACATTGGCGCTGATGTCTTCGCCGGTGCTGCCGTCGCCGCGGGTGGCGCCGCGCACCAGGTGGCCATGTTCATAAAGCAGACTGACGGCCAGTCCGTCGAGCTTGGGTTCGCAGCTGTACTCGACGGCTGCGCCTTCGCCGAACAGATCGCCGGCCGGCAGGTCCAGGCCCTCACGCACACGGCGGTCGAAATCCAGCAGGTCCTGCTCCTCGAAGGCGTTGCCCAGGCTGAGCATCGGCACTTCATGGCGTACCTGGCCGAAGGCCGCGAGCGCTTCGCCGCCGACGCGCTGGGTTGGCGACTCGGCGGTGACCAGTTCGGGATGCTCCGCCTCCAGAGCCTTCAACGCATTGAACAGGCGGTCGTATTCGGCATCCGGCACGCTGGGTTCGTCGAGTACGTAGTAGCGGTAGTTATGCTGGTCGATCTCGCTGCGCAGTTGAGCGATACGTTCGGCGGCGGTCTGAGCGTCGGTCATGGTCCTGTTTCCGAAAACCAAAAGAGCAGCCGTAGCTGCTCCTGGGAGTGAATGCTCAGAGGCTCGCCCTGGCGAGCCCCTGGCTTGGATCAGCGTTTGTTGGTGAGCTGGCGGCGCTCGAACTCGGCGATGCGCTGGCGATAGTGCTCGATGGTCTGCGCGGTCATCACGCTGCGCTGGTCGTCCTTCAGCTCGCCATTGAGTTCCTGGGACAGCTTGCGCGCGGCGGCGACCATTACGTCGAAGGCCTGCTTCGGATGGCGCGGGCCCGGCAGGCCAAGGAAGAAACTCACCGCGCGGGTGCTGAAGCCTTCGATGTCGTCCAGGTCGAAGGTACCCGGCTTCAGCGCGTTGGCCATGGAAAACAGCACTTCACCATTGCCGGCCATGCTCTCGTGGCGATGGAAGATATCCATGTCGCCGAAACGCAGGCCGCTCTCCAGGATGTTCTGCAGCAGCGCCGGGCCCTTGAAGCCTTCGCTGTCGCGGGAAACGACGTTGATCACCAACACTTCCTCGACCGGTGCATGCTGGTCGTCGGCAGCGCCCTTGCGCATCTCCGGCTCGCCGTCGTCGACCGGGTTGAGCAGCGTCGGTACCGGCTCGTCGACTTCCAGGTTCAGGTCGCCCTGGCGTGGCTCGATGCCACGACGCTTGTTGAGTTCGCGCGCGCTCATCGCGGGCAAGTCTTCCTCGTCAAGCGAGGGCTCGCTCTGCTTGGGGATGACGCGGGCCGGGCCGAGCAGCTCGGGGTCGCCGTCATCGTCGGGAAAGTTGGCGAAACTGCGGTCGAGTTTGAATTTGAGCTTGCCCTTGTTGCCGCGCATGCGGCGCCAGCCATCGAACAGAATGCCGGCGATAACCATGATGCCGATGACGATCAGCCATTCGCGCAGACCGATATCCATGTAATTCCGTAACCCCTGAAAAAATGATGATGATGATGAAACAGGCATCCGAGCCCGGGCTTCGAACAACAGACTCCATGTGGCGCCAACTCCATGTTCTGTCAGGCGTTTTCCACATGTAACAAAAATAAGGCACTAAGCTAGCACGACGAAAGGCAACTTTACACTGTCCGCCGCATCAGGCTTCAACCAGTGACAGCGCCTCCTCGACATCCACCGCCACCAACCGCGAACAACCGGGTTCGTGCATGGTCACGCCCATCAACTGATCAGCCATTTCCATGGCGATCTTGTTGTGGGTGATATAGATGAACTGCACCTTTTCCGACATTTCCTTGACCAGCCGCGCATAGCGGCCAACGTTTGCGTCGTCCAGCGGCGCGTCCACCTCGTCGAGCATGCAGAACGGCGCCGGATTCAGCTGGAAGATGGCAAACACCAGCGCCAGGGCGGTCAGCGCCTTTTCCCCGCCGGAGAGCAGGTGGATGGTGCTGTTCTTCTTGCCCGGCGGGCGCGCCATGATCGCTACCCCCGTATCGAGCAGATCTTCGCCGGTAAGTTCCAGATAGGCGTGACCACCGCCGAACACCTTGGGGAACAGCGCCTGCAGGCCGGAATTGATCTGGTCGAAGGTTTCCTTGAAGCGGTTGCGGGTTTCCTTGTCGATCTTGCGGATGACGTTCTCCAGGGTTTCCAGCGCCTCCACCAGGTCGTCGTTCTGCGCATCCAGATAGCGTTTGCGTTCCGATTGCTGCTGGTACTCGTCGATGGCCGCCAGGTTGATCGGGCCGAGGCGCTGGATGCGCGCGGCGAGCCGCTCCAGTTCCTCTTCCCAGGCTTGCTCGCTGGCCTCGCCGGGCAAGGTGGCGAGCACGCCGTGCAAGTCGTAGCCGTCTTCCTGCAACTGGTCCTGCAGGGCCTTGCGGCGCACGGTCAGGGCCTGCCAGTCCATGCGTTGCTGTTCCAGCTGGCCGCGTAGCAGCTGTGCCTGCTGTTCGGCCTGGGTGCGCCGCTTCTCGGCGTCGCGCAGCTCGCGGTCGGCGTCTTCCAGGGCCAGGCGCGCCAGCTTGAGTTCGTCTTCCACGGCCAGGCGCTTGTCGAGCAGTTCTTCCAGCTTGATGCGCAGCTCTTCCAGTGGTGCCTCGCCCTCCTCCAGGTTCAGCGTCAATTGCTCACGACGCTCGATGGCGCGCTCGAACTGCAGCTCCAGGCGCTCCAGCGCCTGCCGGGTGGAATCGTGCTGGGCACGCAGGGAACCCAGGCGCACCGCCAACTGGTGGACATGGTCCTTGTGCTGGCGGGCGTCCTGGCGCACCCGGTCGAGCCGCTCGCGCAGGCCGTCGCGGCTGGCCAGCAACTGTTCGCGGCGCTCGGTATCCACCGCCATGGCATCCAGCGCGTCCTGCAGCAGCAGCCGCGCTTCGCCCAATTGCTCATGCTCGATGGCGCGCTGTTCGCCGAGATCGCGCAGTTCCTCGTCAAGGCGCCGGCGACGCAGGCCCAGCTGTTCGGCCTTGGCCTGGCCGGCGGACAGCCGGGCCTTCAGTTCGCCCTGCCGGCGGCTTTCGTCCTGCACACGGCGGCGCTGTTGCTCGCGGGCCTCTTCCTGACGGCGCTGGCTCTCGCGCAGTTGCAGCAGACGCTCATCCAGCGCCGCCAGCGATGCTTCGCGCTCGTCGCACTCGGCCTGCAGCCGCTCCAGCTCCTGGCCACGGGCCAGCACGCCGCTTTCCGCTTCGCTGGCACGACGCACCCGCAGGAAATGCCGGCCGACCCAATAGCCATCGCGGCTGATCAGGCTGTCGCCTTCGGCCAGCGCGGCGCGGCTGGCCAGCGCCTCATCCAGGCTCTCCACCGGGCGCACCCTGGCCAGCCAGGGCGCCAAGTCGACAGCGGCATCGACCTTGTCCAGCAGACTGCCGGCAACGCGCACGCCACCCTTGGCGGGGCTGGCCAGGCGCAGGTCGCCCTGCTCGAAGCCGGAGAATTCCAAACCGGCGAAATCATCCAGCAGCACGGCATGCAGGTCGGCACCGAGCACGGTTTCCACCGCCAGCTCCCAACCAGGCTCGACGCGCAGGCCTTCGGCCAGGCGCGGGCGCTCGCTCAGTCGCTGTTCGCGCAGCCATTGCGCCGCGCCCTTGCCGGGGTCGAGCGCCGCCTGTTGCAGGGCCTCGAGGGAGGCGAGGCGCCCCTGCAGGCGCTGCAACTCGCCCTGGGCCTGCTGCTGGGCCTGGTTGGCCTGCTGCAGTTCGCCGCGCACTTGCTCGAGGCCATCGGCCAGGGTTTCTTCGCCGGCATGCAGCTCTTCCAGCGCCAGCTCGCTGGCAGCCAGTTGCTCGCCGAGATCGAGCAAGGCGGCGTCCTGCGGGTCGGCAGAGAGCTGGGTCAACTCATCGCGCAGGCGCCGCTCGCGTTCGGCCAGGCGCTCCAGGCTCTGTTCCAACTGCTGGATGCGTGACTGCTCTACCTCGGCCTGGCGACGCGGCTCGGCGCTGTGCTGGTTGAACGCATCCCACTGTTCCTGCCAGGCATGCATGGCCTGCTCGGCATCGGCCAGGCCGGCGGCGGATTCCTCGGCGGCAGCGGCGGCCATCTCCTGCTCGGGTTCGAGCATGGCCAGCTCTTCGCCGAGGGTGGCCAGCAAGGTGCGGTCGTGGCCCAGGTGGGATTCGGTTTCCAGGCGCGCCTTTTCCGCGTCACGCAGGTCGTCTTGCAACTGGCGCAGGCGCTGCTGGCCATGCTGGATGCTCTGTTCGACGCGGGCGATATCGCCGCCCACCGAATAGAAGCGGCCCTGGACCAGGTTGAAGCGCTCCGACAGCTCATGATGGCCATCGCGCAGACGCTCGATGCTGGCGTCGGCGTTGCGCTGCTCCGCCACCAGGGCCTCGAAGGCCACTTCCTGGTCGCCGATCACCGCTTCGCGGTTGCCCACCTGCTGGTTCAGCGCCCGCCATTTCAGGGCTGACAGCTGGGCCTTGAGCTGGCGCTCCTCAGCTTTGTATTCCTGGTACTTCTCCGCCGCCTGAGCCTGGCGGTGCAGGCGCTCGAGTTGGCGCTCCAGCTCCTCACGCAAGTCGGTCAGGCGCGCCAGGTTCTCATGGGTGCGGCGGATGCGGCTTTCGGTTTCGCGGCGGCGCTCCTTGTACTTGGAGATGCCGGCGGCTTCCTCGATGAAATTGCGCAGGTCCTCGGGCTTGGCTTCGATCAGCTTGGAGATCATGCCCTGCTCGATGATCGAGTAGCTGCGCGGCCCCAGGCCGGTACCGAGGAAGATGTCGGTGATGTCGCGACGGCGGCATTTCACGCCGTTGAGGAAATAGGTGTTCTGCGAATCGCGGGTCACCCGCCGGCGGATGGAGATTTCCGCGAAGGCCGCGTATTCGCCGGTGAGGGTGCCGTCGGAGTTGTCGAAAATCAGCTCGATGGACGCCTGGGTCACCGGCTTGCGGGTGTTGGAGCCATTGAAGATGACATCGGTCATCGACTCGCCGCGCAGGTTCTTCGCCGAACTTTCGCCCATCACCCAGCGCACGGCGTCGATGATGTTCGACTTGCCGCAGCCGTTGGGCCCGACCACCGCGGCCATGTTGCTGGGAAAGCTGACCGTGGTGGGATCGACGAAGGACTTGAAGCCCGCCAGCTTGATGCTCTTCAGGCGCATGCAGGGCTCTTAGCGCTCGGCCAGGGTAGCCAGGACCAACTGGCAATTGTGCTTGCCGTACTCGCTCAGCACCTCGCGAATACGCTGATGGTCGCGGGCGATGACTGCCTGCAACAGGCTGGCGAAAACCTCCAGGAAGCGCCCCATCTCGCCTTTCCGCCGTTCCAGTGCCAAGTGGTAGGTGCGGCTGATGGCCGGACGCAGGTTCTCCAGGGTTTCCTGCAAATAGGGGTTGTTGGCGAACGGGAAGGCCGCGCGCATGACGTCGAAGCTGTGGTCGACGAAGCCATGGATGTCCTGGCGCTCGGCGCACTCGATCAGACGCTGCTGCACCGCCACCAGCGGCGACAGCTCGGACTCGCTCTTCCAGCGCTCGGCCACCGCATTGCCGAGCAGGATGTACAGCTCCATGACCAGCGCATACAGGCTTTGCACCTTGTGCGGCGTCAGCTCGGCTACCTGGGCGCCGCGGCGCGGCAGGATGTCGATCAGGTGGCGGCGCTCGAGGATCAGCAGCGCCTCGCGCACCGAGCCGCGGCTGACGTTCAGCGACTGGGTGACTTTCAGTTCCTGAATGCGCTCACGCTCCTTCAGCTCGCCGCGAATGATGCGTTCGGCAAGGTGATGGGCGATTTGCTCGGCGAGGCTGTCCGGTGCCTTGAACGTCATGATCTTCCTTCGGCTGTCTGGTCTGTCGGGGCATGAGGGATGATCCGCAACCCCCGCCAGCGCTGGCGTGGGGCGAAAAAACAGGCGGCGAGTGTAACACAGGGCATCGGCTGCCCAGCTAGGCGCCTGTCTGAGTTTGGCGAGCCCGCTCCAACGCCGGAAGCGCCCAGGCAATCGACATGGCGTTACGCCAGGGTGTTACCCGAGACAGACCTTGCAGAGCGAAAGGTAGGGTTACGCGGCGACGCGTTCGGAGTGAATATTGTCAGACAATCCGACAATATCCACCCAACAAGGAGCCCCCCATGCTTGAACGCCTACCCTCACGCTGGATGATCGCGCTGAAAATCATCGGCTACTGGTTCTGGCTGATCCCGGTCGCCGGCCTGCCCCTGAGTTATCACTATTCGCTGGGCAGCACCCACGCCGATGCCTGGGCGTGGCTGGTGGTCGGCGTAGTGTTCGGCATCATCCCGCTGCTGGACTTCGTCATCGGCCGCGACCCGGCCAACCCGGACGAGCAGCAGGTTCCTCGCCTGGAGCGCCAGGGCTACTACCGGCTGCTCAGCCTGAGCACCGTACCGGTACTGCTGGGCACGCTGGCCTGGGCCGGCTGGGTGTTCGTCACCCATCCGGCCTGGAGCTGGGCCGGACAGCTCGGCTGGCTGCTCTCGGTGGGCACGGTGATGGGCGCCATCGGCATCACCGTTGCCCACGAGCTGATCCACAAGGACCCGGAGCTGGAACAGAATGCCGGTGGCGTGTTGCTCGCTGCGGTGTGTTATGCCGGGTTCAAGGTGGAACACCTGCGCGGGCATCACGTACATGTATCCACCCCGGAGGATGCCTCCTCCTCGCGCTTCGGCCAGAGCCTGTATGCCTTCCTGCCCCATGCCTACGCGCACAACTTTCTCAATGCCTGGAAGCTCGAGGCCGAGCGGCTCAAGCGCAAGGGCCTGCCGGCCCTGCACTGGCGCAACGAACTGGTCTGGTGGTATGCCCTCAGCGGCGTGTTCCTGGCCGGCTTCGGCCTGGCTCTGGGCTGGCTCGGCGCGCTGTTCTTTCTCGGCCAGGCGCTCTTTGCGTTCACCCTGCTGGAGATCGTCAACTATGTCGAGCACTACGGCCTGCATCGCCGCAAGCTGGACAACGGTCGCTACGAGCGAACCAACCCGACCCATTCGTGGAACAGCAATTTCCTGCTGACCAACCTGTTCCTGTTCCACCTGCAGCGGCACTCCGACCACCACGCCTATGCCAAGCGCCGCTACCAGGTCCTGCGGCATTTCGACGACAGCCCGCAACTGCCCAATGGCTACGCCGGCATGGTCGTACTCGCGCTGTTCCCGCCGCTGTGGCGCGCAGTGATGGACCCGAAGGTGCGCGCCTACTATGCCGGGGAAGAGCATCAACTCAGCGCGTCGCAGACCGCGCCCTGAGCATCGCAATGTTTAGCCGAGGCAGAGCTGAACATCGCGAAAGTTCGATTTAACCAACGCACGGTGCCGTGCAAACCTGCTGCAGGTTGAGCCATCGCGCTCGTCACGGCACCTCCCATGGGCACGCATGCAATTCGTTCCGCGTTTTCCCCGGTCCCTCGCAGCCTACGCGCTGCGCAGGCCGCGCGGACGCTGCAGTGCCCGCCGCTCTGCGTCGCCTTGCCCCTCGACCTGGCGTTCTGGGCGCTCTGGCATTGCCGCCACGCCCGCCCGCCGGATATCGCCGCCTGAAGCTGACCCTGTACGGACCGAACGCCAGGCGTTCGGCAAGCTGTCCGCATCCGCGCCACGGCGGCGCTAACGAGAGCACCATGATCTTCGCCCCTGAGCAGGAGGCCCTGAGCTTCCTCGAGCAACACCCGGATATCGACGCCTTCGAACTGTTCATCCTTGACGCCAACGGCGTGCCGCGCGGCAAGCTGCTGCACCGCGACGAGCTGCTGCCGCTGTACCGCAGCGGCCGACCGCTGCCCAGCACCATTCTCGGCTTGAGCATCCACGGCGAGGACGTCGAGGACTCCGGCCTGGTCTGGGACGTCGGCGACATCGACTGCCGCGCCTACCCGCTGCCCGGCAGCCTGGTGCGACTGCCCTGGCGGCGCATGGCGACCGCTGCGGTGCAGGTCAGCATGCACCCGCAGGAGGGTATGCCGGCGGCGGTGGCCGACCCGCGTCACCTGCTGATCCGAACCATCGAAGCGTTGCAAGCCGACGGTTACCAACCGGTGATGGCAGCGGAGCTGGAGTTCTACCTGCTCGACCAACGCCGCGATGCCAATGGTCACCCGCAGCCCGCTCCGGATGCCGACGGCGGCCGCCCGCGCGCCACCCAGGTCTATGGCCTGCGCGAGCTGGAGCAGATCGAGCCGTTCCTCGCCGATCTCTATGCCGCTTGCAAGGCCCAGGGCCTGCCGGCGCGCACGGCGATCTCCGAGTACGCGCCGGGCCAGGTGGAGATCACCCTGGAGCACGGCCCGGCGTTGGTCGCCATGGACCAGGCGGTGCGCTACAAGCGGCTGGTCAAGGGCGTCGCCCATCGCCACGGCATGCAGGCCTGCTTCATGGCCAAGCCGTTCGCCGACCTGGCCGGCACCGGCCTGCACATGCACGTGAGCCTGGCCGATGGCGAAGGCGGCAACCTGTTCGCCAGCGAAGACCCGGCCGGCACGCCGCTGCTGCGCCAGGCGGTGGCCGGCATGCTCGCCAGCCTGCAGGACTCGTTGCTGCTGTTCTGCCCCAACGCCAATTCCTACCGGCGCTTCCAGGCCAACAGCTACGCGCCGCTGGCCGCCACCTGGGGCGTGGACAACCGCACCGTCAGCCTGCGGGTGCCGGGGGGGCCGGCCCATACCCGGCATGTCGAGCACCGCATCTGCGGCGCGGATGCCAACCCCTACTTGGCCGCAGCCGCGATTCTCGCCGGCGTGCATCGCGGCATCCGCGAGCAGCTGGACCCCGGCGCGCCGGTCAGCGGCAACGGCTATGCCCAGCCCGGCGAGCGCCTGCCCACCGACTGGCTCACCGCGATCCGCAGCCTGGAGCGCTCCAGCTGGGCCCGCGACGCTCTGGGCGATGCCTTCCTCAAGGTCTACCTGGCGGTGAAGAACGCCGAGTACCGCCAGTTCATGGGCGAAGTCGGCGAGCAGGATTGGCGCTGGTACCTGACCCAGGCCTGACCCCATCGACCGCAGGCGCCTGCGCGCGCCTGCCACGGAGCATTCGAATGACCGCTGCATTGCACAACCCGATTGCCGCCGAGCGCTGCAATTCCTACTACACCGCCACCCTCGAGGCGGAAACCGACTACCCGCGGCTGCAAGGCGAAGTGACCGTCGACGTGGTCATCATCGGCGGCGGCTTCACCGGCGTGGCCAGCGCCGTGGAGCTGGCCGAGCGCGGCCTCAAGGTGGCCATCGTCGAAGCAAAGAAGATCGGCTGGGGCGCAACCGGGCGCAACGGGGGCCAGGTCACCGGCAGCCTCTCGGGCGACGGCGCGATGCGCAAGCAGATGCGCAAGCGACTCGGCGACGAGGTGGACGACTTCATCTGGCACCTGCGCTGGCGCGGCCACGAGATCATCAAGAGGCGCGTGGAGAAATACGGCATCGCCTGCGACCTCAAGCATGGCCACCTGCACGCGGCGATGAAGCCGAGCCACCTGGACGAACTGCAAGACGCCTACGAGGAAGCCGTGCGCCGCGGCATGGACGACGAGGTGAGCCTGCTGGATGCCGCTGGCGTACGCGAGCACCTGGGCAGCGAGCTCTACTGCGGCGCCATCAAGAACCGCCGCAACCTGCACCTGCACCCGCTGAACCTGTGCATCGGCGAGGCCAGGGCCGCCGGGAGCCTGGGCGCGCTGATCTTCGAGCACTCCGAGGTGCTGCAGATCGTCCATGGCGACAAGCCGGCGGTGGTCACCGCCGAGGGCCGGGTCAACGCACGCCAGGTGCTGCTGGCCGGCGACGTCTACCACAAGCTGGAAGCCAAGCGGCTCAAGGGCATGATCTTTCCGGCGATGGGCGGCATCGTCACTACCGCCCCGCTCGGCGAGTTGGCGCGCGCCCTCAACCCGCAGGACCTGGCGGTCTACGACTGTCGCTTCGTGCTCGACTACTACCGCCTGACCGCCGACGGCCGCCTGCTATTCGGCGGCGGCTGCAACTACTCGGGACGCGACTCGCGGGATATCGCCGCCGAGCTGCGCCCAGCCATCGAGCGCACCTTTCCGCAGCTCAAGGGCGTGGCGATCGACTACCAGTGGAGCTGCGCGATGGGCATCGTGATGAATCGCATTCCCCAGCTCGGCAAGCTGTCGCCCAACGTCTGGTACTGCCAGGGCTATTCCGGCCACGGCATCGCCACCACCCACATCATGGGCGAGATCATGGCCGAAGCCCTGACCGGCAGCCTGGAGAAGTTCGACACGTTCGCTGCCTGCCGGCATATCAAGGTGCCGCTGGGCGACCAACTGGGCAACCCGATGCTGGCGGTCGGCATGTGGTACTACCAGTTGCTGGAGAAGCTGCGCTGAGGCACGCCGACGCCCGCCTCAGGGCCGCTCCAGCATGCTCAAGCGGTTGCGGCCCTGGTTCTTGGCGCAGTAGAGGCCCTGGTCGGCCAGCTGGATCAGCAGGTTGCGCGACTCGCCGGGCTTGGGAATTATGGTCGCGCCACCGATGCTGAGGGTGACGAAAGAGCCGCGCATCGGGACATTGTGGGGAATGCGCCGCTCGGAAAAGGTCTCGCGAATCCGCTCCGCCACCACCCGAGCGCCCGCCGCGGCAGTACCCGGCAGCACGATGACGAACTCGTCGCCGCCATAGCGTGCGGCCAAATCGGCCGGACGGGTGCAATGGTCGCGCATGGAGGCAGCGACAATGCGCAGCAACTCGTCCCCCTCCAGGTGTCCCTGGTTGTCGTTGTAGCTCTTGAAGTAATCGACATCGATGAGCAGCAGCGAAATCTGCGCCTGTTCGCGCTGTGCCCGCAGCCATTCCATGTCCAGGTACTCGTCGAAGTGGCGGCGGTTGGACAGACCGGTGAGCGCGTCGGCATTCATCAGCCGCTGCAGCACCAGGTTGGTGTCCAGCAACTGCTGCTGGCTCTCGCGCAGGGCGCGAAAGGCCTCATCACGCTGCAGCAGCGTCTGGTAGGAGCGCGAGTGATAGCGCACGCGAGCGATCAGCTCGACCGCGTCCGGCAGCTTGACCAGGTAGTCGTTGGCGCCGGCGCTGAAAGCCGCGCTCTTCACCGCCGGATCCTCCCGTGTGGAAAGCACGATGATGGGGATGTCGCGGGTCGCCGGATTGTCCCGGTACTCGCGCACCAGCGACAAGCCATCCACCCCCGGCATCACCAGGTCCTGGAGGATCACCGTGGGCTTGATCTGCATGGCCTGCGCAACCGCCTGCTGGGAGTCGGCGCAGAAATGGAAGTCAATGCTGTCCTCCCGCGCCAGGTCGCGCCGCACCGCCTCGCCGACCATTGCCTGGTCGTCGACCAGCAGTACCATCACCGCATTCTCGTCGACCGACAGATGCGGTCTCTGCAACGGCTCGCTCACCTGTACCTCCCTGGCCGTCGTCGCCGACAGGGCCTATTTTGCGTTTGAGGGAAAGACTTCCAGCAGACGTGGTGCGATGTCATGCAAGGAATGGATTTCCACGGCGGCACCGAGTCCCGCCGCCATCTTCGGCATGCCATAGACCGCACTGCTCTGTTGGTCCTGGGCGATGGTGAGAAAGCCTCGCTCACGCATCGACTTGAGCCCCTGCGCACCGTCGCGGCCCATGCCGGTCAGCAGCACGCCGACCGCATCGCCGCGCCAGTGCCGGGCGACACTCTCGAAGAAGAGATCGATGGACGGACGATATACAGAGTAGTCGTCCGGCTCGCTGGTATAGGCCAGGCGACCGTCTTTCATCAGGCGTATGTGGCTGTCTGTCCCCGCCAGCAGGATTTCCGCCACCGGCGGCACCTCGCCACTACGGGCAAGGCGAACCGGCTTGCCCGAGACCCCGCTCAGCCATTCGGCCATGCCGGCGGCGAACACCGCATCGACGTGCTGCACCAGCACGATGGCAGCGGGAAAAGTCTCCGGCAGTTCACTCAGCAGCGTGGCCAGCGCATTCGGCCCGCCCGCCGACGCGCCGATCACCACCAACCGCCGCGGTAGCGGGCTCGCGCCCGCCTTGGCACCGTTGCCCGCCTGGCCGATCAGCCAGCCCAGGTTGCGGATCTTGCGCAGCAGCGGCGCCACCGCCTCGGCGGCATCCGCACCGCCGAGCAGCGGCGTGTCGACCACATCCAGGGCGCCGTGGCCCATGGCCTCGAACACCAGGCGCATGTTTCGCGCAGAATCACCGGTCACCAATAGGATGGCGCAAGGGCTCTGGGCCATGATCTGGCGCGTCGCTTCGACCCCGTCCATCACCGGCATCAGCAGATCCATCAGCACCAGATCGGGTGTTTGCACCGCGCAGCGGCGAACCGCCTCGGCGCCATCCTGCGCCACCCACAGCACTTCATGCTCAGGCGCGAAGGCCAGCGCGCGGCGCAATGCCTCGACCGCCATCGGGGTATCGTTGACGATACCGATTTTCATGCCGGCCCTCCGATCAGCTCTTCCACCGCATCCAGCAGCGCCTCGTCATGGAAACTGGCCTTGGCCAGGTAGTAGTCGGCCCCCGCTTCCAACCCACGGCGACGATCCTCCTCGCGATCCTTGTAGGACACCACCATGACCGGCAGCGCCTGCAGGCGGTGGTCGCGGCGCAACAGCGTGACCAGTTCGATGCCATCCATGCGCGGCATGTCGATGTCGGTGATCAGCAGGTCGAAGTGCTCGGCCCGCAATGCGTTCCAGCCGTCCATGCCGTCGACCGCCACCGCCACCTCGTAGCCGCGATTCACCAGCAGCTTGCGTTGCAGTTCGCGCACGGTCAGCGAGTCGTCCACCACCAGCACGCGCTTGCGCGCCGAACCGCCCGCCTGGCCGCCCGCATCGATACGCTCCAGGCTACCGCTGCTGAGCAGCAGTTCCATGGCTCGCAGCAGGTCTTCGACGTCGAGGATCAGTACCGGCGTGCGATTCTCCAGCAAGGCGCCGGCAGCCACGCTGCGCACCTTGCCCAGCCGCGGGTCCAGCGGCAGCACCACCAGGTTCCGCTCGCCGATGAAACGTTCGACCGCAATACCGTAGAAAGCTCCCGGTTTGCCGATCAGTACCACCGGAATGGCGGCATCCGCGGCGTTGCCCGGAGGCAGTTGGAGTAACTGGCTGGCGGCGACCAGACCCACCGCTTCGCCGTCGTGGAGGAACTGTTGGCGCCCCTCCAGCTGCACGATCGCATCCGGCTCCAGTTCGTCCATCCGCTCGATATGGGCCAGGGGAAAGGCATAGGCTTCCCCGGCGATCTGCACCACCAGGCTGCGTACCACCGAGAGCGTCACCGGCACCTCGATCAGAAAGCGCGAACCGCCGCCCTGTACCTGCTGCAACTGGATATTGCCGCGCAGCTGGCGCAACAGGTGTTGCACCGCATCCAGGCCGACGCCACGGCCGGACAGCTCGGTGACCTGCTCGCGCAGGCTGAAACCCGGCAGGAACAAGAAGCTGAGCAGCTCGGCTTCGTTCATCCGCTCGACGGTGTCGTCGTTGGCCAGGCCGCGCTTGACGATGGCCCCACGCAGCCTGGCCAGGTCCACCCCGGCACCGTCGTCGACGACCTCCAGCAGAAGCAGACCCGCCTGGTGGCGCGCCCGGATGCTGATCAGTCCCTCGGCGGGCTTGCCGGACGCCAGGCGCGCCTGGGGCGCTTCGATGCCATGATCCAGGGCATTGCGCAGCAGGTGTACCAAGGGCGCCTCCAGGCGCTCCAACACTTCGCGATCCACCGGGGTCTTCTCGCCTTCGACCTGCAGGCGCACCTGCTTGCCCAGGCTGCGCGCAAGATCGCGGATCATCCGGGCCTGCCCCACCAGCACATCTTCCAGGGGGCGCATGCGGCAGGCCAGGGCGGAGTCGTACAGCCGCTGGCCCCGCTGCACGGCCTGCCAGGCGAACTCGTCGAGTTCGGCGGCTTCGCGCTCGAGCAGCTCGCGCGACTCGCCCCACAGCCGGCGCGACTCCTTGACGGTTGCCAGCAGCGGCGAATCCTGCTCGCTTTCCAACAGGCGATCCTGCAGCAACTCCAGCAGACGGCCGAGCTGCCCCAGCAGGCGCTCGCCGCGTTGCCGGGTCAGCAGCAGCGCCTGCAGCCGCTGCGATTCCACCAGCGTCTTGCTGGCCAGATCGAGCAAGAGGTTGAGGTGATCGGCGGTGACCCGCAGCGCGCGCTCGTCAGTCTTCGCTACCGTCGCAGCGGTGGTTGGCGCCGACTCGTCCTTCGCCCCGATGGCCTCGGGTGCTGCCGGGACCCCGGGCGCTGTGCCGCCCGCATGGGCTTCCAGCAGGCCAACCAGGGTGTCGACCTCGACGGGGGGCACCTCCCCCGGTTGCTGGGCGATGCGCAGCAGCAGGTCGCTCCCCAGCAGCAGCGCATCGATATGCTCGGCGGCCAGGCGCAGGCGCCCCTGCTGGGCGGCCACCAGGCAATCCTCCATGACATGGGCCACGCGCACGCCGGCATCGACCCCGACGATGCGCGCCGCGCCCTTCAGCGAGTGGGCGGCGCGCATGCACGCCTCCAGTTGCTCGGCCTGGGTCGGTTCCTGCTCGAGCACCAGCAGGCCGGCACCAAGCACCTGGGTCTGCGCCTCCGCTTCCAGGCGGAACAGTTCCAGCAACGAGGCATCCCGCATTTCGTCGGGGGTCATGTCAGGCTCCGGTTCATCGCCAGCAGCAGTGCGTCCTCATCCAGCAGGCGCACGCTGTGTCCGTGCCAGTCCAGCACGCCGAGGCTGAAGGGACTGCTCAGGGAACTGCGCCGCATCGCCTCGTCCAGAGCGGTCAGCTCAATGCCGTGGATACCCTCCACCTCGTCCACCGGCACCAGCACGTGCCCGCCTTCCGCGGCGATCACCAACAGGCGCGGTACCACCCGTCGGCGCTGAGCCGGCACCCTGGAAGTCGCCTCGATGCCGAGTAACTCGGCCAGCGACAGGCAGGCCACCAGGGCACCGCGCACATTGGCGACGCCGAGCAACACCCGCGAACGCGAGTGCGGCAAGGCGTGGACCGGCGCGGTCGGCAGCACCTCCATCAGCACTCGCGTGGGCAGCGCCAGCCATTCGTCGCCAAGGCGGAATATCAGCTGCGAGCGAGTGGCTACGTCCGCGATGGATGCCCGCTCGGCCACCTCCTCGACCTGCTCTTCGTGAGACAACGCATAGCGGTCGAGCAGGCGGATGGCGGCGGCGCCATACACCGGGCAGTTGCGGCAATGCACATGCTCGGCGAGCTTCGGGCAGGACTTGTCGCCCCGCACGCCGATGCGATTCCAGCAGTCGTCGAGCGGCTGCCGGTCCTTTTCATCCATGGCCATCGGCTCCTCGTTCGGCGCGCGCCCGTAGCTGCCGCGCCCCGGCGAGATCGCCCTCGGCAGTCAGCAATGCCGCCAGATGATGCAGGGCTTCGCGGTGCTGCGGCTTCAGATAGAGCGCCTTGCGGTAATAACCACGGGCATCGCCGGGCCTGCCTTCGGCGTCGTTCAGCAAGCCCAGCCAATAGAAGGCATCGGCGTCGGGCCCACGCTCGGCGAGCAGGCGCTCGCAGGACTGCCGGGCCTCGGCCAGGCGCCCTTGGTCGGCCAGTGCGGCGATGGTCTGCAGCGTCGTTCCGGCCTCCACTGGAGACGCTGGCTTGCTTCGCGGCGGAGGCGCCTTGGGCAGCCGGGGAGCACGCTGCACGCGAGCCGCCCGGCGCGCCGGGGGCGGCTCCGCCTGCGGGACGGCCGGTTTCGCCTCGGGTACCACCGCAACGACAGGCTCCGGAAAGCGAAACGCGAAGCTGTTGGGAACGCTCAGCGCCGCCAGCCCCATGCGGGAGAACAGACTGGCTTCCGCCGGACCGATGAAGAACACGCCATCGCGCCTTGCCAAGCGAGCAAGCGCGGAGAACACCGCCTTCTGCGTGGCTTGGTCGAAATAGATCAGCAGGTTCCGGCAGAACACCACGTCGTAAGGCGGCTCGTCCGCCAGCAGGCCGGGGTCGAGCAGGTTGCCGCAACGGAAGTGCACCTGCGCGCGGACCTGCGCTGCCAGATGATAGTCGTGCTCCTGCCAGGAGAAATGGCGATTGCGAAAGCCCAGCGCCTCGCCGCGAAAGGAATTCTGGCCATAGCGGCCAAGCTGGGCGCGTTCGATCAGCCTGGGGCTGACGTCCAGTGCGTGCACCCGGAACGATGCCGCCGGAATGCCCGCGTCCAGCAATGCCATGACGATGGAATACGGCTCCTCGCCGGTGGCGCAAGGCAGGCTGAGGATGCGCAGCGGGCGCGCACCGGCAAGCGTCGCCAGGCGCTCCCGGGCCAGCCTGGCGAGCAGCACGAAGGACTCGGGGTAACGGAAGAACCAGGTCTCCGGCACGATCACCGCTTCGATCAGCGCCTGTCGCTCCTGTGGCGACTCCTGTAGCAGCGTCCAGTAGCCATCGCTATCGACGGCCACCCCCGCGGCAAGGCGCAACCTCACTGCGCGCTCGATCACCGAAGGGCCGACCGTGCCGACATCCAGGCCGATGCGGGTCTTGAGGAATTCGGCGAAGCGCTCCACGCCGCTCATGCCTCAACGCTCCGGTCGGGAAACAGCAGTGCCTGCACGGCGTCGGGCAGCAAGCCTTTCACGCGCACCCGTTGCACGAGCCCGGCCTCCGAGCGGTAGACCGGGCCGAGGTAAGGAGCGCCCTGGTTGTCCAGGCCGTAGTCCTGGAAATCGGCCGGATCGCAGCGCAGGGTTTCGCACGCCTGTTCGAGAATCAGGCCGAGCAACCGGGCTTGCCCATCGCCCCGCGGGTAGTGCACCAGCACGATCCGGGTGGTGGTTCGCGGAGCCGCCTGGCGACCGCTCATCAGTTCGCTCAAATCGAGCACCGGCACCAGCTCGCCGCGGTGGGAAAAGATGCCAGCGACCCAGGCCGGCGCCTGTGCGATGGGCTTGAGTCGACGCAGCGGCAGCACCTCGGCCACCTCCCGAACATCCAGTGCGTAGCGGTCGGTGCCAACCTTGAACAACAGGAACAGCATGCCCGCTCGACCCATGGCGCCACTCCGTGATCCGGACACTCGGCAGCCTCCTTCACACCTGAAAGCGTGAAACTCCGCTGCGCAGGCCGCTCGCCACCTGGCTCAGCTCGTCGATGGCACTGCTGATCTGGCGCAACGACTCCACGGTCTGCCCGGTCGCCTCGCCGAGCTGCAACAGTGCCTGGCTGATCTGCTCGGCGCCGGTGGCCTGGGTCTGCATGCCCTCGTTGACCATCGACAGGCGCGGCGACAACGCCTGGCTGTGCTGGATGATCTGGCCCAACTGCTCGCCGACGTCCTGTACCTCGGCCATGCCACGGCGCACCTCCTCCGAGAACTTGTCCATGCCCATCACGCCGGCGGAGACCGCCGACTGGATCTCACGCACCATCTGCTCGATGTCGTAGGTCGCCACCGCGGTCTGGTCCGCCAGCCGGCGCACTTCGGTGGCGACCACGGAGAAGCCGCGCCCGTACTCGCCGGCCTTTTCCGCCTCGATGGCGGCGTTCAGCGACAACAGGTTGGTCTGGTCCGCCACCTTGACGATGGTGGTGACCACCTGGTTGATGGTGCCGGCCTTCTCGCTGAGGATCGCCAGCTTGGCATTGACCAGCTCGGCGGCGCCGATCACCTGGTGCATGGTTTCCTCCATGCGCGTCAGCCCTTCCTGCCCACTGCCGGCGATCACCGACGCCTGCTCGGCGGAGGCGGCGATCTCGCCCATGGTGCGCAGCAGATCCCTCGAGGTGGCGAGGATCTCCCGCGAGGTGGCGCCGATCTCCGCGGTAGTGGCGGCGGTTTCCGTGGCGGTGGCCTCCTGCTGCCGCGCGGTGGCAGCGATCTCGGTCACCGCCGTGGTCACCGCGATGGACGATTGCTGCGACTGCGACACCAGCTTGACCAGCGATTCGGTCATGCCGTTCAGGCCTCTCTGGATCACGCCGAACTCGTCCTGCCGCTCCAGCATCAGGCGCGCATTGAGCTTGCCGTCCCGCAAGCTGTCCAGCACGTCGAGAATGCGCTGCATCGGCGCGAGAATCGCACGCATCAGCAGGTAGCCGCTGGCCACGGCAATCAGCACGGCCACCAGGAGCATCACCAACATGTTGGCCTCGGCCCCCTGCACCTCGGCAAGCACCCCCTGGGCGTATTCCTCCGCCGCTTCCCGATCCAGCTCCATCATGCGGGCCCGCAGCGCACGCCCCTCCAGCCACGCCGGTACCAGCCGCTCCAGCAACAACGCGGCTTCGGCATTCTGCTCTCCCTCCGCGTAGCGCGCGACGACAGCCCGTTGCAGCTCTTCGTATTTGCGCTGCTGCGCCTTGAGTGCGGCGAACGCCTCGCGATCCTCGGAGCGCAGCAGGGTTTTCTGATAGTCGACGTCCAGGGCGTGCAAGCGCTCTTCCAGCTCGTCGAGTTGCAGCAAGATCGCTTGGCGTTCGTCGGAATCCGGGTGTATGGCGAGCTGCTGGGTCAGCACCAGGCGCTCGACGTCAGCGGTACGGATCTGATCGCCCAAATGCATGCCCGGCAACGCATCCAGGCGGATCTCCCCTACACGATTCTCGATGGATTTCAGGCCTGAGTAGATGAGCCCGGCCATCAGCACCATGACGGCGATGACCAGGGAGAAACTGGCATAGATCCGCTGGCGAAGGGTCCAGTTCTGCACGTCTTGCTCCTGTGTCATTGTCCTGATGACCCTTCAGGTATAGCAGCTAACCCGCAGAACCCATGACAAGCCGTCGCGACCTGCCAACGGATGCTGGCGGAGGCAGGGAGGACCCGGCGAACCGGTCACGACTGCACAATGCCGGCTCATAACCAAAGCAGGGGCCAAATTCCTGACCTTAAAGTCAAATATTTATTGACCCACGGGTCAGACACCACTAAATTTGCCTCCATACGACGCCCGTTCGTACACAACAATAAAGTGCCTGGAGGTCTTCCTTGATCCAGTTTTTACTCAATCGGGAACTGCGCACCGAGCAGCGACTCGATCCGAACACCACGGTGCTGAACTACTTGCGCGAGCATCTCGGCAAGACCGGCACCAAGGAAGGCTGTGCCTCCGGCGACTGCGGTGCCTGCACCGTGGTGGTCGGCGAGCTGGAAACCGTCGACGGACGTGAGCGTATCCGCTACCGCACCCTCAACTCCTGCCTGACCTTCGTCTCCTCGCTGCACGGCAAGCAGTTGATCACCGTGGAAGACCTCAAGCACCGCGGCCAACTGCACGGCGTGCAACAGGCCATGGTCGACTGCCATGGCTCGCAGTGCGGCTTCTGCACCCCCGGTTTCGTCATGTCGCTGTTCGCCCTGCAGAAGAATTCGGCAGGCTTCGACAAGGCCGAGACCATGGAAGCCCTGGCCGGCAACCTCTGCCGCTGCACCGGCTACCGCCCGATCATCGATGCCGCGGAGCAGGCCTGCTGCCAGAAGCAGCCGGACCAGTTCGACGCCGTCGAAGCCCAGACCATCGAGCAGCTGCGCGCCATCGCCCCGCGCGAGACGGCCGAGCTGAACAGCGGCGACAAGCGTTGCCTGCTGCCGCTGACCGTCGCCGACCTGGCCGACCTCTACGCCGCCAACCCGCAGGCCCGCCTGCTCGCCGGCGGCACCGACCTGGCCCTGGAGGTCACCCAGTTCCACCGCGAGCTGCCGGTGATGATCTACGTCGGTCACGTACAGGACATGAAGCGCATCGAAGTCACCGCCGAGCACATCGAGATCGGCGCCGCCGCGGCTATCTCCGACTGCTACGAAGCGCTGTCCCACGACTACCCTGACTTCGGCGAGCTGCTGCACCGCTTCGCCTCGCTGCAGATCCGCAACCAGGGCACCCTCGGCGGCAACATCGGCAACGCCTCGCCGATCGGCGACGCCCCGCCGCTGCTGATCGCTCTCGGCGCGCAGGTTGTGCTGCGCAAGGGCAGCGCCAGCCGCACCCTGCCGCTGGAGGACTACTTCCTCGACTACAAGGTCACCGCCCGTCAGGAAGGCGAGTTCATCGAGAAGATCATCGTGCCGCGCGCCCAGTCGAACCAGGCGTTCCGCGCCTACAAGGTGTCCAAGCGCCTGGACGACGACATTTCCGCGGTCTGCGCCGCCTTCAACCTGACCGTAGAGAACGGCGTAGTGCAGAACGCCCGCATCGCCTTCGGCGGCATGGCGGCCATTCCCAAGCGCGCCGCCGCCTGCGAGGCCGCGCTGAACGGCGCCGGCTGGTATCCGGGAGTGATCGAACGGGCCTGCGAGGCACTGGCCGAAGACTTCACCCCGCTGACGGACTTCCGCGCCAGCAAGGAATACCGCCTGCTCACCGCGCAGAACCTGCTGCGTAAATTCTTCCTCGAGCTGCAAGCTCCCGAAGTCGAGACCAGGGTGACCGCTTATGTCTAACCAGCACAAATCACACAAGACCCAGGAAGAACTGGTCGCCCTCTACAAGCAGGACCTGGTCACCGGCGTTGGCCGCCCGGTCAAGCACGACAGCGCGCCCAAGCACGTCACCGGCGAAGCGATTTATGTAGACGACCGCCTGGAGTTCCCCAACCAGCTGCACGTCTACGCCCGCATGAGCGACCGCGCCCATGCCCGCATCGTCAAGATCGATACGGCGCCCTGCTACCAGTTCCCCGGCGTGACCATCGCCATCACCAGCAAGGACGTGCCCGGCCAGCTGGACATCGGCCCGGTGGTCGCCGGCGACCCGCTGCTGGCCGAAGACATCGTGCAGTACGTCGGCCAGCCGGTGATCGCGGTGGGCGCCGACAGCCTGGAAACCGCGCGCAAGGCGGCCATGGCGGCGATCATCGAATACGAAGACCTGGAACCGGTGCTGGACGTCGAGGACGCCCTGCGCAAGAAGCATTTCGTGCTCGACAGCCACCAGCACAAGCGCGGCGACTCGACCAAGGCGCTGGCCTCGGCCCCGCGTCGCCTGCAGGGCAAGCTGCACATCGGCGGCCAGGAGCATTTCTACCTGGAGACCCAGGTGTCCTCGGTGATGCCCAGCGAAGACGGCGGCATGATCGTCTACACCTCGACCCAAAACCCCACCGAGGTGCAGAAGCTGGTTGCCGAGGTGCTCGGCGTGCCGATGAACAAGATCGTCATCGACATGCGCCGCATGGGCGGCGGCTTCGGCGGCAAGGAAACCCAGGCGGCCGGCCCGGCCTGCCTGTGCGCGGTGATTGCCCACCTCACCGGGCGGCCGACCAAGATGCGCCTGCCGCGCGTCGAAGACATGCAGATGACCGGCAAGCGCCACCCGTTCTTCGTGCAGTACGACGTCGGCTTCGATGACGACGGCTTGCTGCATGGCATCGAGATCGACCTGGCCGGCAACTGCGGCTACTCGCCGGACCTCTCCGGCTCCATCGTCGACCGCGCCATGTTCCATTCGGACAACGCTTACTACCTGGGCGACGCCACCATCAATGGCCATCGCTGCAAGACCAATACCGCATCGAACACCGCCTACCGCGGCTTCGGCGGCCCGCAGGGCATGGTCGCCATCGAGGAGATCATGGACGCCGTGGCCCGTAGCCTCGGCAAGGACCCGTTGGAGGTGCGCAAGCGCAACTACTACGGCAAGGAAGAGCGCAACGTCACCCATTACTACCAGACGGTGGAGCACAACATGCTCCAGGAGATGACCGCCGAGCTGGAAGCCAGCGCCGAGTACGCCAAGCGCCGCGAGGAAATCCGCGCGTTCAACGCCAAGAGCCCGGTGCTGAAGAAGGGCCTGGCACTGACTCCGGTCAAGTTCGGCATCAGCTTCACCGCCACCTTCCTCAACCAGGCCGGTGCGCTGATCCACATCTACACCGATGGCAGCATCCACCTGAACCACGGCGGCACCGAGATGGGCCAGGGCCTGAACACTAAGGTCGCCCAGGTGGTGGCCGAAGTGTTCCAGGTGGACATCGAACGCATCCAGATCACCGCGACCAACACCGACAAGGTGCCGAACACCTCGCCGACCGCTGCCTCTTCCGGTGCCGACCTCAACGGCAAGGCCGCGCAGAACGCCGCGCAGACCATCAAGCAGCGCCTGGTGGAATTCGCCGCGCGACACTTCAAGGTGACCGAGGAAGACGTCGAGTTCCGCAACGGCCAGGTACGCGTGCGTGAGCGCATCCTGCCGTTCGAGGAGCTGATCCAGCTCGCCTATTTCAATCAGGTGTCGTTGTCCTCGACCGGTTTCTATCGCACGCCGAAGATCTTCTACGACCGCGAGAAAGCCGCCGGCCGGCCGTTCTACTACTACGCCTTCGGCGCGGCCTGCGCCGAGGTGATCGTCGACACCCTGACCGGCGAGTACAAGATGCTGCGCACCGACATCCTGCATGACGTCGGCGCCTCGCTGAACCCAGCCATCGACATCGGCCAGGTGGAAGGCGGCTTCGTCCAGGGCATGGGCTGGTTGACCATGGAAGAGCTGGTGTGGAACGCCAAGGGCAAGCTGATGACCAACGGTCCGGCCAGCTACAAGATTCCGGCCATCGCCGACATGCCGCTGGACCTGCGGGTGAAGCTGGTGGAGAACCGCAAGAACCCGGAAGACACCGTGTTCCACTCCAAGGCCGTCGGCGAGCCGCCGTTCATGCTCGGAATCGCCGTGTGGTGCGCGATCAAGGACGCCGTGGCCAGCCTGGCCGACTACCAGGCGCAGCCGCAGATCGACGCACCGGCCACGCCGGAGCGCGTGCTCTGGGGTGTGCAGCAAATGAAGGCGCTGCAGGGCAGTGCCACTTCCGTTACTCAAACCGAGGCCGAACCGGCCTGAAGTGTTGGGGTGGAAAACCGCGAAGCTCTTCCGCTGCCATGGTGGATGGGTGGAGCGTCATCCACCCTACAAGGAGCGGGGGGACGCCGAGTCCCATATCCGCGAGCATGGCCCGCTCCCACGAAGAATGCAGACCCGCGACAGGTGCACAACAATGAAAAGACACACCGACAGTGGCCAGGAGACAACCGCGAACCCGGCGCTGGAAGCCTTCCCGCCCGTGATCCTGCTGGATGACGAGGTTCGTCCCCTGCCCCGCGCCAGGAAAGACCATTGGCGCCTGTCGCAATCGGCCAAGCCCCTGCGAACCTGGAGGCTGAGCAAATGAGCAGCTGGATCAGCGCCCTCGCCGAGTTGCAGCAAAAAGGCGAACCCTGCGTGCTGGTGACCATCATCGAAGAGCGCGGCTCCACGCCGCGCAACGCTGGCTCGAAGATGGTCGTCACCGCCGAGCGTATCTTCGAGACCATCGGCGGCGGCCATCTCGAATACAAGGCCATCGAACTGGCGCGCGAGATGCTGGAACAGCGTAGCCAGGACACCCGCCTGGAGCGCTACTCCCTCGGCGCCAGCTTAGGCCAGTGCTGCGGCGGCGCCACCGTGCTGCTGTTCGAGCCCATGGGCCAGCCGCAGGCGCAGATTGCGGTGTTCGGTGCCGGCCACGTCGGCCGCGCCTTGGTGCCGCTGCTCGCCAGCCTGCCGTGCAAGGTGCGCTGGATCGACTCGCGGGAGAACGAATTTCCCGAATCGATTCCCGCCGGCGTGGAAAAGGTGGTCGAGGAAGAGGTGGTCGACGAGGTGGAGCGCATGCCCGCCGGCAGCTACTTCATCGTCATGACCCACAACCACCAACTCGACCTGGAGCTGACCGCCGCCATCCTCAAGCGCAACGATTTCGCCTACTACGGCCTGATCGGTTCCAAGACCAAACGCGTCAAGTTCGAACACCGCCTGCGCGACCGCGGCTTCCAGCCGGAGGTAATGCAGAAGATGCGCTGTCCGATGGGGTTGTCCGAGGTCAAGGGCAAGTTACCGATCGAGATCGCCGTATCCATCGCCGGCGAGGTCATCGCCACCTACAACGCCAACTTCGGTCAGGAAACCAAGAGCGGCGAGTCGGTGGCCAAGCTGATGCCGGTATCGCGCAGACACCCGTAGGTTGGGTTGAGCTTGCGATACCCAACAAGGAGCGCGCAGCGCTCCCCGAAACCCATTCCGATTCACCGATTCGAGCCAAGCGTGCAATGAACAACAACCTGAAAGCCTACCGCGCCGCCATCCTGCACAGCGTCGCCGACCCCAGCGAAGTCGGCGCCGAGCAGTCCTACCAGTACTTCGAAGACGGCGTGCTGCTGGTCGAGAACGGCAAGGTCGCCAAGGTCGGCCCGGCCGCCGAGCTGCTGCCGACGCTCAAGGGCGTCGAGGTGGTCGAATACCAGGACGCGCTGCTCACCCCCGGCTTCATCGACACCCACATCCACTACCCGCAGACCGGCATGATCGGCTCCTACGGCGAGCAACTGCTGGACTGGCTGGAAACCTACACCTTCCCCACCGAGAAGCAGTTCGCCGACAAGGCCCACGCCAGCGACGTGGCGAACATCTTCCTCAAGGAACTGCTGCGCAACGGCACCACCACCGCACTGGTGTTCGGCACCGTGCACAAGCAGTCGGTGGACGCCTTCTTCGAGGCAGCGCAAGCGCTGAACCTGCGCATGATCGCTGGCAAGGTGATGATGGATCGCAACGCCCCCGAATACCTCACCGACACCCCGGAATCCGCCTACGCGGACAGCAAGGAACTGATCGAGCGCTGGCACGGCAAGGGCCGCCTGCACTATGCGGTAACCCCCCGTTTCGCCCCCACCAGCTCGCCCGAACAACTCGCCCTCGCCGGCCAGCTGTTCCAGGAATACCCGGACCTGTACATGCACACCCACCTCTCGGAGAACCGCAAGGAGATCGAGTGGGTGAAGGCGCTGTTCCCCGAGCGCAAGGGCTACCTGGACGTTTATGACCACTACAGGCTGATCGGCGCGCGCGCGGTGTTCGCCCACGGCGTGCATCTGTGCGACGAAGAATGCCAGCGCCTCGGCGAAACCGGCTCGGCCGTTGCCTTCTGCCCCACCTCCAACCTGTTCCTCGGCAGCGGCCTGTTCGACCTGCCGAAGCTGGAGCAGCACGGCGTGCGTGTGGGCCTGGGCACCGACGTCGGTGCCGGCACCAGCTTTTCGCAGCTGCAATCCCTGAACGAGGCCTACAAGGTCATGCAACTGCAGGGCAAGAAGCTCGACCCGTTCAAGTCCCTGTACCTCGCCACCTTGGGCGGCGCCCGCGCACTGTACCTGGACGACAGGATCGGCAACTTCGCCCAGGGCAAGGACGCGGACTTCGTGGTCCTCGACTACCGCGCCACCCCGCTGATGACCTATCGCCTGCAGCAGGCGCGCACGCTGGAAGAAAAACTCTTCGCCCTGATGACCCTCGGCGACGACCGCGCAGTGAAGGAAACCTTCGCCGCCGGGCAGTCGGTGCATCGGCGCGGTTGAACGGGAGCCCGGATTACGCGCCCCGGACTACCGCACACAAAAAAGCCCTGCATCACAGGGCTTTTCCCGTAGGGCGAAATTTCGCCCTCAGCGCGCGGCGGCGCGGCCGGCCTTCTTCTTCGTCTGCAACAGATGCGAAAACACCGCGTGCAGATCATCCGAGGCGCTTTCCTCGTCGAGATTGAGCTTGCTGTCGATGTGATCCATGTGGTGCATCATCAGCATCACCGCACGCTCCTTGTCACGCGCTTCGATGGCGTCGATCAGTTCGTTGTGCTCGTCATAGGAACAATGGGAACGGCCGCCGCTTTCGTACTGGGCGATGATCAGCGAGGTCTGCGATACCAGGCTGCGCTGGAAGCTGATCAACGGGGCGTTCTTCGCCGCTTCGGCCAGCTTCAGGTGAAATTCGCCGGAGAGGCGAATACCGGCACCACGGTCGCCACGGGAGAAGCTGGTCTGTTCGTCTTCCACCATCTGCCGTAACTCAGCCAACTGCTCGGCGGTGGCGTGCTCGACGGCCAGTTCGGTGATGGCCCGCTCGACCATGCGCCGTGCGTAGAAAATCTGCCTGGCTTCGTCCACGCTCGGGCTGGCCACCACCGCGCCGCGGTTCGGCCGCAGCAGCACCACGCCCTCGTGGGCCAGACGGGACAGGGCGCGGCGGATGATAGTGCGGCTGACGCCGAAGATCTCGCCGAGGGCCTCTTCGCTCAGCTTGGTGCCGGGCGCCAAACGCTGTTCGAGAATGGCATCGAAGATATGGGCGTAAACGATATCGTCCTGAGTTCCGCTACGGCTGCTCTTGCCGGCACGCGGCTGCTTCTTCAATGGCTGCAATTGTTCGTTCATGAATGCTCGTGTTCTCAAGGAGGTCGGCGATCCGCCGAAAACTCTACAGCGTTCCCGGAGCTGCTGGTAAGCAGATCGGGGTGTTGTCGGGTAAAAGACCCGCTCATTGTACACAATCACACCAACCCGCACACTTTATCCGGTTATAGATCTTTCTCGCCCCGCCACCTCCAACTTTGCACCCCCGATAATCTGACCAAATGCTCAGAATCGAGGGAATCCAGGGCTTCGCCTGAAGCTGCGGCAGCACATGAAGTGCCTTTTGCAGACATCGCTCAAACGCGACTGCATTTTACAAACTATTGTTTTATATAGATTTTTTACACAACCACAGCAATCTGGATTGTCGCAGCCATGGCCAGCAGTCTTTATGCACACAGCGCTGGTAACGATTTGCGCAACAGTTAAAACATTATTTGCTTTTTTTGTATACAAACGCATAATCGGCCTTGTGTGACTTTCTGACCTAACGGTCAACAACCAAAGCCAGCAAGCACACCGACACGCCACACTCCCTCAGAGAGACGAACGGGTCACCGCTTCAGCTCTGGGACGCACAACAAGAGAGATGAGGAGTACCCGCTGTGGAAAGCGCTAAACAAGAACAACAGGCTGTTCACGCCACTGGACTGACCGGCTCCGGCTGGCTGGACCGTTTCTTCAAACTGACCTTGCACAAGACCAGCGTCAAAACGGAGCTGCTCGCCGGCCTGACAACCTTCGTCACCATGGCCTACATCATCTTCGTGAACCCCAACATCATGGCCAACGCCGGCGTCGACCATGGCGCGGCGTTCGTCGCCACCTGCATCGGTGCGGCCCTCGGCTGCTTCCTCATGGGCCTCTACGCCAACTGGCCGGTCGGCCTGGCGCCGGGCATGGGCCTGAACGCCTTCTTCACCTACACCGTGGTCGGCGAGATGGGCTATAGCTGGCAGATCGCCCTGGGTGCGGTGTTCATTTCCGGCGTGCTGTTCATGGTCATGAGCCTGTCGCGCATCCGCGAGTGGCTGCTCAACAGCATCCCGATGAGCCTGCGCTTCGCCATGGGTGCCGGGGTCGGCCTGTTTCTCGGGCTGATCGGTCTGAAGACCGCCGGCATCGTCGTCGACAGCCCGGCCACGCTGCTCACCATGGGCTCGTTCGGCGAGCCGAGCGCCCTGCTCGCCGCCATCTGCTTCCTGCTGATCGCCGTGCTCAGCCACCGCAACGTGTTCGGCGCCATCCTCATCAGCATGCTCGGTGTGACCGCCGTCGGCTGGATGCTGGGCCTGGTGGAATACAACGGCCTGGTATCGATGCCGCCGAGCCTGGCGCCGACCTTCCTGGCCATGGACATCGCCGGTGCCTTCAACGTCGCGATGATCAGCGTCATCCTGGCGTTTCTCTTCGTCAACATGTTCGACACCGCCGGCACCCTGATGGGCGTCGCCCACCGCGCAAACCTGGTGGACGATGATGGCCAGATCCAAAACCTGTCCCGCGCACTGAAGGCCGACAGTACTTCCAGCGTGGTCGGCGCCCTGGTCGGCTGCCCGCCGGTGACCAGCTACGTGGAAAGCGCCTCCGGCGTGGCCGCAGGCGGCCGCACCGGGCTGACCGCCGTCACCGTCGGCGTGCTGTTCCTGCTGGCGATGTTCTTCGCTCCGCTGGCCGGCATGATCCCCGCCTACGCCACCGCTGGCGCGCTGATCTATGTCGCCATGCTGATGATGAGCGGCATGGCCCACATCGATTGGAAGGACCACACCGACACCATCCCGGCCATCGTCACCGTGGTGATGATGCCGCTGACCTTTTCCATCGCCAACGGCATCGCCCTGGGCTTCCTGACCTACGCCACGCTGAAGCTGCTCACCGGCCAGCGTGACAAGGTGTCCATCAGCCTGTACGCGTTGTGCATCATCTTTATCGCCAAGTTCGCCTTCCTGTAAGGTTCGCCTGAGCGATACCCGAGCCCCGGCGTCAAACGCGCCGGGGCTTTTCCATATCCGGAGACCCTGCAATGAGCCTGGAAACCTGGCTGCTGTTCAGCAGCGCCGCCTTGATCGTGATCCTGATTCCCGGCCCTCTGTCGCTGCTGATGGTCAGCAACAGCCTCAACTATGGCCTGCGTCGCTCGCTGCCGGCCTTCCTCGGCGGCGTCAGCGCCTCGATCTGCCTGCTCAGCGCCTCGGCCCTTGGCCTCGGTGCCCTGCTGATGGCGTCGGAAAAATTGTTCAGCGTCCTGAAGATCGTCGGTGCGCTCTATCTGTTCTACCTCGCCTGGCAGAGCTGGCAGGAATCGCGGCAGGCTGCCCGTCCCGCAACCGCGCAGGAAGAGCCGGTCAACCCCGGCTTTCGCGCCATGTTCTGGCGCGCCTTCGGCCTGGGTGCGAGCAACCCGAAGGACATCCTCTTCTTCGCCGCCTTCCTGCCACAGTTCATCAGTGCCGAGCGCTCGATGGCAACGCAGTTGTTGATTTTGATCGCCACCTGGGCAGTGCTGGATCTCGCCTGCAAGCTGTTCTACGGCCTCAGCGCCCATGGCGCGGCGCGCTACCTGCGCAGCGGCAAAGGCCAGGTCTGGTTCAACCGGGTCAGCGCGGGCCTGTTCGGCGGCGCCGGTGCGGCTTCGCTGTTGAGCCGCTGAAACCGAAATTGTGATGCAGCCCGGAGCCAGTCCGTTGGGCTTCGCTCAACCGCAACCTACATACGCGGAAGGCTTGCCAGCCCAGTGACCCGGCCCGGAGACAATGCGGAGAACAAAAAAAGGCCCGCAGTGTGGGCGGGCCGGAAGGACTCTACTGACGGAAAAGTAGAGAGTAACGAGTCGGTGCGAGTCAGCTGCCCCGATAGGTGGAATAGCTGTAGGGGGAAATCAGCAGAGGTACATGGTAGTGGTCCTGCCCGGCATCGATGCCGAAACGCAGCACTACCACATCGAGGAACGCCGGTTCCGGCAGTTCGACGCCACGGGCGCGGTAGTAGTCGCCGGCATGGAACTGCAACTGGTAGACGCCACTGCGATAGTCGTCGCCCTGCAGCAGTGGCGCATCGCAACGGCCGTCATGATTGGTCAGTGCGGTGGCGACCAGTTCCAGCTGCCGGTCTTCGACGCGATACAGTTCGATCTTGATGTCGCTGCCGGGGCAGCCGTGAGCGGCATCCAACACATGCGTAGTCAAACGTCCCATGGGTTCATGGACGGCCGCAGCGCCTTTCGGCCCGCCAGCCGCCACACCTCCTCTCTTTCAGTTGATTTCGCCGGGCGCTAGGGCCCGTTTGGGTTTGCAGCATAGCATGGCGAGCCGCAACTGCGAGACAGTTTACAGAGAAATTGTACACAATCATTCAAAATCCTATTCTTTCCCGATACCTTTCGTCTGCTTATCTAGACTCCTGTGACAAACACAACCGTGCGAAACGGCGGAGTCAGGCGCGGCATGCTGCCAGGCCGGTTTCATGCAACAGTCTGGTGCAGATATGCGCCGAAAGTTTCGATTTACAAAACAAGCATTAATTTGTATACAATTGCTCATCCGCGTCGCCTCGCGCCGCTTGGCAAAGGCGCGACAGCCGCCCCATTCAGAAAGGAATACAGCAGTGAGCGCCGACTATCCCCGCGATCTCATCGGTTACGGCAACAACCCGCCCCACCCGCACTGGCCCGGTGACGCGCGCATCGCCCTATCCTTCGTGCTCAACTACGAGGAAGGCGGCGAGCGTAACGTCCTGCACGGGGACAAGGAGTCGGAGGCCTTCCTTTCGGAAATGGTCGCCGCCCAGCCGCTGCAGGGCGTACGCAACATGAGCATGGAATCGCTCTACGAATATGGCAGCCGCGCCGGCGTCTGGCGCTTGCTCAAGCTGTTCAAGCAGCACGATATCCCGCTGACCATCTTCGCCGTGGCTATGGCCGCCCAGCGCCACCCGGAGGCGATCAAGGCGATGGTGGAAGCCGGTCATGAGATCTGCAGCCACGGCTATCGCTGGATCGACTACCAGTACATGGACGAGGCGCAGGAGCGCGAGCACATGCTCGAAGCCATCCGCATCCTCACCGAGCTGACCGGCGAGCGCCCGCTCGGCTGGTACACCGGCCGTACCGGGCCGAACACCCGGCGCCTGGTGCGCGAGGAAGGCGGCTTCCTCTATGACTCCGACACCTACGACGACGACCTACCCTACTGGGACCCGGAAAGCAGCGCGGAAAAACCGCACCTGGTGATCCCCTACACCCTGGATACCAACGACATGCGTTTTACCCAGGTGCAAGGCTTCAACAAGGGCGACGACTTCTTCGAGTACCTGAAGGATGCCTTCGATGTGCTCTATGCCGAAGGCGAAGCCGGTGCGCCGAAGATGCTCTCCATCGGCATGCACTGCCGCCTGCTCGGCCGCCCCGCGCGGCTGGCCTCGCTGGCCCGCTTCGTCGAGTACGTCAAGGGCCACGACAAGGTCTGGTTCGCCCGCCGCGTCGACATCGCCCGCCACTGGCATGCCACCCACCCTTTCAAAGCGAGCAGCAAATGAGCCGTTTCCAGACCCTCACGCCGTCCAGCCTGAGCCGCGACGCCTTCGTCGCCGCCTTCGCCGACATCTACGAGCACTCGCCCTGGGTCGCCGAGAAGGCCTACGACCTGGGCGTGGATGCAAGCCTGGATGACATCGACGGCCTGCATCAGCGCATGGCCGACATCCTGTTGTCCGCCGACAAGGCCGCCCAACTGGCGCTGATCAACGCTCACCCGGACCTCGCCGGCAAGGCCGCCGTTCGCGGCGAACTGACCGCATCGAGCACCGCCGAACAGGCCGGTGCCGGCATCGGCGAATGCACCACCGAGGAATTCCAACGCTTCACCGAACTGAACGATGCCTACAAGGCCAAGTTCCACTTCCCCTTCATCATGGCGGTGAAGGGCAGCAACCGGCACCAGATCCTGGCGGCGTTCGAAGAGCGCATCCACAACTCGGCCGAGGCCGAGTTCGCCCGCGCCCTGGCCGAAATCAACAAGATCGCGCTGTTCCGCTTGCAGCAGATGTAACCCCCTTTTACGCAAGGCAGAAAAATCATGAGAACCTACGCCGCCCCCTTCGAGAAATACCTCAACCTGGCCGACGCCCGCCTCGGCACCAAGGCCATCTCCGTCACCGACGACTGGTTCGCCGAGGTCAACCGCATGCTCCAGCCCACCGCCCCGGTGTGGAAGGAAGGCGTGTACGACGACAACGGCAAGTGGATGGATGGCTGGGAATCCCGCCGCAAGCGTTTCGAGGGCTACGATCACGCGGTGATCCGCCTGGGCGTGCCGGGCTCGATCAAGGGCGTGGACATCGATACCAGCTTCTTCACCGGCAACTTCCCGCCATCCGCCTCGCTGGAAGCCTGCTTCGTCGCCGAGGGCGACCCGAGCGAAGACACCGTCTGGACCGAAGTGCTGCCGGCCGTCGAGCTGAAGGGCAACAGCCACCACTACCACGAAATCAGCAACGAGCAGGCGTTCACCCACCTGCGCTTCAACATCTACCCGGACGGCGGCGTGGCCCGCCTGCGCGTGTACGGCATTCCCTACCGCGACTGGTCCAACGTCAGCGCCAGCCAGGAGATCGACCTCGCTGCCGCGCTCAATGGCGGCCGCGCGCTGGCCTGCTCCGACGAGCACTTCGGCCGCATGGGCAACATCCTCAATCCGGGCCGTGGCGTGAACATGGGCGATGGCTGGGAAACCGCTCGCCGCCGCACCCCTGGCAATGACTGGGTGATCGTCGCCCTGGGCCATCCGGGCGAGGTCGAGCGCATCGTCATCGACACCCTTCACTTCAAGGGCAACTACCCGGATAGCTGCTCCATCCAGGGCGCCTACGTGAAAGGCGGCACCGACAGCCAGATCGAAACCCAGAGCCTGTTCTGGCGCGAGCTGCTGCCGAGCCAGAAGCTGCAGATGCACCAGGAACACGAGTTCGTCGAGCAGATTGCCAAGCTCGGCCCGATCACCCACGTGCGGGTGAACGTGTTCCCCGACGGCGGCATCAGCCGGATGCGCCTGTTCGGCAAGGTCGCCAAGTAAACCCTTCTCCCCTCGGGAGAAGGTGGCGCGACGCGCCGGGTGAGGGGAACGGCAGGTTGAGTTCCCCTCTCCCTTAGCCCCTAGAGGGGAATCGAGAGCAATCGGATTAGTAGACCAGCATGCGCACACTGAAAATCGAGCCACTGACCAAGGAAGCCTTCGCACCTTTCGGCGACGTCATCGAAACCGAAGGCAGCGAGTTCTTCATGATCAACAACGGCTCCACCCGCCGCTATCACAAACTGGCCACGGTCGAGACCGCGCAACCGGACGATAAGGCGATCATCAGCATCTTCCGCGCCGAGGCGCTAGAGATGCCGCTGCGCATCCGCATGCTGGAGCGCCATCCGCTGGGCAGCCAGGCATTCGTGCCGCTGCTCGGCAACCCCTTTCTGATCGTGGTCGCGCCACTTGGCGATGCACCTGTATCAGGCTTGGTCCGTGCCTTCCTCAGCAATGGCAGGCAGGGCGTCAATTACCATCGCGGCGTCTGGCACCACCCGGTGCTGACGATCGAAAAGCGGGATGACTTCCTGGTGGTTGATCGCAGCGGTTCTGGCAACAACTGCGATGAGCATTACTTCAACGAGGACGAGCTGCTCCTCCTCGACCCCCACCAATAAGAGAAGCCCGTTGTCGGCATGCAGGCATCGGGAAAGAGGTACTGACTGTGGAAGCACATTTGACTGAATGGCTGAACCTGGGCATCCGCTGGATCCATATGATCACCGGCATCGCCTGGATCGGCGCATCCTTCTATTTCGTCTGGCTGGAAAACAACCTCAATCGGGCCAACCCGCGCGACGGGCTGTCCGGCGACCTTTGGGCGATCCATGGTGGCGGCATCTACCACCTGGAGAAGTACAAGCTGGCCCCGCCGAAAATGCCGGAGAACCTGCACTGGTTCAAGTGGGAAGCCTATTTCACCTGGCTGTCGGGCGTCGCTCTGCTGACCGTGGTGTTCTACCTCAAGCCCGAGCTGTACCTGATGGCGCCGGGCAGCGAGTTGTCGCCCGCCACCTCCGTGGCCATCGGCATCGGCGCGCTGGTTGCCGGCTGGTTCGTCTACGACTTCCTTTGCGACTCGCCGCTGGGCAAGCAGCCCGCCCTGCTCGGCCTGGTGCTGTTCCTGCTGGTGGTCGGCGCCGCCTGGGGCTTCACCCAGGTATTCAGCGGCCGCGGCGCCTACATCCATGTCGGCGCGCTGATCGGCACCATCATGGTCGGCAACGTGTTCCGCATCATCATGCCGGCCCAGCGCGCCCTGGTTAAGGCAATCGAGGAAAACCGCACGCCAGACCCGGTGCTGCCGGCCAAGGGCCTGCTGCGTTCGCGCCACAACAACTACTTCACCCTGCCGGTGCTGTTCATCATGATCAGCAACCACTTCCCGAGCACCTACGGCAGCACCTACAACTGGCTGATCCTGGCCGGTATCGCGGTGATGGCAGTCCTCGTTCGCCACTACTTCAACACCCGCCACGAGAGCAACAAGTTCGCCTGGACCCTACCCGTCGCGGCCTTGGGCATGATCTGCCTGGCCTTCGTCACCTCGCCGAACCGCCCGACACCGGTGGTCAACGCCGCCGTTAGCACCAACCACGCCGAGCAGCAGGCGCCGGCAGCCAGCGAGAGTACCCAGGCGCAACCTGCCGAAGCACCGAGCGAGGCGCCCGCCGAACCGGCTGCCGCCGGTACCAGCGACGCCGGGTCGGACGTTGCCAAGGTGGCCAGCGTCATCCATGAGCGCTGCACCGTCTGCCACTCGGCGCAGCCCACCAGCCCGATGTTCAGCACCGCCCCCGGCGGCGTCATGTTCGACACCCCGGAGCAGATGCAGCAGCTCGCCGCGCGCATCCATGCGCAGGCCGTCGCCAGCCAGGTCATGCCACTGGGCAACATCACCCAGATGACCCAGGAAGAACGCGACCTGATCGGCGCCTGGGTCGACCAGGGTGCACCGATCAACTGAGTTTTACCCTCCACGCTTGAGCCCGCCGTAAGGCGGGTTTTTTTCGACCAAAACCCTCCCGCCGCAGTCACTCGCGCTCGTCGCACGTTCTTTCGCGGAAAGGCAGCGCTGGACACGCCCATCTGCTCGCGCGAAACGGCGCTCGTATTTTTGTGCACAATTTACAGATAAATTGTTGTTCACAATTGTCCACAAGTTGTTATAGTTCGATCCATCCTGACCCATGAGACAGGATTCCGAACGAATCGGAGCGAGGCCTCCTCGCTAAAGCCCATGACCGTATAAAAACAACTGGCAGGCTGATATGAGCGCAAGCGCACCCCGGAGCGGCAAGGCTCCCACTCCCAGCAACGACCTGATCTATCAGTTGGATGACTGTCCCGCCGTCGGCCCGGCGATCTTCGCCGCGCTGCAGCACGTGCTGGCCAGCTTCGTCGCGATCATTACCCCGACGCTGATCGTCGGCAGTGTGCTCGGCCTCGGCGAGCATGTGCCCTACCTGGTCAGCATGGCGCTGTTCGTCTCCGGCCTCGGCACTTTCGTCCAGGCCAAGCGCATCGGCCCGATCGGCTCCGGCCTGCTGTGCCTGCAAGGCACCAGCTTCGGCTTCCTCAGCGTCATCCTCAGCGCCGGCTTCATCGTCAAGGGGCGTGGCGGCAGTCCGGAGGACATCCTCGCCACCATCTTCGGCGTGTGCTTCTGCGCGGCGTTCATCGAAATCGCCTTCAGCCAGTTCATCACCAAGTTGCGCAAGGTGATGACCCCTGTAGTGACCGGCACCATCATCTGCCTCATGGGCCTGTCGCTGATCAAGGTGGCGATGACCGACATGGCCGGCGGCTACGGCGCTCAGGACCTCGGTGCGCTGGACAACCTGGCGCTGGCCGGCGTGGTGCTGGCGGTGATCATCGTGTTCAACCGCTTCCAGTGGCAGGCGCTGCGCCTCTCGGCGGTGATCATCGGCCTGCTGGTCGGCTCGGCGATCGCCTGGTACCTGGGCAAGGTCGACTTCGCCAGCCTGGCCGACGTCCCGGCCATCAGCATTCCGCAACCGTTCAAGTTCGGCTTCGCCTTCGACCTGGTGGCGTTCATCCCGATCGCGGTGATCTTCCTCATCACCCCGCTGGAGACCACCGGTGACCTCACCGCCAATTCCATGGTCTCGCGCCAGCCGGTGAGCGGCCCAATCTACTTGCGTCGCATCAAGTCGGGCGTACTGGCCGACGGCTGCAACTCGGCGATGGCGGCGATGTTCAACAGCCTGCCGATGACCACCTTCAGCCAGAACAATGGGGTGATCCAGCTCACCGGCGTGGCCAGCCGCTACGTGGCCTTCTATATCGCCGGCATCCTGGTGCTGCTCGGCCTGTTTCCGATCATCGGCGCGGTGCTGCAGTTAATGCCCAAGCCGGTGCTGGGTGGCGCCACGCTGATCATGTTCGGCACCGTCGCCGTGGCGGGGGTGAAGATCCTCGCCGAGGCCGGCCTGCAGCGGCGCAACATGCTGATCGTGGCGATTTCCCTGGGCCTCGGCCTGGGCGTGGCCGGCGTGCCGGAAGCGCTGTCGCAGATGCCGGAAGCGATCCGCAACATCTTCGGCTCGCCGATCACCATCGGCGCCTTCAGCGCCATCCTGCTCAACCTGTTCCTTCCCGAGGAAACCACCAGCGCCATCGAAGAAGCGCCGGAAACCGGCCTGGACGCCAGCCTCGAAGCCCCGAGCCCCACCCCGTAGAGCACGCGCACTGCGAGCAAGGCAACCGTGCCCGGCCCCCGCCGGGCACGCCGGCGCCCCGCGGCCCGGCAAGTCCGACCAACACATAACAAGTCGTACCAGGAGCACACATGAAGCGTACCCTCACCTCCCTGATGCTGGCCGGCGGTCTGTTCACCGCCGGGCAAGCGGCAGCCGGCGACCTGCTGTTCTGGCAGGACAACAGCCTGACCTACCTCTATGGCAGCAACTTCCAGCGCCTCAACTTCAACGGCGAGGAACAGCGCTCGCAGACCACCTTCACCTTCGAGCACGCCAGTGGCTGGGTGTGGGGCGACGTATTCTTCTTCCTCGACTACATCAAGGCCGACAACACCCAGTACCGCGGCAGCACCTTCGGCAACATGGAAGTGAAGGACAAGGACAGCTTCTACTACATGGAATTCTCGCCGCGCGTGAGCCTCAGCTGGCTGACCGGCCAGGACCTCTCCGTCGGCCCGCTGAAGGACGTGAAGGCGGCCTTCACCTATGAGAAGGGCAACGGCGGCCCCGGCACCGAGAACTACCTGTACGGCATCGGCCTGGACTGGGACGCCCCCGGCTTCGCCTTCCTGCAGACCAACCTGTACCGGGTGAAGATCAACAACCACGTACTGTTCGACCACGACTTCCAGGCCAGCTCGGTGGGCAACGGCTACGCCACCCAGCTCACCGTGGCCGGCGCCTATCCGTTCTCCATCGGCGACCAGGACTTCGTCATCGACGGCTACGCCGACTGGCGCTCGCCCTCCAAGGACGCCGGCACCCAGACCTCGCTGGGCTCGTCCATCCAGTTCAAGTGGGACGCGGGCAAGGCGCTGTTTTCCGCCGAGCGCAAGCTCTACGTCGGCGCCGAGCTGAACTACTGGCACAACAAGTACGGCCTCGACCCCATCGATGGCAGCACCGACGGCTTCAACCAGACTGCCGTGCAGGCGCTGGTGAAATACCATTTCTAAGAGCGAGTAGGCCCCTGCCGGGTAGGCGGCAGGGGTTCAAAGCAAGGGGGATGGCGCCTGGCGTCATCCCCCTTTTTATTGCTGCCATGAAAAAGCCCACCTCACGGTGGGCTTCCTCTAGCGTCGAACCGCTACTGCCAGTTCGCCGCGATCATCGCGTTGACCTGGTCGCGTTGCGTCTGGCTCAGCGTGATCTCACCAGCGGCCGGCGCGCCGAATGCCGCCATGGCGTTGACCAGGTTGTCCACCGCGTTGGCGTACAGCGTGGAACCGCCAGCCTGCACGGCATCGAGCTGCTGCGCCGGGTTGGCGTACCAGTCCTGCACCGTGATGCGGTCGTCGGAACCCAACACGTCGATCACCAGGCTGTCGTTCTGCCGCGACAGCCAGAGGTTCTCGCGGGCAATGCCCTCGATGCTCAGCACGTCGTTGTCGGCAGGCGTGTTGGACAGGTTGTTCAGCGTGTCCTGCCCATCGCCGGCGGCGAAGTAGTAGGTATCGCTGCCGTCGCCACCCATCAGGTAGTCGTTACCTTTGTTGCCGCGCAGCTTGTCGTTACCCGCACCGCCATCGATCAGGTCGGCATCGGACGAGCCGAGCACGTTCTGGTCGCCGGCCTGGCCACCGAGGATGGTGCCGAAAGCACGCTCGTCCGGCAGGTTCCGGTAGCTGGGCGAGCCCTTCGGGTCCGGATTGCTCAGGCCGAAGGCGCCGAACAGCTGGTCCGCGGTCAGCTGGCCGCCGGAGGCGAAGACGATGCTGTCCACCACGTAGTCGCCGCCGAGGAACCAGTTTTTCAGGGTGACCTTGTCGCTGCCGCCACTGACGTTCAGCACCAGGTCGTTGCCGCTCTTCATCAGGCCGCTGGCCACCTGGTTGAAGCCGATACCCTCGAAACGCAGGGTATCGAAGCCGCCGCCGGTGTTGTCAATCAGGTCCTGGCCGCCGCCACTGGCGAACACATAGGTGTCGTCGCCGCGCCCGCCGAGCAGGGTGTCGTTACCCGCTCCGCCCTTCAGCGTATCGTTGCCGTTGCCGCCTTCCAGGCGATCGTTGCCGGCATCGCCGGATAGCACGTCATCGCCGTTGAAGCCTTGCAGCAGATCGCGCTGGGCGGTGCCGTTAAGCGCCGCGTCGTTGCCCGAACTGCCCTGCACACTGTTATCGAAGGCAGCCGCGGCAGTCGGCACCTGCATGCCGAACGCGCCGAAGATTTGCGCGGCGGTGAGCTGGCCACCGGTGTCGAAGGTCATGGTTTCCACCAGATGCTCGCCGCCCAGGAAGAAGTTCTTCAGGGTGACCTGATTGGCGGTGCTGCCGTTGACCTTGAGCACCAGGTCGTTGCCGGACTTGGTCAGGCCGGAACCGACCTGGTTGAAGGTGATGCCGTTGGCGAAACGCAGCGTATCGTTGCCGCCGAGTTCCTCGATGACGTCCTGGCCGGCGGTGTAGACATAGGTGTCGTCGCCGACGCCGCCGAGCAGCAGGTCGTTGCCGGCCGCGCCGCTGAGCGTGTCGTTACCGGCACCGCCGAGCAGCACATCGTTGCCCGCGGTGCCGGTGAGCACGTCGTCACCACCGATGCCGGTCACCGGCGGCTGGCCACCGTCGCCGGGGTTGGTGCCACCGTCGCCCGGCTGCGTGCCGCCGTCTCCAGGCTCGGTACCGCCATCCCCCGGCTCGCCGCTGCCATCCGGCAGTGCGGTCAGCAGGCCGGCAATCTGCGCGGTGGTCAGGTAGCTGCCGCCGTCGGGCTGCACGTAGTCGATGGCATGGTCGCCGCCGAGGAAATGCTGGGTGACGCGCAGTTGCTGCCGGAGATCGCCGTCGACCAGGATCACCAGATCGTCGCCGTCGCGGTGGAAGCTCAGCCGCGAGCGGGCGATGCCGATGAAGAAGGCACCGTCGAAACCACCGCCGCTGTTGTCGATGACATCCACCCCGCCGTTGGCGCGGTAATAGTACTGGTCATCGCCGGCGCCGCCCGCGAGCGCATCGTCGCCGTCCTCGCCATCGAGCACGTCGTTGCCCAGGCCGCCGATCAGCGTGTCGTTGCCCGACCCTGCCTGGGAGCCGTTGCCGCCTGACAGGTAATCGTTGCCGTCGCCGCCCTCCAGCTGGTCATCCCCGCCCATGCCGAAGAGCTTGTCGTTGCCCGCCAGCCCCCGCAGCAGGTCGCGCCCCTGGCCACCGGCCAGTTGCTCGCCGGCGTCGGTACCTTCGACCAGGGTGTCGAAGCCGCCGGGCACATTGCCGGCCGCGATGATCTGCGCGATGCGTGCCGCGTCGATCAGGAAGCCACCATCGGGCTGCACATAGCTGATGGCCTTGCCACCGCCGAGGAAATGGCCCAGTACGCGTACCGATTGCTGCGCGTCGCCATCGACCTGGATCAACAGGTCATCGCCGTCACGGCTGTAGCTCAGGCGATCCTCGGTGATGCCGTTGGTGAAGAACACGCCGTCGTAGCCACCGCCGCTGTTATCGATGGTGTCCACTCCGTCGCCCAGGGCGTAGACGTACTTGTCGTCGCCCGCGCCGCCCAGCAGCAGGTCGTCGCCGACGCCACCATCGAGCTGGTCGTTGCCGTCGCCGCCGTGGATTTCGTCGTTGCCTGCCTCGCCTTCCAGATAGTCATTGCCGGCCTCGCCGTAGATCACATCGTCGCCGGCACGCCCCCAGGCTTTGTCGTCGCCGGCGCCGAGGCGCATGGTGTCGTTCAGGTCGCGATAGCCGATGAAACTGTCGGCGCCCTCGGTGCCATGGCGTACCACACGGTCCTCCACCTGGGCCTGGCTCAGTTCGCTGCCGTCGGCGAATACGAAGTGCTCCAGCTTGAAGTGGTCGGTCGGCTCCTTGAACCAGTTCTGCACCGTGATCGAGTCGCTGCCGTTGGCATGCTCGATGATCATGTCCAGGCCACGGCGGTGGAAGCTCAGGTCTGCAGCCGCGATGCCCGCACCGAAACGCACGGTATCGGCAGTCGGCTCGATGTTGCTGAAGGCCTGGTCGGCGCGCCGCTCGATCCACAGGTCATGGCCGTCGCCCAGATTGAACACGTAGGTGTCCTCGCCAAACGAGCCGTAGATGGTGTCGTTGCCGGTGCCGCCCTCCAGGGTATTGCTGCCCTGGTCCCAGGCATTGCTGTAGGCCTCGATCAGGTCGTCGCCGGCGCCACCTTGCAGGGTGTCGAAGCCCTGGCCTTTGAGCGTGTCGTTACCCTCGCCGCCGATCAGTTGGCCGCTGCCTTCCAGGAGATCGTGCCCGGCCCCACCGTCAAGCAACCCTTCGCCGGTGAGCTGGTCGTCGCCATCGCCACCGTAGAGCGCGTCGTTGCCGCCACCGCCGTTGAGGACGTCGTTGCCCTCGCCGCCATGGAGCACGTCGTCGCCCCAATCGCCGTTGAGCGTGTCGTCTCCGGCCTCGCCGAACAGGGTGTCGTTGCCCGCACCGCCATTCAGGGTGTCGTTGCCGGCTTCGCCGTGCACTTCGTCGTCGCCGTCCTGGCCGTGCACGATGTCGTTGCCCACACCGGCATGGATCAGGTCGCCATCGGCGTGGCCGAAAATCTCGTCATCCTGCGCGGTGCCGGCCAGGGCCATCTGCTTGATCCGGGCGTAATCCCAGGTGGTGCCGTCTGCAAACTGCAGCGACTCGATGGCGGTAGCGCCCACGGCACCAGCTTGGTAGGAGAACTGCCCCTGGATGCGAATCTCATCGCCGCTGGATACATGGCGGATCAGCAAATCCGCACCATCGCGGCGTAGCACCAGATCCGACGCCAAGACATCGGTGAAGCGCAGGGCATCGTTACCGGAGCTGTCGACGATGCGGTCCACGCCATCGCCCAGGCTGAAGATATACAAATCATCCCCGGCACCGCCTTCCAGGGAGTCGTTGCCACGCCCGCCGGTCAGGCTGTCGTTGCCGGCACCGCTGTACAGCGCGTCATCGCCGTCACCGGCAGCGATCGCATCGTCATCCACGAAGCCATGGATGACATCGTCTTGCGCCGTACCCGCCAGCGCCATGCGCTTGATGGTTTCGAAATCCCAGCTCACGCCGCCATCGAACTCGAAGCGTTCGATGGGCGAATAGCCCTGGCTACCGGCGACATCCTGGAATTGCCCGCTGATGGTGATGCGGTCGCCATTGCCGGCATGGGTGACCAGCAGGTCGTTGCCGTTCCTGCGCAACATCAGTTCGCCGGGCGGTACGCCATCGAACCTGAGGGTATCGACACCCTCCGAGTCATACACATGATCGGTGCCCCATCCGGCAGCCACGCGATAGGTGTCGTTCCCCGCACCTCCACGCAGTTGGTCGTTGCCGGCGCCGCCGTCGATGACATCATCGCCGGCCTCGCCATTGAGCTGGTCGTCACCCTCGCCACCTTCGATGTGGTCGTTGCCGGCACCGGCGAATACCGTGTCGTTGCCCGCCAACGCCTGGATCACATCGTCGCCGGAGTACGCGGCGATAAGGTCGTCGAACGGCGTGCCATCCAAGGTCAGCAACTGCAACTGGGCCGGGCTGAGTTCCTGGATCTGCTCGCCGTAGTGCAGGCGGATGCCGCTATAGGGCACTTCGTTGCGGAAGAACGCGCTTAGTGTCAACCGGTCGCCCGGACTGTCGAGGAAGGTCACCTGTAGGTTGTTGCCATCGCGACGGAAGACCAGCTTCTCCAGCGACAGATCTTGCACATAAATGGTCACCGTACCTTCGTAGGCATCGCGAATGACATCGCGGCCATCGCCCCTGGCGAACAGGTAGCTGTTGGTGCCGTTGCCGCCATCGAGGTAATCGTCGCCCTTGCCCCCCGCGAGGAAGTCGTCACCTATGCCGCCTTGCAGGTTGTCGTTGCCGTCTCCGCCACGCAGCGTATCGCGGCCCGCATCGCCAACCAGGGTGTCGTCGCCCGCTCCACCGAGCAAAGTATCGTCGCCCAACCCACCGTAGAGTTGGTCGTTGCCGTCCCCGCCATCCAGCAAGTCGTTGCCTTCGTCGCCCTTGAGCAGGTCGTTGCCGGCTTCGCCGAACAGCTCATCGTTGCCCACACCGCCTTGGAGCTGGTCGTCACCCTCGCCGCCCAGCAAACGGTCGTCTCCGCCGTTGCCGTACAGCTGGTCATTGCCCGCCAGGCCAGCGAACACGTCGTTGCCAGCGTAGCCCTGGATCAGGTCGTCGCCTTCGCCGGCGGCAGTCACCGCTGCCTTGACCGTCTCGACATTCCATACCGTGCCGTCGTGAAAGACGATTTCCTGCACGGCGTTAGCGCTAGCCGCCTCGTTGAGGAAATAGGAGGTCACCTTGATGCTGGTTTGCGCAGAGGTGCGGATCAGCAGATCGTTGCCTTCGCGCTTGAGGCTGACGCCGCTCTTGTCGATCGTTTCATCGAAGCGAATGCGGTCGACCTGGCCGATGTCTTCGGCGAAGTTGTTGATGACGTCGTTACCATGACCAGCGCCGAAGACATAGCTGTCGTTGCCGCGTCCACCTATCAGGATGTCGTCGCCAGCGCCGCCGTCCAGCGTGTCGTCACCGTCATCGCCCAGCAGCTCGTCATTGCCCGCGTTGCCCTTGAGCTGGTCGTTGCCGCCAAGCCCGTGGATCTTGTCGTTGCCCGCCAGGCCATCGATGTTGTCGGCGCCCGTCGTACCGATCACCAGATCATCTCCGGCGGAAACCGAGGACGAGGTGAGAATGGCGAGGATCTGCTGCTGGTCGAGCGCGCTGCCGTCGAAGAACTTGATCTTCTCGATGGCGCCGTAGGTCAGGGTGCCGTCGAAATCGAAGAAGTTGTCGATGCGAATCGAACCGGCCTCGCTGCCATCGGCGTTCTTGACCTTGATCCAGACGGTGGTGACATTGCGGGTGAACTCGATATCGGTCGCCGCGATTCCTTCGCCGAAGACGATCTGGTCGAAACCACCGCGATCCAGCAGCGTGTCGTTGCCGTCGCCCCTGGCGAAGTGATAGACGTCCGTGCCGGCTTGCCCATATAGGCGGTCGTCGGCGCCACGGCCATTGAAGATGGAACCGGCAGCCACGCCGTTCAGGGTGTCCCCATTGGCCGTACCGACCAGGGTGGAGAAGTCGAAGAACGGCGCCAGTTCGGCGCGGGACGACGCGATGGCCTTGAAGGTGGCATCGCGCTGGGTGCGGTAGCCCGGCGAGTAGGTGCCGAGGTCGTTGAGCACGTTGATCACGCCCTTGAGGCGCTCATCGGCACCGCTGGCATGCAATGCTTCGAGGCGGCCTTGCAACTGGTCCCAGTCCACCACGATGCGCTGGGCGTCGGAGCCGAAGTGCGAGCGAATGATATCCAGCTCACCGGCGTATTCGGTCTGGGCGAGAATCTGCGCAGCGGTGAAGCGCTTGAATTCGAGATATTCGGCAATCAGCAGCGGCGCCGCCTGGCCATGGGGGTTGGGGTCACGCTCCCCCCAGCACCAGGTGCCCAGGTACGGGCGACCCACCAGCTTTTCCAGCGTCACCAGCTGGCGCGCATCCATCACATGCCCGTAGACCTTTTTCGGATCGCGGCTGTAGGGGTCGACCCCATCGGCGCCGGCCCAGCGGTAGATCAACGAGTCCAACAGGGTATTGCGCGCCGCGGCGTCCGGGGTATCGATGTATTGCTGCACCAGATTCTTCAGACCGGCATCCAGCACCATGGCCTGGTGCAGGTCCTGAACCTGGCCGAAGCCTTTCGCGTTGGGCATGAAAACCACATCGGCCGTCAGCTCGATGGCGCCGTTGTTCACCCGTTTGCTGGCGTCGATCTTGAACCAGACATCGGTCGCGGTGGACACCGTGCCATCCGCCAGCACCAGCGAACCGACCTGCTGGTGTGCATGCCCGTTGGCATCGACATGGTTGGATTGCTCATAGCCGGTGCCGATCGAGCGGATACCCGCCTCGCCCAGCCCCTGTAGCTCACCAACGTCGCTGATGCCGTTGCCATTGAGGTCGCGCCAGACCTGCAGCTTGGCGAAGGAGGCGTCCTCGGCGTCGATCCGACCGTCGCCGTTGTCGTCGTACTCTGCCAGCGCCTGGAAGCCGTTCGCTGCTTTCTGGCCGCTTTTCAGCAGGGTGTTGTTGCCGAACAACTCGCCGCCGTTGCTGACCACGCCGTCGCCATCGAGATCATGCACCAGCAGGCCGTCGTCGGGGCCGACCCAGCCGGATCGCTCGCTCAGCCCATCGCCATCGTGGTCGAAGTATTGCGAGCCGAGGGCCAGGGTCTCAACACCGTCCCCATCGAGGTCCAGGATGATGGGCGAGGTGCGGCGTTCGGCATCGTCGGTTTCCGGCGACTCTTCTTCCTCGTCGGGCTCGGTTTCCAGGTTGATCCCCAGGTCGCCATTGGTGAACGTGTTGATCGTCAGGCCGCCGTTGATGGCCAGCGTGGAACCTTGCAGCTCGTACTTGTTGCCGCCGCCGTAGTAGATATTCTCCGGGTCGGTTTCCTTGCGCTTGCCGCCGGTGAGCAGTTTCTTGGCCAGGTAAACGGCGCCACGGCCGTCGGTGTCCTCGATGACATCTTCCGAATCGGAGTAATAGACGTCGTAGCCATCCTCGCCGAACAGCTCGTCCCGTCCCTCGCCGCCGGCCAGGATATCCTTGCCGGCACCGCCTTCCAGGCGATCCTTGCCCTTGCCGCCGTAGAGCTTGTCCGCCCCTTCCCCGCCTTTCAGCGTGTCGTCATCCTTGCCACCGTAGAGCCGGTCATCCCCGGCACCGCCATCCAGGACATCGTTGCCATCGCCACCTTCCAGGTAGTCTTTATCGTCGCCGCCCTGGATGTTGTCATTGCCGGCCATGCCGAACAGGAAGTCCTCGCCGTCACCGCCCTGGATAGCATCGCCGCCTTTGCCACCAAAGACGATGTGGCGCACATCGGCGATCCCCGCGTCGACCCCGTCGATCTTCAGGCGATATTCGCTGCCGCTGGTGAAGTCCTTGAATTCGATGTCGCCGATGATCGGCACCGGCAGCCCGAGGGGCATCTCGAATACACCGTCGTTCTGCCCGTCCTGGCGATAGAGCTTCTCGAAGACAAGGAACGAGGCGCGCTTGTCGAGCCACTCTTCGGACAGCGCGCCTTCCCCAGTCTCCAGGTTCATCAGGCTCAGGTCCTGGCTGTAGCCGGGCAGGCTGATGGCGATGGGAGACAGCACCCAGAGCGCGTTACGCACCGCCATGTCCTGCTTGGCCATGCCGAGGATTTCCTGCTTGCTGCCGGCCAACAAGCGGGCCTGGGTGCCCTGCAAGGTGCTGGCGCTGATTCCCGCGAAGAAACCCTTGGCCACGTTGAAGAAGCTGTCTTCGGTGGTCGTGATGCCGAGGTTCTTGCCCTCGTAACTGGAGCGGATCCAGTCGAGTACCAGGTGAGGTTCCGCCTGCTCGATCAGCTTCCCGAGCTTCTGCGCATCCCCGGAGAGGAAGCGGCTGATCTGCCCCATTGCGATGGCGTACAGGTCCTTGACGCTGATGGACCAGAAGGTATCCCAGCCGATACCCAGGTCGGTGATGATCTGCCGGTCGAGTTCCGTGACCTGGGAAAGCGGCAACCCACGCGCCGCAACGATGGCCTTGCTGAACGCGTCGTAGGCGAACAGCAGGTTCTTGAAGTCGTCCAGCCGATCGAGATCGCCTCCGCCGGCCATGGTAAGACGCCCCGTCTGATTCGAACCCAAGGCGGAAAAGAGAATGGTGCCGGACCAGGCGGCGTTGATCTGTCCCCCCGCGGTATCGTTGGCACCCAGCGCCTGGAACAGTACCTGCCCCACCCCTACGGCGTCGTTCTTGGCGATATCGTCGATGGTGGGGAACAACCAGCGACCATCAGCCATCTTGCGCCGCGGATCCAGGATGTCCCTGAGCGCATTGGTGGCGACCGCATTCGATGCGGCCTGCATCAACTCAGGTGTGTAGGTACCGCCCCTCAACTCCAGCTGCCGCTGGCTGTATTCCCGGATGATCACCGAGAAGGCGCCCCGCCCTGCGTTGGCTTGCTCGGCACCGGCGAACCAGCGCTTCACGTCGCTATCCGGCAGCATTTCACCGATCGCGGCGTACACATCGTCGAAGCGACCCTGGGCATTGGGGCCACGTTGCGCATAAGCGGCGATGACGTCGATTTGTTCTTGAGTGAGGTAGATAGCCATATCCCTATTCACGTCCTTTCATAGGTGTGCAGCGTGTTGATGATGGTGTGGTGTACCTGGCGCCAGTGCGGCAGGAGGTCGTCGCTGAGGAAATACCAGACGGTGGTTCCGGCATTCAGGCGAAAGCCGCCCCAGCACATGTCCGGCCTGTGATAGGGCAGGCCGCGGCAGGCGAACTGGATCGGGCCGCCGGCCGGCGTGCGAACATCGGGGGCGGTTGCCTGGTAAGAGAGATAGCCCCAGCCGCCGTCGAACGGCTGGGCGCGGAATTCGGTCAGCCCGAGATCGGGACGCTCCAGCACCGACGACCATTGCCTGCCGGGCGCGGACTCCAGGGGCGGAGGCTCGGTGGCGTTGGGGGTGTTCCTGATTTCGACGCGCACGCTGGCCGGGGAGAGAATGCCGGTATCCGGTGCGTTCGGGAGCAGAGAGGCGAAATCCAGATAGAGCGTGAGCATATCGGCCCTTCCCTTCTCGATCTCGCCTTCCGTGAAGACCTCCAGCGGTACGGTAGCGGGAACCTCGAACTGGGAGGTGCCGACACTGATGGTGGTGGCCATCCCCGGCTCGATACCATGGGCGTGCAGGTATTGGGGGGTATTCGGCAGGGGGCGCTGTTCACAGGCGAGCAATGCCGGCATGGCGCAGCACAACAGCATCCAGCGACAGAGGTTGGCCCACAAAAGCATCCCGCTCCGACAGTCCTTTGACATGACTCGTTCCTAAGCAAAAACCGCTCGCCTCTTACGAAAGGCACGAAACAGAGCGGCCGCCACCAGTTGGCACCGGAGTGCCATTAGGCCGAATGACGTCGGAACATTCAAGTCAAAATTTTGTCGACCCAGTCAGCTTGGACCATGCCAACACGCTCTCCCTGGCGGAACGCCCTACAGCTCGGCCGACTCCTTGGCCTTCTGGCGTTTAAGGAAGTCCACTTTCCACTGCTCCATGCCCATGTACTCCGAGTTCAGGTTGGCTTCCACCGCGTATTTGGTCTTGAGCGCGGCGATCTGCGCATCCTGCTCCACCAGAAAGCGGTCGAAGCGCTCGATCAGCTTGGCATGGCGGACCGTCGAGAGGTTGTAGGTACTGCGGGTGTGCGGCAGGTCCGGGTCGAATACCAAGGCACCCGGTTTCGCGCGAATGTTGTCCAGGTAATGGGTGGCGACCACCACATTGAAGTAGGCGCCATCGGTGTCCTTGAGCAGTGCCTGGCGGATCATCTGGCGCAGGCCCTCGCTTTCCATCAGCAGTACCTGCTGCGCGTCGATGCGCTTCTCGTAGCCCCAGGGCGTCCAGCCTTCGACGATGGACAAGCGCTTGAGCTGGTCTAGCCCCTTGCCTACGCGCTTGGGCGCCACCAGCACGCCGTCGACGTAGTTCACCACCGCCTGGCTGTAATGCAGGGTCTTGCCGGCCTTGGCAACGCCGGACCAGTTGCGGTTATCCGGGTACTTGAAGTCCACCTGGCCATCAAGCAGGGCCGGCAGCAGCTTTTCGATCGATAGCGGCTTGTAGGTCAACTGCACGCCGGCCTTGGCGGCGAAAAGATCGAAAACCTCACGGGCATAGCCCTGGTAATTGCCTTGTTCATCGACGCTGTAATGCGGCAGGAAAGCGACGTCTTCGACGCCTATCACATAGCTTTCGGCAACAGCCGGGCCGGTAAAAAGAGCAGCGAGCAGGCAGAGGGATACAGGCTTCACGGCAGCCTCCTTTTCTTATTGGTCTGGGGTGGCCGCGAACGGCCATTCTTTGGGTCTATTCAGCCGCCGGTCATGCTCATGAAGCGCACGACCTGCACTTGTTCGTCGGGATCGAAATAGTGCCGCTGCGGCTTGAGCTGCAGCGCGTCGACCAGAGCCTGGCGCAGGCGCTGACGATCGCCAGGGTGGCGACGCAGCAGCGCCTTCAAGTCCAGCGCACCTTCATGACCAAGACACAGCACCAGCTTGCCTTCCGCGGTGACCCGCACACGATTGCAGTCGCCGCAGAAGTTATGGCTGTGAGGAGAAATGAAGCCGACCTGGGTGGTGCTGCCTACCACCTGCCAGTAGCGCGACGGCCCGCCGGTGACGTGACTGGAACGCACCAGCGCATGCCGCTGTTCGATGCGCGCGCGCACCTCGTCGCTGGTGCACAGCGTGGCCTTGCGCTCATGGCTGGAGACACTGCCCAGCGGCATTTCCTCGATGAAGCTGATATCCAGGCCGCGCTCGATGGCATAGTCGACCAGATCCAGCACCTCGTCGTCGTTGCGCCCCTTCTGCACCACGCAGTTGAGCTTGATGCGTGCGAAGCCGGCGCTGCGCGCGGCCTCTATGCCCATAAGTACCTGGTCGAGCTTGTCGCGACGGGTAAAAGCGGCGAACCGCTCGCGCTGAAGAGAGTCCAGGCTGATGTTCAAGCGCCTGACCCCGGCGGCACGCAACTGGCCGGCCATCTCGTACAGTTGCGAGCCGTTGGTGGTGATCGCCAGGTCTTCCAGTTCCGGTCGCGCACCGAGCTTGCCGAGCAGGCCGGTGAGGCCCTTGCGTACCAGCGGCTCGCCGCCGGTGATGCGGATGCGCTTGACGCCCAGGCCGATAAAGGCATCGGCCACCGCGTACAGCTCTTCCAGCGTGAGGATCTGCGCGCGCGGGGCGAAGACCATGTCTTCGCTCATGCAGTAGGTGCAGCGGAAGTCGCAGCGATCGGTGACCGACAGCCGCAAGTAGGTGATGCGCCGGCCGAAAGGGTCGACCAGTTGGTTCTCGCTCATGGCGGGTCTCCTACTGCTCAAGGAGCCGAAGCGTTTTCTTATTGGACGGCAGATGGACAGATACAAACAGAAAACGATTTTTTTGTATACAACAAAATAGACAATATTTTCGACAATCCTCCTTGCCGCTCCCGCCGCCGGTTGAGCCGCGCGCGACGCCGGTGCTAGCATGCCCACCTGCCTACCAGAACCATCAGGGTTTATGACCAGCATTCGCGAACGCAACAAAGAGCTGATCCTGCGCGCGGCCAGCGAAGAGTTCGCCGACAAAGGCTTCGCCGCTACCAAGACCAGCGACATCGCAGCCAAGGCCGGGCTGCCCAAGCCCAACGTCTACTACTACTTCAGGTCCAAGGAAAACCTCTATCGCGAGGTGCTGGAGAGCATCATCGAACCGCTGCTGGCAGCGTCAGAACCCTTCAACCAGGCCGGCCATCCGGCAGACGTGCTCAAGGCCTACATCCGCTCGAAGATCCGCATTTCCCAGGACCTGCCCTACGCCTCCAAGGTATTCGCCAGCGAGATCATGCATGGCGCGCCGCACCTGTCCGCCGATCAGACCGAGCAGTTGAACGCCCAGGCCAAGCACAACATCGCCTGCATCCAGCGCTGGATCGACCAGGGCCAGATGGCCAAGGTCGACCCCCACCACCTGCTGTTCAGCATCTGGGCCGCGACCCAGACCTATGCCGACTTCGATTGGCAGATCTCCACCGTTACCGGCAAATCCAGCCTCGACGAGGCAGACTATGAGGCCGCGGCGCAAACCATCATTCGCCTGGTGCTCAAGGGTTGCGACATCGAAGAAGCGCCCGCCGCGAGCAAGGCCAAGAGCGCTTGAAATCCTGCACTGCCTGTAGGGGCGAACTCATTCGCCTTAGCAAGACATCTGGCGAATAAATTCGCCCCTACAGAAGTTGCTCTGCCGTGCCCCCTGCGTCCGCCGCACCGTCTCACCCTGAATCTTTCGCTTAGGTCGAGAAGTGCATTGCAATCCGAGTGACGTGTCCAGATTGCGTTAACGCCATGCAGACACGACGCCGCACTTGTAGGGGCGAATTTATTCGCCATCGGGAAGAAGCCGCTAAGCGGTCGCCACTCCCGCATCCGCCTTCAGCCCCACCGATTCCACCGCACTGATTGCGCATTGCTCGTCGATGTCCGAGGTATCGCCGCTGATGCCGATGGCGCCGATGACCTCGCCCTTCTCGTCTCGAATCAGCACCCCGCCCGGCGCCGGCACCAGGTTGCCGTCCGCCAGGGTGTTCACCGCGCCAATGAAAGCCGGGCGCTGCTGAGCGTCGGCGGCGATCAGCCGTGAGCCCTTGCCCAAGGCGACGGCGCCCCAGGCCTTGCCGATGGCGATCTGCGGGCGCAACAGGCTGGCGCCATCCTCGCGCTGCAAGCTGATCAGGTGACCGCCTTCATCCAATACGGCGACCGTCAGCGGTGCGGTCTTCATTTCCCGGCCGGTGGCCAGCGCACGGCTGGAAATGGTGGTGGCGAGTTCCAGGGTCAATGCCTTCATGGTGGTTTCCTCAGTCGTTGTGAATCGGCCAGAAGCCCCGCCGGACAGGGGCCGAAAGCCCTGTCGCCCAGCCCGGGGCTTCACGAAAAGTCAAAGCCACTATCCCACCGCACACAAAAAAATCAATACTCGAATACTATTCAACTCTGTTTTGTATACATTATTCTCAGCGACGAGCTGGCAACCATCGCCAGCCGCGCTGAAACGCCCGTTTTAAAAGATTTCAGGAATCTCTGAGGCTGCCCTGGAAATTTTCTTGACCCAAAAGTCAACTCATGAATAGAATCCAACCGCAGGCTTGTATACAATTTCACAAGAAAAGAGGCACAGAAAAATGGCCAGAATGAGAGCAATCGAGGCTGCCGTCCTCGTGATGCGCCGCGAAGGCGTGGATACCGCGTTCGGCATCCCCGGCGCCGCCATCAACCCGTTGTACGCCGCACTGAAAAAGGTCGGTGGCATCGACCACGTGCTGGCGCGCCACGTCGAAGGCGCCTCGCACATGGCCGAGGGTTACACCCGCACCAACGCCGGCAACATCGGTGTTTGCATCGGTACCTCCGGCCCGGCCGGCACCGACATGGTCACCGGGCTGTACTCCGCTTCCGCCGACTCCATCCCGATCCTCTGCATCACCGGCCAGGCGCCGCGTGCCCGCATGCACAAGGAGGACTTCCAGGCCGTCGACATCACCAGCATCGTCAAGCCTGTCACCAAGTGGGCGACCACCGTACTCGAGCCGGGCCAGGTGCCCTATGCGTTCCAGAAAGCCTTCTATGAAATGCGCAGCGGCCGTCCCGGCCCGGTGCTGATCGATCTGCCGTTCGACGTGCAGATGGCCGAGATCGAGTTCGATATCGAAGCCTACGAGCCGCTGCCGCTGGCCAAGCCGGCCGCCAATCGTGCCCAGGCCGAAAAGGCGCTGAGCATGCTCAACGAGGCCGAGCGTCCGCTGATCGTCGCCGGTGGCGGCATCATCAATGCCGATGCCTGCGCCAAGCTGGTGGAGTTCGCCGAATTGACCAGCGTGCCGGTGGTGCCGACCCTGATGGGCTGGGGCACCATCCCGGACGACCACAAGCTGATGGTCGGCATGGTCGGCTTGCAAACCTCGCACCGCTACGGCAACGCCACCCTGCTGGAGTCCGACCTGGTGTTCGGCATCGGCAACCGCTGGGCCAACCGCCACACCGGTACCGTCGAGGTCTACACCCAGGGCCGCAAGTTCATTCATGTCGATATCGAGCCGACCCAGATCGGCCGCGTGTTCAACCCGGACCTGGGGATCGTTTCCGACGCCGGTGCCGCGCTGGACGCCTTCCTCGCCGTAGCCCGCGAATGGAAGGCCGCCGGCAAGCTCAAGGACCGCAGCGCCTGGCTCGAAGCCTGCCGTGAGCGCAAGCGCACCCTGCAGCGCAAGACCCACTTCGACAACATTCCGGTCAAGCCGCAGCGCGTGTACGAAGAAGTGAACGAGTTCTTCGGCAAGGACACCTGCTACGTCAGCACCATCGGCCTGTCGCAGATCGCCGGTGCGCAGTTCCTGCATGTCTACAAGCCGCGCCACTGGATCAACTGCGGCCAGGCCGGCCCGCTCGGCTGGACCGTTCCGGCGGCCCTCGGCGTGGTCAAGGCCGACCCGAGCCGCAAGGTGGTGGCGCTGTCCGGCGACTATGACTTCCAGTTCATGATCGAGGAGCTGGCCGTCGGCGCGCAGTTCAACCTGCCGTACATCCACGTGGTGGTGAACAACTCCTACCTGGGCCTGATCCGCCAGGCGCAGCGCGGCTTCGAGATGGACTACTGCGTGCAGCTGGCCTTCGAGAACGTCAACGCACCGGAACTCAACGGCTACGGCGTCGACCACGTCGCGGTGGTCGAGGGCCTGGGCTGCAAGGCGATTCGCGTATTCGAGCCGGACCAGATGCAGGCGGCCTTCGCCAAGGCCAAGCAACTGATGGAAGAGTTCCGCGTGCCGGTGGTGGTCGAGGTCATCCTCGAGCGTGTCACCAACATCTCCATGGGCACCGAGATCAACGCCATCAACGAGTTCGAGGAGCTGGCCGAGCGCGGCGCCGACGCCCCGACCGCCATCTCGCTGCTGGACTAACCGACTCCCCTCTCCCTCTGGGAGAAGGGCCGGGGTGAGGGCCGCCTGAAGAACTCGGAGCACCCCATCCCGACCTTCTCCCATCGGGAGAGGGAGCCAACAAAGGAGCACACCATGCCCCGTTTCGCTGCCAACCTGTCCATGCTGTTCACCGAAGTGGACTTCCTGGATCGTTTCGCCGCCGCCGCCGAAGCCGGCTTCAGCGGCGTCGAATACCTGTTCCCCTATGACTTCCCGGCCGAGGACATCAAGGCCCGCCTGGACGCCAGCAAACTGCAACAGGTGCTGTTCAACCTGCCTGCCGGCGACTGGGCCAAGGGCGAGCGCGGTATCGCCTGCCATCCGGACCGTGTCGAAGAGTTCCGCGCTGGCGTGGACAAGGCCATCGCCTATGCCAAGGTACTGGGCAACACCCAGATCAACTGCCTGGCCGGCATTCGCCCGCAGGGCTACGACTGCGCGACCATCGAGCAGACCTTCGTCGACAACCTCGCATTCGCCGCCGAAAAGCTCCAGGCAGCCGGTATCAGGCTGGTCATGGAGATGATCAACACCCGCGACATTCCCGGCTTCTACCTGAACAACACGCCGCAGGCGCTGGAGATTCGCGAGAAAGTCGGCAGCGCCAACCTGTTCCTGCAATACGACATCTACCACATGCAGATCATGGAGGGTGATCTCGCCCGCACCTTGGAAAGCAACCTGGCGGCGATCAACCACGTGCAACTGGCGGACAACCCCGGCCGCAACGAACCCGGCACAGGCGAAATCAACTACCGCTTCCTCTTCGAGCACCTGGACCGCATCGGTTACCAGGGCTGGATCGGTTGCGAATACAAGCCTGCCACCACCACCGCTGCCGGCCTCGGCTGGATGAAAGCGCACAACGCAATCTGAGGAGCAAACTCTCATGGCTAAAATCGGATTCATCGGCACCGGCATCATGGGCAAGCCCATGGCTCAGAACCTGCAGAAGGCCGGCCACACCCTGTTCTTCTCCGAACATTTCGAAAAAGCCCCGGCCGACCTGCTCGGCGATAACGGCATCGGCCTGGCCAACCCGCGCGAAGTGGCCCAGGAGGCCGAGTTCATCATCGTCATGGTGCCGGACACTCCGCAGGTGGAAGACGTGCTGTTCCGTGCCGACGGCGTGGCCGAAGGCGTTGGCGCCGGCAAAGTGGTGATCGACATGAGTTCGATCTCCCCCACCGCCACCAAGGTCTTCGCCGAGAAGATCAAGGCCACCGGCGCCGCCTACCTGGACGCCCCGGTGTCCGGCGGCGAAGTCGGCGCCAAGGCCGCTACCCTGTCGATCATGGTCGGCGGCTGCGAGAACGCCTTCGAGCGCGCCCTGCCGCTGTTCCAGGCGATGGGCAAGAACATCACCCGCGTCGGCGGTAACGGTGACGGCCAGACCGCCAAGGTCGCCAACCAGATCATCGTCGCCCTGAACATCCAGGCCGTGGCCGAAGCCCTGCTGTTCGCCGCCAAGAACGGCGCCGACCCGGCCAAGGTGCGCGAGGCGCTGATGGGCGGCTTCGCCGGCTCGAAGATCCTCGAAGTGCACGGCGAGCGCATGATCAAGGGCACCTTCGACCCGGGCTTCCGCATCAGCCTGCACCAGAAGGATCTCAACCTGGCGCTGTCCGGCGCCCGCGAGCTGGGCCTGAACCTGCCCAACACCGCCAACGCCCAGCAGGTGTTCAGCACCTGCGCGGCCATCGGCGGCAGCAACTGGGATCACTCGGCGCTGATCAAGGGCCTGGAGCACATGGCCAACTTCTCGATTCGCGGGGAGTGAGGCGATAGCGCAGGGAGTAGTCATAGCTCCATGCGCTGGGCAGCCCCCTCCCCACTAGGCGTGCCCCCCCGACCCTCTCCCGCCAGAGGGTCGGGGGAGGAGGATGAGATGCACGGAGTTGCGGCACCGAGAAACGTGGTGCAGCGCCGGAGGGCAACACCGAGCATTGGTCATGCCCGATATTTCCCTCTCCCCTAGCCCCTCTCCCGGAGGGAGAAGGGGATGAATGCCAAAAGAGTTGGAAAGTTTCGACCGCCCGGCAAGAGGTGTCACGGCCCGACTGCCGGGATGGTCGATTCCAGCCCCCAGCGCTTGCCAACGCGAGTGTTGGGGGCTGCAATCGGCCCATTAGCAAGATAAGAAGTCAGGAGCCAACCATGTCCATCGATCCGCAACGCCTGCTGCGCGAGCTGTTCGCCAGCGCCATCGACGCCGCCCATCCGCGCCAGGTGCTGGCCGACTACCTGCCCGCCGACCGCAGCGGCCGGGTCATCGTCATCGGTGCCGGCAAGGCGGCCGCTGCGATGGCCGAGGTGATCGAGCAGGAATGGCAAGGCGATATCGCCGGTCTGGTGGTGACCCGCTACGACCACGGCGCCGATTGCAAGAAGATCGAAGTGGTGGAAGCCGCCCACCCGGTGCCGGACGATGCCGGCGAGCGCGTCGCCCGACGCGTGCTGGAGATGGTCAGCGGCCTGAGCGAAGACGACCGGGTGATTTTCCTGCTGTCCGGCGGCGGTTCGTCGCTGCTCGCCCTGCCGGCGGAAGGCATCAGCCTCCAGGACAAGCAGGCGATCAACAAGGCCCTGCTCAAGTCCGGCGCCACCATCGGCGAGATGAACTGCGTGCGCAAGCACCTCTCGGCGATCAAGGGCGGCCGCCTGGCCAAGGCCTGCTGGCCGGCCACCGTTTACACCTATGCGATTTCCGACGTGCCCGGCGACGAAGCCACGGTGATTGCCTCCGGCCCCACCGTGGCCGACCCCACCACCTCGGCAGAAGCCCTGGCGATTCTTGCCCGCTACGACATCGCCATCCCCGCCAACGTGCGTGCCTGGCTGCAGGACCCACGCTCGGAAACGGTCAAGCCCGGCGATCCGGTGCTGTCGCGCAGCCACTTCCAATTGATCGCCAAGCCGCAGCAGTCGCTGGATGCCGCCGCCGAAAAGGTGCGCGCCGCCGGCCTGACGCCACTGATCCTCGGCGACCTGGAGGGTGAATCCCGCGACGTGGCCAAGGTGCACGCCGGCATCGCCCGGCAGATCGTCCAGCACGGCCAGCCGATCAAACCGCCCTGCGTGATCCTCTCCGGCGGCGAAACCACCGTCACCGTGCGCGGCAACGGCCGCGGCGGGCGCAATGCCGAGTTCCTGCTCAGCTTCACCGAAAGCCTCAAGGGCCTGCCGGGCGTCTACGCCCTGGCCGGCGACACCGATGGCATCGACGGTTCGGAAGACAACGCCGGCGCCCTCATGACCCCGCACAGCTATGCCCAGGCGGAGCGCCAGGGGCTCTCCGCCCGCGACGAGTTGGACAACAACAACGGCTATGGCTACTTCGCCGCCCTCGACGCCCTGATCGTCACCGGCCCGACGCGTACCAATGTCAACGACTTCCGCGCCATCCTTATCCTCGAGGACAGCAGTAATGACGCCCGATAAGAAAGTTAAGATCCTCGCCACCCTCGGCCCCGCCATCAACGGCATCGACGACATCCGCCAGTTGGTGGAGGCCGGGGTCAACCTGTTCCGCCTCAACTTCAGCCACGGCGAGCACGCCGATCATGCCCAGCGCTACGAGTGGGTACGCGAGGTGGAGCGCCAACTGAACTACCCCATCGGCATCCTCATGGATCTGCAGGGCCCGAAGCTGCGGGTCGGCCGCTTCGCCGAAGGCAAGGTGCAGCTGGTGCGCAGCCAGCCGTTCCGCCTCGACCTGGACAGCACGCCGGGCGACAGCCGCCGGGTCAACCTGCCCCACCCGGAAATCATCGCCGCCCTGCAGCCTGGCATGAGCCTGCTGCTGGACGACGGCAAGCTGCGCCTGAAGGTGACCGCCAAGCATGCCGATGCCATCGACACCGAGGTGATCGCCGGCGGCGAGCTGTCCGACCGCAAGGGCGTCAACGTGCCGGAAGCGGTGCTGGAACTCAGCCCGCTGACCGAAAAGGATCGCCGTGACCTGGCGTTCGGCCTGGAACTTGGCGTGGACTGGGTAGCGCTGTCGTTCGTACAGCGTCCGGCGGACATCGTCGAAGCCCGCCAACTGATCGGCGACCGTGCGTTCCTGATGGCCAAGATCGAGAAGCCCTCGGCGGTCGAGCAGATCGAAGACATCGCCAAGCTATGCGACGCCATCATGGTGGCCCGCGGCGACCTGGGCGTCGAAGTGCCGGCGGAGAACGTGCCGCGCATCCAGAAGAACATCGTGCGCATCTGCCGCCAGTTGGGCAGGCCGGTGGTGGTTGCCACGCAGATGCTGGAGTCGATGCGCTTCTCGCCGGCACCCACCCGCGCCGAGGTCACCGACGTCGCCAACGCCGTGGCCGAAGGCGCCGACGCCGTGATGCTCTCCGCCGAAACCGCCTCTGGCGACTACCCGCTGGAAGCGGTGAGCATGATGAGCAAGATCATTCGCCAGGTCGAAGGTGGTCCGGACTTCCAGGCCCAGCTCGACGTCAACCGCCCGCAGGCGGAAGCCACGGTGTCCGACGCCATCAGCTGTGCGATCCGCCGGATCAGCGGCATCCTGCCGGTGGCGGTGCTGGTCAACTACACCGAGTCCGGCGCCAGCAGCCTGCGCGCGTCCCGCGAGCGCCCGGCCGCGCCGATCCTCAGCCTGACCCCAAGCATTCGCACCGCGCGCAAGCTGACCGTGGCCTGGGGCGTCTACTCGGTTATCAACCAGGCCCTGCAAGAAGTCGAACAGGTCTGCTCCACCGCCCTGGAAATCGCCCAGGCGCAGAACATGGCGCGCCAGGGCGACACCGTGGTGATCACTGCCGGCGTGCCCTTCGGCCAGCCGGGTACGACCAATAGCCTGCAGATCGAGACCCTGCTGTAACTGGTAGGGGCGAATGCATTCGCCTGGCGGGCAATCTGGCGTAGGGCGGGTGAAACCCGCCGCTTCCCTCCCGGCCGGACAAAGTTGGTTCGCCCCGGCAGGTAGGCACCCGCGAGGCAGAGGCAGGCGAATGAATTCGCTCCTGCAGACGGGAGCCGGCCCTGACTGCAGGTGACACTTTCCATCAGTTGAGGCGTCCGTGGTTATCCCCTGCGGACGCCTCCTTTTTATCTCCCAGGTGCGCCATGCCTCGGTGCGTCAGTGTCCTTCTCAACGGCTTCAGCCAGATCTTCCTGCAACGCCACCCGCTGTGCGGCCTCTGCTGCCTGCTGGCGATCGCCCTGAGCGCGCCAAGCCTGGCCGCCGGCGCGCTGCTCGGCGGGACCGCCTCCGGCCTGCTGGCCACCGCGCTGCGCTACGAGCGCGACGATATCGACATGGGCCTGTACGGCTACAACGGCGTGCTGCTGGGTTTGCTGCTGAGCCTCCAGCACGCCTGGTCAATCTCGCTGGTGGCGCTTATCGCCCTCTCTGCCGGACTATCCAGCGTGGCGCTGCGTCCGTTGATGCGCGGCATGCGCCGGCGCCAATGGCTGCCCGCCTATACCCTGCCCTTCGTGGTGCTCGGCTGGCTGCTGCTCGAGCTGGATGGCCTGCACCCCGTGCCTGCCGCGAGCGTCGATGTTCCAGCGACCGTCGACCTGCTCGGCCTGTCCGCCGCCATCGCCCGCGGCGTCGGCCAGATCGTCTTTCTCGACCATCCGCTGGCGGGGCTCGTCATCCTCGTCGGCCTGCTGCTGGCCGACCCTCGCGCCGCCGGCTGGGCGCTGCTCGGCTCCACCGCCGGGCTGGCAATAGCGCTGCTGCAAGGCTGGCCAAGCACGGCGGCCTTGCTCGGCCTGCATGGCTACGCACCGGCGCTGGTTGCCATCGCCCTCGGCCAGACCCATCGCTCCTGGGCGCCATTGACCGGTCTCCTGCTAGCCATCCTGCTGCAACCCGGCTTTGCCGGCCTCGGCCTGCCGGCGCTCACCGCGCCCTTCATCCTCGCTTGCTGGCTGGTCCTGGCCAGCCAGCGGCTGCTGCGCCAGGCGGCGGCGGACTGCCGCAAGGTGGGCATGCGCTGAGCAAGCAGCGAACACCGGATGGCCCGTGACACCCCGCGGATCGACTCAATCTCCCCCGCACGCTACGCTACGGCGCTGTCCAGCGGCCCGACCCGCCGCACCGCAACGGAGATTCAATGAGCAACGCGCAAGAATGGCGCCAGCGCCTGTACACGATCATTTTCCACGTCGACACCCCCGCCGGCCGCCGCTTCGATACCTGGCTGCTGATCACCATCCTGGCGAGCCTCGTCGTGGTGATGCTCGACAGCGTCGCCTCCATCCACCGGGAGTACGGCGCCTGGCTGTCGGCCCTGGAATGGCTGTTCACCGCCTTGTTCGCCATCGAATACGCCCTGCGGGTCTATAGCAGCCCCAAGCCGAGCGGCTACATCTTCAGCTTCTATGGCCTGATCGACCTGCTCGCGGTGCTGCCCAGCTTCATCGCCCTGCTCTTGCCGGCCACCCAGTACCTGATGGTCATCCGCGTGATCCGCATGCTGCGGGTGTTCCGCGTGCTCAAGCTCACGCCCTACCTGAGCCAGGCCAACTTCCTGATGGTCGCCCTGCGTGGCAGCCGGCAGAAGATCACCGTGTTCCTGCTCAGCGTCACCACCCTGGTGATCGTCTTCGGCACCCTCATGTACGTCGTGGAAGGGCCGCCGAACGGCTTCACCAGCATTCCCAAGAGCATCTACTGGGCAGTGGTGACTCTGACCACCGTCGGTTTCGGCGACATCGTGCCGAAGACCGCCCTCGGCCAGGCGCTCGCCACTTTGGTGATGATTACCGGTTACTCCATCATCGCCGTGCCCACCGGGATCTTCACCGCCGAGCTGGCCAATGCCATGCGCCAGGACAACATGCAGCATCACTGCCCCAACTGCGCCAAGCTCAACCACGAAGCCAGCGCCGCCTTCTGCAGCCGCTGCGGCCACTCGCTCTTCCCCCACGAGGCCCAACGAGATGCTTGATCCCACACGCTGGCAAACACTCTGGCAGCGCCTGGGCGGCCAGGCGCCGGCCGACAGCTTCGCCGAGCTGTGCGCCGCCTATGGCGAACCCCACCGGCATTACCACAGCACGGCCCATATCGCCGCCTGCCTGAAGCACTTCGATGAATGGAAAGCACTGGCCAGGCAACCGGACCTGGTGGAACTGGCACTCTGGACCCACGATCTCGTCTACGACACCCGCCGCCAGGACAACGAAGCCGCCAGCGCCGAGCGCGCCTGTGCCTGGCTGCAGGCCGCCAGGCTCGAACGTCACGCCGATCCGCTGCGCGAACTGATCCTCGCCACCCGCCACCAGGACGTGCCCGAAGACCCGGACGCGGCGCTCACCGTCGACATCGACCTCGCCATTCTCGCCAGCGAGCCGGCGGTCTATGCCGACTACGAACGTGCCATTCGCGCCGAATACGCCTGGGTGCCCGAACCGCTGTTTCGCGCCGGGCGCAGCAAGCTGATACAGCACCTGCTGGACATGCCGCGGCTCTACCGCCATCCAGCACTGGCCGAGCGTTGGGAAACGTCGGCACGACGTAACCTGGCGCAGGCGCTGCAGGACCTGGCAGGCAATACGACAGCTGCCGGAGCGAGCAACGGATGACCAACGTCCTGTTCATCTGCAGCCGCAACCGATGGCGCAGCCCCACCGCGGAAGCGATCTGGCGCCGGCACCCGGCGATCACTGCACGCTCAGCCGGCACCAGCCCGCAGGCCCGTCGCCCGGTCACGCAAGCGGATATTCGCTGGGCCGACGTGATCGTCGCCATGGAGCAGAAGCACAAGAACCGCCTCAGGGCCGAATTCACTCGCATGCTCGACCACAAGCCGATCCATGTGCTGGAGATTCCAGACGATTACCGGTTCATGGACCCCGATTTGGTGGCCATGCTGGAAGACTCGGTAGCGGCCCTTCTCGATCTCGATGCCAGGCATGACGCTTGAGATCTCCCCGCCAGGCATGGCAGGCAAGCGTCTCGCCCAGCTCATCCTGTGAGCTGTCCCGGAAAAACGCGAGAAACCGGCGCACGATCCGACCGGCCGTTTTCGAAGCCAGCCGCTGTTCGGGTATCCTTCGCGGCTGCAGTCGATTGCAATCCGCCCTGAAGCGCTGTTGCCGTTACCCCGGGGGCGCAACTGAAACACAACGGTAGGAGCTGGCACGGATGCGCCAACTAGGATGGAAGTTCCTGGCCTTGGCCTGGATCTACATGGTGGGTGTCGGAGGCTATGTCTATTACCTCTACGATGAGACCAAGGACATCATCGACGACAACATCAACAACAAGCTGCTCTATGCCGCCAGGGCGACCGCGTCGATCCTCGGCGATACCTATCACGACGGACTGGTCGACAAGCATTCCAAGACCGAAGCCGAAGACTGGCGCACGATCGAGCGCCTGACCGAATTCAACAACGAGCTCGGCCTGACATTCGTCTATACCGCCATCAAGCGCGACGGCCAGGTCATCCTGATCAGCTCCAGCGCCTCCGACGAGGAGCTGCGCGACAACGACTACGTGCGTTTCTTCGACCCTTATCCGGATGCCAGCGAGGCACTGCACCAGAGCTTCGAACGCAGCGAGCCCACCTGGACCGACTACACCGACCACTGGGGCGACTTCCGGGCCGTGTTCGTTCCCTATCGCTCCAAGGACGGCACGCCCTATATAGCCGGCGCCGAAATCTCCCTGCGGGACTATCACTCCATGCTGCGCCGGGACTCGCTCTACCACGTCGGCCTGGCGATTCTCACCTTCGCCTCGCTCAGCCTGGCGGTCGCCCTCTACCTGCTGCGCCTGCGCAAGCACCTGCTGCAACACCGCGCCAACGAGCTGGCGCTGACGAAGGCGAAAGAAACCGCGGAGATCGCCGACCGCGCCAAGAGCGCCTTCCTGGCCACTATGAGCCATGAGATCCGGACGCCCATGAACGGGGTGATCGGCACCACCGAGCTGCTGCTCGACAGCGGCCTGACGCCGGAGCAGGCGGACTACGTGCGCACGATCCAGACCAGCGGGCAGACCCTGCTGTCGTTGATCGACGACATCCTGGACCTCTCGAAGATCGAGGCCGGCAAGCTGGAGCTGCACCGCCACACCTTCGCGCTCGCCCCTCTGGTGGATACCACCCTCGAGCTGATCCAGCAGAACCTGGGCGGCAAGTCGATTCGCTTGAGCTACTGGATCGCCGAGGAAGTGCCCGCGCTGGTGCATACCGATGCCGATCGCCTGCGCCAGGTCCTGCTCAATCTGCTGGGCAACGCGGTCAAGTTCACCGACGCGGGCGAAGTGCGCCTGTCGATCACCGCCACGCAGCGGGAAGACGACGTCCTGCTGAATTTCAGCGTGACCGATACCGGCATCGGCATTCCCCCGGAACAGATCGGCAAGCTCTTCAAACCCTTCACCCAGCTGGATATCTCGAGCACGCGTCGCTATGGCGGCACCGGTCTGGGGCTGTCCATCTGTCGGAATCTGGTCGAAGCCCTGGGCGGAACCATCCAGGTCACCAGCCATGTCGGCAGCGGGTCGACCTTCTACTTCGCCATTCCCTGCAGTGCCTCGGACCAGGAGCTGCCGATCGCGCTGCCGGATGCACCTGCCACGGTGCCCGACGAGAACCTGTCCCGGACCCATCCGCTCAGGATCCTGGTGGTGGAAGACAATCCGGTCAACGGCAAGATCGCGCTGGCGATGTTCGCCAAGCTGGGTTACCAGGCGCAGCTGGTGCTCGATGGCCTGGAGGCGCTTGCCGCCTGCGAGCAGGAATCGTTCGACGTCATCTTCATGGACCTGAACATGCCGCATATGGATGGGCTGGAGGCCACGCGAAAGATTCGCGGCGGACACCGCGGCCGACCGCCCTACATCGTCGCGTTCACCGCCAATGCCTTTCGCAGCGAAATCGAAAAGTGCAGGCAGGCCGGTATGGACGACTACCTGATCAAGCCGGTGAAGCTGCAGGCGCTGGTGGAAAAGTTGAAACAGGCATCGAGATCCCGACGGGGCGACAAGACGCAATCGCCCCACCGGGAACTGGGTAGCGCGGGTTAGGGAACGAACGCGGTCACGGCGACCGGTGTGCCCGAGCCGGCCTGCAGGCGCAGGATGCCGATCACGATGGTCGTGCCCTTGGCCGGCAACCGATGCAGGTTGGTCAGGTTCTCCAGGATGATGCCGTTATTGGCCAGCACCTGGGTGTTGGTCGCATATTCCTCATCCTGCCCCGGATCGACCCCGTGGGTATCGATACCAATGCCGGCGATACCGCGCTTCTCCAGCAGCAGGCGCGTGGTTTCCGCACCGACGCCGGGGAAATGCAAGCCGCCCTGCGCATCCGGGTTGAAGAACTTCTGCGGATCTTTCCAGAACTTCTGCCAGCCGGTGTAGAACGCCACTACCGAGCCCTTCGCTATGCGGCCGTTCACATGCTCCCAGGCCAGCACGTCATCCTGGCTGATCACATAGTCCGGATTGCGCAGGGTCCTGGCACTGACGTCGATCACCACCAGCGGCCGCACCAGCGACTGGGGGCGGTACTGGTCGATGCCGATGCCATCCGCATGAAAGCTGTTCGGTGCATTCATATGGGTGCCGCTATGCTCGCCGATGGTGAAGGAACGCAGGTAGTACCCGTCCTCTTCCAGGGTGGCGACCGTCTTGAACTCCACGGCGGGATCGCCGGGCCAGAGCGGGATGTCGGTGGTGATGTCGTGACTCAGGTCGACGACGTGGCGGAACTGGATATTGTGCATACCATTGCCTTGCGCACTGGCCACGGTCGGGCCGGCTAGAAATAGAGCGGCGATCGTACCGGCGCAGGTCAGTTTGGCAAACCATCCGCCCGGTGTTAGCACTGCCTTGATCATGGATATCTCCTTGTTTTTCTCATTGATCTTGCCGTTCAGACGAAGAAGCTCCTTGTCCTGTCGGGCGGTCGAGTAAATAACATGATTCGCCGCCTCATCGCCAAACCATTAGCGTGCCTTGACGCCTGGCAGCAGTAGCCGGTCAGTACGCGAGATCGTCTGCGCGCAAGCGTTTCGGTCCAATCGGTTGCTTCTGGATGGGAGCGCAGATGGGTGACATGCCGGTTTTCCGGGGCACCCTGGCGGCAGGGGCGCTGGCCATGGCATGCCTCGGTGCGCTGCTTGGCGAACTTCTCCCCATGCTGAGCTTGCCCCTGGCGGCGCTCGGCGTCAGCGACGGTGCCGTACCGTGCAAGGCCTTGGCAGGCGCTCTCGCTAACGCGGGCCGAACCGAGGCTCAGGGGGCCGGATGGCGACCACGCAGGCCGGGCGGCACGCTTGGCAGGGCCACGGTTTCCCAGGGGCCATCCGGGCGGGCGGCGCAGTACCAGCCGTTGTTCCAGCGGTAGTAGAGGCGCTCGCGGTAGTAAAGGTTGTTGCCCTTGACCACATAGACGCCCAGGCGATTGTCCCAGTGGTAGTCGCCCTGGGGCGGCGGGGCGTAGCGCGGGTGGGTCTTCTGCGTCGCCGGCGGAGCCTTGGGCGCCGGGGCCTGCAATATCATCGGCCGGGAAGGCGCCTTGGGCGGCACCTGCACGCCGGGCCTGGGCAACGGTTGGGGCTGGCGAGGCGGCTGTTCGGCCACCCTTGCCGCACACGCGGTCAGCAACAGGGCGGCCCCCAGGGTCAGTACCCGCGACAGGACAGATAGGGTTCGACGGCTCGACGGGAGAGTGGTCATCTTCACCTCTGGTTGGCGGCCGCCCGTGCGCTTCAAGGGTGGTCGGGCTGGTCGATGGACAGCAAGTGGGTCGCGCCGGCCTCGTGGGTCTCGACGGGCTTGCTGCGGCCGATCCACTCACCGGAGGTGGCGTCGCCGGAGCGGGAAACCCGCGCGACCAACTGGACCTCGGGGAAATTGGACAGCTTCAACTGCGGCATCATTGCATCGGCATCACTCAACACGACCTCCGCCGGCAGGTCGGCCACCGTCAGGCGCTTGACCGCCAGCGGCATCGGCGGCCCGTTGAGCGCACGGGCGAAGACGAACACGCTGTCCCCCGGCTGCACCTTGGCGGCCAGGATCGGGTCGAGGCTGACCTTCGCCTTCACCTCGGCCGAGACCGCTACCGCTGGCTGCTCTGCGGCCGGCGCCTGCTCGCCGAGCTGCTGGCGCGCCCGCGCGATGCCACCCTCGATGGCCGCGCGGGCGGGGTCCTGCGGGTCCAGCTGCACGACCAGACGCTGCCAGTAGCCGATGGCGTCCTTGAAGCGTTGCTCCTCGAAGGCGGCGATGCCCAGCAGGCCGAGACTGGTGGCCTCCTGCGGGTCGGCCTTGAGTGCCTCGTCGGTCAGTACCTGCATCTCGTCGGTCCATTGCTTGTCGCCGGCGAAGTACAGCGCCTGCGCCCACTGGCCGAGCAGCTCCGGCTGACGGCCGGCCAGGTCGGCGGCCTGGGAGAAGGCTCCGGCGGCATCGGCGGCACGGTCCTGCGCCATGTAGGCCCGGCCGAGGAAGTACCAGTTTTCCGCCGAGTCCGGCTGAACGTCGACGGCCTGCTCCAGGCGCGCCGTCATGTCCTCGAGGCTGCGCGGCTGTTCGGCGAACTGCCTGGCCAGTTCCAGCTTGTCGCTGGCGCCCCAGTGCAGATACAGGCCGTAGCCAAGCAACGGCATCAGCAGCGCCACGGCCAGCGGAACACCCCGGCCCAGACGGGAGGCGCGCCGATCTTCGGCGCCCTCGGTGTCGCGCAGCAGCTCGCGGGCTGCCTCGGCGCGCCCGGCGGCCAACTGCTCGGTGGTGAGCACACCGGCGGCCAGCTGCGCTTCCAACTCGGCGAGGCGCTCCTGGTAGAGCGCTACGTTCAACGCGGTGCGGTCCTCTTCGCGCTGCAGACTGCGGCCGCGCACCACGGGCAACAACAGAAAAGCCAGGGCGGCCAGCACCAGCAGGCCGGCAGCGAGCCAGAAATCGATCATGAGTCTTGGTTATCCCGTGGTTCTTTGTTCAGCAGCGCTTCGAGCCGTTGCTGTTCTTCGGCAGACAGCGCCACGCTGCCCGGGGCATTTTCCACCCTGCGCCGGCGCAGCACGATCACCGCAAGCACGCCGAGACCGCCGATCAGCAGCGCCGCCGGACCGTACCAGAGCAGCAAAGTGCGCGCGTTGACCGGCGGTTTGTAGCGCACGAAGTCGCCGTAGCGATCCACCAGGAACTCGACGATCTCGTCGTTGCTCTTGCCCTCCTCCAGCATGCGGAAGATTTCCCGGCGCAGATCGGTGGCAATCGGTGCGTTGGAGTCGGCGATGTTCTGGTTCTGGCACTTCGGGCAGCGCAGCTCTTCAGTCAGTTGACGGAAACGCGCACGCTCGGCCTCGCTGTCGAACTGATAGGTATCGATGGCCGCCAGCGCACTGCCCCAGAGCACCAGGCCAAGAGCCGCGACAAGCAGGCGCCTCATGGCTGCGCCTCGTCGACCAGTTCCTGGTACAGCGGCGCCAATTGCTCGCGCCAGGCACGTTCGTCGATCACGCCGACGTACTTGTGGCGGATGATGCCGTGCGCGTCGATGAAGAAGGTTTCCGGCGCCCCATAGACCCCCAGGTCGAGGCCAAGGCTGCCCTGGGCATCGCTGATGTTCAACGCGTACGGATTGTGGAATTCCTTCAGCCATTTCAGCGCTGCGGCGTTGTCGTCCTTGTAGTTGACGCCGTAGATGGTCACGCCTTGCTGCGCCAGCTTGTTCAGCATCGGATGCTCGACGCGGCAGGCCACGCACCAGGTAGCCCAGACGTTGACCAGAGCCGGCTTGCCGAGAAGATCGTCCTGGGTGAGGGTACGCCCCGCCTGATCCACCGCCGGCAGGCTGAAAGCCGGCAATGGCTTGCCGATCAGCGCCGACGGCAATTCGGTGGGGTTGAGGTAGAGCCCGCGATAGAGAAACAGCGCAATGCCGAGAAAGATCGCCAGCGGCACCAGCAGGAGCAGACGCTTCATGCCTGCACCCCCGCCAGCCCCAGCGCTTCGCGCACCCGGGTCTTCACCTTGACCCGGTAACGACGGTCGAAGGCCGCGAGCAATCCACCCAGGCCCATCATCAGGCCGCCGAGCCAGATCCAGCGCACGAAGGGTTTGACGTGCACCCGCACCGCCCAGGCGCCGTTTTCCAGCGGCTCGCCCAGGGCGACATAGAGGTCACGGGTGAAGCCGGCGTCGATGCCGGCTTCAGTCATCATCGAGTTCTGCACGCGGTACAGACGTTTTTCCGGATGCAACACGGCAATCTCCTGGCCATCGTCCAGCACGCGCAACGTGCCCTTGTCGGAGGTGAAGTTGGGCCCTTCGAAGTGCTTGGCCCCCTCGAACACGAAGCGGTAGCCGGCCAGCTCGACCGCCTCGCCCGGGGCCAGGCGCAGATCGCGCTCGGCGCTGTACTGGCTGGAGAGCACCACGCCCAGGGCACATACGGCGATGCCGAAGTGGGCCAGTTGCATGCCCCAGTAACTGCTGGAAAGACTGCGCATGCCCTTGAGCAGGCCCTTGTGACGGCACTTGTCGAACAGGTCGCGCACCCCGGCAAGCAGCACCCAGGCGGCAATCGACCAGACCGCCAGCACCGCCCAGCCGAAATCGCCAAACGCCAGGCTGGCGATCATGCCGACCACAAGGCTGCCAACCAGCACCGGCGTGAGCATGCCGAGCAACCATTTCAGCGGCGTATCCTTCCAGCGCACCAGCACGCCGACCGCCATCGCCAACATCAGCAGGCCCATCAGCGGCAGGAACAGCGCATTGAAATACGGCGGGCCGACCGACAGCTTGGCGCCGGTCAGGGCATCCAGGATCAACGGGTAGAGCGTGCCGAGCAGGATCATCGAGGCCGCCACCACCAGCACCAGGTTGTTGGCCAGCAGCAGGGTTTCCCGCGACCACAGGGCGAAGCCGACATCGCTCTTGACCACCGGCGCGCGCACCGCGAACAGGGTGAACGAGCCGCCGACCACCAGCAGCAGGAACGCCAGCACGAAGATGCCGCGCTCCGGATCGGTGGCGAAGGCATGTACCGAGGTGAGCACCCCGGACCGTACCAGGAAGGTACCGAGCAGACTCAGGGAGAAGGCAGCGATGGCCAGCAGCACCGTCCAGCTCTTGAACACGCCGCGTTTCTCGGTGACCGCCAGCGAATGGATCAGCGCCGTGCCGACCAGCCAGGGCATGAAGGAGGCGTTCTCCACCGGGTCCCAGAACCACCAGCCGCCCCAACCCAGTTCGTAGTAGGCCCACCAGGAGCCGAGCGCGATGCCGATGCCGAGGAACGACCAGGCGACGATGGTCCATGGCCGCGACCAGCGCGCCCAGGCAGCGTCCAGCTTGCCGCCGAGCAACGCGGCGATGGCGAAGGAAAAGGCCACCGAGAAACCGACATAGCCCATGTAGAGCATTGGCGGATGCACGATCAGGCCGAAGTCCTGCAGCAGCGGGTTGAGGTCGCGACCATCGACCGGCGATTGCGGCAGCAGGCGTTCGAACGGGTTGGAGGTGACGATCAGGAACAAGAGGAAACCGATGCTGATCATGCCCATCACGGACAGCACCCGCGCCAGCATGACTTCCGGCAACTGCCGGGAAAACACTGACACGGCAAAGGTCCAGCCCCCGAGGATCAGCGCCCAGAGCAACAGGGACCCTTCGTGGGCACCCCAGACGGCGCTGAACTTGTAGTACCAGGGCAGCGCGCTGTTGGAGTTGCTGGCCACGTAGGCGACGGAGAAATCGTCGACCATGAAGGCGTAGGTCAGACAGGCGAAGGCAAACAACAGGAAGGCGAACTGGCCCCAGGCGGCCGGCTGGGCCAGGCTCATCCACTGGTGGTCGCCGCGCCAGGCGCCGATCAGCGGCAACGTCGCCTGCACCAAGGCCAGGCACAGGGCGAGGATCAACGCCAGATGGCCCAGTTCGGGAATCATTGCGCGCCCCCTTTCTGGCTGTTTTCGTAGTGCTTCATCATGCCGCTCTTCTCCAGCGCCTGGGTGACCTCCGGCGGCATGTAGTTCTCGTCATGCTTGGCCAGCACCTGGTCGGCAATGAGCACACCCTCGGCATTGATCTCACCCAGGGCAACGATGCCCTGCCCCTCACGGAACAGGTCGGGAAGAATGCCCTGGTAGCGAATGGTCACGGTTTCCACGCCATCGGTGACGCGGAAATCCACTTGCAGCGAATCCGCCGAGCGCTTCACCGAGCCCTCCTCCACCAGGCCACCGGCGCGGATGCGCGTATCGCGCGGCGCTTCGCCGCTGGCGATCTGGGTCGGGGTGTAGAACAGGTTGATATTCTGTTGCAACGCGGCCAGCGCCAGCGCCACGGCGATACCCACTCCGGCCAGGATGGCGAGGACGATGAACAGGCGTTTCTTGCGCAGCGGGTTCATTTCGACTTCTCCCGGCGCAAACGGCGCGCCTCGTCTTGCAGATAGCGGCGACGCGCCAGCACTGGCAACACCACATTGAGCGCCAGCACTACCAGACTGATGCCGTAGGCCGACCACACGTAAGGGCCATGAGTTCCCATTGCAATGAACTCGGCGAAGGAGGAAAAAACCATTACTTACCTCCCAATAAACGAGCAACTTCCGCTTTGACCCAACTGCTGCGGGCCTCACGCTTGAGCACCTCGGTACGCATCCTATAGAGCAAGACTGCAGCGAAGAAACAATAGATTCCGAGCACCGAAATCAATAACGGAATCCAGTGTGCAGAAAGCATCTGTGGCTTCGAAACGATACTAAATGTCGCTTTTTGATGCAGCGTGTTCCAAATATCCACTGAGTACTTAATGATCGGGAGATTGACAGATCCGACTACCGCCAAAAGTGCACAAGCTTTAGCCGCGCTCTCACGATTGCTGATAGCGTTGCCCAAAGCAATAACCCCGAAATAAAGAAATAGCAGGATCAGCATAGAAGTAAGTCGAGCATCCCATATCCAATATGTCCCCCAAGTCGGCTTACCCCAGAGCGCACCTGTGACCAGAGCAATAAAGGCCATCCAGGCGCCAACTGGCGCCGCCTGCTGCAACGCCACATCCGCAAGCTTCAGCTTCCATACAAGCCCAACCACACCAACTACCGCCATAAACAAATAACAAGCCTGAGCAAGAAAGGCAGTTGGGACATGAATGTAAATAATTCGAAATGCGTGGAGCTGGCCCTGTTTCGATTCCAAGGGCGTGAACGCCACCCCCCAGACTAGACCCGTGATTAAAAGAATTGTGGCGATCACAGTCAGCCACGGTAGCCAACGACCACTGCGCTCATAGAACCACTTGGGCGAGGCCCACTTGTGAAACCAAGTCCAATTCATATTGACGGTATTCCTGTAGTTATTCACCGATGCTGATCTTCAGACCAGCGGCAATAGCGAAAGGAGTCAGTGTGACCGCCAGCGCGGCCAAGCTGGCCAGCCACAGCAGGTAGCCGTCCGCTGGCAGGCCTTGCAGCGAGGCCTGCAGGGCCCCGCTACCGAGGATCAGCACCGGGATGTACAGCGGCAGGATCAGCAGCGCCAGCAACAGGCCGCCACGCTTGAGCCCCACCGTCAGCGCCGCGCCAACCGCACCGAGCAGGCTCAGCACCGGCGTACCCAGCAGCAGAGAAACCAGCAACGTCGGCATGCAGCGCGCCGGCAGGCCGAGCATCAGGGCCAGCAGCGGCGACAGCAAGACCAGTGCCAGCCCTGAAAACAGCCAGTGCGCGAGCACCTTGCTCAAAACCAGCAACGGCAGCGGATGCGGCGACAGCACCCACTGTTCCAGCGAACCATCCTCGAAATCGCTGCGAAACATCCCATCGAGCGACAACAGCACCGCCAAGAGCGCCGCGACCCAGATCAATCCTGGCGATAGGGTCTGCAGCAATTGGGTTTCAGGGCCCACCGCCAGCGGAAACAGGGCGATGACAATCGCAAAGAAGATCAACGGGTTGATCAACTCCGCCGGGCGACGACAGAGCAGCCGAGCTTCGCGGGCGAACAGCAGGCCAAACAGAGTGCTCATGACTTGTGCTGCCCCAGGTCAAGCTCGCGGTAGGCAGCGGGCGTTTCGCTGAGCCGATGGTGGGTGGTCAGCACCACCAGCCCGCCCTGCTCGCAGTGCCTGGCCAGGTGGCTCTCCAGTTGCGCGACGCCATGCTTGTCCAGCGCGGTGAAGGGCTCGTCCAGGATCCACAGCGGCGGTGGATCGAGATACAGCCGGGCCAGCGCCACGCGACGTTGCTGACCGGCGGACAGGGTATGGCAGGGAACATCTTCGAAGCCACGCAGGCCGACGGCTTCCAGGGCCTGCCAGATGGCAGTGCGCTCGGCCGGCTGGTGCAGGGCGCACAGCCAGGACAGGTTTTCCTCGGCACTCAGCAGGCCCTTGATGCCGGCGGCATGCCCGAGCCACAACAGATTGCGCGCCAGCTCGCCACGTTGCCGATCCAGCGGCCGGCCGTTGAGCAGCACAGTTCCGGCAGTGGGCGCCATCAGCCCGGCCAGCAGGCGCAGCAGACTGGTCTTGCCGCTACCGTTGGGACCGGCCACCTGCAGCATCTCGCCGGCCGCCAGGCGCAGATCGAGGTGCTCGAACAGCATGCGCCAATCCCGCTCGCATGAGAGCGCCACGGCTTCGAGAAGAGGACTGGTCACGCGATGGGACACCTGTCGGGCATTCAAGACGAGGGAGGCCTGGCCGCTATACTGAGCACACGCTGAAAACAGCAGCCGGCCCGGATGGGGCGGCATTATACATGCCATGCCGCCGCTCCCTAGCCGGCATTTTCAACAGGTTGTTACCTCGATGCCCGCTGAAATAGGCAGTTCCCGGCCTCTTCCACCCGTTACGCCAAACCTGCGACCAAACGCCGCGGCCACCGACCTGGCGCTGAAGCTCCTGCAACCGCTGGAAGGCCTGCTGGCCGCCGGGGAAAGCGCCAAGGCGGAGGTGATCGCCCTCAAGGAGCAGGCGCAGAGCTTTCAGCTGCTGCTCAAACTGACCCTGGACAACGGCCGCCAGACCACCCTGCAAGCCAGTAGCCCGCGCCCGCTGGCGCAAGGCACCGCGCTGGCGGTCACGGCGCTGTCGGATACGCGCCTGGCGGTGCTGCTGCAAGGCAGCGGCGGCGACAAGCCCCTGACCAGCCTGGACCTCGATCAGTTGCCGGTCGGCACGCTGCTGCAAGGCAAAGTGGTGGCCAGCCAGCAGGTGGTACAGGCGAAGGCCGAGCAGACGGTCTACAAGGTGCTGGTCAACCTGCTCAATACGTCGCTGGCCGGCAGCAAGCTGTCCGTGGAGACCCCCTTGCAGTTGCCGGTGGGCAGCCTGCTGACGGCCCAGGTGCAAGCAAGCCAGGCCCTGAACTTCCTGCCGCTCAGCGGCCGTCTGGATCAGCTGGAGCTGGGCCAGCAACTCGCCACCCAACAGGGCCGCCAGGGCCCGCTGGACAGCCTGTTCAAGGCCATGAAAGGCCTCAGCGGCCAGCAAGGGCTGCCTGACGGCCTGCGCGCGAGCCTGGACAAGCTGCTCGCCGGCCTGCCGGAGATGCGCGAGCTGGGCGACCCCAAGATGCTGGCCAAGGCCATGGAGAACAGCGGCCTGTTCCTGGAGGCCAAACTGCTCAGCGGCCAGAGCGCCGCCCTGCCCCATGACCTCAAGGCCAACCTGTTGCGCATGGTCGCGCAGTTGCTGCCGAACCTGCCGGGCAGCGCACCGGCGGGCCTGGCCTCGGCGGGCGCCAACCTGGCCCAGGCATTGCCCGCCTTCGTTCGCGAAGCGCTCGGCAGCATCGGCCAGGCCAGCCCACGCCAACAGGCCTTGCGCTTTCCCTTGCCGGCCGGATTGCTGCAGAGCATGGAGGGTGAAGGCGATCTGGAAGCCTTGCTGAAGCTTGCCGCCGCCGCGGTATCCCGTTTGCAGACCCACCAGCTGTCCAGCCTCGCCCAGAACCAGGTCGGCCCCGACGGCACCCTGCTGACCACCTGGCAGTTGGAGCTGCCGATGCGCGACCAACAGGAACTGGTGCCGCTGCAGGTCAAGCTGCAACGCGAGCAGCCCCCGGAGAAGGAAAAGAAGGAGCAGCAGACCCTCTGGCGCATCGAACTGGCCTTCGACCTGGCACCGCTGGGTCCGCTTCAGGTCCAGGCACAGTTGCTGCGCGGCAGCTTTTCCAGCCAGATGTGGGCTGAACGCGAACGCACCGTGCAATTGATCGAGACAGAACTGGATCGGTTGCGCGAACGGCTCAACGCCACCGGGCTCACCGTCGGCGAACTGGCCTGCCGCCAGGGCACGCCGCCGCAGGGCCAGCGCACGATTCTCGAGCAACGCTGGGTGGATGAAACCGCATGAAGAACACCGCCCCGCGCCAGGCCATCGCCCTGAACTACGATGGCCAGAGTGCCCCGAACGTGACCGCCAAGGGCGATGACGAACTGGCCGAGGCTATTCTCGCCATCGCCCGCGAATACGAAGTGCCGATCTACGAAAACGCCGACCTGGTGCGGCTGTTGGCTCGCCTGGAACTCGGAGATGCGATTCCCGAAGCGCTGTACCGCTGCATCGCGGAAATCATCGCCTTCGCCTGGCACCTCAAAGGCAAATGCCCGCCCGGTTTTGCCGAGGAGCGGGACCGCGACGTCACACCACCCCGCCCGTTACTGGAAGGCCCGAGCAAGCGCACGTAAGGACTGCGAAGTTGCAGGTACGCGAATTCGCGGCCACGACATCCGGCTCACCCCGGAAGCACCAGCAGTCTCCGCCCCCGGATCGACTCAGGGCGTCAGCGCCACCACCTCGCCGGATAGCCCCTTGCCCTGAGGGAAATCCAGCAGTTGCCAGGCGAAATAGCCTTCGCGGAAATAGAAGACCTTCTGGTAACCCCAGGCGACCGCCATTTCCGCCGCCAGCGCGCCCCGGGAGCAGACTTCGCTGTCGCAATAGATCACCAGCGGCATTTCCCGTGGCACATCGGGCATGGCCAAGCCGACGAAATGCTCGGACAGATCCAGGTGCACCGCACCGTAGACATGCCCCCAACTCCACTCGCGGGCCGGGCGCACATCGACGAAAACCGCCCCCAGGTCGTACAGGCGCTTGGCCTGCAGCGCATTGACCGTGAAAGCTCCGTCGACCTTGACCGGCGCCTCCTGTCCCTGGACCCAAAGCGGTACGCAACAACACAGCACAAGCAGGAAGCGCAGCATTTGCAGCCCTCCTCACAGGGAAGCCCATATAGTGAGATTAGGCGTGGGGTAGGACGCGCCTTGGAGCCATTGGCTATAGCGATGGCACCCGGCGCTCTTGGGAATTTGGAGGGGAATGAGACGACCCAGGTTCCTGGGCCGGGACAGACGGTGGCGCTAGCCCTTCTGGCGTTGCGCCTGGTGCAGCTTGCTCACCAGTTCGGCCTCGGCCTTGCTCAGGCCACAGGACTGGGTCAGGTCGTCGACACTGGCGCCCAGCCCGACCAGGCGCGCAGCCTGGGTGAAGGACAGGCTGCCCGGGTCGCGCTGCTCCATCTGCTGCAGCTTGTCCGGCAGCGGCGCCACGATGCGTCGCAACTCGTGCAACTCCTCGCCCATGCGCACGCTGCCGCTGAGATAGGCATCGAGGCGCCTGCTCAGGTCCTTCAGGCGCTGGTCGCGCAGGGCATCGCGCTCGGCCTGCAAGCGTGCCTGCAGGCGTTGGTTCTGCGCCAGCCACAGGCACGCGACCACCAGCAAGATGCAGACGACGACGAGCACCCCAAGCGCAATTTCCAACATGAATCAGATGCTCTCGAGCTCGGACCACTCCTCTTCGGTCATCATCTTGTCCAGCTCGACCAGGATCAGCAGCTCGCCGTTCTTGTTGCAGACACCCTGGATGAACTTGGCCGATTCCTCGTTGCCGACGTTCGGAGCAGTCTCGATCTCGGACTGGCGCAGGTAAACCACCTCGGCAACGCTATCGACCAGGATGCCAACCACCTGTTTGTCCGCCTCGATGATGACGATGCGGGTGTTGTCGGTCACCGGTGCCGGCACCAGCCCGAAGCGCTGCCGGGTATCGATGACGGTCACCACGTTGCCGCGCAGGTTGATGATGCCGAGCACATAGCTTGGCGCGCCCGGCACCGGGGCGATCTCGGTATAGCGCAGCACTTCTTGGACCTGCATCACGTTGATGCCGTAGGTTTCGTTGTCCAGGCGGAAGGTCACCCATTGCAGAATGGGATCTTCGGAACCCTGTGCAGACGTCTTCTTCATATCCCCTAGCCTCGTTTGTAACCGCCTGCGGCGGTGAACGCGGGCATACCCGCTGTCGTTACTATAGAAGAGCCCCGCGTCGCAGGGCCTGTTATCTCGGGTGAACCGGCTTCCTGCCCGCCATCTGCTTGGCCGCACCGCTGGCGATCAACTCGGCGAGAGCTGCCACATCCAGCAATGCGCACATGTGCTCGATCACCGTACCGGCCAGCCACGGGCGCTGGCTGCGCTGGCTGCGCCACTTGACCTCGTCCGGGTCCAGACGGATCGAGCGGCTGACCTGATGCACCGCCAATCCCCACTCGTAACCCTGCACGGAGATCACGTACTGCAGCCCCTCGCGGAAATCGTCGCGGTAACGCTCGGGCATTACCCAGCGGGCGCTGTCCAATACCTTCAGGTTTCCAGCCTGGCACGACAAGATGCCGAGGAACCAGTCCGGCTGGCCGAACAGCGGCGTCAACTCCTGGCCGGCCAGGGGATAGATCGATCCCAGGCACACCAGCGGTACTGCCAGCGTCAGCCCGGCGACGTCGAACAGCAGGCATTCGAACGGCTCCTCGGCCCAATCGGGACGGCCGTCGAGCTTGATCGGCGCAGGCGGGTTGCGGGGTGCGGCCGGTACATGTATGTCGGCCAGCGGTTCGACCGGAGCGGGCGGAGCCTCCACCACCGGCGCGGGTGGCACGACCGGTTCCATCACCGGCCGCAATTCCGCTGACGGAGCCGGAGCCGGAGCCGGAGCCGGAGCCGGAGCCAGATGAGCATCGCGCACCTGCTCCTCGAGCACCGCCGCTTCGAACTCATCGAGGCTGACGGAATCGGCCAGCTCGACCGCAGCCTCCTGCAGCAATGCATCCAGGTAGGATTGCAGAGCCAACTGAGGACGCGTGGCGGTGGCAGTGGTACGACTCATAGGCACGACTCGGAAAAATGATCTGTACAGGCTATCGGCCAAGCCGGCATGGGACTTGAGCCATTCTCTTCAGCATAGGCCAGACCGGGCATCGACTAAGCCACCTGCATCGCTGGCTGCTGGGACAGCAGGTACTTGAGCAAGGCGCGATAAGCCAGTACACCGCGACAGCCGCTGTCGAACTGCGACGGCGTCGTCCCGGCGCGGCTGGCATCGCGCAGACGAGTGTCCACCGGGATGTAGGCTGGCCAGAGGTGCTCGGGATAGCTGTTGCGCAAGGTGCGCAAGGTTCCCAGGGAGGCCTGGGTACGGCGGTCGAACAGGGTCGGCACGATGGTGTAGGGCAACGCCTGCTTGCGCGAGCGATTGATCATCGCCAGGGTACTGATCATGCGCTCCAGGCCCTTGACCGCTAGGAACTCGGTCTGCACCGGGATTACCAGATGCTGGCTGGCGGCCAGGGCGTTGACCATCAACACGCCGAGCAGCGGCGGGCTGTCGATGATGGCGAAGTCGAAATCGTTCCACAGCTGCGCCAGGCTCTTGGAGATCACCAGGCCCAGGCCGCTCTTGCCCGGCGACTGGCGCTCGAGCGTCGCCAAGGCGGTACTCGAAGGCAGCAGCGCAATGCGTTCGTGACTGGTGGGCAGCAGCAACTGCTGCGGCAACCCCTCCGGCACGTTGCCCTGATGCTGGAACAGGTCGAAGGTGCTGCGCTCCAGGGCGTCGGGATCATGGCCGAAATAGCTGGTCATCGACCCGTGGGGATCGAGGTCGACTACCAGCACGCGTTTGCCGGCGTCGGCCACCAGGCCCGCCAGGGCGATCGACGTGGTGGTCTTGCCGACACCACCTTTCTGATTGGCTACTGCCCAGACTCTCATCTTCGTTCATCCTCCCGGCGGGCCCGCGCCCTGGCCGAGACTTGGCGCCGCCCTCAAGGGGACGGCGACGGGGAATTGACGGCTCCAGGGGTCGGAGCCTGCGCTGAGGGCGTCGGTGCAGGTTGCGTGCCAGCCCCCGGCTTGTTGCCGCTGCGGCGAGTGTCGAGATTGCGCGAAATCACCAAGACCACGCGCCGGTTGCGGCCCCGGCCCTCGGCCGTGGAATTGTCCGCCACCGGAGAGAACTCGCCATAGCCGACCGCGGCCAGGCGACTGGGGTTCACCCCGTCCATCGCCAGCATACGCACGATGCTCGAGGCGCGCGCCGAGGACAGCTCCCAGTTGGTCGGATATTGAGGTGTATTGATCGGCAAGTTATCGGTGAAACCCTCGACCTGCACCGGGTTTTCATAGGGTGCCAGGATTTTGGCCACCTTCTCGATGATATCGAACGCCTTGTCGTTGGGCAGCGCGTCGCCGCTGGGAAACAGCAAGCCCGAGCTCAGCTCGATCTCGATCCACATTTCGTTGCCGCGCACTGCCAGTTGGTCGGTCTTGATCAGGTCGCCGAAGGCGTTGCGCACGCTCTCGGCGATTTCCTCCAAGGGGTCGCCAGCCTGGCCACCCACGTCCTCGTTGATGCTGGAGGTGGTGGACAGCACGCGCTCCTCGCCGATGGGAATCGGCTTGAGCGAGCGGTCCGGCTGATTGAAGGCACCAACCAGGGTATCGGAGAGGATCTTGTACTTGCCTTCGTTGACCGAAGAGATGGAATACATCACCACGAAAAAGGCGAACAACAGGGTGATGAAGTCGGCGTAGGAAACCAGCCAACGCTCATGGTTTTCGTGTTCTTCGTGGTGGCGACGCCGGGCCATAAGCTCATCCTCGTCCCGTCAGTCCATGAAGCCTTGCAGCTTCAGCTCGATGGAACGAGGGTTCTCGCCTTCGGCGATGGAGAGAATGCCTTCGAGCAGCATCTCGCGATAGCGCGACTGGCGCATGGCCACGGCCTTGAGCTTGCTGCCCACCGGCAGCAACAACAGGTTGGCGAAGCTCACGCCATAGATGGTGGCGACGAAGGCCACGGCAATGCCGCTGCCCAGCTTGCTCGGGTCGGCAAGGTTGCCCATGACGTGGATCAGGCCCATTACCGCACCGATGATGCCGATGGTCGGCGCGTAACCGCCCATGCTTTCGAACACCTTGGCGGCCTGGATATCGCGGCCTTCCTGAGTGTACAGGTCGACTTCGAGAATGCTGCGGATGGCCTCCGGTTCGGCACCATCGACCAGCAGCTGCAATCCTTTACGGGCAAAGGCATCGGGTTCGGCGTCGGCCACCGGCTCCAGGCCGAGCAACCCCTCCTTGCGGGCCGTCATGCTCCAGCCAACCACCCGCTCGATGCCGCCGACCAGATCGATGCGTGGCGGAAACAGGATCCAGCCGAAGATATTCAGGGCGCGCTTGAACACGCTGACCGGCGCCTGCAGGAATGCCGCGCCCAGGGTGCCGCCAACGACGATCAGCGCCGCCGGTCCGTTGATCAGCGCGCCGACATGGCCGCCTTCGAGGTAATTGCCACCAATGATCGCGACGAAGGCGAGTGCCACCCCGATGAGGCTGAGGACGTCCATCAGCGTTTGCTCACTGACAAGCCTCGGACAGGTGCCGGCCGATGTCGTCCAGGCCATAGACCGCATCGGCCAGGTTGGCCTTGACGATCGCCATGGGCATGCCATAGATCACGCAACTGGCTTCGTCCTGGGCCCAGACATGGCTGCCGCCCTGCTTGAGCAGGCGCGCGCCTTCGCGGCCGTCCGCCCCCATGCCGGTCAGCACCACGGCGAGCACCTTGTCGCCGAACGACTTGGCGGCCGAACCGAAGGTGATATCCACGCAGGGCTTGTAGTTCAGCCGCTCATCGCCCGGCAGGATCTTCACCGTGCCACGGGCATCGACCATCATCTGCTTGCCGCCGGGTGCCAGCAGGGCCAGGCCCGGACGCAACTGGTCACCGTCCTCGGCCTCTTTGACGCGAATCCGGCAAAGCTTGTCCAGGCGCTCGGCAAAGGCCTTGGTAAAAGCGGCAGGCATGTGCTGGATGAGCACGATGGGAGCCGGGAAATTGGCGGGCAACTGGGTCAGGACTCGCTGCAAGGCAACCGGCCCACCGGTGGAGGTGCCAATGGCCACCAACTTGTAGGCTTTACGCTTTGGGGCAGGGGAATTCCCTGACGGGGCACTGGGAGCGACCGGTGCAGGCCGACTGGCGGCCCCGGTGCTCGGTGCGGGAGCCGGAACTGGCGCGGCTGCCGGCGTCGCGGCATAGGCGCTGTAGCGCCGGTTGCTGCGGGCGATGGTATGGACCTTTTCGCACAGCAGTTGCTTGACCTTCTCCGGGTTGCGCGAAATGTCTTCGAAGTTCTTCGGCAGGTAATCCACCGCTCCAGCATCCAGCGCGTCCAAGGTGACACGGGCGCCCTCGTGGGTCAGCGAGGAGAACATCAACACCGGCGTCGGGCAGCGCTGCATGATGTTCCGCACGGACGTGATGCCATCCATCATCGGCATCTCGTAGTCCATGGTGATGACGTCGGGCTTGAGCGCCAACGCCTGATCGATCGCCTCGCGGCCGTTGGTGGCCGTACCGACCACCTGGATGTTCGGGTCGGAGGACAGAATTTCCGAAACCCGGCGCCGGAAAAAGCCGGAATCGTCCACCACCAGGACCTTGACTGCCATAAACACTCCATCTGCAGGCGCGGCCGACAGGGCCGGCGCCAATAAAGTCAAACGCGGCGGGCGTAGCGCTTGAGCATGCTTGGTACGTCGAGAATCAGGGCGATACGACCGTCGCCGGTAATGGTGGCGCCGGACATGCCGGGGGTGCCCTGCAGCATCTTGCCCAGGGGCTTGATGACCACTTCCTCCTGGCCCACCAACTGATCGACGACGAAGCCGATACGCTGGTTGCCCACCGACAGGATCACCACATGCCCCTCGCGCTGCTCTTCATGGGCCGCGCCGCGTACCAGCCAGCGCTTGAGGTAGAACAGCGGCAGCGCCTTGTCGCGCACGATCACCACTTCCTGGCCGTCCACCACGTTGGTGCGCGACAGGTCGAGGTGGAAGATCTCGTTGACGCTCACCAGCGGGAAGGCGAAGGCCTGGTTGCCCAGCATGACCATCAGGGTCGGCATGATCGCCAGGGTCAGCGGTACCTTGATGACGATCTTCGAGCCCTGCCCCTTCTGGGAGAACACGTTGACCGTGCCGTTGAGCTGGGAAATCTTGGTCTTCACCACGTCCATGCCGACACCGCGGCCGGATACATCGGAAATCTCGGTCTTGGTCGAGAAGCCGGGGGCGAAGATCAGGTTGTAGCACTCCAGGTCGGTCAGGCGGTCGGCAGCATCCTTTTCCAGCAGGCCTTTCTCCACCGCCTTGGCGCGCAGCACGTCGGCATCCATGCCTTTGCCATCGTCGGTGATCATCAGCAGGATGTGGTCGCCTTCCTGCTCGGCGGACAGCACGACCCTGCCGGTACGGGGCTTGCCCGCGGCCTCGCGCTCTTCGGGCGACTCCACGCCATGGTCGACGGCGTTGCGCACCAGGTGCACCAGCGGGTCTGCCAGCGCTTCGACGAGGTTCTTGTCGAGATCGGTTTCTTCGCCGACCAGTTCCAGGTTGATCTCTTTCTTCAGGTTGCGTGCCAGGTCGCGGACCAAGCGCGGGAAGCGGCCGAAGACCTTCTTGATCGGCTGCATGCGGGTCTTCATGACCGAGGTCTGCAGATCGGCGGTCACCACGTCGAGGTTGGACACGGCCTTGGCCATGGCCTCGTCGCCGCTGTTCAAGCCGAGGCGCACCAGGCGGTTACGCACCAGCACCAGCTCGCCGACCATGTTCATGATTTCGTCGAGGCGAGCCGTATCGACCCGCACGGTGGTTTCCGCTTCGCTCATCGCACCCGGCTTGTCGCCGGCTGGAGCCGTCGCGGGTGCGGCGGTGCCTGCTGGTTTGGCGGGCTCGGGCGCCTTGGCGGCCGGTTTCTCGGCAGGTTTGCTCGCCGGTGCCGCTGGCTTGGCTGCCGCCGGCGGTGTGGCTGGCTTCGCGGGCGGTGGGGCTGGCGCGGCCGGCTTGGCGGCAGCGGGCGGCGCGGCAGGCGCCTTCGCTTCGGGCTGCTTGCCCTTGCCATGCAGTTGATCGAGCAGCGCTTCGAATTCGTCGTCGGTGATCAGGTCGCTGCTGCTGGCCGGCGCAGCCGGTTCGGCCGGCTTGGCGGCGGGAGCCGCTGGAGCGGGCTCCTCGGGCGCAACGAACTTGCCCTTGCCATGCAACTGGTCGAGCAGCGCCTCGAATTCATCGTCGGTGATCTCGTCGCCACCGGCGGCAGGGGTTTCTGCAACAGGGGGCGCCGGCTTCGGCTCGGCCTGCTTGGCAGCCGGCGCGGCGGCGAACTGCCCCTTGCCATGCAACTGATCCAGCAACGCTTCGAATTCGTCGTCGGTGATCTCGTCGCCGCCCGCTGCCGGCGCTGGCGCACTGGCCGCCGGCGCAGGCTCGTCGCCGAGGGCATCGAGCAGTTTCTCGAATTCACTGTCGGTGATGTCGCTGGATGCCGCCGGAGCGACCGGCTCCGGTTCGGGTTCCGGCTCTGGCTCAGCCTCCACCGCCGGTGCGCTGGCTTCCTCGGCACCGGCCGGCTCGGCCAGGCGCGCCAGGGCCGCGAGCAGTTCGGGGGAAGCCGGTGTCGGTTCGGTGCGCTCGCGCACCTGGCCGAACATTTCGTTAACCGCGTCCAGTGCCTGCAGGACGACATCCATGAGCTCCGAGTCGACGCGCCGCTCGCCCTTGCGCAAGATGTCGAAGACGTTCTCGGCGATGTGGCAGCACTCGACCAGTTCGTTCAGCTGGAGAAAGCCGGCCCCACCCTTGACGGTGTGGAAGCCGCGAAAAATGGCATTGAGCAACCCCGTGTCGTCCGGGCGGCTCTCAAGCTCAACCAACTGCTCGGACAATTGTTCGAGAATCTCGCCGGCCTCTACCAGGAAGTCCTGGAGGATTTCTTCATCGGCGTCGAAGCTCATATGGATGCTCCCCTAAAAACCCAGGCTGGATAGCAGATCGTCGACGTCGTCCTGGCTGGACGCGACGTCTTCACGCTTATCGGCATTAATCTGCGGACCTTCACCTTGGGAGGACGCTTTTTGTTGTTGTTTTTTCTGATCGGCTTGCAATGACTCTTGATCGTGCTGGATGCCGGCGAAGCGATCCACCTGGCTGGCCATCAGCACCAGCTTGAGCAGGTTGCTTTCCACCTCGGTCACCAGTTGGGTCACCCGCTTGATCACCTGGCCGGTGAGGTCCTGGTAATCCTGCGCCAGAAGGATGTCGTTGAGGTGGCTGGAGAGCTTGCCGCTGTCGCGCTCGCTGCGGGTCAGGAACAGTTCGATGCGCTTGGCCAACTCACGAAAACCGTCCGCGCTCATTTCCCGGCGCATGAAACGGCCCCAGTCGGCTCCCAGGCTCTGCGCCTCGTCGTTAAGATCGTTGACCAGCGGAGCGCACTCCTCCACCAAATCCATGGTGCGATTGGCCGCTTTCTCGGTCATCTGCACCACGTAGTTCAGGCGCTCGGTCGCGTCGGCGATCTGCGAGACTTCCTTGGCATGTGGCACCCGAGGGTCGAGCTGGAAGTTGACGATGGCGTTGTGCAGCTCACGGGTCAGCTTGCCGACCTCTTGATAAAGGCCGCGATCACGCACTTTGTTGAGCTCGTGAATGAACTGCACCGCTTCGCTGAAATTGCCTCGTTCCAGGCTATTGACCAGCTCACGGGCATTGGCTTTCAGGGTCGACTCAACGTCACCCAGTTGGGAGTCTTCGTGTTCCATAGCGCCCTCGCGGCAGGCATCAGCCGTTGACCCGCTCGAATATCTTTTCGATCTTCTCTTTCAGTACCTGGGCCGTGAACGGCTTGACCACGTAACCGTTCACCCCGGCCTGGGCCGCTTCGATGATCTGGTCGCGTTTGGCCTCGGCGGTCACCATCAGCACCGGAAGCGTTTTCAGGCGCTCGTCGGCACGCACCGCGCGCAGCAGGTCGATGCCGGTCATGCCGGGCATGTTCCAATCGGTGACGAGAAAGTCGAAGCTGCCACTTTGCAGCATGGGCAGCGCGGTGGTGCCATCGTCGGCCTCTGCGGTATTGGTGAACCCCAAGTCGCGCAGCAGGTTCTTGATGATCCGTCTCATCGTTGAGAAGTCGTCAACGATGAGGATTTTCATGTTCTTGTCCAAGTCGACCTCCGTACAGTCCTAACGCACTCAGTTCCTGAGAACGCCGTTTAATCGCGAAACCGGCTTGCTCTTCAACTTGCCCGCCACTCGCTCAGGCGCGCCCGCAGACGCGCGGCGCACTGGCTGTGCAACTGGCTGACCCTCGATTCGCTGACGCCCAGTACCTCGCCGATTTCTTTGAGATTCAGTTCTTCGTCGTAGTACAGCGCCAAAACCAGGCGCTCGCGCTCTGGAAGGTTCTCGATGGCTTCGGCCAACGCCAGGCGGAAGCGCTGGTCTTCCAACTCGCTCGCAGGCTCGGGTTGCGTACTGCCGCCGTCTTCGCGCAGCCCACCGTGCTCGCCGTCCTGGAGGAGATCGTCGAAACTGAACAAACGGCTGCCCAAAGTGTCGCTCAGAATGCCGTAGTAATCTTCGAGACTCAATTGGAGTTCGGCCGCAACCTCTTGATCTTTAGCGTCTCGACCGGTTCTGGCCTCGATTGCCTTGATGGCGTCGCTCACCATGCGGGTGTTGCGATGCACGGAACGCGGCGCCCAGTCGCCCTTGCGCACCTCGTCGAGCATCGCGCCACGGATGCGGATACCGGCGTAGGTTTCGAAGCTGGCCCCCTTGCCAGCATCGTATTTCTTCGAAGCTTCGAGCAGGCCGATCATGCCAGCCTGCATCAGATCATCCACTTGCACGTTGGCCGGCAGACGCGCCAGCAGGTGATAGGCAATGCGCTTGACCAACGGGGCATAGCGCTCAATGAGTTGATGCTGCGAGTCCTTCGCCTGTGCCTTGTTGTACATACGAAGTCCACTGGCTGCTGTCATACGGATGAATCTGCTACTGGCTGCACCAAGCGCTCGACGAAGAACTCCAGGTGGCCGCGCGGATTGGCCGGAAGCGGCCAAGTGTCGACCTTCTGGGCAATCGCCTTGAACGCCAGGGCGCACTTCGAGCGGGGGAACGCCTCATACACCGCTCGCTGCTTCTGCACGGCTTTGCGTACCGACTCGTCATAGGGAATCGCCCCTACGTATTGGAGGGCCACATCGAGAAAACGATCAGTGACCTTGGTCAGCTTAGCAAAGAGATTGCGACCCTCCTGCGGGCTATGGGCCATATTGGCCAGCACACGGAAGCGGCTCATGCCGTAATCGCGATTGAGCAGCTTGATCAGCGCGTAGGCATCGGTGATCGAGGTCGGCTCGTCGCAAACCACCACGATGACTTCCTGGGCGGCGCGAACGAAGCTGACCACCGCATCGCCGATGCCTGCGGCGGTGTCGATCACCAGCACGTCGAGGTTGTCGCTGATGTCGCTGAAGGCCTGGATCAGCCCGGCATGCTGCTGCGGCGAGAGCTGCACCATGCTCTGGGTGCCGGAAGCGGCGGGCACGATGCGAATGCCGCCGGGGCCTTGCAGGAGCACGTCACGCAGCTCGCATTCGCCGTGAATGACGTCGGCCAGCGTGCGCTTCGGCGTAAGGCCGAGCAGGACATCGACGTTGGCCAACCCCAGGTCGGCATCCAGCAGCATGACCCGCCGACCGAGATCGGCCAGGGCCATGGACAGATTGACCGACACGTTGGTCTTGCCGACGCCGCCTTTGCCGCCGGTCACCGCTATCACCTGTACGGGATGCATACTACCCATGTTCTCTACACACCTTGTCTTGCTGCGACTGAGGCATCGTTGAAATCCTCTGCGCTGACTACCCGGCGCGGCGCGGCGGGTTGTGATACAGGCCGGCGAACAGGTCGGCCATGGCTTCCTCGCTCGGCTCCTCGGGTGCCTGCAAGCTGACGGCCCGGCTCACCAGTTGGTGGCTGCGCGGCAGGTGCAGATCGTCCGGAATGCGCGGCCCGTCCGTCAGGTAGGCTACCGGCAGACGCTGGCCAATAGCCAGCCCCAACACCTCGCCCAGGCTCGCGGCCTCGTCCAGCTTGGTCAGAATGCAACCGGACAGACCGCAGCGCTTATAACTATGGTAGGCCGCCTTGAGCACTTGGCTCTGACTTGTGGCCGCCAAAACCAGATAATTTTTTGCTTTCACCCCCCGGCTGGCCAGGGTTTCCAACTGCATGCGCAAGGCCGGATCGCTGGCCGGCAGGCCAGCGGTATCGATCAACACAACGCGCTTCTTCGCCAACGGCGCCAGGGCCTGGGTCAACGACTGGCCTGGATCCACCTGGGTCACCGAGACATTCAGGATGCGCCCCAGGGTCTTGAGCTGCTCCTGGGCACCGATGCGATAGCTGTCCAGACTGACCAGCGCAATGTGCTGGGCGCCGTATTTGAGCACATAACGGGCCGCCAGTTTGGCCAGCGTAGTGGTTTTACCCATTCCGGCCGGACCGACCAGGGCGATCACCCCGCCCTCCTCCAGCGGTTCCTGCTTCAGCGTCTTGATCGCATGAGCCAGGTGGGCCAGCAGCATGCGCCAGGCCTGGCGCGGCTCCTGGACGTTGGCGACCTTGTCCAGCAGGGCGCGGGACAGTTCGGCGGAAAGCCCCATGCGCTGCAGGCGGCGCCACAGGTTGGCCTGCTGCGGACGGCGGTTCTGCAGTTGGCCCCAGGCGATCGAGCCGAGCTGCACTTCGATCAGCTCGCGCAGGCCGTGCAGCTCGAAACGCATCGCGTCGAGCACGCGCTGATCGGCCGCCGGCTTCGCCGCGGCCGCTGCTACCGGCCGTGGTGTCGGGGCCGGAGCCACGGCAGGCTTGGCCTTGGGTGCCGGAGCCGAAGCGCCAAGCAGTTGGCGGTCCTTTCCGGCAGTCGCTGCACTGCCGGCCAGTTCGGCCTGGGCCGAGGCGATCTTCGCCTGAGTCCTGCGCAGCTCGGCCTCCAGCGCCGGGTTCGGCTGGCGAACCGGCTCCGGCGGCAGCTGGTAATCGAGCGCAGCGGTCAACTCGACGCCGCCGGCAACCCGGCGTGTGCCGATGATGGCGGCATCTGCGCCGAGTTCATCGCGAACCAGCTTCATGGCTTGACGCATATCGGCGGCGAAGAAGCGTTTGACTTGCATGGCCTATGGACCTCAGTTCTGTCCCACAGTGGCGACGATGGTGACCTGCTTGTTGTCGGGTATTTCCTGGTACGCCAGCACGTGCATGTTCGGCACTGCGAGGCGAGCGAATCGCGACAACATAGCCCGGACCGGACCGGCTACCAGCAATATTGCCGGCTTGCCGAGCATCTCCTGGCGCTGCGCCGCCTCCACCAGGGAGCGTTGCAGCTTCTCGGCCATGCCGGGTTCGAGGAGGATGCCCTCTTCACTGCCCTGACCGGCCTTCTGAAGACTGTTCAGCAATATCTGTTCCAACCTTGGCTCGAGCGTGATGACAGGCAGCTCCGGCTCAAGCCCCACCACGCTTTGCACGATGGCGCGGGACAACGCGACTCGCACCGCGGCCACCATCGCGGCGGGATCTTGACTCTTCGGCGCGACGTTGGCGATGGCCTCGGCGATGGTGCGGATGTCGCGCACCGGCACCTGCTCCTGCAACAACGCCTGCAGTACCTTGAGCAAGGTGGACAGCGACACCATGCCCGGCACCAGCTCCTCGGCCAGCTTCGGCGAGCTCTTGGCCAGCAATTGCATCAATTGCTGGACCTCCTCATGCCCCAGGAGCTCATGAGCGTGCTTGTGCAGCACCTGGTTGAGGTGGGTGGCGATCACCGTGCTGGCGTCCACCACGGTGTAGCCGAGCGATTGCGCCTGGTCGCGCTGGGTCGGGTCGATCCACACCGCCTCCAGGCCGAACGCCGGGTCTTTGGCGGCGATACCGTTGAGCGTGCCAAATACCTGACCTGGGTTGATCGCCAGCTCGCGATCCGGATAGACCTCGGCTTCGGCCACGCTGACGCCCATCAGGGTCAGGCGGTAGGCATTGGGCAGCAGATCGAGGTTGTCGCGGATGTGCACCGAGGGCATGAGAAAGCCCATTTCCTGGGACAGCTTCTTGCGTACCCCCTTGATGCGCGCCAGCAACTGGCCACCCTGGTTGCGATCCACCAGTGGAATCAACCGATAGCCAACCTCCAGGCCAACCATGTCCACTGGCGTGACGTCGTCCCAACCGAGTTCCTTGACTTCCTGGGCCTTCTGCGCGGGCAACAGTTCCTGCTGGCGCTTGGCTTCCACCTCGGCCACCTGCTTGGCCTGCTTCTGCCGGTGCCAGATCCAGTAGGCGCCGCCTGCGCAGATCAGGCCCAGACCGATGAACGCCACATGCGGCATGCCCGGCACCAGGCCCATGAAGATCAGGATCGCCGCCGACACCGCCAGCGCCTTGGGTGAGGCGAACATCTGGCGATTGACCTGCTGGCCCATGTCTTCAGAGGTCGACACCCGCGTCACCATGATCGCCGCGGCGGTGGACAACAGCAGCGACGGAACCTGGGCCACCAGGCCGTCACCGATGGTCAGCAACGCATAGATCTTGCCGGCGTCGGCGAAGCCCATGGAGTGCTGTGCCATGCCGATGGCGACACCGCCGATCAGGTTGATGAACAGGATGAGAAGGCCGGCGATGGCGTCGCCGCGCACGAATTTGCTGGCACCGTCCATGGAGCCGTAGAAGTCGGCTTCCTGGGCCACTTCGGCGCGGCGTTTCTTGGCTTCCGGCTGGTCGATCAACCCCGAATTGAGGTCGGCATCGATGGCCATCTGCTTGCCGGGCATGGCATCCAGGGTGAAGCGCGCGCTCACCTCGGAGATACGCCCGGCGCCCTTGGTGACCACGACGAAGTTGATGATCATCAAGATGGCGAACACCACCACGCCGACTACGTAGTTGCCGCCGATCACCACCTCGCCGAACGCCTGGATCACCTTGCCGGCGGCATCGCCGCCATCATGGCCATGCAACAGGACGACCCGGGTGGACGCGACGTTCAGGGCCAGGCGCAGCAACGTGGCGACCAGCAGAATGGTGGGGAAAACGGCGAAATCCAGCGGGCGCAAGGCATACACGCCGACCAGCAGCACGACAATCGACAAGGCGATGTTGAAGGTGAAGAACACGTCCAGCAGGAATGGCGGCACCTGCAGGGTCATCATGCCCAGCACCACCAGCAGCAGGATCGGCACCCCCAGGTTGCCACGGCCCAGGCCGCGCATATTGGTTAGCAGTTGCGTGCGATCCACCCGATTCTCCCGTACCGATACGAACAATCTTTTGACGCAGCAGGCGTCATGCCGGGAGCTTGTGCAAGAAGCTTTCCAAGTTAGCTAAACCATTGAAATGAAAGCCTTCACAGAAGTAGCCACGCAACGGCACGAACCGAGCAGGACCACGGTAGTCTTAGCCCCTGCGAGCCCGGCGCTCGCAGTACTCACTTGCCAAACAAGGAGTTTCACCATGAAGAAATGGATCACCGCGGCCCTTCTCGCCGCTTGCTCCACGGCGCTGCATGCCGAGTCGCTGTCCATCGCCGTTCACACTGTCGATGCCAAGGGCGTGGGCTCGGAGATTGGCTCCGTCACCGTCGAACCCAGCGAGCACGGCCTGGTTTTCAGGCCCGACCTGAGCGGCCTGCAACCGGGCATTCACGGCTTCCATGTCCACGCCAACCCGAGCTGCGCCCCTGCCGACAAGGATGGCAAGCCAGCCGCCGCGGTCGCGGCTGGTGGCCACTGGGACCCGAAGAACAGCGGCAAGCACGGCGAACCCTGGGGCGCAGGCCACCTGGGCGACCTGCCGACACTGCTGGTCACAGCTGACGGCAAGGCGAATCAACCCGTACTGGCCCCACGCCTGACCAGCCTCGACCAGCTCAAAGACCATGCATTGATGATTCACCAAGGCGGCGATAACCACTCGGACCAACCCGAACCCCTGGGTGGCGGCGGCGCTCGCGTAGCCTGCGGCGTCATCGAGTAAGGCTGCCGCTCCCGTGCAGCCACTGCTACGCGGGAGCGCTATTCGTCGCGCCGCAAATCCGGTGGAATCGGCAGGTCGGGCAACGGTCCGGGCCGCTTGCCCTTGCCGGCACGGTACTGCTTGAGCTGATAGACATACGCCAGCACCTGAGCCACTGCCAGGTAGAGCCCCGCGGGAATCTCGTGGTCCAGCTCGGTGGAGTGATAGACCGCCCGCGCCAGGGCTGGCGACTCCAGCACCAGGACCTGATGCTCCTGGGCAATTTCGCGAATCTTCAGCGCCAGGAAGTCGCCGCCCTTGGCCAGCAGCACCGGTGCATTGCCCTTGGTCGGGTCGTATTTCAGCGCTACGGCGAAGTGGGTCGGGTTGGTGATCACCACGTCGGCCTCGGGCACCGCCTGCATCATGCGCCGCTCGGCCATCTCCCGCTGCAGTTGGCGAATACGCGACTTGACCTCGGGCTTGCCTTCGCTGTCCTTGTACTCGTCGCGCACTTCCTGCTTGGTCATCATCAGCTTCTGCTTGTTGTCCCAGAGCTGGAACGGCACATCCACCGCCGCGATCAGAATCAGCCCGCACGACATCCACAGCGCGCTCCAGCCGACCACCTGGATGCTGTGCATGATCGCCATCTCCAGCGGTTCATGGGCCATCGCCAGCAGGTCGTGCTTGTCCGCCGACAGCACCAGCAAGCCGATCGCCAGGATCACCAGGAACTTGGCCAGCGCCTTCACCAGCTCCAACAATGCCTTCGCCGAGAACATGCGCTTCAAGCCCGACAGCGGGTTCATTCGGCTGAACTGCGGCGCCATGGCCTTGCCCGAGAACAGCCAGCCACCCAGGGCGATATGGCCGAGGATGGAGGCGACCAGCAGCACGCCGAGCAGCGGCAGTATCGCCTCCAGCGCCAGCTCCCCGGAGGCCAGCAGATAGAGCGCCATGGAGCGCTCGTCCATCAGCACCTCGCGGGGCAGCTCGAAATTGCCGTGCATCAGCGCCAGCATGCGCTCGCCCAGGCTCGCACCGAAGCTCAATAGCCCGCCGAAGCCTCCGAGGGTCACCGCCAGGGTGCTGAGCTCCTTGGAGCGCACGACCTGGCCTTTCTCGCGCGATTCACGGCGGCGTTTTTCCGTGGGTTCTTCGCTGCGGTCCTGGCCGCTTTCACTTTCCGCCATGGAGCACCTCGATGCACCCGGTTACGCGGTCGCGGCATCCGTTCATCAACGCACCCTCGCGAGTTCGCGCAGCAACTGCAGGGCTTCGCTGGCGAATACCTGGTACTGCGCGAGGATGTCGGCCATGCCCACCCAGGTGATCAGCAACCCCAGCACCAAGGTCAGCGGGAAGCCAATGGAGAAAATGTTCAACTGCGGCGCCGCCCGGGTCATCACCCCGAAGCCGAGGTTCACCACCAGCAGCGCGGTGATGATCGGCAGCGCCAGCAGCAGTCCTGCACCGATCACCCAGCCAAGGCGGCCGGCGAGCGTCCAGTAGTGCTCCACCAGCAGCCCCTCGCCCACCGGCAAGGTCACGAAGCTCTCGGCAAGCACCTCGAAGACCACCAGGTGGCCGTTCATCAGCAAGAACAGCAGCGTGACCAGCATCAGGAAGAACTGCCCGAGCACCGGCACCGAGATGCCGTTGGCCGGGTCTACCATGGAGGCGAAACCCAGGCCCATCTGCATGGCGATGATCTGCCCGGCAACGATGAACAACTGGAAGAACAACTGCAGCACGAAGCCGAGCATGGCGCCGATCAGTACCTGTTCTCCGATCAGCAGCAGGGAGCCCAGGCTCAGGCTGTCCACCTGTGGCATCGATGGCAGCGTCGGCGCCAGGACCAGGCAGATGGCCAGGGACAGGTAAAGGCGCACGCGGGTCGGTACCAGTTGGGTCCCGACGATAGGCATGACCATCAGCAGCGCGGCGATGCGAAAGAGCGGCAACAGGAAACTGCCGACCCAACCGCCAATCTGTGCACCGCTCAGCTCGAACATGTCAGCCGATCAGCAGCGGAATGTTCTGGATCAGCGCCTGGGTGTACTCCATCAACTGACGGGTCAGCCAGGGTCCGGCCCAGATCAGCGTCAGCAGCATCACCAACAGGCGCGGCAGGAAGCTCAGGGTCTGTTCGTTGATCTGCGTGGCGGCCTGGAACATCGCCACCACCAGGCCCACCAACAGGCTGGGTACCACCAGGACGGCAACGATCATCGCCGTCAGCCAGAGCGCCTCGCGAAACAGGTCGATCGCTATTTCAGGCGTCATGAGCGGCTCCCTATAGCGTGCCGAAGCTGCCGGCCAGGGTACCGATGATCAGCCCCCAGCCATCGATCAACACGAACAGCATGATCTTGAACGGCAGCGAGATGATCAGCGGCGATAGCATCATCATCCCCATCGCCATCAGGATACTGGCCACCACCATGTCGATGATCAGGAACGGAATGAAGATCATGAAACCGATCTGGAATGCGGTCTTCAGCTCGGAGGTCACGAACGCCGGCACGAGGATGGTCAGCGGCGTAGCTTCCGGAGTGGCAATGTCGTTGCGCTTGGACAGGCGCACGAACAGCTCCAGGTCGCTTTCGCGGGTTTGCGCCAGCATGAATTTCTTGATCGGCCCCTCCGCCCGGGCCAGCGCCTCACCGGCCGGCAGCTGTTCGTTCAGGTACGGCTGCAGCGCCTCGCGGTTAATCTGATCGAACACCGGCGCCATGATGAACAGCGTGAGGAACAGCGCCAGGCCGACGAGAATCTGGTTCGACGGCGTCTGCTGCAGCCCCAGCGCCTGGCGCAGGATGGAGAAGACGATGATGATGCGGGTAAAGCTGGTCATCAGCATGACGAACGCCGGGATGAAGCTCAGCGCCGTCATGATCAGCAGGATCTGCAGGCTTACCGAATACTCCTGCTGTCCCTGGGCATCGGTAGTCAGGGTGATCGCGGGGATCGACAGCGGGTTGTCACCCTGAGCGAACAGGGCATCGCCTTCCTGGCCCAAGGCCAAGGGCGCGGCCATGAGCAACAGCATGGCCAGCAAGAATCGCAGCATCAGCTCTTGTCCTTCTGATCCTTGCCCAGCAGCTCCATCAGACGCTGGGCGAACTCCGGCGACGCGGCCTCGGCTTCCGGCAGGTGCACAGGCTCCGCGAGCACGTGCAGCGGGGTGATGCGGCCCGGCGTGATGCCAAGCAGGACCTGCTCGCTACCAACCTGCACCAGCAACAACCGCTCGCGCGGTCCCAGGGCCTGGTTGGCCAATAGCTTGATGACCTGGTTGCCACGCGGGCCGACCTGCTGCACCCGACGCATGACCCAGGCCAGCAGGAAGATCAGCCCGACCACCACCAGCAATCCGAGCAACAGCTGCACCAGTTGCCCGCCGATGCTACTGGCGGCCATCGGCGTCGCCGCCTGGGCCTGCGGTTCGGCGGCCAGGGCAAACAGGGGCAACAGCAGTAGTAGGGCAAATAGTTTCTTCATGGTCTTAGCGCAGCTTCTTGATGCGTTCGCTGGGGCTGATGACATCGGTCAGGCGGATGCCGAATTTCTCGTTGACCACCACCACCTCGCCATGGGCGATCAGCGTACCGTTGACCAGCACGTCGAGCGGCTCGCCCGCCAGGCGATCGAGTTCGATCACCGAGCCCTGGTTGAGCTGCAGCAGGTTGCGAATGGTGATTTCGGTGTTGCCGACCTCCATGGATATCGACACCGGGATGTCCAGGATCACATCCAGGTTCGGCCCATCCAGGCTGACCGGGGCGCTGCCGGCCTTCGGCGAGCTGCCGAACTCTTCCATCGGCGCCAGCGGTGCTGCGGGCGCACCGCCCCCGCCAGCGCCTTGCGCCATCATTGCATCGATATCGTCCTGGTTGGCGTCGTCGCCGGCTTCGGCCAGGGCGGCCGCCCACTCATCGGCGAGGGCCTGCTCTTCCGGGGAAGTGGGTTCGTTTTCGTCTGCCATCGGTTGTCCTCGGCGGGCTGTTGTCTATGTCGATCGGGCGTCGGTCAGCGCATGCGCTCGACCGGCTCGAGAACCTGTAGCGCCAGATTGCCCTTGTGGGCCCCCAGCTTGACCTTGAAGGCCGGCACGCCATTGGCGCGCATGATCATGTTTTCCGGCATTTCCACCGGGATCACGTCGCCGACCTGCATGTGCAGGATGTCGCGCAGGCGCAACTGGCGGCGAACCACGCTGGCGCTCATCGGCACGCTGACGTCGAGGATGTCTTCGCGCAGGGCCTTGACCCAGCGCTCGTCCTGGTCGTCGACATCCGACTGGAAGCCGGCGTCGAGCATCTCGCGGATCGGTTCGATCATCGAATAGGGCATGGTCACGTGCAGATCGCCGCCACCGCCGTCCAGTTCGATATGGAACGTGGAAACCACGATGACTTCGCTGGGGCTGACGATGTTCGCCAGCGCCGGATTCACCTCCGAGTTGATGTACTCGAAGTTGACGTCCAGCACCGCGTGCCAGGCTTCCTTCATATCGATGAAGGCCTGGTCCAGCACCATGCGCACCACGCGCAACTCGGTGGGCGTGAACTCGCGGCCCTCGATCTTGGCGTGGCGGCCGTCACCGCCGAAGAAGTTGTCCACCAGCTTGAACACCAGCTTGGCGTCGAGGATGAACAGCCCGGTGCCGCGCAGAGGCTTCATCTTCACCAGGTTGAGGCTGGTGGGCACGTAGAGCGAATGAACGTATTCACCGAACTTCATCACCTGCACGCCGCCTACCGCCACGTCGGCAGAGCGACGCAGCAGATTGAACATGCTGATGCGGGTGTAGCGGGCGAAGCGCTCGTTGATCATCTCCAGGGTGGGCATGCGCCCGCGCACGATGCGGTCCTGGCTGGTGAGATCATAGCTCTTGACGCTGCCCGGCTCGGCGGCGGTTTCGGTTTCGACCAGGCCGTCGTCGACGCCATGGAGTAGCGCGTCGATCTCGTCCTGGGATAGCAGATCTTGCACGGCCATAGGGAATCCTACTGCAGCACGAAATTAGTGAAGAGCACTTGCTCGATCACCGGTTTACCCACTTCCTTCTGCGCCAACTCCTGAACGCTGGCGGTGGCTTGCTGGCGCAGCATTTCCCGCCCTACCGATGTGCCGAGGGTTTCGAAGTCCTGGGCGGAAAACAGCATGACCAGACGGTTGCGCAGCACCGGCATATGCACCTTCAACGCCTCCAGGGCAGCCTGGTCGCGGGCCATCAGCGCCACGCTGACCTGCATGTAGCGCTGCCGCCCCTTGTAGCTGTAGTTGACCACGAACGCCGGCACCAACTCCTCGTAGATCGCTGGCTGCTTCACCGGCGCGGCACTGACCTGCTCTTCTTCATGGGGCTTTGCCTCGCCGCCCTTGCCAAGGAAGAACCAGGTCGCCCCCACGGACAAGCCAATTGCGACCAGCAACAGCACCACGATCAGCAGGATGAGCTTGAGCTTGCTTTTGCCGGGGGCCTTGGGCTCTCCCGACGGGGCTTCCGGTGCTTCTTTCTTCGCCATGCCAAAAATCCGTCAGAAATTAGGAAGTTCCAGTGCTCCAAGGGGGCGGAGCAAGTGTTATGCCAGCTTAACAATATCCCGCGGCCAGGGCGCGGGGAGTTTCCTCGGCGAACGCCTGCTCCTGGAACGACTTCGCCCGGCGCTCATTCGAGGGCCGGGCGAAATCAAGTCTAGTTCAGCGAGGCTGGGGCAACTCAGGCGTAGTAGTCCACCAGCCCCCTCCCGCTACTGACAACACTGCTGCGCAGCTCGCTCGAAGCCAACGGCAGGTCGCCTTCGACCTCGCCAAGCAGGCGACCCGGCGCCCCACCGCGACCGCGGCCGTCGCCTCCCTGCTCCTGCTGCTGGCCACGCGCCAGGGACTGGTCCGACACGTTCACATCGAGCATGTTCATGCCCTGCTGGGAAAACAGCTCACGCAGGCGATGCATCTGGCCTTCGAGCGCATCGCGAACATGGGCGTGGGGGCTGGCGAAGGTCACCTGGGTCTGGTCCTGGGTCATGTGGATACGCACTTCCAGGCGTCCAAGTTCGGCCGGGTCCAGCTGGATTTCAGCGGACTTGAGGTTCTGGCTGGACATCCACATCACCCGGTCGACCACCGCTTCGCTCCACACGCCTTGCTGCATGGGTACTGGCTGGCCAGGCACCACCGGCGTCGGCCGTGCAATCTGTGCGGTCTGCTGCGAGATGGCTTGGCTCAGGGCGTTGAGCTTGCCGGCGAAATCCTCGCTGCGGGCGCTATTGCCCGGAGCCTCCTTGAGACTCTCGAGCAGTTCGCCGGCAAAATCGCCGGCCGGCAATTCCACCTTGGCATCCGCTTTGCCGACCGTCTCGCGCGGGTCGGCGAAAGCCGCCAAGGCGTTGCCCAGGCCCTGGCTGGCGTTCGCCGCGCCCTGGGCGCTGCCGGTAGCGGCCATGGTCTGCTGGGCAGCCGACTTGGCCTCGGCCTGCGGGTCGACGGCCATGCGCAGCAAGGGCGCGGCCTGCTGCTCGGGTTCGAATTCGGCGATGACTTCGGCCGGCTTGGCCACTGGCGTACCGAGCACGGCGGTCGATACCGGCAGCAAGGCCGCCTCCTCCCCCTCGGCCAATTCAGGGTCGAGGTCCGGGGCGTCTTCCGCCTGCTGGCCGGCCATGCCCATCAACAGCAGCGGGTCGATCGCCTCGGGCTCGGCCGGCAAGGCATTGCCGCTATCGGCAACCGGAGGTGTCACGGCGGCAGAAGGATCGTCGGCATCCTCGCTCGACTCGGCCTTCTTCGGCTTGTCCTCAGCGGCCTTGGACGAGCCTTCGCTGCGCTCGGCAGCCTTGGCCTGACGTTCCTTGGCATAGACCTGGGCGAAGTCGGAAGCCCCGTCCTTGCTGGGCTCGGCAGCCTTCGCCGGGGCCTTGGCAGGCGGCGCCTTGGGTTTTACCTCAGGCGCAGCCTTGAGGAGCAGATCGGGTGCGGCAGACATGTGCACTCTCCGTTCGGGTTGGATCGTGCCAGTGATATAGCAAGGGGTGGGCCAACTCGAACGGGCAACGGTTTGACAGACACCGTGGCCGCCGCAGCCCGGTCAGGGGCGATAGCGTTGCCGTTCGGACTTGAGCAGGATGCGGATGATGGCGAATTCCCGCTCGATCTGCTCGATCAAGGCGGGGGCCTGGTCGAGCCGTTCACGGCGGGCCGCTTCTTCGAGCCGCCGGCACAGCCCCGAGAGCATGGGCGCGCCCATGTTGCTGCAACTGCCTTTGAAACTGTGCGCTGCCAGGCGCAGGGCCTGAGCGTCGGCGTCTTCGCGGGCCTGCTGGAGCAGCCGCAGCCGCTCTTCGGAATCCGCCAGGAAGGTATCCAGCAAAACCGGGTACTCGTCTTCCATGACATCCTGCAAGGCGGCCAAGACGGCATTGTCGAGATGAGATTCGGACACCGGGTCACTCCAAATGAGGCAATGCAGACCCCCTGAGCCTGCCTGAAACATCAAGGCCGCACGCTGCGCAGGCCATGATGGCGAAACGCTAGATTATGCCTGAGCGGACCAGCAAAACTCCACGCAGACCCCCCGTCCATCCGGCTGCCAGGTAAAGCCTTCGGTCAGATTGCGTACCAGTGTCAGCCCCCTGCCGCTGAGCCGATCGTTCGACAATTGTTGCTCGAGCATGCGCTTCACATCGAAGCCCGGGCCACTGTCCTCGACCCGGATGATCAGGCGACCGCCACCCTGCTCTGGCTGCAGCTCCAGATGAAAACGCACGTAGCCTTCCTGCAGCTTGCAAAGGCGCGCACTGCGCTCGCGGTAGTACTGGGCAAAGCCCTGGGCATCTCGCTTGAGCGCCGAATCCAGCCCCATGACGCCGTGTTCCAGGGCGTTCGAATACAGCTCGGCAAGCACCGTGTACAAGGCCCCGCCCTGCGCCCGCAAGCCTCGCACCTCCAGCAACAGCTGCAACAGGAACGGCAGCGGATTGAAGCGCTTCAGGGTTTCGGCTCGGAACTCGAAACTGGCGGACCAGTCCAGCGGACTGCTCTGGCCGCTATCGGAGAAAGACAGTTGCGGTCGGGTCAGCAGGCTTTCCTCGACCAGGCTGATCTCGACCATGCTGATGTCGTCCTGCACCTCGCCGTGGAACGACAGCAGCGCCTGCTGGATTTCCTCGAACAGCCGCTCCGGCTGGCGATTGGCCTCGAACACCTCAATCAGGCGATTCTCGCCGAACAGCTGGCCGCTGCTGTCGCAGGCCTCCAGCACGCCGTCGGACAGCAGGAAAAGGCGATCCCCAAGGTCGAGCGGATAGACCTCGTACTTGTCATCGAACGCCGTCGGTTCCAAAACCCCCAGTGGCAAATGCCTCGACACCAGGGCGATGCGTTCGCCGCTGCCCATGCGTCGCAGGTAGCCATCCGGCAGGCCGCCGTTCCATACCTCGACCACCCGCCGCTGAAAGCTGAGATTGAGCATCGTGGCGCAGCAGAAGACCCCCACCGGCAAGATGCGCTTGAGCTTGGCGTTCATCTCCCGAAGGATTTCCCCCATGGAGAAGCCCTTGGCCGTCATGCCGTAGAACACCTCGGCCAGCGGCATCGCGCCGATGGCCGCCGGCAGGCCATGGCCGGTGAAATCGCCGAGCAGCACATGCATGCCACCGGAGGGCTTGAACGCCGCCAGCAACAGGTCGCCGTTGAACAGCGCATAGGGCGATTGCAGGTAGCGAATGTTCGGAGAACTGAGGCAGCCGGAATGCGCCACCTTGTCGAAGACCGCCTTGGCCACCCGCTGCTCGGTCATCAGGTGTTCGTTGTGCTTGGCGATCAGGTCGCGCTGTTGCAACACGGTGGCCTGCAGCCGACGCAGGCGATCCATGGCATTGATCTTGGCCTCGAGGATCACCCGGTTGTAGGGCTTGGCGAGAAAATCGTCGCCACCGGCCTCCAGGCAGCGCACCAGGGCTTCGCCCTCGGTCAACGAGGTGAGGAAGATGATCGGCACCAGCTCCTCGCCAGCGATCTGCTTGATCCTTCGCGCCGCCTCGAAGCCATCCATCACCGGCATCAGAGCATCCATCAGCACCAGCTGCGGATGCTCCTGCTGGAACAACGAGACCGCCTCCAGCCCATTGGCAGCGGTGAGCACCCGGTGACCCTGGCGGCTGACGATGGTCGACAGGAGCATTCGGTCGGCAGCATTGTCCTCGGCGATCAGGATGGACAAACGCTCGGCCATCGGCGTGCCCCTGTTCAGGCGATCTGGAACAGCTGTTCGAAGTTGGAAATGGCAAGGATCTTGCGCACGTCGGGGTTGCAGTTGATCAGGCGGATCTGGGCATTGTCGCCCCCGGCGTGATCACGCAGCAGCAGCAGCATGCCGAGTGCGGAGCTATCGAGGTAGGTGGTGCCCTTGAGGTCGACCACATAGCTTTTCGGCGTGATGTTCACCCGTTCATAGGAATCGCGAAATTCCTGATGCGCACCGAAATCGAAACGCCCCTGAATGAGGATGGTCAACTCTTGCCCATCGTTAGAGGGCAGCGAGGTGATAGCCATTTATAACTCCTTGTTGATGCGATTGCGCATGCTGAAGATGTAGCATCGACCCAGGCCTTGAGCAACCCGGTCGAAGAAATCCGTCCGGTACCGTCGGGGGCGACACTATGCCGATTGCGCCAAGCGAACGCCACCGCCAGCGGCGATGCACAGGATTTCTATCCCACCGATGCAAACCCCGTCATAGAGGGGTCCCCCGAATCAGTCCCGCTCCTGGCGCGGCAGCCGCTGGGCCAGCTCGTCGAGCAGCTTCTGCTCGCGCTTGTCCTCGACGCGACGCGCCTCATCGAGGTAGCGCTGCACCAGTTTGCGCAGACCTTCCAGACGTGCATGGCGCTGCTGCCAGATCTCCCGCGCCTTGGCGAGGTTGCTGCGGTTCCAGTCAACGCTTTGACTCTGCTGGCCTATGGCGGTTTCCAACTGGGAGAGAAATCTCTGATAGTTCATCAGCCACTGCCCGGAGACGCCCTGGCGCCCTTCGCTGATCCACTGCTGCTGGTAGTCGTTGCGGTAGCGTTCCAGATCACCCAGCTTGCCCTCTGCCTGGGTCAGGGCCGCCTGGCAGCGACCAAGCTGGCGCGCCGCCTCGCGCTCGGCGCGTTCGGCCATTTCGATCACGGGCGCCAGGCGGGCGGCGCGGCTGGTGGCCATGGTCAGCTACCGGGGCTGACGATGCCCGCCAGTTGCGCCGCGCTCTGCGGCAGGGGCTCGCTCTCGCCGAGGCTCTGGCGCAGGAACTTGGCCATGGCCGGCTGGCGGGCAATGGCCAGGTCGGTGTCCGGGTCGCCGCCAGGCACGTAGGCGCCGACGCTGATCAGGTCGCGGCTCTGCTGGTAGCGCGACCACAATTGCTTGAAGCGCTGCGAGGCACGCAGGTGCTCGGCGGATACCACCTGGGGCATCACCCGGCTGATGGACGCCTCGATGTCGATCGCAGGGTAATGCCCTTCCTCGGCCAGCCGCCGTGACAGCACGATATGACCATCGAGCACGCCACGAGCAGCGTCGGCAATCGGGTCCTGCTGGTCGTCGCCTTCGGACAGAACGGTGTAGAACGCAGTGATCGAGCCGCCGCCGGCCTCCGCATTTCCCGCACGCTCCACCAGCTTCGGCAACTTGGCGAACACAGAGGGCGGGTACCCCTTGGTCGCCGGCGGCTCGCCGATGGCCAGGGCGATTTCGCGCTGGGCCTGGGCGTAGCGGGTCAGCGAGTCCATCAGCAGGAGCACGTTCTTGCCCTTGTCGCGGAAGTATTCGGCGATGCGCGTACAGTACATGGCCGCGCGCATGCGCATCAGCGGCGCGTCGTCCGCCGGCGAGGCCACCACCACCGAGCGCTTGAGCCCCTCCTCGCCGAGGATCTGTTCGATGAACTCCTTCACCTCGCGGCCACGCTCGCCGATCAGGCCAACCACGATGATTTCCGCCTCGGTGAAGCGCGTCATCATGCCGAGCAACACGCTCTTGCCGACCCCGGTACCGGCGAACAACCCCAGGCGCTGGCCGCGGCCGACGGTAAGCAGGCCGTTGATGCTGCGAATACCCACGTCCAGCGGCTCGTCGATGGGATGCCGGTTGAGCGGGTTGATCGCCGGCCCGTCCATCGGTACCCAGTCCTCGGCCTTCATCCCACCCTTGCCATCCAGGGCACGGCCTGCACCGTCCAGCACACGGCCGAGCATGCTCATGCCCATCGGCAGGCGACCGGTGTCCGGCAATGGCACCACACGGGCCCCAGGGGCGATGCCCGCCAGGCTGCCGACCGGCATCAGGTAGATCTTGCCATTGGAAAAGCCCATCACTTCGGCTTCGACCTGCACCGGATGGTAGCTGTCGTCGTTGATCACCTGGCAGCGGCTGCCGACCGCGGCACGCAGACCCTCGGCCTCCAGGGTCAGCCCGACCATGCGCAGCAGGCGCCCTTCCACCACCGGCTGGCTGGGCAGCTTCACCGCCTCGAGGTAGCCCCCGAGGCGCTTGGCGAAACTGGTCCGCTCAATGCGCATCGGAAGTGTCCAGATCAACGTCGAGGTCGGCCGCCAGCGGGTGCACGGTCTGCTCGCGCTGCTGCTCGAACAATTGCTTGAGGGCCTGGGTCAGGCGCGTTTCGATGCTGGCGTCGATCTGGCTGTGCTCGCTTTCGACGCGGCAGCCGCCGGGCTGCAAGGTCTCATCTTCGAGAATGCGCCAGCTCTCCTCGTGACGCTCGCGCAGCGCCTTGACCAGCTCGAAGTCCTGCGGATTGATATGGATGCGAATGTTCTCGGCGCCCATCGGCAGCAGCTTCAAGGCCTCGCGCAGCACATGGCGCAGCTGGCTGGAGTCGATTTCCAGTTCGCGCTGGATGACCTGGCGGGTCATGTGGCTGACCAGGGTCACCATCGCCTGCTCCAGTTGCTGGTCCTGCTCGGCGATGGGCTCGAACAGTTGGGCCATCAACCGCTCAAGCCCTTGCAGCTTGAGCTGCAAGGCCGCATCGGCCTCCTGCTTGGCCTTCAACTGGCCGGCATGGAAGCCGTCCTTCTCGCCGGTGCTGAACCCTTCGTTGTAGGCGTCCTGGCGGATCGCCTCGAGTTCATCGAGCGTCAGCGGCTTGACGGCCTCCAGCGGGACGTCCTCGGCCTCACGCTCGACCGCGTCCTCCGCTACCGCGTCTTCGGGCACGGCCTCCTCGGCCGGCTCCTGGCCGGGGGGATCGAAACTGGGCAATGACCAGCGATCGAAAACGTTGACATCCTTGGCACGAATCAGCTCACTGGGAAGCTCTTTGGCCATTTAGATCATCTCTTCGCCGCCCTTGCCGCCGAGTACGATTTCCCCGGCTTCGGCCATGCGACGGGCAATGGTGAGAATTTCCTTCTGCGCCGCTTCGACGTCGCTGACACGTACCGGCCCCTTGGCATCCAGGTCGTCGCGCAGCAGCTCGGCCGCGCGCTTGGACATGTTCTTGAAGATCTTCTCCTTGATCGCCTCGTCGGAGCCCTTCAATGCCACCACCAGCACGTCGGAAGAAACCTCGCGCAGCAGCGCCTGGATGCCACGGTCGTCGACATCGGCCAGGTTGTCGAAGACGAACATGAGGTCCTCGATCTGGGTCGAGAGGTCCTCGTCCACCTCGCGGATGGAGTCCATCAACTGTCCTTCCACCGAGCTGTCGAGGAAGTTCATGATGTCTGCCGCGCGCTTGATGCCGCCCAGGGCGGCGCGCGTGGTGCTGGCACTGCCGGAGAACTGCTTCTCCAGGATCTGGTTGAGTTCCTTGAGCGCCGCCGGCTGCACGGTATTGAGGGACGAGACGCGCAGGATGATGTCCAGGCGTACCTTATGGTCGAAGTGGCTGAGCACCTCGCCGGCCTGGTCGGGATCGAGGTAGGCGACCACGATGGCCTGGATCTGCGGGTGCTCGTAGCGGATCACGTCAGCCACGGCGCGCGGCTCCATCCACTTCAGGCTATCCAGGCCACTGGTGCTGCCGCCGAGCAGGATGCGGTCGATCAGGTTGCCGGCCTTGTCTTCGCCGAGGGCCGCAGTGAGCATCTTGCGGATGTAGGCGTCGGACCCCACGCCCAGGCTGGTCTGGTCGCCGACGATGTCGACGAACTCGCCCATCACCTTTTCCACCTGCTCGCGATGCACGTTGCGCATCTGCGTCATCGCCACGCCGACCCGCTGCACTTCCTTCGGTCCCAGGTGGCGCAGCACCTGCGCGGCATCGGTTTCGCCGAGGGACAGCAGCAAGATGGCCGCCTTGTCGACCTTGGTCAGTTTGGGAGCACGGGCGTTTTCGTTACTCATCGGCGTTGATCCACTCTTTGACGACTTGAGCTACCCTGCCCGGATCTTCAGCCACTAGGTTCTTGATGGCGTTCAATTGTGCATCATACCCCTCGGACGGGCTCGGCAGGAGAATGCTCTGCGGCCCGCCGAGGCTAACGCGATCATCGGCCAGATCGCCTTCCAGCCCACCCATGTCGCCCAGCTCGACGTCGCCACTGGTGGCCAGCTCCTTGCCCTTGCCGCCGCTGACGATGTTGTTCAGCACCGGGCGCAGCACGAACCAGATCAGCACCAGGATGATCAGGAACGGCAGCGACTGCCGCAGCCCGCTGAGGATCATGCCGAACCACTCCTGCTGGTACCACGGTAGCGAGACCAGCTCGTCGCCCTGATCGGCCATGAACGGCGTGTTGATCACGCTGACGCTGTCGCCACGACTGGCATCGAAGCCAACCGAGTCCTGGACCAGGCGGGTGAAGCGCGCCAGATCCTCGGTGGTCCAGGGCACACGGCTGGTTTCGCCGGTCTGCGGATCGACACGAATCTGGTCATCCACCACGACTGCCACCGACAGGCGCTTCAGGCGGCCCTGCTGTTGCTTGGTATAGCTGATCGAGCGATCGAGTTCGAAGTTGCGGGTCGACTGCTCGCGCTTGTCGGCCGGGAACGGCGCCAGCATCGGCTGGCCGGTGGCCGGATCGATCACCTGCTGGCCATTGGCGTCCACCAGCGGCTGCCCAGGGGCGACCGCGGCCGAAGCGGCGGCCTGCCCGGCCTTCTCCGGTGCGCTAGCGGCACCGGGCGGCTGGTTGCTCAACGCGCCGGGCACCCCCTGCGGCGGCAGGCTGCTCTGGCGTTGCTCGTTGACCGACTGCTCGCTGCGCAGCGCCGGCTGGTCCGGGTTGAACATCTCCGAGGTGGATTCCACCGAGCTGAAGTCGACGTCTGCCGAGACCTCTGCCTTGTAGCGGCCGCTACCCAGTACCGGCTGCAGGATGTTATGCACGCGCTGGGTGAACAGGCTTTCCATGCGCCGGGTGTAGTCGAACTGCTTGCCGGCCATGGTCAGCTCGGACAGCTCCTGCTGGTCGGAAAGCAGGTTGCCCTTCTGGTCGACAATGGTGACCTGCGACTTGTTCAGCTCCGGCACGCTGGTGGCGACCAGGTTGATGATCGCCATCACCTGGCTCGGCTCCAGGGCACGGCCCGGATACAACTCGACGAGTACCGACGCGCTTGGCTTACGCTCGTCGCGCACGAATACCGAACTCTTCGGAATCGCCAGGTGCACACGGGCGGCCTTGACGTTGTTCAGGCTCGAGACCGTGCGGGCCAGTTCGCCTTCCAGGCCGCGGCGATAGCGGGTCGCTTCCATGAACTGGCTGGTACCGAGCCCCTGTTCCTTATCGAGGATCTCGAAACCGATATTGCCATCGCTCGGCGCCACGCCAGCGGCGGCCAGCTTCAGGCGGGCGTTGGCCAGGTCCTCGGCCTTGACCAGCAAGGCGCCGGAATTAGGCTCGATGCTGTAGCTGATGTTGGCGGCGGTCAGGGTTTCCACTACCTGGTTGGCGTCCATCCCGGACAAGCTGCCATACAGCGGACGGTAGTCCGGCTGCTGCGACCAGAGCACCACCGCAAAACCGATGGCGACGCTGGCCGCCAGGCCGACCAACAGGCCGAGCTGACGCAGCACCGACATGTCGGCGAGGTTTTCCAGAAAGGTCAGCCCGAGCAGAGGTTTCTTCGGCTCGAGATCGCCGGCCTTGGCCGGCATGTTGTCCGCGACTGCTTCAGCCATCTCTCAACCCGCCCCTTAAACCGGCATCTGCATGATGTCTTGGTACGCCTGGACCAGCTTGTTGCGCACCTGGGTCATGGCCTGGAAGGAAACACTGGCCTTCTGCGAGGCGATCATCACGTCGGAAAGATCCACGCCGCTCTGGCCCATCTCGAAGGCGGTAGCCATCTGGTTGGCAGTCTGCTGGGTCTCGTTCACCTTGTTCACGGCCTGCCCGAGCATCTCGGAAAAGCTGGGCGCGCCGGGTTCGGCGGGAGCGCTGACGGCAGGTTTGCTGCGCGCCATCGCTTCCGTCTGCATGGAACGCATTTCCAACATAAGGCGATTGAATTCAACACCCTGGCTCATGGTTTCCTCCACTGACCGCGGAAAATTGACGCTGCGCGGTTCGATAACAGAGGGATTGCAACAAGGGTGCCAAAGGAGCAGCCAGCGGCTGCGAGACGCAGACGGAGGGACGGCCGCGCGCGGCGCAGCCCGTAACGCTAGCGAGCCACGCCGAAATTATCCGGCGCGGCCGAGCGGGAATGGGCGAGGCATCGAGGCGACTCTAGCTGGCGAACAAGTACGCCTCCACATCCATGCCGGCATCGCGCATCTGGGCCAGCTTGTAGCGCAGGGTTCGCGGGCTGATGCCCAGGCGTTCGGCAGCCTCCTTGCGGCGACCGCGCTCGGCACGCAGGGTGTCGATGATCATCTGGTACTCGTGGCGCCGCATGTCCTCGCCGAGCGCACTGGGCTCGCCCCAGGATTCGGCGGGCGCTGGGGCAACCGCCACGGGCGCCGCCAACGGCGCAGGCGCCAGGCCGATGGGAGCATTCAGGCAGAGATCCTGAGGCTGGATCACCCCACCCTGTTGCAGGATCAGCGCCCGCTGAATGGCGTTGTCCAGCTCACGCACATTGCCCGGCCACGGATGCCTGGTCAGGCAGCTCTGCGCCTCCGGCGACAAGCGCACGGTGGCGTGATTCATTTTTTTGACATGCTTGGCCAGCAGGCGCTCGGCCAGCGGCAGAATGTCGGCGGTACGCTCGCGCAATGGACGCCAGGCCAGCGGGAATACCGACAGGCGGTAGTACAGGTCCTCGCGGAAACGCCCGGCGGCCACTTCTCCCGCCAGGTCGCGGTTGGTGGTGGCGAGCACGCGAATGTCCAGGGAGATCGGCTTGCGCGCCCCTACCCGCTCCACTTCGCGCTCCTGCAAGACACGCAGCAGCTTGGCCTGCAGACCGAGGGGCATTTCGGAAATCTCGTCCAGCAGAATGGTGCCGCCATCAGCCAGTTCGAATTTGCCCGGCTGGGCGGCGACGGCGCCGGTGAACGAGCCCTTCTCGTGGCCGAACAGCGTGGCCTCGAGCATGTTGTCGGGAATAGCCGCGCAGTTGATGGCAATGAAGGCCTTGCCGGCACGAGGGGATTGCTGGTGGATGTAGCGGGCCAGCACCTCCTTGCCGGTACCGGACTCACCGGAGATCAATACGGTGGAATCGCTCCTGGCGACCCGCGCCGCCAGCTCCAGCAATTGCCGGCTGGCCGGCTCCAGCGCCACCGGCCCCTCTCCGTCCGCCTCACTCAGGCGCCCGAGGGCATGCCGCCCCACCAGCTCCAGCAGGGTCTTGGGCTCGAAGGGTTTGACCAGGTAGTCGGCCGCGCCCTGGCGAATCGCCTCGACCGCGCGCTCGACAGCGCCATAGGCGGTCATCAATAGCACCGGCAGTTGAGGAAAGCGACTGCGGATCAATCCCAGCAGCTGATGCCCATCCATGCCCGGCATGTTCACATCGCTGACCACCAGGCTGAAGGACTCCTCTCCTAGTGCCGCCAGCGCGGCCTCGGCACAATCCACCGCACGATAGTCATGACCGCCGAGCAACAGGGTGTCGCCCAGGGCCTCGCGCAGCGCGCGATCGTCTTCAACCAGCAAAACTTTGGCGGTCATGGGTTTACTCCTGGATTAACGTTGGCGCCGCGGGAATCAGCGGCAAAGTCAAAATGGCGCAGGTTCCACGCCCAACCCGCGAGCGCAGTTGCAGCTCGCCCTGATGGGCACGCGCCACCGCCTTGACCACCGCCAGGCCGAGGCCGGTTCCAGTGGTCTTGGTGGTGAAGAAGGGCTCGCCCAGGCGCGCCAGGGTGCCGGCATCGATGCCGGGGCCGTTGTCGCTGATGGACAGGCGCAGCACATTGCCGCGGCGGTAGAGATGGACTTTCAAGCGCGCATCGCGGCCAGCCGCCTGGATGGCGTTCTCGATCAGGTTGAGCAAGGTGCCGACCAGGGTGTCGCGGTTGCACAGCAGCTCGCCAGCCTGGACATCGCACTGCCAGCGCACCGTCATGTCCTGTACGTGGGGCTCGGCAGCACGCCGCAGCGCCTCGAACAGCGCCGGCGGCGACAGGCGATCGGGCAATGGCAGTTCGCCGCGCGCGAACACCAGCATGTCACGCACCTGATGCTCCAGTTCGTGCAGGCGCTCCTTGAGGCGACCGGCAAAGCGCTGCTGCTGCTCGGCCGGCAACACCTGCTCGTTGAGGTGGCTGGCATAGAGCAAGGCAGCAGATAGCGGGGTGCGGATCTGGTGGGCCAGCGAGGCAACCATGCGGCCCAGGGCGGACAGGCGCTCGTGACGGGACAGCTGGTCCTGCAGGCGGCGGGTTTCCGTCAGGTCGGTGAGCAGGATCAGCATGCCGGGCTCGGCATGCAGGGAACGGGTAGCGATGGAGAGACGGCGCCCGTCTTGCAGGGAAATTTCGTGCCCGTCGTCTTCCCGGGGGGCGAAGCTGCGGGCGATGACCTGGCGCCAGAGCATGCCGACCAACGGCTGCCCGAGCAGGCCCCGAGCCACCGGATTGGCTTCGCGCACGACGCCCTGGCCGTCGATGACGATCACGCCGCCGGGCAGCAGATCGAGCAGGCTTTGCAGTCGGTGGGCCAAACGCTCTTTCTCGGCCAGCTCCTGCATGCGCTGGGCGCTGACCAGGGCCAGTTGGCCTTTCAGCTCGCTGACGCGGGCCTCCAGCATGCTGTAGGACTCGCTGAGCTGGCTGGACATCTGGTTGAACAGGGCGAAAGCCTGTTCCAGGCCGGCACGGCTGGCTTGCTCGATAGGCGCATCGCTGGCTTGCGGGTCGAGGGTGTCGCGAACGGCTGGGGTCATCTTTCTTCTCTCGCTCGACTCAGCGTCATAAAGACGGTCGGTTACAAGAGCTTTAGCAATCCCCGTGCCTAAAAAATTAGTCTTATTTTTCAATAGTTTAAAAATAAAAGCCGGAGGTTGCGTCAAACCTCCGGCTATCTCGGCCCACTCTGTCAGCGAATCGGCGGGATCACTCGTCCTGCTCGTCCTCGCGACGGCTCATACCGTATTTGCGCATCTTTTCCACCAGGGTGGTGCGACGAATGCGCAAACGCTCGGCGGCTCGGGCGACCACTCCGCCGGCATCGTCCAGCGCCTGCTGGATCAGACCCTGCTCGAGGTTGCCCAGGTAATCCTTGAGGTCCAATCCCTCAGGCGGCAGCAGGGCCGAGGACGTGAGGCCCGGCAGACTGGGGCCGATTGCCGCGCGCTCTTCGAACTCTTCGCGCAGGCTGGAAGCCAGCTGCTCGTCCTCGTCGTCGACATGGCGGAATTTCTTCGGCAGCTCGCCGACGCCAATGACGCCATAGGGATGCATGATGGCCATGCGCTCCACGAGGTTGGCCAGCTCGCGCACATTGCCCGGCCAATCGTGCCGGCAGAGCGACATGATCGCGCCCGAATTGAAGCGGATGGAGCCGCGCTTCTCGTGCTCCATGCGCGAGATCAGCTCGTTAATCAGCAGCGGAATGTCTTCCGCCCGCTCGCGCAACGGAGCCATCTCGATGGGAAAGACGTTGAGGCGGTAGTAGAGGTCTTCGCGAAAACTGCCCGTCTCGATCATCTGTTCGAGGTTCTTGTGGGTGGCAGCAATGATGCGTACGTCGGCGGACTGGGTACGGTTGCTGCCGACACGCTCGAAGGTGCGCTCCTGCAACACGCGCAGTAGCTTGACCTGCATCGGTAGCGGCATGTCGCCGATCTCGTCGAGGAACAATGTGCCGCCGTTTGCCAGCTCGAAGCGACCGGCACGACTGGTGATGGCGCCGGTGAACGCGCCCTTCTCGTGGCCGAACAGCTCGCTTTCCAGAAGCTCCGCCGGAATGGCACCGCAGTTGACCGGTACGAACGGCCCTTCGCGACGCTTGGAGTGATAGTGCAGGTTGCGCGCCACCACCTCCTTGCCGGTGCCCGACTCTCCGAGAATCAGCACACTGGCTTCGGTGTCGGCCACTTGCTGCATCATCTGCCGCACCTGGTGGATCGCCCGGCTGGTTCCCACCAGGCTGCGGAACAGATTGGGCTCGCGCTGGCGACCGCGCTCGCGGGCCTGGTCATACATCTCACGGTAGACCTGGGCGCGATGCAGTGAGTCGAGCAGTTTGTTGTAGCTCGGCGGCATTTCCAGGCTGGTGAGCACACGACGACGCTGCTCTTCGGTCCAGTCGCCGGGTGCCGGGTCGCCCAGCAGCATCAGAGGCAGGAACTCGTCCCACGCTGCCAGTTGCTTGAGCAGCTCCAGCGTGCCGCCCTTGGACTCGACGTCACCGAGCAAGACGCTCAGTACCTCGCGACTGGAGGACAGCGAGGCGACCGTGCGCTGCCAATCCTGGCTGCCGCAGGCAAGATGCTCTTCGCCAAGGAAATTGAGGATGACCGTCAGATCCCGGCGGCGCTCGTGATTGTCGTCAATCAGCAGAATTTTGGTTTCACGCCACATCTGTCTTGTTCTTGCTCGTGGGCTGAAGGAAGGAGGCACGCCCTAAAAAACCCCGGGAGCGCCATCAGTTAGCCACTAGTTAAGTCAAAATTTTGAATTGAGTCAAATTTATGGCGTGATAAATCCGCTTTATCCGACAAAACGGCCAACCAAACGTTCGGGGGGAGCGCGTGAAACGCCACTTGCAGCACAAAAGCGGTTTACAGAAGAAACCGCCTTCACAAAAGAGAGTAGTACCGATGGCGTCGCTCAGCCGAATAGCTGATAGACCTTGGCACCCTGTTGGGATTGGTTCAATTGGATCAACTCACCGGCCAGGCGGCGCTGCTCGGTCTGGCAAAGCGTAACCAGCTCGCGGTAGAGGTCCAGCATCTCTTGCAAGCGGACCCGCAGGCCTTCTTCATCGCGCGCGGCGTCCAGCATCGCTTCGTCCACCGCCAGGCGGCACTGTTGATCCAACTCGCCGATGGCGGCCCAGTCCTGCCGCGCCAATGCATCGCGCAATGCCGAGCCGGTCGCTTCGAGATGCTGAACGGATGAACTCATGATCGTCTCCCGGACACCGTTATTGACTGATGGCGTCCCAACCGGTCTTTACATTGCGCAGCAATTCCGCCACTTCGTCCAGCCGCGCCGCATCGTTTTGCAGATTCGCCTCAACCAGACGGCCAACCATGTAATCGTAAAGGCTATCCAGATTGGCGGCCAGTTCGCCGCCCTGCTCCAGATCCAGCCCTTCGCGCAGCCCGCCGATGATGGCGATGGCCTTGCCGATCAATTCGCCCTTCATCGCCACTTGGCCGCGCTCCATGGCGCCCTTGGCCTGGGCCAGGCGGGAAATGCCGCCCTCCATGAGCATCTGGATCAGGCGATGAGGAGTAGCCTCGAACACTTGGGCCTGAGTGTTGACCGTCTGGTACTGCTTGAGGGCCGCCATCGCGTTCATAATCGCTCCGCTTGTTTGTTTGGCTGGATACCTAATCTATCGGCACCAGCCCCAACAGCTTGAGCTCCCTGAGTTGCGTTTCGGCAAAAAAGTCGCGGATCAGCGCGACCCGGCGTCACCCTCCGGCTGCTCCGGGTCGATGGCATCCCAGGCTTCCTTGATTTGCCCAAGCAGCGTCAATACTTCATCCAGGCTGTGGGCCGTCTGGTCCAGCGAAACACCGGCCAGACGACGGGTCATGTAGTCGTAGAGCGCGTCGAGGTTTTCGGCGATCTCGCCGCCCTGCTGCTTGTCCAGACTGGCCTGCAAGGCGCCAAGAATGGTGATGGTGTTTCCCACCGCCATGCCACGAATCTGCGTGTCTCCTTCGGCCTGGGCTTGCTTGGCCAGCATCACCCGCTCGATGGCCCCTTCGAGCAACATCTGCACGATGCGATACGGACTGACATCCGGACTGGTCTTGACCTGTTTGTAGGTATCGATTGGCTTGCTCATCTACTTATCCTTTCTTACGAAGCCTGGCAGGCTGGCCAGTTGGCTGGCCAGGCTTTCGCTGGTCTTCTGCAATCGACCGACCAACTGGTCCATCGCGTTGTATTGGCTGAGCAAACGAGCCTGCACCTTCTCGATGCGCAGGTCCAGCGCCGCACGTTGCTTGTCCACGCTCGACAAGGTGGACTGCAGGCCCTTCTGGCGCTGATCCAGGATGCCGCCCGTCTGGGTGAAGGGCGTCACCACGCTGTTCAACCGCTTCATCAGGCCCTTGTCGCCCGCGAGGAACTCAGCGACCTTGTCGTAGTTGCTGCCCGCCAGCGCCTCGTCCAGCTTGGCGGCATTGAGGCTCAGCTTGCCATCCTTGCCAGTGGTGATCCCCAGTTCGGCCAGGGAGTTCACGGTGGAGTCGTCGCCCAGACGGGAGAACTCGTTGCGCAAGCCGGACATCAGGTTGCGAATGGAGGAATCGCCGAGCAGCGGACCGGTCACCGGTTGCTTGCCCTCTCCTACCTGGACCACGGCGGTCAGTTCCCCGGTGCTCTGGACCAGCTTGTTGTAGGCATCGACGAACTTCTGCAGGTTGGTGCGCACCAGGCTGCGGTCCTGGCCGACCGTAATGTTCACGGTCTTGCCGGCCGCGATGTCATCGGCGGATTGCGCAGAGGCCAGATTGAGGGTAACGCCGGCAATCACATCGGAAATGCTGTTGCTGTCCTTGACCACGGACAGGCCGTCGACGGTGAGCAGCGCGGACTTGGCCTTGTCGATGGTCTTGGCATTGCTCTGGGTAACCGAATTCAGGGTCGACAGATTATTGTCGCCGAGCCCGGTGTCGTTGCTGGTGGAGCTGACGGTAACCGCATCTCCGCTTGCCGAGTTGACGACCAGGCGAGCGCCGCCGTCGACCGTTTCGATAGAAGCGGAAAACCCCTGGCCGGCGCCCTGGGCATTGATCGCGTCGCGAATGTCGGCCAGCGAATCCTCGGCGGTAATCGCCACATCAAGATTGAGCGCACCGCTGGCAATGCTCAGGGTACCTTCCTTGAAGGTCGCGGCACTGCCTCCGGCCAGCTTGGCCAGTTGCACGGACGATTGAGTGGAGGAAAACGCCAGCGCCTTGAGCGAGTTCTGGCCCAGGGTGACGCCATCTTCGCTGACGGCAACCTGCACATCGTTGCCTTCGCCGGTCTTGTTGGAGCTGACCACCAGGCGCGACCCGGAGGCATCGGTGACGATGCTGGCGCTGATACCGCGGCTTTCGCCCTCGGTATTGATGGCATCGCGAATTCCGCTGAGGCTGTTGTTGCCTGCGGTGATGGCGACGTCGAAGCTGGTGCTGCCGGCGGAGATGCTCAGCGTGCCTGAGTTGAAGGTCGCGCTACTGCCGCCGGTCACCGACTGCAGAGCCACCTTGCTGGTGGATGCCAACTGCTGAACCTGCAGGCTGAAACTGCCCGCCGTGGCGCTACCACTGGCGGTGGCGGTAAGTACGCTTGAGCTGGAGCTGCTGACGGTCTGCTTCTGAAAGGCCGAGAGCTTGTTCAGGTTCTGCAGCGTGCTGCTGAGTTCGCCAACGACCGAGCGCAGCGTACCCAGGGCGGAAATCCGTGAGCTGGTGGTTTTTTCCAGCCGGTCCAGCTGGCCCTGCTTCGGGGCTCGCTCGGCATCGACCAGCGCCTTGACGATGCTGCCGATATCGATGCCTGATCCCAGTCCAGATATGCCCGCCATAACTCACCTCGCCAAGAAACTGACTCCATCGATCATGTAGAAAAGACAGTCAAAAGTTGTGCCAACGCGGTACGCTAGGCCTCCGCCTTGAACAATAAACTGCGTACTTCGGAAAGATTCTCAGCCAATTGCAACGCCTCTTCCGAAGGAATCTGGCGGATCACGTCACCGGAGCCGGCATCGGTCACCTTGACCACCACCCGCCCGCTGCCTTCCTCCACCGAGAAGTTGATGCTGCGACGCACCGACTGCACGAACTCCTGGATAGTGGCAACTGCGCCCTCCACTTCTTCCCGAGAAACTTCCGTAGTCCGTTCGATGGCCTGCGTCTGCTCGGTTCGCTGCTGAGCCGCGTGCTCGCCGTCAACCGTTGCGCGCTGCTGCGCAGCAGCTTCAGGTCTATTGGAAGCATCGGAGGCCGGCAGGCGCACGACACTCTGGGGGCTACCCAAGTTGAGTGAGTTTTTGATTGAGCCGACGTCCATAACCTTGACCTCGCAATGAGGAAGCGGGGAGAAGAGCTGCTATGCCCTTCCCCCCGCAGTTTAGCGCCTTTTACCCTTAGCCCAGAAGGCTGAGGACTGCTTGGGGCAACTGGTTGGCCTGGGCCAAGATCGCAGTACCGGCTTGCTGCAGGATCTGGTTCTTGGTCAGTTCCGAGGTTTCCGCCGCGTAGTCGGTGTCACGGATCCGGCTGCGGGCAGCGGAGGCGTTCTCACCGATGTTCTGCAGGTTGGAAATGGTGTTCTCGAAGCGGTTCTGAACCGCACCCAGTTGAGCACGCTGGCTATCGATGTTGGAGATCGCGGAGCTGATAATGCCCAGGGCATTCTGCGCGCCGATCGCCGTACCGATGTTGATCGAATCCACCGCCTCCAGGACGCTGTACTTGCTCGCCGCTTGGTTGCCACCGTCGATGGAGTCGAAGTTCTTCACCTCGAACGCATCCGGCGATTCGAAGCGTACCTGACCGACGGCAACCGCACCGTTAGTACCGTCACCGGTCAGCGCCGCAGCGGTGCCCACGGTATCACTGGCATCATCGGCATCGTCGATACCGTTGTCGCCATCGAACGCCAGGGTCTGGAGTTGGGCGGCAATAGCCGTGGTGCCGTCGTCGCCAACCGCCTTGTACTTGTCGATCGCGATATTGTCGCCACGCTCGCTGACCATCTCCAAGGCGCCGTTGTTCAGCACCCGAGCACTGATGCCGGTACGGCCGGTTTCCTTGTTGATGGCGTCAGCCAGACCGGACAGGTCACCCCAGTCGGTAATGCTGGCGGAGATGGCCACGCCGTCGCCTTCTTTAGCGCTGTTGGAGCCATAGAGGGTGAAGCTGATGGTGCCGGAGGTATCGGTGTTGGTGAAGCCACCGCTGGCATCCTGCTGCAGGCGCACCGCAGTACGCGAGCTCGAGGTCACGCCGGTGGAGTCCGAAGTGCGGTTAACCGCATTGGAAAGCTCACGCGCCGAGCTGCCGTCGACCAGGGCAACCGACGCCTCACCCAGCTTGCCCTTGATGGTCAAACCGTCGGTGGTAGCCGGCGAAGAGGCATAGCCCACGCCGGTGGAGGTGATGTCAGCGAAGCCGGTAACGACGCTGGCGGCAATGCCACTTTGCGCATCGGTATCGCTGGCCACGCTGCTGTTGAAACGGCTGGCACCGATGCGCGAAGCCGAGGCCGCACCAATCGCCACGCTGATGGTTTCGAACGCGTTGGCACCGACCTGGAAGCTCTGCGAGCCGAAGGTCCCGTCGAGGATCTTGCGGCCACCGAAGCTGGTGGTTTCGGCGATACGGTTCAGCTCCTGCTGCAGCTGGGCGACTTCGCCTTGCAGAGCGTCACGCTCGCTGGCGCCGTTGGAGCCGTTGGCCGATTGCAACGCCAGATCGCGCATACGTTGCAGGATGCCGGTGGACTGCTGCAGGGCACCTTCAGCGGTCTGCGCCAGGGAGATACCGTCGTTGGAGTTGCGCACCGCTACGTTCAAGCCATTGATCTGGCTGGTCAGGCGGTTGGAAATCTGCAGGCCGGCCGCATCGTCCTTGGCGCTATTGATGCGGAAACCAGTGGAAAGACGCTGCAGCGAGGTATCCAGGCCTTTGGCCGAACTACCCAAGTTACGCTGCGTATTGAGCGACGCTACGTTTGTGTTGACTGTAAGGGCCATGGTAATTGCCTCCAAGGGACCGCTAAGTTTGCCTGAGCCTGCGAGCTTCGGGCCTGCATGCTCAGACACCCTATAAAGTTCGCATTCGATCTTTGTATCGGCGCCGCCCGGAGCAACTTTAGGCGGCTTCGGCAAGAAAAATTTTCAGATTTTTTTTGCCGACCAATCAGGCAGTTACGCAAGTCGTTGGAGCCATGGCGCAAACGCCTGGCATCGACCTGCAGCTCTGCCAGCGTATACATCGGCGGTGCTGCAGGTTTCTTTAGGGTCTTTTTGCCATCGAAGGCAAAGTGCCAGGCAAATGAAGCAGACGCAGAAACGCCAAGCCGGAAGATCGAAACATCGACCTCCCGGCTTGGCGTTCTAGCGGTCTTACTGGAGCAGGCTGAGCACGGCCTGGGGCAACTGGTTGGCCTGGGCCAGGATCGCAGTACCGGCTTGCTGCAGGATCTGGTTCTTGGTCAGCTCCGAGGTTTCCGCCGCGTAGTCGGTGTCACGGATCCGGCTGCGGGCAGCGGAAGCGTTCTCACCGATGTTCTGCAGGTTGGAAATAGTGTTCTCGAAGCGGTTCTGCACCGCACCCAGTTGGGCCCGCTGGCTGTCGATATTGGCAATCGCCGCACTGATGATGCCTAGCGCGTTCTGAGCACCGATATAGGTACCCACGTCCACCTCGTCGACCGACTCGAGCAGGCTGTATACGTTGGCCCCCTGTATGCCGCCATCGATGGAATCGAAATTCTCCACCTTGAAGGGATCGGGCGACTCGAAACGGACCTGGCCGACGGCGACCGCGCCGTTCGTACCATCACCGGTCAGGGTCGCGGCGGCGCCGATCGTGTCGCTGGCATCCGCCGCATCATCGATGCTGTTGTCACCATTGAACGAGAGGGTCTGCAACTCGGCGGCGATGGTGTTACCCGTGGCGCCCTCGGCGGTATAGCCATCGATGGCAATGTTGTCGCCTCGCTCGCTGACCATCTCCAGAGCCCCGTTGACCAGGATTCTGGCACTGATGCCCGTGCGACCGGTTTCCTTGTTGATGGCATCGGCCAGACCGGACAGGTCGCCCCAGTCGGAAATGGTCGCGGAGATCGCCACGCCATCGCCCACCTTGGCGTCGTTGGAACCATACAGGGTAAAGCTGATGGTGCCGGCGGTATCGGTGTTGGTGAAGCCACCGCTGGCATCCTGCTGCAGGCGCACCGCAGTACGGGCGCTGGCGGTGACACCGGTGGAGTCGGTTGCACGGTTGACGGCTGTGGCCAGTTCGCGTGCCGAGCTGCCGTCGACCAGACCGATCGATGCCTCGCCCAGCTTGCCTCTGATGGTCAGGCCATCGGTGGTGGCCGGCGAAGAGGCATAGCCCACACCGGTGGAGGTGATGTCGGCGAAGCCGGTGACCACGCTGGCGGCGATCCCGGCCTGGGAATCGGTATCGCTAGGCACACTGCTGTTGAAGCGGCTGGCACCGATGCGCGAAGCCGATGCGGCACCAATCGAAACGCTGATGGTTTCGAAGGCGTTGGCACCGACCTGGAAGCTCTGCGAGCCGAAGGTCCCGTCGAGAATCTTGCGCCCGCCGAAACTGGTGGTGTCGGCGATACGGTTCAGTTCCTGCTGCAACTGCGCGACTTCACCCTGCAGGGCGGCACGCTCGCTGGCGCCATTCGAACCGTTGGCCGACTGCAACGCCAGGTCGCGCATGCGCTGCAGGATACCGGTGGACTGTTGCAGGGCGCCTTCAGCGGTTTGCGCCAGGGAGATGCCGTCGTTGGAGTTGCGCACCGCCACCGCCAGGCCCTGGATCTGGCTGGTCAGTCGGTTGGAAATCTGCAGGCCGGCCGCATCGTCCTTGGCGCTGTTGATGCGCAAGCCAGTGGACAGGCGTTGCAGGGAGGTATCCAGCCCTTTGGAAGAGGAGTTCAGGTTCCGCTGTGTATTCAGCGATGCCACGTTGGTATTGACTGTCAGAGCCATGGTGTTTTCTCCAGTGAATATGTCTGCTGCATAAGCGCTTCGGGCCGGAACCGATAGAGCACCAGGCGCCGACATCTGTGACATACCCGGAAATGCCAATAGCGTGCCAACTTAAAAATTCCTTTAAAAACAATAGATTGCAAATACGATCTAGCGTAGATGGCAAAAGCTTGCCGGGTGTCGGCAGGCAACACGCGGCAATGCGCTGCCGCCCTGCTTGCCCCAATCGGCAAAGCGGCAAGGTTCACCCTGGAGCAAGTGGGCGAATGGGCGTGGGAGAGTGATGTTCGGGAAAGACAAGCGCACATGCGGCGCTGGGAGGGTCGGGCTGCGGCGCTGAAGGCCGCAGCCCGGTCGATCAGGCGATTCTTTTCAGCCAAGCGTTCGGCCAGTGGGTGACGTTCTTGTTCAGCGTGCTTTCGTTGAACGGCCAGGTGGGCTGCTCGATGACGAATTGCGCGTTGTCCTTGGCAAAATCGATGGCCGCCTGGGAAGGATTGTCCTTGCCCCAGCCCGGGTTGCCGCGCGGCACGTCGGTCAGGTCGCGCATCACGCCATCGGTCGAGACGATGTAGGAGCCGGGCGTGACCAGCGGCGAATAGCGGCGCAGCTCTTCGGAGACGTGGGCATAGGTGTGGTTGGAATCGAGGATCACCAGCACCTTCTCGCCGGGCTTGACCAGTGCCTTGACCTGGGCGACCACGTCATCGGCAATCGAGCTACCTTCGATCAGCGTCAGGTATTCGAACAGTTCGTGCTCTTCGATGGCCTTGCGATTGTGCGGACGGATTTCGATGTCCACGCCAATCACCCGCCCCTTGCCCATGGCCTTGAACAGGCTGGCGTAGTAGATCAGCGAGCCGCCATGAGCGATGCCGGTTTCGATCACCACGTCGGGCTTGACCTGATAGATGACTTCCTGGATGCGGATCATATCTTCCGGCAGCTGGATGACCGGGCGGCCCATCCACGAAAAGGTGTAGGGATACTTCTGGTTCCAGCCCAGGCGTACCCATTCATGGCTGAGCAACTCGAACGCCTCGTCGGTATACAGCTCCAGCTCGCGAACGGCGCCCTGCTCGTCGAGGATCAGCTTGTTGTTATCGGTATCGACCGTCAGTTTCATGTCCTGCTCCTATCGAGAATCCTATCTAGAGTTAACTACGCCCGCGCCACCAGGCCAGGGTATCGTCCAATCCATGTTGCAAATCGAACCGCGGCCGCCAGCCGGTTGCCAGCAGACGCTGGTTGTCGGCGATCAGCAGCGGTGGGTCGTTGGCCGCAACCGGAATAGCCCCGAATTGCAGCAGATGAGCCGCATCCAGCCGCCCGGCCAGGTGTTCGATGACCTCGCGCAGGCGAATCGCGCGACCGCCGCCGATATTGAAAACGCCCTCGGCCTTCACGTTCAGCAGTTGCACCAGGGCCGACGCCACATCCGCCACATGCAGCAGGTCACGCTGCTGCTCGCCATGGGAGCAGCGCGCCGGCTCGCCCTTGAGCAGCGCGGTGAGCACCGCTGGCACCAGACGGCCCGGGGCTTCATGGGGGCCGTAGGCGTGGAAGATCCGCGCCCAGGCCACCGGCAGGCCATGCAACTGGCCGAACAGCTCGGCCAGCTCACGGGTGGCATTCTTGCAGCGACCATAGGGCGTCGCCGGCAGCAGGGGCGTCTCGTACTCTCGGCAGATGCCGTCGCCGCTCCAGTCGTATTCCGCGCAGCTGCCCACCAGCACGGCCTGCTCGCCGCCGTGTCGCTGAAAGGCCTCCAACAGCTCCAGGCTCGCCCGCACCCAGCCGATATTCTCCGGCGAGGTCCAGTACACCCCGGGCTTGGCGCACCAGGCCAGGTGCAGCAAACGGTCAGGGCGAACGGCTGCCATCAGATCGGCGGCAGCCCCTGGCATCAACAGGTCGACAACGTGCGCAGTCCCCCCCTCGGCGCCATCGTGCCCTTGGCCATGCGGGCTGTAGACGGCATGCACCTCGTACTGTCCAACCAGAAGCTGTTGGAGCGCAGGGCGCCCAACAAAGCCTCCAGCGCCTGTTAGCAGAATTCGCCGCATATCGCCTCGTACACTCCCGGTCTACAGCCCTCAATCAGCGCGAGCACGGTTTGACCAACAGACCTTGGCCGGTAGGCAATTCCAGAATCCGCTCGAAATAGCGCTCGGCCAGCCAGGCATCCTCGGCCAGCTTCTGCTCTTCATAAAATATCCAGCCATAGTCGTCGAAAACGATCATTCCCCCCGGGACCAAGCGTTCATACAAGGCGTCCAGAACAGCAACTTCCGCGACCGCGTTATTCATGTCGATATGCATGAAGGCAACTTTCTCCGGCATACCCTTCGCGAAAGAATCAGGCACCAACCCCTGGATGATCTTCACTCGCGGATAGTCCTGAAAGCGCGCGCACACCGTTGCATAAAGATCGTCGGAGTGCGCCGATAGCGCTGGGTGCTCCATCTCCGGGGAATGGTAGAAAACGTCGTACAGGTAATAGTCCCTATCCATCGAATTGAAATTCAGATAGTCGCAAATAACCTTGACCGTAAACCCCTTGTAAACCCCAGCCTCGACAAAGTCGCCGGAAAGCCGGCTGCACTGGCGCGCCGCCCAGCACAGCGTATTCAGGCGCCAGACCAGCGACAGTTCCTGGCGATCGGGCCGGTTGTTGTCGACTGCCGCAACGAAGTCCTGATCCTGAAGAAAGCCCAGGCTCCGCGACCAGGTGAACAGATTGTCTCCGGCGAAGATGCCATTGGGTGTCAGCGAGTTGATGGCGCTGGACATCCCTTCGGAGAACAGCTTCTTGTCCATGACGCCATAGAACTCTTCGGTAATGAAGTTAGCCATCTTTCGCTCCCGAACAATGAACGCTGCACTTATCAATCCCGATGAGGAAACTTCCGCAGCTCCGGTACCGCCACGATGAACGTCCCGCCCCACTCGATGACCTGGCGTTGCTGCTCCATCACCTCGTGCAGCAGGTTCCAGGGCAGCACCAGCACATAATCCGGCTTCTCTTCGCCGATACGTGCCGGCGGGACTATGGGAATGCGACTACCCGGCAGGAACTTGCCCTGCTTGTGCGGGTTGGCATCGGCCACCCAGGCCAGCAGGTCGCTGCGCACGCCAGCATAGTTGAGCAGCGTGTTGCCTTTGGCCGCCGCGCCGTATCCCACCACTCGCTTGCCGTCGGCCTTGGCCTGCAGCAAAAAGCGCAGCAGCTCATGCTTGATGCGCTCGGCAGCCGGCGCCAGGGTGGCGTAGAACGCCGCCGTCTTGACGCCGGTGGCCTCTTCACGCGCCAGCTGTTCGGCCACCGACGGGCTCACCGTGCGCGTCGCGGTCGCCCGCTGCGCATAGACGCGCAGCGATCCGCCATGGGTCGGCAGCTCTTCCACATCGAAGATCGCCAGGCCGTTGCGCGCGCACAGCGTCTGCACGGCAGACAGCGACAGGTAGGAATAGTGCTCGTGATAAAGGGTGTCGAACTGGTGCTCGGCCATCAGGCGCAGCAGGTGAGGAAACTCGAAGGTCGCCACGCCCTCGGGCTTGAGCAGGCAGGCAAATCCCTTGAGAAAATCGTTGATGTCCGGCACATGGGCCAGCACGTTGTTGGCGGCCATCAGGTCGGCCGACCAGCCCTGCTCCACCAAGGCCCGGGCCGTCCGCTCGCCGAAGAACAGCTCGCGAATCTCCAGCCCCTTTTCGCGCGCCGCGCGGGCAGTGCTGGCGGTCGGTTCGACGCCCAGGCAGGGAATGCCACGCCGGGCTACGTACTGCAGCAGGTAGCCATCGTTGGCGGCGATTTCCACCACCCGGCTCTGCTCGTCCAAGGCAAAGCGCTCGGTCATCTGGGCGACATAGCGCTCGGCATGGGCCAGCCAGGAGGTCGAGTACGAGCTGAAGTAGGCGTAGTCGGAGTCGAACAGGCTGTCGGCGGCGCGGTAGTCCTCGGTCTGCACCAGCCAGCAGTGCTGGCAGACCATGACCCGCAAAGGCACCCACTGCTCGGCCTGGTCGAGCTGTGCGGCACTCAGGTAGGCATTGGACGGCGGCGCAGTGTCCAGGTCGATCAACGGTAGAGACAGTGGCTTGGCGCAACCACGACAGTTCATAGACACACTCCCTGAAAACCCTGGTCGAGACGGGGATGCCCGCCGTCGCGTGCCGACAGCTGGGCGATTGGCAGCGGCCAGGCGATCGCCAGGCGCGGATCGTCCACACGCAGCCCTGCCTCATGCTCGGGGGCGTAGTCGGCGCTGTGCAGATAAAGCAATTCGGAGTCCTCGCTCAACACCTGGAAGCCGTGGGCAAAACCCGCCGGCAACAACAGGCTGCGCCCATCGCCGGCCTCCAGGCGCTCGGCATGCCAGCGCAGGAAGGTCGGCGAACCGGCGCGCACATCCACCGCCACGTCCCAGACCGCACCGCGCAGGCAGGTAATCAGCTTGGCCTCGGCATGGGGCGGCCTCTGGTAATGCAGACCGCGCACCGCGCCCTTGAGCGCCGTGCGGGAATGATTGATCTGACGGACATGGAAGGGCTGGCCAAAAGCCGCCAGGCTGCCCTCGCAGAACAGCCTGGCGAAGCGTCCGCGTTCGTCCTCATGGGCTCGGTGCTGCAGGGAGAACAGACCCGGCAGCGGCAGTTCGTGCAATTGCAGATCGCTCACGGTGCGCCCCAGTACGACGCCAACTGGCCCAGGCTGTAGGCCTGCATGTCTTCGCCACGCTGCCAGGCCAGGTGCCACTCCAGGGTCTGCTCCAGGCATTGCGCCAGGCTCCAGCGCGGGCGCCAGCCAAGCAGTTGGCGGGCACGGCTGCTGTCCAGGCGCAGCAGGCCGGCCTCGTGCAGATCGCTGGCCTGGACTTGCAGCCCAGGCGCATCCGGCCAGCGGCTGGCCAGGCGCTCGACCACTTCGCCGACGCTGCACATATCGGAGTCGGCGGGGCCGAAGTTCCAGGCGCCGCCCCATTCGGGGCCATGCTCATACAGGCCCTGAGCCAACTGCAGGTAGCCGGCCAGCGGTTCCAGCGCGTGCTGCCACGGCCTGACCGCCTGGGGATAGCGCAGGGTCACCGGCTCGCCACGGGACCAGGCCGCCAGCACATCGGGAATCAAGCGATCAGCGGCGAAGTCGCCGCCGCCCAGCACATTGCCAGCCCGCGCCGTGGCCAGCGCCAGGCCGTGTTCGGCGTGCCGCGCCGCGGGAAAGTAGGACGCTGCATAGGACTGCGCCGCCAACTCGCAGCAAGCTTTGCTGCTGCTGTAGGGGTCGTGGCCGCCAAGTGCCTCGTTCTCCCGGTAGGGCCACGCCCACTCGTGGTTGGCGTAGACCTTGTCGGTGGTGACCAGCACGCAGGCACGCACGCCGTCGCTCTGGCGAATCGCTTCGAGCAGATGCAGGGTGCCCATCAGATTGCTGGCGTATGTGCCGAGCGGATCGCGATAGCCCTCTCGCACCAGCGGCTGCGCCGCCAGGTGCAGGACGATCTCGGGCTTAGCCGCGGTCAACGCGGCTTGCACCGCCGCCAGGTCGCGCAGGTCGCCGATGCAGCTGTCCAGGCCCTCGCCGACCCGTGCCAGCTCGTAGAGGCTCGGCTGGGTATTCGGCGCCAGGGCGAAACCGGTGACCTGGGCGCCCCACTGCTGGAGCCAGAGCCCCAGCCAACTGCCCTTGAAGCCGGTATGCCCGGTCAGCAGGACGCGCTTGCCACGCCAGAACTGCGCCGTCAGCTCCACTGCTTCCAGGGTGCCTTTCCACTGAGCCATAGCTGCTCCAGATAGTTCTTGTCGCGCAACGTATCCATCGCGTGCCAGAAGCCTTCGTGCTGGAAGGCGCGCAGTTGATCTTCCTCGGCCAGGCGGGTCAGTGGCTCGGCCTCCCAGGAAGTGGAGTCCTCGGTGATATAGGGCAGGACCTTGGGCGAAAGCACGAAGAAGCCGCCGTTGATCCAGCCGCCATCACCGCGGGGTTTCTCGGTGAAGCCGAGCACCGCGTCGCCGTCGCGGGCCAGGGCGCCGTAGCGTCCCGGCGGCTGCACGGCAGTGACAGTGGCCAATCGGCCATGCTGCCGGTGGAAGGCCAGCGATGCGCCGATGTCGATGTCCGACACACCGTCGCCGTAGGTGAAGCAGAAGGACTCTTCGTCGCTCAGGTAGCGCCCGGCGCGCTTGAGTCGGCCGCCGGTCATGGTGTCCTCGCCAGTCTCGACCAGGGTCACCCGCCAGGGTTCGCTGTAGTTCTGGTGCACCTCCATGGCATTGCTGCGCATGTCGAAGGTGACGTCCGAGGTATGCAGGAAATAGTTGGCGAAGAAGTCCTTGATCGCATAGCCCTTGTAGCCCAGGCAGATGACGAAGTCCTGGATGCCGTGGGCCGAGTACATCTTCATGATGTGCCAGAGGATCGGCTTGCCGCCGATCTCGATCATCGGTTTGGGCTTGAGGTGCGATTCCTCGCTGATCCGCGTACCCAAGCCACCGGCGAGAATGACTGCCTTCATGGTTGTTCTCCTGCGCAATAGCGTTGCCACATCTGCCGATAGGTCGCTTCCATCCGGCGGGTGAAATCGGCCTCGTCACACAGGCGCGAAGCGCGCATTTCTTCGCGCAGCCCGCTGCGAATGGCCGCCAGCGCGGGCACGTCACTGGCCAGCGCCACCAGTTTGTCGAGGTACTCCTGTTCGGTATCGGCGATCCATTCGTCGCGCCCCATGCCGTGGAGAATCAGCGCCCCCACCCGTCCCATCGAGGGCCGGTCGCGCAGGGTGACCACCGGCAAGCCCATCCACAGGCTCTCATAGAGCGTAGTGCCGGAATTGTGGGGGAAACAGTCGAGCGCGATATCCATCTGCGACAGCGCGGCGGTGGCTGGCGAGGTGTAGCCGAGCAACAGGCGCTCGGGCTCGATGCCCTGTTCGGCAAACAGCGCCTGGTAGTGATCGCGCAGACTCTCGTCCTGGAAAGAGCCGCTGTCGAGCATCAGGCGCGAATTCGGCACCCGCTTGAGCAATTCGGACCAGGCCCGAATCACCCGATGATTGAGGCGCACCGGCCGGGTTAGGCTGCCGAAGGTGACGTAGCCGTTGCTCAGCGCCGGCAGCGGCTCGACCTCGGCCACCTGCATGTGCGCCGGGGCGGTGTAGGCGATGGCGGGCGCCGGCATGCGCCAGAGCGATTCGGCGAACGATGATTCGCAACCCGGCGGCAGCATCTGCTCGTCGGCCAGGAAATAATCGACCTGATCGAGCCCGGTACCGAAGGCGAAGCCCATCCACCAGCTGACCTGCACCGGCGCGGGCTTGAGCGCGAAGACCTGCAGCCGGTTGTTGCCGGTATGGCCGGCGAGGTCCACCAGGATATCGATGCCGTCTTCGCGGATGCGCTCGGCGATGGCTTCATCGCTGAGGCCGACGCAATGCCGCCAATGGTCGACATGGCCCATGAAACGCTCGGTTACCGCATCCTCGCGGCGCGCCAGGGAGTAGGCGAACAGCTCCACCTCGGTACGGTCGTGATTGCGCAGCAGCGGCTCGATGAACAGCGCGCAGACATGGTGGCGGAAGTCCGGCGATACGTAGCCGATGCGCAGCCGGCGCTGCGGCTCCCGACTGTTGGGGTAATCGAAGTACAACCGCGCCGGGAAGTGCTGAGTGACCTCGCGATACAGCTCGAACACCTGTTCACCGGTCCAGTCGGGATGGTAGTTGGCGAAGAACAGCAGGTTGGTCCGCGATCCCGGCAGATGAAGCACCTGGCGCAGCAGCGAAATCGAGCGATCGAGGTTGTTGAAGTGCGACTCCACACCCGCCAGGTTGATCAGCACGGGTTCGTAGCCAGGATGAACCTCCAGGGTCTTGCGAAAGGCCCCGCGCGCTTCCTTGAGCCGGCGGCCGGCGCTGAGGATATTGCCCAGGTTGTTCCACAGGCTCGGATCGTCGGGGTTCAACTGCAGCGCGACCTGCATGACGTGCTCGGCCTCGTCGAGCACGTGGCCGTCCAGGTAGGTATTGGCCAGGTTGTTCCAGGCCAGCGGCTGCAGCGGCTCGATCGCCAGGGCGCGCATGAAGCAACCTTCGGACTCGTGCTGGCGCCCCACTGACTGGTAGACGCCGCCCAGCATGTTCCAGCCCGGCTGGTAGTCGGGCTTCAGCCGCAGGCCCTGGGCGAGGAACTCCAGCGCGCGGTGCGGATTCTGCTCCTGCTGGTAGGACTGCCCCAGCCAACACAGCGCCTCATGGCTGTTCGGATTCAGCGCCAGGGCCTGATGCAGATACTCGCGCCCTGCCTCGATCTCGCCATTCATGACGGCCGACATGCCGCGGTGACACCAGGCCTGGGCATTGGTCGGGCAGCGCTCGGTCCACTCGCCCATCGCTGCCAGATCGTCGTCCAGACGCTGGTTCTTGCGCAGAAAGTAGCTCAGCCGTTGCCAGGCCAGTTCGCAATCCGGGTTGTGCAGGAGCAGCTCGCGCAGCACCCGCTCGGCCTCTCGCGGCCGGGCGAAACGCGCATGGCAGGCAGCCAGTACGAGGCTGGCGCGCCATTGCCCGGGTTCCACAGCCAGCACCGACTCGGCCAGGCGCTGCGCCAGCGCGACGTCCTGGTCCAGCTCGAGATCGGCCAAGGCCGCGCGCAGCTCCAGATCATCCGGGTTCCGGTTGTAGGCCGCCTTGACCAAGGGATACGCCGGGCCGCGCTGGAGCAGTTGATAATGCGCCAGCGCCAGGGCCCGGCGCACTTCGTCGGTTTGCCTCTGCAGCTCGGCGCCGAGGTCGATGACCTGCTGCCATTGTTGCGCCGCATAGGCCTGGTCGAAGCGCTGGCGAATCATCACCTGCGAGCTCTTTTCCAGGCAGCACTTCTTGTACTTGAGACCGCTGCCGCAGGGGCATGGGTCATTGCGCCGGGGCTGTACGGCTGTGTTCTGGCCGAGCACGTTCAGCCGCGCCTGCAGTTGATCGATCAGCGCCAGGGCCTCCTGGGCACCCGCGTGACCGGGCTGCAGGTCCAGCACTTGCTTGAAGGCGGACACCGCCGCCGGCCAGTCCTGGGCCTGCAGGCAGGCCTGGCCAAGCTTCATCGCGGAGTCGGCATTATCCGGTTGCAGGTCGAGCAACCGGTCGAACGCCCGCAGCGCCGTCACGCTGTCGTGGCTGGCCAGCGCAGCCTCGCCCAACAGGGCCCAGGCTTCGACGTCATCGGGTACATACTGCAGGAGTTCGCGACAGCTGTTGCGGGTACGCGTGTAGTCGCCTTCCTCGAAACCCAGGCGGGCTTGCCGGCGAAAGAAATCTACAATCCACTCGGTATCGACTGTCATGCATGGTCCCGTCAATTTTTCACCACTGTCCAAGCAAGTTAGCAATTAACACGCCAGACGCAGGGAAAAATTGACCGCGGACGCACCACGGTGAGCGCACCCGCCAGAACTCAGCGCAACTGGTTGAACAGATTCAGCCCGGCGATCTTCACGTAGCTCTGCTGCGCCGCCTCCAGCACGATGGTCTGGAACGACAGGCGCGACAGCGCTTCGGCATAGTCCAATTCGCGCAGCTCGGCCTGAACCGACTTGTTGACCAGAGTCACGCTCTCGTTGTCGTCGCCGGTGGTCTCGACCAGGTTCAAGCGCGCGCCGATCTCGGTCTGCACTTCCAGCACCTGGCCGATACTGTTGTCCATGTTCTTCAGGGCAATGGCCACTTCGTCGCGAATCGCCAGGTTGCCGGCCGGCGAAGTGGGCGAGGACTCCAGCGCCTGGCGCAGGCGCGAGATGCTGTTGAGGATGCTGCGCTGCTCCTGGAACTGCGGCTGCACGCTGAACTCGTCGCCGCCCGCCGCGGCCGCGGGCGCGGACAGACTGAACTGGGCGCCGAACAGGTTGATGGTGGACGGATACGGCCCAGCCGCCGTACCGGTGGCGATAGGCGTACTGCTGGGCCCTACGGGCTGCGAATAGACCTCGTAGTTGGTGGCATCGGTAAAGCGCAGCAGCACCCCGGCGGTGGGAAACTGGGCGTTGAAGGTGGCCTGGTTGGCGATGGTGCCGTTGCTGACCAGGGCCGCCGAGGTATTGGTGGAGGCACGCGTCACGGCGAACTGGGTCGGCGCCGACTGCAGCGTAAAGCTGTGGGTATTGATGCCCGGACTACCTGGCGTGGTGGTATCCGCCAGCAGGTTGTCGAGGTCGAAGCTGTTGTCGCCATCCTTGAGAATCACATCCAGCTGGAAGCGCATGCCGCGGAAATTGATGGCGTTGCCGCCGCTGGCCAGCGGATCGATTTTCCCGCCGCCAGGCACTTCGGAGGTCAAGTCCGCCCCCGTTGCGTCGTAGATGCGAAACTCATTACCGCTGACGAATACCAGCGAGTAGGGTTCGCCGTTGCGGAAGGCGCTGTTGAACGCCTGGTTGTCCTCGACCAGGCCAGGCGACATGAACACCCGCTGGTCGACGGCGGCCACGGCGGGAATGGTGGTGGCCGGCAACGGCGGCGTCGGCAACGCGGCGTTGTTCACCCCGCCGGTGTTCTGTACGCGGTTGGCGTTGGTGACGTTCTCGAACAGGCGCCGGCCGTTGTCGTTGATCGCCACCGTGGTGGAGCCGGCCACCTGCAGGCTGCGCTGGCCTTCGTCGCCCTGGTAGGAATAGGTGCCGTCCGGGTTGCGCAGGAAGGGCTGGGTCTTGCCGAGGAAGCCGGAGAACAGGTACTCGCCGCGGGCGTTGCGGCTGTTCATCAGGTTGAGCAGTTCGTTCTCGCGCTCGCCCAGTTCCTTGGAAATCGCCTTGCGATCCTCGCCCGACAGCGCACCTCCGCCGGCCTGCACGGACAGCTCGCGTATCCGCTGCAGCACGTTGACCACCGAACCCAGGGTGGTTTCTTCCTGGGTCAGGCTGTTCTTGGCCGCCGTCAGGTTGTCGTTGTATTGCTTGAGCACCGCCTGCTGCTGTTCCAGTTGCAACAGGCGCACCGAAGCCACCGGGTCGTCCGCCGGGGTGAGAATGCGGTTACCGCTGCTGATCTGCTCCTGGGTGCGGATCACGCTGCCGTAGTTGCGCTGCAATCCGGTGACCCCATTGTTGAAGGCCTGGATGGAGGAAATGCGCATGACCATATGGTTGACCTCTTGTCGGCCGGCTCCCGGCCCGCCCTACCCTCGCCGCAAAGCGAGGCCTTTGCGTTAGAAGGTATTGATCAGTGTATCGAACAACGAACGCGCGACTTGAATGATCTGCGCCGACGCCTGGTAGTACTGCTCGAACTGGATCAACTTCGCCGCTTCCTCGTCGAGGTTCACCGCCGACACCGAGTCACGATTGTCGCTGGCCTGCTTGAGGATGGCCGCGGTCGCCTCGCCATCGACCCGTGCCTGGCTGGTCAGGGTACCGACCCGCTCCACCAGGTCGCCGTAGGCGTCAGTGAAGCTGGCGCCCGTGGTTCCCGGTGCCGCCGGGTTGATGCCGATCGTTGCCCGGGTCTGCAGATCCGCCAGTTTCAACGCATTGCGGTTATCCGACACGCCGTTGGTGTTGAAGGCGACGGTGAAGTTGTCGCCGCTCGCCGGGCGGCCGCTGACGGTCACGTTGAAATCGAAGGCGGACGGCACTGTCGGCGGGTTCGCCGCCACGCTCAGCGTCAGCTTGTTGTTCTGCCCCGGCACGATGCTGCCGCTGGCGATGGTATTGCCATTGATGTCGACGACGTCGTAGCTCTGCGTCGCGCCACCGGCGGCACCGAACACCAGGCGCATCGGCGGAGCATTGCGCAGACTGGCCTGCAGGTCCGCCTGCGCCACCGGATCGTGGATGTCGATGGTGGTGACCACGCTGGGCTGGGTGATCACCCCGGTGCCGATGTTGGCCGGGCTGGTCTCGGCCTTCAGCGGCGCGGCGAATGCCAGTTCTTCCGGGCGCTTGAGGTCGGCCCGCATGTTGCTCGCGCCGTTGCGGGTGGGCATCACCAGGAAACGGTCGCCGGCTGCGAAGGTGCCGCTGGCGACCCCGAGCGAGAAGCCCTCGACGGTCGGCGCCGGTACTGTAGTGATGTCGAAGGGGCCGAAATTGGTACCGTCCGAATTGCGCCGCACGGTGTAGTTGGTGCCGCTGGTGAATTCCACGGTGTAGTCGCTGGTGCTCAGCACCGTGGTGTCTTCGATGAACACGTTGAGGTTGGCGCTGCTGTCGCTGTTGCCCTGCCGGGCCAGGCTGCGCAGGCCGACGATCGACGCATCGTTGATGTCGCGGAACATCGGGCCGCCGAAATTGCCGTTGAGGTCCAGCCCCTGGCCCAGCTGGCTGTTGATCTGCTCGGATACCGACAGGGCCAACCGCCCGACCGAGTTGAGCGTGGTATCCAGGACGTCTTGCCGGTAGCGCACCAGCCCACCCAGTTCCCCGCCGGTGATCAGCGTGGTAATGCCCTGCCGGGAGTTGCCGCTGACGAACTGGATCTCGCTGCGCAGCGGGTCGGAAACCCCGGGCACGATTTCCAGGCGCGCGGCGCTGCTGCCGACCACCAGGGGTTGCCCGGAGCCGATGAACAGGTTGTAGGTGTTGTTGTCCTGCGGCACCACGGTCACGCCGATGAACTCGGACAGTTTGCGCACCGCCTCTTCGCGGGCATCCAGCAGGTCGTTGGGCTGCTGGCCGTTGGCGGCCGCCACGGCGATGGCATCGTTATAGCCGGCAATCGAGGCGGATAGCTGGTTAACCTGGTCGGTCACCGCGGAGAACTGCTTGTTGATGAACGAGTTCTGCTCGTACAGGCGGTCGTAGACGTTGTTGAATCGCTTGGCCAGCCCCTCGGCCTCGGACAGCACCAGCTGCCGCGCCGGGATATTGGCAGGGTCTTCGGCAGCGGTCTGCAGTGACGCGAACAACCGCTGCATGCCCTGGGCCAGGCCGGTGGTATTGCCCGCCAGCAAGGAGTCGAGCTGGTTGATCTGGCTGAGGTAAGCCTTGACGTCGCTGTCCAGCGCCGTCGAGCTGCGCACCTGGGTGCTGAGAAAATCGTTGTAGATGCGCCGCACGTCCACCAGCGTGGTGCCCGAACCGATGTAGCCAGCGCCGGAAAACTGCGGGGTGCGCGTGGCCTGCACCGTGGTCTGCCGCGAGTAGCCCGGCGTGTTGACGTTGGTGATGTTATGGCCGGTGACCGCCAGCGACGTCTTGTTCGCCGACAGGCCCGACAGGCCGATATTCAGTAGGTCAGCCATGGCTCACTCACCCCTTGCTCGGCACGCTGTCGGCAGCGGCGATGTTCTGGTAGGTCGCCATCTGCCGCGCGATTTGCGACACCTTGCGGGCGTACTTCGGATCGGTCGCATAGCCGGCCCGCTGCAATTCGCTCACGAAGCGTTCCGGGTTATCGGCCGATGCCAGCGCTTTTTGATAGCGGCCGTTGTTCTGCAGGAAGTCGACGTAGTCGTTGAAGCTCTGCTCGAACGAGCCGTAGGTGCGGAACGCGGCCACTTCCTTGACCGGCTTGCCGTTGTAGTACTCGCGGGTCAGCACCCGTGCCGAGTCGCCCTGCCAGCCGCCGTGGGCCTTGATGCCGAACAGGTTGTGGCTGCTTGAGCCGTCCTGCTGGCGAATGATGGACTTGCCCCAGCCGGTTTCGAGGGCGGCCTGGGCCACCAGGTAGCGCGGGTCGATGCCGATCTTGTCGGCGGCTTCCTGGGCCATCGGCAGCATCGCGGCGATGAACTCGTCCTTGGAGCCGAATGCCGCCTTGCCCGGCTTGAGCGGCGGCTGGGCCAGGCGGCGGCCGCTTTCCGCATCGCTGCCATTGATGCTGATCGGCGCATCCTGCGGCGCAGCGAAGCTTTGCGCCGGCACCCAGTCAGCGCCGGCCAGCGGCTGCGCTTCGGCGGTAGTCGGCACGATACCGGCCAGCAGGCGGTCGGTCAGCTTGCCCGGCAGCGCCAGGCGTCGCTGGTTGATCAGCGCCGAATCGTCGCGCTTGCCATCCACGGCAGTCGACGCGGCGCTAGCCGGTTGCACCGGAGCCTCGACCTGGGCGAACGGGTTGACCCGCGCCGCGGTCGGCTTGTTCTTGCTCAGTTGCCGTGTCAGGACGTCGGCCAGGCCAATGCCCTGATTGCGCGACAACGTAACGGCAAGCTGCTGGTCATGCATGTCCTGGTAGGTCTTGCTCTCGTTGCTGTTGAGGAAGTTGCCTTCGGCGAACACCTCGTTGGCCGAGCGCATGGCTTTGATCATTTCATTGAGGAACAGCGACTCGAACTCCTGCGCCACCTTGCGGATATTGCCTTCGCTGTCGCGATCCTCGCCGACCTTCAGTTGGCTGAGTCGGTTCAGGTCGGTATAGGCCTGGCTATCAGGCCCGCCGCGTCGAATATCCATGGCGCCGTCCTCAGATCACGATCAGGTCGGCTTGCAACGCGCCGGCCTGCTTGAGCGCCTCGAGGATCGCCATCAGGTCGCTCGGCGCGGCGCCGACCTGATTCACCGCCCGGACGATCTCGTCCAGGGTGGTACCCGGGCCGAACTTGAACATCGGCTTGGCTTCTTCTTCGGCGTTCACTCGCGAACGCGGCACCACGGCGGTGTCGCCACCGGACAGCGCTTCGGGCTGGCTGACGATGGGGTCTTCGGTGATGGTCACGGTCAGGCTGCCATGGGTCACCGCCGCGGGCTGCACGCGCACGTTCTGGCCGATGACGATGGTGCCGGTGCGGGAATTGATGATGACCTTGGCCACCGCCTGCCCGGCCTCGACTTCGAGGTTCTCCAAAATCGCCAGGTAGTCGACGCGCTGGCTGGGGTCCAGTGGCGCGCTGACGCGCACCGAGCCGCCATCCAGGGCCTGGGCGACGCCAGGGCCGAGCAGTTCGTTGAGCTTGTCGACGATGTTCTTGGCGGTGGTGAAATCCGGCCGGTTGAGGTTGAGGGTCAGGTAGTCGCCCTGGCCGAAGCCGCTCGGCACCGCGCGTTCGACGGTGGCGCCGGACGGAATGCGACCGGCCGAAGGCACGTTCACGGTGATGCGCGAACCATCCGCGCCACCGGCATCGAAGCCGCCGACCACCAGGTTGCCCTGGGCGATGGCGTAGACGTTGCCGTCGATACCTTTCAGCGGGGTCATCAGCAGGCTGCCACCGCGCAGGCTCTTCGAGTTGCCGATGGAGGACACGGTGATGTCGATGGTCTGGCCCGGCTTGGCGAACGGCGGAAGCTCGGCGTGGATGGACACCGCGGCGACGTTCTTCAACTGCACGTTGCCGCCGTTCGGCACCTTGATGCCGAACTCGGCCATCATGTTATTGAAGGTCTGCAGGGTGAACGGCGTCTGGGTGGTCTGGTCGCCGGTGCCGTTGAGGCCGACCACCAGGCCATAGCCGATCAACTGGTTACTGCGCACGCCCTGGATGCTGGCCAGGTCCTTCAGGCGCTCGGCGCGCAGCGGCGTGATGAACCCCAGCAGCATGAAGATCAGGCAGAGCGCGACTACGGCGGTCTTCGTCAGGCTCGTTTTCTTCTTGGACATCTCGGTTCCCCTGCTCAGAACGGCCACATGGGGCTCATGAAGAACCGGTCCAGCCAGCCCGGTTGGCTGGCATCGGCAAAGGCGCCGGTGCCGGAATAGGTGATGCGCGCATCGGCTACGCGGGTCGAGGAGACAATGTTGTCCGAGCTGATGTCGTCAGGGCGGACCAACCCGGCGATGCGCACCAGCTCGTCGCCGGTGTTCAGCGTCAGCCACTTCTCGCCACGCACGGCCAGCACGCCGTTGGGCAGTACTTCGGCGATGGTGACGGTGATCGAGCCGGACAGGCTGTTGCTCTGCCCCGCCTGGCTGGAGCCTTGGGTGCTGCGCTCGGCGCCGTACTCGGCCCCCAGGGTCAGGTCCTGTGCCTTCAGCGGGTTGAGGCTGCCAGCCAGCGGATTGGCCATCGACACTGCGCCGCCGAACAACGAGGTCAGGCCGATGTTGGCGCTGCTGTCCTTGTCCAGCTGCGAGCTGGCGTTCTTGCTCGCCTGGGTGCGCTCGTTGAGGGTGATGGTGATCATGTCGCCAACCCGATGGGCCTTGCGATCGTTATACAGCTCGGTGGCAAAGCCGGCCTGGTAGATGGCGCCGTTGTTCTGCTCGGGCGGCAGCGGCGTGTGCGGCAACACCGGCGCATAGTAGGGATCGTTCGGCTTGGCCTGGGGCGCCATGCAGCCGCTCAGCGCAACGGCGCCGAGCAGCGGGAGAAGGAACATCAGCCGATTCATAACCACTACCTCGAACTAGTGCGGACACAACCGCGGGCCTTACTCAGCGGGGTCAGCCGCCGTCAATTACAAATTCTGCGAAACGTAAGCGAGCATCTGGTCGGCGGTGGAGATGACCTTGGAGTTCATCTCGTAGGCGCGCTGGGTGGTGATCATGTTCACCAACTCCTCGACCACGCTGACGTTGGAGTTTTCCAGGGTGTTCTGCAGTACGTTGCCCAGGCCGTTGAGGCCCGGTGTGCCGACCTGCGGAGCGCCGCTGGAACCGGTTTCCAGGAACAGGTTGTTGCCGATCGCCTGAAGGCCCGCCGGATTGATGAAGTCGGCAGTTTGCAGGTTGCCGATGACCTGCGGCGTCGGGTTGCCGAAGGTGGTCACCGATACGGTGCCGTCCTCGCCGACGGTAAAGGTCTGCACTTCGGCGGGCAGCACGATTGCCGGCTCCAGGGGAAAGCCCTGGGAGGTCACGACCTGGCCATCGGAATTCAGGTGGAAGCTGCCGTCGCGGGTATAGGAAACGGTGCCGTCCGGCAGCAATACCTGGAAGAAGCCGCGCCCGTTGACCGCCAGATCCAGCGGCTGCTCGGTGGTCTGCAGGCTGCCGGCGGTGAAAATCTTCTGGGTGCCGACGATGCGCACACCGGTACCCAACTGCAGGCCGGAAGGCAGCTCGCTGTCCTGACTGGACTGGCCGCCGGGTTGCCGGCGGATCTGGTACAGCAGGTCCTCGAACTCGGCGCGATCGCGCTTGAAGCCGGTGGTGGACACGTTGGCCAGGTTGTTGGAAATCGTGGTCAGGTTCATGTCCTGGGCGGACAGACCGGTCTTGCTGACCCACAGAGCCGGAAGCATCGTCATTCTCCTCGGGCGCCGGAATTACGCCGCCCCGTACTGGTAATTAGCTAATCTGCAAAACCCGCGCCACAGCCGAGGCATTGTCTTCGGCGGTACGCATCATCTTGATTTGCAACTCGAATTGGCGGGACAGGGAAAGGATTGAGGTCATCTCTTCGACGGCATTGACATTGCTCGCCTCGAGGAAACCGGAGGTCACCCGGACCGTGGCATCAGGCTCGACCGGCTGGCCGCCCTTCACACGGATCAGGCCATCACTGCCCTTCTCCATCTGCCGCAGATCGGGGTTGACCAACTTCAGCCGGTCGACCTCGGCCATCACGCTGGGCGCTTCGCCCAGGGCACGAATGCTGATGGTGCCGTCCTGGCCGATCTCCACCTTCTGCTCCGGCGGCACGGCAATCGGACCGGCGTTGCCCAACACCGGCAAGCCGTTGCCGGTGCGCAGCATGCCCAGGGCATCGATACTGAGGCTCGCGGTACGCACATAGGCTTCGCTGCCATCGGGCGCCTGCACCGCCAGCCAGCCCTCGCCACCGATGGCGACGTCCAGCTCGCGGCCGGTCTCCTGCAGGGTGCCGGGGGTGAAGTCGGTGCCCGGCCGCTCGGTCATGGCATAGACGCGCGCCGGAAAGCCGTCGCCGAACACCGCCATGGAGCGCGCCTGCTCGAAATCACGGCGAAAGCCGGTGGTGGAAATGTTCGCCAGGTTGTTGGCGTGGGCTTGCTGGGCCAGGCTGTTGTTCTTGGCGCCGGTCATGGAGACGTAAAGCATCTTGTCCATGGCGATTTCTCCGCTGGGCCGTAAGGCCCGTTGCACTGTTACCCATGAGATAGCAAGTGCTGTGCCAGAAGCGGAAAACTAGAGCAACCCATTGATATGAAAGGGCTTTATACGTAAGGCGGGCCTCTGGCGAGGCCCGCGAGATGGAAAACCGGCGAAGGCTTGCCGCAAGCGGCAAGCCCGATGGATCAACGCAGGTTGATAATGGTCTGGGTGACGGCGTTCTCGGTCTCGATGGTCTTGGCGTTGGCCTGGTAGTTGCGCTGGGCAACGATCAGGTTGACCAACTGGTCCGACAGTTCGACGTTGGAATCCTCCAGGGCTCCGGCCTGCAGAGCGCCCAGGGTGCCCGAGCGCGGCGTGCCAATCACCGGGTCGCCGGACTGGAACGATTGCACCCAGGCAGTCTTGCCCACCGGGGTCAGCCCCTGCACGTTGGCGAAGTTGGCCAGCACCACCTGCCCCTGGATCAGCGACTGCCCGTTGGTATAGCGGGCGAAGATCACGCCGGTGTCGTCGATCTCCAGACCGGACAACTGGCCGGTGGTGTAGCCATCCTGGCTCACTTGGGTGACCGCGAAGGAGCTGGCGAACTGGGTGGCCGTACGCAGGTCGATGGTCAACCCTGCGGTAGCCGGCGAGGCGCCGTTGGCGCTCCATACCGGCGGCACCGAGGAATCCGGCGCGGCAGGCACCCAGTTGCTGAGGTTCAAGGTGCCGTCGGGATTGACCGTCAGATCGGCGGAGTTCAGCGCGGTCTGGTCGAGCTGGCCGGACGCGGTGAAGGTCAGGTTGGTCCGGTACGGCGTAGTCAGGGTCGGATCGTTGGGGTTACGCCCGTCGATCAACAGGTTCATCGTCCAGTTGTTCGCCCCGGTCTTGACGAAGTACTGGGTCAGCACATGGGAGTTGCCCTGGGCGTCGTAGACGTTCACCGAGGTGGACGAGTTGTAGGTGGTCGGATCGCTCGGATCGAACGTAGCGTTACCCGCCGCCCGGGCTGCGGCAATTTCAGCCGGGGTCGGGTTGAGCGGGTCCACCGCGCCGGCGATCGAGGTGTTGTAGGCTCCCTGCCAGGCGGCGGGCGTCTGGTTGGTCGAGTTCAAGTTGAACGTTTGGGTCAGATTCTCGCTGGCCCGGGGCGCCTGGCTGGCGGTCTGGATCAACAGGTCGCTGACCACACCATTCTGCAGGTTGTTGTTGGCGTCCACCGCATAGCCTTGCAGCCGGTAGCCAAAGTTATTGACCAGGTAGCCATCGCGGTCGGTACCGAAATAACCGGCACGGGTGTAGCTCACTTCACCATTGTTGCTGGTGACGAAGAAGCCGTTGCCGTTGATCGCCAGGTCCAGGGCATTCTGGGTGTAGTTGATGTTGCCCTGGTTGAACAGTTGCGACACGTTCGCCAGCAGCACGCCGCTGCCCTGGGGGTTCGAGCCGGTTCCCAACACCGAGGAGGCGTAGACATCGGCAAACTCCGCCCGCGACTGCTTGAAGCCCGCGGTACCGGCGTTGGCGATGTTGTTGCCAGTGACGTTGAGGTCCTTGGAGGCCGCCCGCAGACCGCTGAGACCGATATTGAACGACATGGTGTACTCCTCTGCCGGTAGCGCCGGCGACTAAGCCTGTGGTTACTGACCGATGACCTGGACTTGGGACAAGGGGATGCTGCCGAGGCCGGCGAGGTTGAGCATCAGCTCACCGCCGTTCTGCCCGAGCGTGACGCTGTCGACGTTGGCCGGCAGCATCGTCCTGAGCCCCTTGGTTTCCTGTCCATAACTGGCCTGCGCCTCGAAGCGGTAGGTGCCGGGCGGCAAGAGATTGCCGCTGGCATCTTTGCCGTCCCACATGAAGCTGACATTGCCGGCGCTCTGCTGCCCCAGGTTGACCCGGCTGACCGCGGCCCCGGCGTTGTCGTAGACGTTGACGTAGACGTTGCTGCTGGTCGCCGGCAGGGCCAGGCTGGCGCGGAAGGTGGAACTGGTATCCACCACCGCGCGATCGGTTGGCACGATAACCTTGCGGCCGACCAGCGAGGACGCCTGCAGCGCCTGGGACGACTGGTAGCCGGAGAGAATCGACTCCATGCTGCTGTTCAGCTTCTCCACCCCTTCGACGGTGCTGAACTGCGCCAGCTGGGCGATGAACTCGCCGTTCTCCTGCGGCGACAGCGGGTCCTGGTTGTTCAACTGCGTGACCAGCAACTGGAGAAATTCGTTCTTGCCGAGGTCCTTGCTGGTCTTGCGCTCGTTGCTGAGCTGGTACTGGTCGAGAACCGATTTGCCCGTTTCGATGTTGCTACTGATGTTCATGCTGATCCCTCGTTAGTGGCTTACTGACCCAGGGTCAGCACGCGCTGCAACATCTGCTTGGCGGTGTTCATCATTTCGACGTTGGTCTGGAAGGCACGGCTGGCGGAGATCATGTCCGCCATTTCCTCGACTACGTTGACGTTGGGGTAATACACGTAGCCGTTCTCGTCAGCGGCCGGATGGTTCGGCTCGTAACGCTGGACCAGGTTGCTCTGGTCCTCGACCACGCCGAGCACCTGCACACCGCGCCCTGCGTTGTCCTGCTCGGCGAACAGCGAGCCGCGATCGCCGTCCTGCGCTTGCTGGAACAGAGTGGCGAATACCGGGTGACGGGCACGGTAGGTCTGGTCGACGCTCGACGACACCGTGTCGGCGTTGGCGATATTGCTGGAGATGGTGTTCAGACGGGTGCTCTGGGCACTCATGCCAGAACCGGCGATATTGAAGACGTTGGCTAGGGACATGGCAGTGCTCTCCGTTATTCGCCGCGCAGGGCGCCGATCAGCCCTTTGAACTTGCTGTTGAGAAAGGTGAAGCTGGCCTGGTACTGCACGGTGTTCTCGGCGTAGTTGGCCTGTTCCACCTGCAGGTCGACGGTGTTCTGGTCGATCGATGCATGGTTCGGCGAACGAAAGCGCAGCCCGGCGTCTGCCAGCTCCAGGCCCTGCGCGGCGATGTGCCGGTCGCTGGTCCGGCTCAGCTGCATAGTGCCGCGCTGCGCCCGGGCGTTCTGCTCGGCAAGCACCGAGGCGAAGTCCAGGTCGCGGGCCTTGTAGTTGGGCGTGTCGGCGTTGGCGATGTTGTTGGCCAGCACCTCGGCGCGCTGGGCGCGGAAGCCAAGTGCTTTTTCGTGGATGCCAAGCGCGCTTTCGAAACTGATGCTCATGGTCGGGGACCTTGTCTGGTGTTGCGTGCCAGACATTCAGCAAGCGCCGTGCCAATTTAATTTATTCTTTATTTTCAGACACTTAATGAATTAAGCCTGCCCAAGGCAGGCGAAAGCGGCAAGGCTTTTCCGCCAGTGGACACAGAAGCGGCAAACCTGGACCCCAGGTTGCCGCCAAGCCATGCCCTCGGCGTGCGAGCGCTCGCCGCCGATCCATCACGGAAACAAAAAGGGAGGCCATGTGGCCTCCCCATCGAGCGTCGCGGCGATCATTTCACCTTGTAGATGATCCCCGGGCTGCATTGCACCATCTGGTACTTGTCCGGCAACCCGTTCAGCGCCTCGGAGGCCCCCAGGAACAGGTATCCCCCGGGCTTCAGCGTGGCGTGGATGCGGGTGAGGATGTCCTTCTTCACCTCGGCGGAAAAATAGATCAGCACGTTGCGGCAGAACACGATGTCGAACTTGCCGAGGCTGGCATAGCTGTCGAGCAGGTTCAGCGCTCGGAACTCCACCCGACTCTTGATCGGCGCCTTGACTGCCCAGCGTCCCGGGCCCTTGGGGTCGAAGTAGCGCTGCAAGCGCTCCTGGGACAGGCCGCGCCCCATCGCCAGACTGTCGTACTCACCGCCCTTGCAGGCCGTGAGCATGGAGCTGGACAGGTCAGTGGCCACGATCTGCACACCGGACTTGAGCTGCCCCAGGTTGCTGCGCTCGAACTCGTCGATGGTCATCGACAGCGAATACGGCTCCTGGCCGGACGAACAGGCCGCCGACCAGATGCGCAGACGCTGTCCGGGGCTGGCCTTGATCATCTCCGGCAGCACCCGGTTCTTCAGCACCTCGAACGGATAAGTATCGCGAAACCACAGGGTCTCGTTGGTGGTCATGGCGTCCACCACCTGCTCGCGCAAGCCGCTGCGCGGCTGACCCTGCATGCGCTGCACCAGCTCGCCAAGGGTCTTGATGCCCTGCTGCTCCATCAGCTTGTTGAGTCGGCTGGACACCAGGTACTGCTTGTTGCTGCCAAGCAGAATACCGCAGGCCTTTTCCAGAAAGATCCGGAACTGCTCAAAATCCACATTTCCCGAAGACACTAGCAACGCCTCGCCGCTCATATGAATTGCCGAGGGCCGAGCCCTCAGCCCCCGTCCACTGCTTTGATGCGTTCAGCCACCCGCGCCGCCAGCTCGTCGGGACGAAACTTGGCGAGGAAATCGTTGGCCCCGACCTTCTTGACCATCGCCTGGTTGAACACACCGGATAGCGAAGTATGCAGGAGGATATGCATCTTCTGCATGCGCGGATCGGCACGAATCTCCGCGGTGAGGGTGTAGCCGTCCATTTCCGGCATCTCGATGTCGGAAATCAGCATGAGCAGTTCCTGCTCCGGGTTCCTGCCCTCGCTGAGCATCTTGTGCAGATAGTCCAGTGCCTCGCGCCCGTCGTTCAGGGCCGTCACCTCCACACCGACGCTCTGCAGACAACGCGCCACCTGCTTGCGCGCCACCGAGGAGTCGTCGCAGATCAACACATGCTTGGAGACTGCCCGGGCCTGCGTCTCGACATCGATGACTCCCTCGGAAATGTGCTCCGACATCGGCGCCACTTCGGCAAGGATCTTCTCCACGTCGATGATTTCCACCAACTGCTTGTCGACCCGCGTCACCGCCGTCAGGTAGTGATCGCGACCGGTGCCCTTGGGTGGCGGATGGATCTCCTCCCAGTTCATGTTGACGATGCGCTCCACCGAACGCACCAGGAAACCCTGCACCTTGGTGTTGTACTCGGTGATGATGACGAAGCTGTTTTTCAGATCATCCAACCCCTTGCGCCCGGTCGCCATCGACAGGTCGAGGATCGGGATGGTGCCCCCGCGTATGTTGGCGACACCGCGCACCACCGGGCTGGACTTGGGCATGATGGTGAGCTTGGGGCATTGCAGCACCTCCTTCACCTTGAACACGTTGATCCCGTACAGCTGACTGCCGTCGAGACGGAACAGCAACAACTCCAGGCGGTTCTGCCCAACCAGTTGCGTACGCTGGTTAACCGAATCCAATACACCGGCCATGCCAGACTCCTATCGATCAAGTACCCCGACGCTTAGCTTAGATTAGCAGGCGGCACGGGCCTTGCTTTTTGAACTTGTATGAACGCGAAATCGACGCTTTTCCGCCGCTGCATAGCAAAATGCCACATCCTGTTGGTCGTTTTACCCGCTCTGTGCGGGCTGGGCCACAGCACCGTCGCATCCGCCTCGGCCACCTTGCCCGAAGACCTTATCGGCGCCACCCAAGGCTTTCTTGAATCCGCAGTGGGCGACTACCTACAGCGTAGCGAAATCCAGGCGCGCCACGAGGTTCTGGTCAATCGGCTCGACCCACGGCTGCGCCTCCCGCTGTGCGACAAGGAATTGACAGCCGCCCTGGAGAGCCCCGCCCAGCCGCTGGGCCGGGTGACGGTGCGCGTACGCTGCGAAGGCTCGTCACCCTGGTCGGTCTTCGTACCGGCCGAAGTGCGGCTGTACCGCGATGTGGTCGTAGCCAGTCGACCGCTGAAGCGCAACAACGTGCTACGGGAAGCAGACCTGGGGCTGGCGGAGCGCGATGTGGGATCGCTCAACCAGGGCTACCTGACCGAGTTGAAGCAAGCTGTCGGCAAAAAACTGACGCGTCCGCTACTGCCGGATCAGGTACTGGCGCCCGTTCATCTGCAACTGGCAGAGGTCGTGCACCGCGGCGACCAGGTGGTGATCAGCGCGCGCAGCGCCGGAGTGAACGTGCGAATGCCTGGCGAAGCGCTCTCCGACGGGGCCCAGGGCGAACAGATCAGCGTTCGGAACCTGCGCTCGCAGCGCGTGATCAAAGCCAGGGTAGTCGGGCCAGGCCAAGTGGAAGTTGCCATGTAGGCATGAATCTTGTAGTGCTTTCACCCGACGATTTTCTACACTGTCAGGCGACGCGTGCTTTCGAATATTTAGGCGGCTGGCGAAAATTAGCCCTAAAGTTTTCCTGAACACGGCCGAAAAGCCTGGCAAGCGTCCAAATACAGTCCGAGGTTTGCATCATGGTTATCGACTTCAACCGGCCGAACAACGCCGCCACTCCCGCCAATACCGGGCGCTCCAGCGGCGTCCAGACCGGCGGCCGCAGTGAAGCCGCCAGCGACAACCAGTCCGCTCCGGTTCCCGCCCAGCAGGAAACCGCTCCCAAGATTGGCGAATCCGTGCAGTTCAGCCGCGAGGCCCAGCAGCTGCAAGAGGCCACCGACAAATTGCGCGACCTGCCGAGCGTCGACAAGAATCGTGTGGCTCAACTGAAGCAGGCGATTGCCGACGGCACCTACCAGGTCGACAGCAAGCGCGTAGCCAACAAACTGCTCGATTTCGAATCCCAGCGCTAGTCTTAGGGCTGCGCTGGGGGTGTTGGACGCCTGACCCCCCGAGCCCACGATGCAAGACACGACCCTGCTCCAACTGATCACTGAAGATATCGACAGCACCAGGCAACTGCTTGAGCTGATCGATAGCGAATTCCAGGCCCTCAGCGAACGCGACCTGCCTCGCCTGGAGCGCATCCTGGGAGAGAAACAGCCGCTGCTCGCCCTGCTCGCCCAGCATGGCAACCAGCGCAGCCAGCTACTTGCCAGCCTGAGTTTGAGCGCCGATCGTGCCGGTTTACAGGCGCTCGCTGCACGCTCCGCTCATGGCGCCGAACTGCTGGCCCGGGGCGACGAGCTAAGCGAACTGCTGCAACGATGCCAGAATGCCAACCAGCGCAACGGCCGGCTGATTCGAGCCAACCAGGCCACTCTCAGCAGCGTGCTCGGCATCCTGCGGGGCGGCGAGACACCCGGCCTCTATGACAGCCGTGGCGGGGCCGCTAGAATCGGCCAGCAGCGCCCACTCAGCCAGGCCTGACATCAATAACAAGGCAAAGGACATACAGGCACAATGCCAGTATGCTAGTGCCGTAGTAGTATTTTCTGCCGGAGAGTCCTGGACCGTGTCCAATCCCTTTCACGAGGATGAAGGCCCGCAGCCACCCAAGGTGCTGAAAGCCCCCCTGGAAATCTTTGCCAACCTGCGGCTGCTGCAGCAAAACCACGATCCGCTGGTGATTACCTTCCACGGGCGCGGCCAGCGCTTCCAGAGCTATCTGGTGGAGGTGAACCGGGAGCGCGGCCTGCTGGCTTTCGACGAACTGGTGCCGAACGACGGCGAACGCTATCTGCAAAACGGCGAGTCCTTCCGCATAGAAGCCTTTCATGAAGGCGTGCGCATCGCTTGGGAATGCCAGCAGCAAGTACGCATCGGCGAACTCGAAGGAGCCCGCTGCTACTGGGTCAACCTGCCGGATGCGGTGACCTATCACCAACGCCGCAGCGCCTATCGTGCACAGTTGCGTCAAGGGCAGGCGATTTCGGTCGAACTCGGCAGCAGCAAGCTTAATCGCTCGCTCAAGGGTAGTCTGCTGGACATTTCCGCCACCGGCTGCAAGCTGCGCTTCGCCGGCAACGTCACCAACGGCCTGCAAACCGGCCAAGTCTACGAACGCTTCACCGCCGCGCTCCCCTTCGGCACCCTGACCACCCAGGTGGAACTGCGGCACCTGATCTACGAAGAGAAGCTGGACATCACCTTCGCCGGCATGCGCTTCCATCGCATGAGCGGCCTGGAGCAGCGCCAGGTCGAGCGCTTCGTCTACCAGCTTCAGCGCGAAGCCCGCCGGGTAGACGACGAAACGTAGACCGGTGAGGCCTAGATCCCGCCCTCATGGGAGCAAAGACTGACACCCAGCTCGGCCAGGCGCGGCAGGTCCTCGGGGCGGTCGACATCCCATAGCACCGGCAGCAAGGCCTGGGACCAGCCCAGTTGCTGCACTCGCTCGCACGTCAATGACAAGACCTGGTCGGTGCCCCAGGGTAACCCCTCGAACAGCAGCGGATCGACCCGGCGCAGGCCAAGCAGCACGTAGCCGCCGTCTTCGGCAGGCCCCAGTACGACATCGTTTACGGCCAGCGACTGGCGGGCGGCGTGGAAGTAGGCGCTGTCCAGCGCCGGACAATCGTTGCCGATCAGAACCACTGCATCGCTATCGGCCAGGCCCAGCGCGGCGATACGGCGCATGCGCTCGCCCAGGTCGCCCACCGGCTGTTCCATGACGGTCCACGCCTGCCGTTCGGCCAGGGCCTCCAGGGCCTCGTCGGGGCCATCGTCGAGCCACAGGAAACGTTCGCAGAAGCCCTCGGTCGGCAAGGTGAGGGCATGCTCCACCAGGATGCGCTGCAAGTCGCAGGCGCCCTCCTCGCCCAGCGCGGGTATCAGCCTGGTCTTCACCCGCCCTGGTTCGGGAGCACGCGCCAGCAGGTGCAAGGAAATCGACAGACTCATAACGGCGGTCCTCCGTAGTACTGCCGGGCCAACCGCTCCGGGCTGGCGCCGAAGTAATAGGCCAGGCGCAGGCGCCACATCAGCCATACGGTACGCCAGACGCCATGACGCTCCCAACGGCGACTCGACGTCACCAGCGGCGGCCGCAGGCAAAGCGGGCGAGCCAGGCGCCTGAGACAGCGCGTCAGCTGGATATCCTCCATCAACGGCTGCTCGGCGTAGCCACCCAGCTCCTCGAACAGAGCCCGGCGCACGAAGATACCTTGATCCCCGGTGGCGATTCCGGTCAACCGCGAACGCAGGCCGATCATTGTGCCGATGAGACGTAGCGATGGGCCATTGCCCGACAACCGCACATCGAACCGCCCCCACAGCGGCCGTGCGGCAAGTCCTTCGAGCAACCGCGACCTGCTGAGCGCAGGGACTCGTGTGTCGGCATGCAGGAACCACAGATACTCGCCAGCGGCCTGGGCGGCGCCGGCATTCATCTGCCGCGCACGCCCGGAGGGTGACGCGAGCAGCTTGTCCACCGCAACGCACGCGACCTCCGCCGTACCGTCCTGGCTGCCGCCGTCCACCAGGATCAGCTCGACGCCCTGCGCCCGTAGCGGCGCCAGGTCCTCGAGCAGGCGCGGCAACGCCTCGGCCTCGTTGAGGGCGGGAATGACCACGCTGAGCACTGGGGGTGTCATTGCGGCCGGTCTTCCTCGGGCTCCGGGGAGCTGTGCATCTGCTCGTGCACCACCTGTTCGTCGACCCGCGGATCGAGCGCAGCCACCAGGGGCGAACTGGTCATGTTGTTCGGCATGGCAATGTGATGCAGCGGTGCATCCTCGACCTGGTGCAGATGGGTCACTGCCTGCGGCCGGATCAGCAGCACCAGCAGGAAGCCGCAGCCGCTGACGAAGGCGTAGAACATATGGGCACCGATGAACTTCATCAGCACACCCGCCAACAGCGGTCCCAGGCTGGCACCGATGCCGAAGGTCACCAGCAGCATGGCGGTCAGGGACACGCGCCGCTCCGCCTCGACGTGGTCGTTGGCAAAGGCGACCGCCAGCGGATACAGGCTGAACTGCAACAGGCTGACGACAAAACCGATAGCCAGCATGCCGACCGGCACTTCCGGCATCACCGCCAGCGGCAACGCGGTGAGCGCCAGCAGCAAACCGCAGCCACGAATCAGTCGCGAGCGATCGCTACGGTCGGATAGCCAGCCGAGCGGCCACTGCACCAGCAGGCCTGCCAGCACGCAGCCGCCCATGAACAAGCCGACCTGTTCGGTGGAGAGCCCCTGACGCGTCGCATACAGCGGCGCAAGGCCATAGAAGGCACCGATAAGCAACCCGGACGCCAACGTCGCGATCAGCGACATCGGCACCCGCTCCATGAAAAAACGTGGCTCCAAAGGCGCCGGATGCAGCGGCGCCGGGTGCAACTTGCCCGTCACTGCCACCGGCACCAGGCAAAGGGCGAAACACAGCGCCACCAGCATGAGCAGCTCCAGCCCCAGGGCCGGATGCACCACCAGTACCAATTGGCCGAGGATCAGACCCAGGTAGGAAGCCGCCATGTAGCCGGAGAACACCAGCCCGCGCTGGCTGGCATCGGATTGCTCGTTGAGCCAGCTCTCGATCACCATGTACTGGCACATCATGCCCAGGCCTACCAGCATGCGCAGTGGCAGCCAGGCCGGCAGCCAGTCGATCAGGCCATGACCGAGCACCGCCGCAGTGACCACCCCGGCACAGGCGACATAGGCGCGGATGTGCCCGACCTTGGCGATCAAGCGGTGGCCGAACTTGCCGCCCAGCACCAACCCGAGGTAGTTGGCCGTCATCAGGGCCCCGACCCACAGGCCGTCCACCGTATCGGCCAGACGCAACGCCAGGTAGGTGCTCAGCAGACCCGAGCCGATCAACATCAACAGCGTCGCGAAATACAGCGCGCGAAAAGACTTCCAGATTCGACGCATCGGCGTTCCGAGCGGCTCCCTGCAGAGGGCACCGGGCCGCTCGCAAGGAACGTCCGGCGCGTTGGTTAAACCTGGGAACCGAGAATACGGCGCTCCCAGGGACTGATTTCATCGAAGAAGCTCGAAAGCTCCATGGTCTTGCTGGCAATGTAGCCTTCGATGAACTCATTGCCGAACAATTCCCGCGCCAGCTGGCTGCGCTTCAGACGCTCGATTGCCGCATGCATGGTACAGGGCAGCGTCAATGCGTCGGGCGTCTCGAACTCGCCCTGGATCGCCTCGCTCGGCTCCAGCTCGCGCTCGATGCCATACAGGCCGGCCGCCAAACTGGCGGCAATGACCAGGTAGGGGTTGGCATCGGCGCCCGGCAAGCGGTTTTCCACCCGCCGCGCCACCGGTGCACTGGCCGGAATGCGCAGCCCCGCGGAACGGTTGTCGTGGGACCAGCAGGCATTGTTCGGTGAAGCATAGGGGTTGCACAGCCGCTGGTAGGAATTGACGTTGGGTGCCAGCAGCAGCGTGAGGTCGGCCAGCGCAGCCTGCTGACCGCCGATGAAATGACGAAACGCCGCGGTGGCCTCACCCTGTTCGTCGCTGAAGATATTGCGGCCGCTACCCTGCTCCACCACGCTCTGATGCACATGCATGGAGCTGCCCGGAATCTTCGGCACCGGCTTGGCCATGCAGACGACGTTGACGCCATGGCGCAAGCCGACTTCCTTGAGCAGATGTTTGAACAGGAAGGTCTGGTCCGCCAGCAGCAGTGGATCTCCGTGTAGCAGGTTGATCTCGAACTGGCTGGTGCCCATCTCGTGCATGAAGGTGTCGCGCGGCAAGCCCATGGCCGCCATGCAGCGATAGACCTCTTCGAAGAACGGCCGCAGGCCGTTGTTGGACGACACGCTGAACGCCGAGAAGCCCTGCTCCCGCCGGCCGTCCAGGCCGACCGGCGGCTGGAACGGCTGTTGCGGATCGGGGTTTGGCGCGAACACGTAGAACTCCAGTTCGGTAGCCACCACCGGCTGCCAGCCGTGGGCGGCATAACGGGCGATCACCTGCTTGAGCTGGCCTCGGGTGGACAGGCCGCACAGGCTGCCGTCCAGTTCGTCGGCATCGCAGATCGCCAGCGCACGCGGAGTATCGCTCCAAGGTAGGCGATGGACTTGTGCGGGGTCGGCCAGCAGCGCCACGTCGCCATCGTCGCTGCCATAGAAACGTGCCGGCGGGTAGCCGCCCATGATGCATTGCAGCAACACCCCACGGGCCAATTGCAGACGCCGCCCTTCGAGAAAGCCCTCGGCGGTCATGACCTTGCCACGCGGCACTCCGTTCAAATCCGGAGTCACGCATTCGATTTCGTCGATACCGGCCAAACGCTCAGCGAGTGGACTACGGCCGTTATTGCTCATGACTCTTATCCTTATTGTTCTGGCAATGCCGCTGGCAGCGGCGATGCGCACAAAATTCGCATCAGCCGTTCAAAATTTCAAGCACACGAGGAAGAATCCACGGACCGTTCGCCGCTTGCCGACGCACTTCCATAATAGGGAGACCGAAAACTGACATTCTGTGGGTGGGGACGATCGAAAGAGGGATGCGCCGGTGCCAGAACAGGCAGATCGAGATGGCGTCCCAGGCGAGGTTCGAACTCACAACCTTCCCCTTAGGAGGGGGATGCTCTATCCAATTGAGCTACTGGGACGCAGTGCGGCGGATCGTCGGCGCGCATGTTAACGGCCGAGGACCGTTTTGTCATGTTGTCGCCCGTGGAGTCTGAAACCTGTCACCCGCGCTCGGAGAACCGCCATGCCATCACCTCGAGAAGCCGCCTTCCGCGTACGCACAGCATGTGCCAGCGACGCGACGCCACTGGCCCGCCTGCTGCAGCAGCTCGGCAGCCAGGATCCGCGCCCCGATGCCCAGGCACTCGCCGAGCGCCTGGCACACCTGCCTGACGGTCGGGTGGTACTGGTCGCGGAATCCGGCGATCACTTGCTGGGCACCTGCACGCTGCACCTCATCGAACACCTTGCGCACAACTTCGCTCGCTCCGCGATCCTGGAGGACGTGGTAGTCGATGCCAAACAGCGCGGCCAGGGTATTGGTCGCGCCCTGCTCGGCGAAGCCGCAGCCCAGGCCAGTGCCTGGGGCTGCTACAAGCTGGCACTATCGACCCGCAGGGATCGGGAAGCCGCACAGCATTTCTATGCCGAACTCGGCTACCGACACCACGGCTTCAGCCTGGCCCTACCGCTGGCTGAAGCGCCGCGACGCTAACCGCCGAACACGCCGATGGCATTCAGGAACACCACCAGGATGCCCAGCGGCGTCAGGCAGCGCAGCACCCACCACCAGGCGCGGAACCATTGCGGGCTGGCCATGCCGAGCGAGTCGCGCACCTGATACTCCTTCAGTACCCAGCCGGCGAACAGCACGGTGAACAGGCCGCCCAGGGGCATCAACAGGTTGGTGGTCAGATAGTCCAGGCAATCGAAGAAGGTCTTGTCGAACAGCGTGTAGTCCGCGCCGAGGTTGAACGAGAACACCGTGCCCAGGCTCAGCAGCCACAGGGCGACGCCACTCAGGGCCACCGCCGCGCGCCGGCTCATGCCGAACTTCTCGGTCAGCCAGGCGATGGTCGGCTCGCTGAGGGAGATCGCCGAAGTCAGGGCGGCAACGAACAGCATGACGAAGAACAGCGTGCCAATCAGTTGCCCCAGCGGCATCTGACCGAAGGCGATGGGCAGCGTAACGAAGATCAGGCCCGGGCCGGCCCCCGGCTCCAGGCCGTTGGCGAACACCACCGGGAAGATCGCCAGGCCGGCGAGCAGCGCCACGGCGGTATCGGCCAGCGCTACCATGATCGAAGTCTTGGCGATCGAGGTGCCCTCCGGCAGATATGAGCCGTAGGCCATCATCGCGCCGCTGGCCAGGCTCAGGGTGAAGAAGGCATGCCCCATGGCCACCAGCACGCTCTGCGCGCTCAGCTTGCTGAAGTCGGCGACGAACAGGAAACGCACGGCTTCATTGAAATGCCCGGTGGTGGCGGCGTAGCCGACCAGCACCAGCAGCAAGGCGAAGAGTCCCGGCATGAGGAAGCGCAGCGAGCGCTCCAGGCCCTTGCGCACGCCGAAACCGACGATCAGCAGGGTCGCCAGCAGCACCAGGGTGCCGTAGCCGACCAGTTTGAGCGGATTACCCAGCAGGCCGCCGAACAGGCTGTCGCTGGCCTCGGCCGCCAGGCCATTGAATCCGCCGCTCGCCGCCACGGGCACATAGGCCAGCGCCCAGCCGGCCACCACCGCATAGAAGCTCAGGATCAGGAAGCCGGTCAGCACCCCCAGGCCACCCAACGCTCCCCAGTGCCGACTGGCCCCGGCGCGGCGCGCCACCGCTGCCACCGCACCGGCCGGGTTACGCCGGCCGCTGCGGCCGATCATCACTTCGGCCATCAGCAACGGGATGCCGATCACCAGGATGCATGCGAGGTAGACCAGCACGAAGGCGCCGCCGCCATGCTCGCCGGTGATGTAGGGGAACTTCCAGATGTTGCCCAGGCCCACGGCGGAACCGGTGGCGGCCAGGAAGAAGATCCAGCGTGACGACCACAGGCCACGCCCGTCGCTACTGGAACTGTCGGCAAAGGTGCCGACGCCGACGCTGCTGTCTTGACTCATAGGGTTTGCCTTCTTGTTGTTGTAGGGGGGTTGGCGCCACCGCGTGGCGCCGGCAAGCCTGCTGTTCAGCGGCCAGCCTGGAGCCGCTCCCGGGCCAGGCGATCGGCCACGGCCGCTGTGGTGCCGCCCTCGGCATCGGCACGCTCGAAAATCTGCCGCAGCGTTTCGCCGATACCTTCGATATGCGCCTTGAGTTCCGCCGCGCTACCGCCGGTGCGCTCGTAGCAGACGTCGATGATGCCGCCGGCGTTGATTGCGTAGTCCGGAGCATAGAGGCAGCGGCGCGACTGAAGTTCCTCGGCCAACTGGGCATCGGCCAGCTGATTGTTCGCGGCCCCGGCGATCACCGGTGCCCGCAACGCCTCGAGGGTCTGCGGATTGATGATGCCGCCCAGGGCACAGGGTGCGAAGACGTCCACGTCCAGGCCATAGATGTCCTGCTGACGCACCGCATGGGCACCCAGTTCCTCCACGGCACGCTGCACGTTGGCGTCCTGGATGTCGGTGACCCAGAGTTCGGCACCGGCTTCGTGGAGCTGGCGGGCAAGGCCGAAGCCGACCTGGCCGACGCCCTGGATCGCCACCTTCAATCCCTTGAGATCGCCGCGCCCCAGGCGGTGGGCAACGGCCACCTTCAGGCCAATGAACACGCCATAGGCGGTCGAGGGCGACGGATCGCCGCTGCGCATGCCGCCATCCCAGGCCTCGCGCAGACCGGCACCTGCCACGTGGCGGGTGCGCTGGGCCATGAACTGCATTTCCGCCACGCCGGTGCCGGAGTCGGCTGCGGTGATGTAGCGACCACCGAGGCTGTCGACGAAATCGCCCATGGCCTGGAACAGCGCTTCGCTCTTGTCCTTTCGCGGATCGCCAATGATCACCGCTTTGCCGCCGCCCAACGGCAACTGCGCCAGGGCCGACTTGTAGGTCATGCCGCGGGACAGGCGCAGCACATCGCGCAGCGCTTCCTCGTCGGTGGCGTACGGCCACATGCGGCAGCCGCCCAAGGCCGGACCAAGGGTGGTGTCATGGATGGCGATGATGGCCTTCAGGCCGGTTGCCTTGTCGTGACCGAATACGACCTGCTCATGGTGATCGAATTCGACGTGGGAAAACACGGACATGCGGGTTCCTCGGGTTCTGATTGTGGGGTCGGTACTGTCTAGGGCTGGTGGACGGGCTTGCCGGCAGGCGCAGGCAAGCCGTCGCTGTCAGGCTGCGGGCTCGAACAGGCGCACCACCTGCGTTTCACTGGCGGTCAGACGCGCCTTGAGAGAGGTCGCCTGTTCACGTGCCCTGGCCACGGCCTTGTCCTTGACATGGCCATAGCCGCGGATCTGCTCCGGCAGCTCGGCCAGGGCCACGGCAGTGCGGTAGTTGTCCGGATTGAGCACCACCAGCAGCAGGTCCAGGTCTTGCTCGTACTGCTCGATCAGCTCCCGCTCCAGGCGGCGCTCAGCGCTGTAGCCGAACGGATCGAGTGCGGTGCCGCGCAGGAACTTGAATCGCGCCAGAAGGTTGAATGCCGTGAGCATCCAAGGGCCGAACTGACGCTTGCGCGGTTCGCCGGTCAGCGGATCGCGCTTGGCCAGCCAGGTCGGAGCCAAGTGGAACTCCAGCCGGTAGTCGCCCTGGAACTGCGCCTGCAATTGCCGGGTGAAGGCCGCATCGCTGTACAAGCGCGCCACTTCGTATTCGTCCTTGTAGGCGAGCAGCTTGAAGTAGTAACGCGCCACCGCCCTGGTCAACGCATGATCCTTGTCGGCATCGATCCTGCGCACAGCCGCCACGCGCTCGCGATAGCGCTCCGCATAGGCGGCATCCTGGTAGGCGGTGAGCAGTGCGACACGGTGCTCGACGATCTCGTCCAGGGTTTCGCAGCTGGGCTCGGCCAGATCGGCTGGCTTGGCCAGCTTTTCCACGGCGGCGAGATCATGGGCAGCGCGACGCCCCCACAGGAACGCCTGCTGGTTGAGCTTGACTGCCACACCGTTCAGCTCGATGGCTTTCTCGATGGCAGCGGCGGAAACCGGCACCAGTCCCTTCTGATAGGCGTAGCCCAGCATGAACAGGTTTGTGGCGATGCTGTCGCCGAGCAGTCGCGTCGCAAGGCGCGTGGCATCGACGAAATGGGTCTTGCCCTCGCCCACCGCCTCTACCAGCGCTTCGCGCATGGCGGCGCCGGGAACCTGGGCGTCCGGGTTGCGGGTGAACTCGGCGGTGGCCGCTTCATGACTATTGATCACTGCGTGGGCGATCTTGTCGTTGAGCTTGGCCAGGGCCTCCTCACTGCTCGCCACCACCAGGTCGCAGCCGAGCAACAGGTCGGTCTCGCCGGCGGCGATGCGCACGGCATAGATGTCCTCCTGCTTGGCGGCAATGCGAATGTGGGTGACCACCGGGCCAAACTTCTGCGCCAGGCCAGCCTGGTCGAGCACGCTGCAGCCCTTGCCTTCGATATGCGCGGCCATGCCCAGCAGGGCGCCGACGGTGGTCACGCCGCTGCCGCCGACGCCGGGCAAGAGAATGTTCCAGGGGCGTGCCAGGGCAGGCTGTCGCGGTTCCGGCAAGGCAATGAACAGTGCATTCAAGCCCACGGCTTCCGGCTGGCGCAAACTGCCACCGTGCACGGTAACGAAGCTCGGGCAAAAGCCCTCGACGCAGCTGAAATCCTTGTTGCAGGCGTTCTGGTCGATCTGCCGTTTGCGACCCAGCTCGGTTTCCAACGGCAGTACCGACAGGCAGTTGGACTTCACGCTGCAATCGCCACAGCCCTCGCATACGGCCGGGTTGATGAAGGCGCGCTTGGCCGGGTCGGCCAGCTTGCCGCGCTTGCGCCGGCGGCGCTTTTCCGTGGCGCAGGTCTGGTCGTAGATGATCACCGAAACGCCCTTGAACTCGCGCAACTCGCGCTGCACGGCATCCAGATCGCGACGGTGATGGAAAGTGACAATAGGGGCGAAGGTGCTGCGGGTCGGGTATTTCTCCGGCTCATCGCTGACCAGGGCGATGCGCTTGACGCCCTCGGCGTATACCTGCTGGCTGAGCTGATCGACTCGCAGTTCGCCATCGATGGGCTGGCCGCCGGTCATGGCCACCGCGTCGTTGTAGAGAATCTTGTAGGTGATGTTGACGCCGGCGGCGACCGAGGCGCGCAAGGCCAGCTGTCCCGAGTGGAAATAGGTGCCGTCGCCGAGGTTCTGGAACACGTGGGGCGTATCGGTGAACGGCGCCTGGCCGATCCAGGTGGCGCCCTCGCCGCCCATCTGGGTGAAGGTGTCGGTATTGCGGTCCATCCACTGGGTCATGTAGTGGCAACCGATGCCACCGAGGGCGCGGCTGCCTTCGGGCAGCTTGGTAGAGCTGTTGTGCGGGCAGCCGGAGCAGAAGTGCGGGGTGCGCTTGGTCTGGTGCTTGGGAGCCGCCAGGGCTTTCTCCTTGGCGGCGAGAAAACCCAGGCGCTGCTCGATGGTGGGACTGGTGTAGATCGGCGCCAGGCGCTTGGCGATGACCCGGGCGATCATCGCGGGTGTCAGTTCGGAGAGGTTCGGCAGCAGCGAGTTGCCCTGCTCGTCGAACTCCCCGACCACGCGGGGGCGCTTGCCCACCGGCCAGTTGTAGAGCTGGCCGGTCAATTGGTCTTCGATAATGCTGCGTTTTTCCTCGACCACCAGGATTTCGTCCAAGCCCTCGGCGAACTCGTGCACCGAGACCGGCTCCAGCGGCCAGCTCATGCCGACCTTGAGCACGCGCAGGCCGACCTGGGCACACAGCTCGTCGTCGAGGCCAAGGTCGACCAACGCCTGGCGCACATCGAGGTAGGACTTGCCGGTGGTGATGATGCCCAGTCGCGGATTCGGCGAGTCGAGCATCACCTTGTTCAGGTGGTTGGCACGGGCGAAGGCCCGGGCGGCGTAGATCTTGTAGGTATTGAGGCGTTTTTCCTGGGCCAGCGGCGGGTCCGGCCAGCGGATGTGCACACCGCCTTCCGGCAGCTCGAAGTCGTCGGGAATCTTCAGTTCGATGCGCAACGGGTCGACATCCACCACCGCCGAGGAGTCGACGTTCTCGGCAATGGTCTTCAACGCCACCCAGCAACCGCTGTAGCGCGATAGCTCCCACCCAATGATGCCGTAGTCGAGGATTTCCTGGACGTTGGCCGGATTCAATACCGGAATCGAGGCGGCGATGAACGCATGCTCGCTCTGGTGGGCGATGCTCGACGACTTGCACCCGTGGTCATCGCCAGCCAGCAGCAGCACGCCGCCATGGGGTGAAACGCCGGCGGAGTTGCCATGCTTGAAGACGTCGCCACAGCGGTCGACGCCCGGTCCCTTGCCGTACCACATGGCGAACACGCCATCGTAGCGGGCACCGGGGAACAGATTGGTCTGCTGGCTACCCCACACACCGGTGGCGGCCAGCTCTTCGTTCACGCCGGGCTGAAAATGGATGTGGTTTTCCTGGAGGAACTGCTTGGCTTCCCACAGGCTCTTGTCGAGCCCGCCAAGCGGCGAGCCGCGGTAGCCGGATATGAAACAGGCGGTGTTCAGCCCGTGGGCGGCATCGCGCTGCTTTTGCAACATCGGCAGGCGGGTCAGCGCCTGGGTGCCGGTGAGATACAGATGACCGGTGGCGAGCCGGTACTTGTCATCCAGGCGGATCTCGGCCAGTGACATGGGGCGCTCCTTTTATTCTTATGCGAGCGAAGCGGCACTTTATTAGTGCCGCCATCCTGCCCCGCACGGGATCGCCGCGCGGAGCCACTGGGGCAAAACTATGACTGAGGGGTATCGGCTTTTTCTTTCTATTTTCAGGCTTCGCCGAGCATAATCCGCAAAATCCTTTCGCTAAGAACAATAAAAAGGAAACATTAATGCAGGAAAAGCTGAGCACCATCGATCGGCGCATTCTCCGACTATTGCAGCACGACGCCGACCTGTCGGCTGCGGAGATCGCCGAAAAAGTGGAGTTATCGCAATCGCCCTGCTGGCGACGCATCCATCGCATGCAGGAAGAGGGAGTGATCGAGCGCAAGGTGGCATTGCTCAATCCCCAACGCCTCGGCCTGGGCATGACGGTGTTCGTCAACGTCAAGCTCTCGGCCCACGGCCGCAACAACCTGGAGGAGTTCGAGCAGGCAGTAGTCGGTTATCCGGAGGTGCTGGAGTGCTACACCATGGCCGGCAGCTCGGACTATCTGCTGAAGGTGGTGGCCCGCGACATTGCCAGCTACGAGCGCTTTCTGCGGGATCAGTTGCTCCAGCGCCCGCACGTGCAGGAAGCACACTCGAACATCGCCATGAGCGAGGTCAAGCGGACCACCGAGCTGCCTCTGGACTGAGCCAGTCGATCAACGGTAGTGCCAGTCGGCGGCCCCATCATTTCGCTGGGTTGCGGTCCCAGCGATACGCCGTACAGTAGCCGCGCAATTCCTGGCAGGGTGGACAGAATCTCGATCGGCACCGACCGGGTTCGCAAATAACCACTCAGTTTGCTTAATGCAACGCATTTCTGATAATCGGTGCTGGCAAAGCGCCGCTACATTGACCAAAATACGACACAGAATTGACGTCAAGGAACTGATCATATGGCTAATGGTCATAAGGACGTCAAGCGCGATACTGAGTGAACGACTTGCATTCAAGGCAGTCAAACCGGTGACTATCTTGTAGCTCATTGCCAGCATCGCTTCCCTGAACCAACCCGGGTTAAACATTATGCGCCCTATGAAACAGGCTATTTACTCCAGCCGCACGGCTGACAAATTCGTCGTCCGTTTGCCGGATGGCATGCGTGAGCGCATCGCCGATGTGGCGCGCAACCACCATCGCAGCATGAACTCCGAAATCATCGCCCGCCTAGAGCAAAGCCTGATTCAAGAAGGCACGCTGGACGAAGACCTGAGCATGCGCCTGGACAGCCCTGAGCTGTCCTTGCACGAGCGAGAATTGCTGCAGCGCTTCCGCCAGCTGTCGCGGCGCCAGCAAAATGCACTGGTAGCGCTGATCGCCCACGACGCAGAGCTCGCCGCGAACGCCGAAGAGGCCTAAGCGGTACCGCTCGCCAGGAGAGCCGGCACCCGCCGGCCTTCTGCGGTGTGCCCCAGCAGACTGCAGTTGCTGGAAAACGGGGCGCAAACAAAAGCCGCCATAAAGGCGGCTTTCTGCTGGGCGCAGAATCTCAGCCCACGAAGTTCAGCAGCACCCCCGCCGCCACCGCCGAACCAATCACCCCGGCCACGTTCGGCCCCATGGCATGCATCAGCAGGAAGTTCTGCGGATTGGCTTCCAGCCCCACCTTGTTGGACACCCGCGCCGCCATCGGCACCGCGGAGACGCCGGCCGAACCGATCAAGGGGTTGATCTTCTGCTTGCTGAACATGTTCATCAGCTTGGCCATCAGGACCCCTGCCGCGGTGCCGCCACAGAAGGCGATCATGCCGAGCACCAGGATGCCCAGGGTCTTGATTTGCAGGAAGGCATCGGCGGATAGCTTGGAGCCAACCGTCAACCCCAGGGCGATGGTGACGATGTTGATCAAGGCATTGCGCGAAGTATCGGCCAGGCGCTCCACCACGCCGCTCTCACGCAGCAGATTGCCGAAGGCGAACATGCCCACCAGCGGCGCCGCGTCCGGTAGTAGCATGCCGATCAGCAGGCACAGCAACAGCGGGAAGACGATCTTCTCGGCCTGGCTGACATGTCGCAGTTGCTGCATGACGATGGCGCGCTCGTCCTTGGTGGTCAGCGCACGCATGATCGGCGGCTGCAGCAACGGAACCAGGGCCATGTAGGAGTAGGCGGCCACGGCGATGGGGCCGAGCAGATCGGGCGCCAGCTTGGAGGTCACGAAGATCGAGGTCGGGCCGTCCGCACCACCGATGATGGCGATGGAGGCCGCTTCCTTCAGGGTGAACTCCATGCCGGGGATGCCCATGGCCGTCAACGCCAACGCCCCGAGCAGGGTACCGAAGATACCGAACTGCGCCGCCGCGCCGAGCAGCAGGGTCTTGGGATTGGCCAGCATCGGACCGAAGTCCGTCATTGCCCCCACGCCCATGAAGATCAACAGCGGGAACACGCTGGTCGGCAACCCCACCTCGTAAAAGAGATGCAGGACGCCGGCCCCCTCGGCCATGTTCGCCACCGGGATGTTCGCCAGCAGGCCGCCGAAGCCGATGGGGATCAGCAACAGCGGTTCGAAGCCCTTGCGAATGGCTAGGAAGATCAACCCCAGGCAGACCGCGATCATCAGCGCCTGGCCCGGCTCCAAATGGTAGAGACCGGTGCTTTGCCAGATCTTGAGCAACTTATCCATGCGTCGCTCCTCAGGCGATGGTCAGCAGGCTGTCGCCCACCGCCACGGCATCACCGACCTTGATGTTGATGACGCCGATAGTGCCGGCCTTGAAGGCGCGGATCTCGGTTTCCATCTTCATCGCCTCGAGAATGACGATCAGCTCGCCTTCCTCGACCACCTGCCCCGGCTTCACCAGAACCTTGAAAATATTGCCGGCCAGCGGCGCGCTCTGCGGCTCGCCACCCGACACCACCGCTGCGGCTGGCGCAGGCGATGCACCGGCACCGCCTAGGGGCTTGATGCCGCTGATGTCGCCCCCCTCATTGACCTGCACCACGAACGACTTGCCGCTGACCTCGACGGTGTAGACCTCGGGCTTGCCAGCCTCCCGCGCCGGCAGCTCCTTGCCGGTCGGCGCCGGCTCGAAGGCCGCGGCATTGCCGCGGTTTTCCAGAAACTTCAGGCCGATCTGCGGGAACAGCGCATAGGTGAGCACATCGTCGATTTCATTCGCGGCCAAGGTGATGCCTTTCTCCCGAGCCAGTGCCTTCAGCTCGGCGGTCAGCTTGTCCATTTCCGGGACCAGCAGATCGGCGGGGCGGCAGGTGATCGGCTCGCCACCATCCAGCACGCGAGCTTGCAGCGCCTCGTTGAACGGCGCTGGCGCCGCGCCGTACTCGCCTTTGAGAACGCCGGCGGTTTCCTTGGTGATGGACTTGTAGCGCTCGCCGGTCAGCACGTTGATTACCGCCTGGGTACCCACGATCTGCGAGGTCGGGGTCACCAAGGGGATGAAGCCGAGGTCTTCGCGCACCCGCGGGATCTCCGCCAGCACCTGGTCGAACCTGTCCTGGGCGCCCTGCTCCTTGAGCTGGCTCTCCATGTTGGTGAGCATGCCGCCGGGCACCTGGGCCACCAGGATGCGCGAATCGACTCCCTTGAGATTGCCTTCGAACTTCGCATACTTCTTGCGCACCTCGCGGAAGTAGGCGGCGATCTCTTCAAGCAACTCCAGGTCGAGCCCGGTATCGCGTTCGCTGCCCTGGAAGATCGCTACCACCGATTCGGTCGGTGAGTGGCCATAGGTCATGGAGAGCGACGAGATGGCGGTGTCGACATTGTCGATGCCCGCCTCCACCGCCTTGAGAATGGCCGCCGTGGACAGGCCCGCGGTGGCATGGCACTGCATGTGGATCGGGATCGACAGGCTGGTCTTCAGCCGCGACACCAGCTCGAAGGCAACATAGGGATTGAGAATACCGGCCATGTCCTTGATCGCCACGGAATCGGCGCCCATGTCCTCGATCTGCTTGGCCAGGTCGACCCACATCTCCAGCGTGTGTACCGGGCTGGTGGTGTAGGAAATGGTGCCCTGGGCGTGCTTGCCCTGGCGCTTGACCGCCTGCAAGGCTGTCTGCAGATTGCGCGGGTCGTTCATCGCATCGAAAACGCGGAACACATCGACGCCGTTGACGGCGGCCCGCTCGACGAACTTCTCCACCACATCGTCGGCATAGTGGCGATAACCCAGCAGGTTCTGTCCACGCAGCAGCATCTGCTGGCGGGTCCTGGGCATGGCCTTCTTCAGTTCGCGAATGCGCTCCCAGGGATCTTCGCCCAGGTAGCGAATGCAGGCATCGAACGTCGCCCCACCCCAGGACTCGACGGACCAGAAGCCCACCTGATCGAGCTTGGGCGCGATCGGCAGCATGTCTTCCAGGCGGACACGGGTGGCGAGAATCGACTGGTGGGCATCGCGCAGCACTACATCGGTGATTCCAAGCGCTTGTTTTGAGACGGTCATGCAAGAACTCCCTATCGGACCGGAATCAACCGCGACGTGCGCGGTGCTGGCTAATGGCGGATTGAATGGCGGCGAGCAGATCGGCATCCGGCTCCAGCGCCACGGCGGCCTTCGCCGGCACGGGCGCGGCGGTTGGCACAGGAGCGGCGGCGAAGCGATCGATCAGGCGGGACATCGCGCGAATGGCGAACACCAGGAGGATGAGGAAAGCGAAAACGAAACCCATGCCCAGCAGCATGAGCTCGACTCCCTCGAGCAGGAGTTGACTAGGGGTCATCGTGGCTCCTTTGCCAGCGGCTCTGGCCGCGCTTGTTTTTCTTGGAAGAAGGCCAGTAGCGGGCCCAGGCAAATCTGCCGAACAGTAGCCTGAAACGAGCGTTTGAAGCAAACCGAGTACACGACCAGGACGGCAAGGCGCCGCACCCGCATTGCGCTCGACCCATTGCCGGGCCGAGCGAGAGGCGAAAGGGGGAGTTACAGCAGGAAGAGCGTGGCCAGGCCGAGGAAGATGAAGAAACCGCCGCTATCGGTCATCGCGGTGATCATGACACTGGAGCCCAGCGCCGGGTCGCGTCCCAGGCGCACCAGGGTCATGGGAATCAACACCCCCATCAACGCGGCCAGCAACAGGTTGAGCGTCATCGCCCCGGTCATGACCAGGCCCAGCGACCAGCTGTCGTAGAGTATCCAGGCCACCACACCAATCACTCCGCCCCAGAGCAGGCCGTTGATCAGCGCCACGCCCAGTTCTTTGCGCATTAGCCGGGAATTGTGACCGGCACCGAGCTGGTCCAGTGCCATTGCACGCACGATCATGGTGATGGTCTGGTTACCGGAATTGCCACCGATACCGGCGACGATGGGCATCAACGCCGCCAGCGCCACCAGCTTTTCGATGGAGTCCTCGAACAGACCGATAACCCGCGAGGCGATGAAGGCGGTGATCAGGTTGATCGCCAGCCAGGCCCAGCGGTTGCGCACCGACTTCCACACCGAGGCGAAGATGTCTTCCTCCTCGCGCAGACCCGCCATGCTCAGCACTTCGCTCTCGCTCTCCTCGCGGATCAGGTCGACCATCTCGTCGATGGTCAGGCGACCGATCAGCTTGCCGCTCTTCTCCACCACCGGGGCGGAGATCAGGTCATAGCGCTCGAAAGCCTGGGCAGCTTCGTAGGCATCCTCGTCCGGATGGAAGCTCACCGGGTCGCTGGCCATCACCTCGCCCACCAGCCGCTCGGGATCGTTCACCAGCAGCCGCTTGATCGGCAGCACGCCCTTGAGAATGCCGTCGTAGTCGACCACAAAAAGCTTGTCGGTGTGCCCCGGCAGTTCCTTCAGCCGGCGCAGGTAGCGCAACACGACCTCCAGTGCCACATCGTCGCGGATGGTGACCATTTCGAAGTCCATCAGCGCGCCGACCTGGTCTTCCTCGTAGGACAGCGCCGAGCGCACACGCTCGCGCTGCTGCGCATCGAGGCTTTCCATCAGCTCGTGGACGACATCCCGCGGGAACTCCGAGGCGAGGTCGGCGAGTTCGTCGGCGTCCATTTCCCGGGCGGCCGCGAGTATCTCGTGATCGTCCATGTCGGCGATCAGCGTCTCACGGACCGCATCGGATACTTCGAGGAGGATGTCGCCGTCGCGTTCTGCGTTGACCAGCTTCCAGACGGTCAGGCGCTCTTCCAGCGGCAGGGCTTCGAGAATATGGGCGACGTCGGCGGGGTGAAGCTCGTCAAGTCGACGCTGCAACTCGGCCAAGTTCTGCCGGTGCACCAGGCCCTCGACCAGTTCCTGGTGATGCCCCTCCTGGCGGTGGGTCAGGTTTTCCACCAGCTTGTGCCGGTGCAGCAGCTCGACCACCTGCGCCAGGCGGTCCTGCGGGCTTTCTTGCTTCTTGGCGTCTACTTCGGTCATGGCGCGCTCCACCCCCAGCGGCGGAATCGCGCCAAAGGGAGATCAATCAATACGTACGCAATTGCGCAATCGAGGTTCGGAGTGACTACTGGGTAAGTCCATGGTGGTATTCCACAAGCCCCGGCGGGGCTGACGGCGGCAATGATACACCAGAGCCACGCTTTGCACCCGGCAAAATCCGGTCAGGAACAATCGCTTGCATCGCAAACTTCAGGGTAGCTCAACGGATCGGCGGCAGGCCGCCAGGGCGGCGAGCAGCTCCTTTTCGTAACCGATCCGCTGCAACCGCTCCGCTCGCAACGCCGCCATCTGCCGATCGATACCGGCCCCCAACGATAGACCGTAGACGGCGAATACCGGCGGGGAAGGCACAGCGACGTCGCATTGAATCGGCACGGGAAAGCGACCGATCACCGGAGCCTCGTCTCGCGCCGCGCAACCGACGAGGCTCGCGGTCAATATCGCCAGCAACCATGCCCTCATAAGCCTCGCTCCCGCCTCAACTCCGCCTCGAACGCCAGCCGCGCCGCCTCGCAACGGTCTGCGTCAGGCTCCGAGGGCGCTTGCAGAATGCGTAGCGCGTCGAGGTAGTCTCGCTGCGCCGACTGCTGCGCTTGCTGGAGCGCCTGAGCCTGGGCCTTGCGCTGGGCCTCGGCACCTCGCTGCAGGCGGTCCAGCGCTTCGGCTTGCGCATGCAACTGCCGCTCGGCACTTTCGCGCCGAACGGCGCAGTTCACGCCTTCGAAACGCAACCGCTCCAACTGCGGCCCATAGTGGGCTGCAGCAAGACGAGCGCCAAGCAGCGCACCTCCGAAGGCGAGACCAAGGGCCAGGGCGACGGTGACAGCCAAGCGCGCCGGCGAGGGAATCAGGGACAAAAGGTTCATCCTTGCCCCTCCTGCTCCAACTCGCGGCGCTGGGGCGCCAAGCGTCCGCCGCAGTCCCGGTAGACCACCAGCAGATCGGCGAGCGACTGCTCGCGCTGCCCATACCCAGCCCCCGGCAAGCTTGCCCAGATATTGCGGCAACACTGCACCGCCTGGGCGACACGACCTGCCTGGATATCGCCCAGCGCCTTGCATTCGCGAATTTGCTGCAGGGCTACACGGTCCTGATTCTCCGGGGTGAAGCCCCCTTTCAAGCCCAGCGAATGCCGGTAGGCATCCCAGTAGCGGGCCAACAACTGATAGCGGCCGGCGGCGGTGGAGTAAATGCGATAACGGGGCAGCCACACACGACGCCGAGGGTGATCGGCGTAACCATGGAACAAGTTGCCGCCGACCAGCACGTTGTAGCCATCGTCGCTGGCCTGGATGGTCCGAGTACCCTCGGCCCAGGCCAGCATATCGAGGAAAGCGAACACATTGCGGCCGCCTGCCTCATAGTCTGTAATGCGAGCCATAAATACTCCATAAATAAAAACGCCCGCGAAAGCGGGCGTACAAACATTACGTACGTATTGATTAATCCAAGTGAGCTACGCCATTTTTATTAACTTATGCGCGAACAGAAACCATATAACTAGGGCAATAAATACTCGATGGCGGAGAACCTCTATAAGCAACGCCCGAATGCTGTAACCCGTAGCGGGTTACAGCATTCAATCTGACCCCAGCCATTTGATCATAATCTGAGCCAATTTCCGCATCAAAGGCCGGTACGTAGGCTTCAGGCGTACGCGCCCAGTTGTAGGAAAAGGTGAAGATACTAGGAGCAATATTATAAGCGCCGACTACTGAGGTAGACTGCTTCAAAACCGAGGCATTCTTCAGTGTCGTCACAACCGGTTGAGTGCCAGCGCCACTCGTCACCACTTTCGCCAAAAGGATATCGAGCACCGTCGAGTCAAAGCCACCGCCTACGCTAGCGCCCGGAGAACCACGCAAGGTAGAGTCAGGCAAGTCGTCATCAGTGCCCTTCTGCATATAAACCACTAGATCTCCTACCGCAGAAACTTGGGCACGCAAGAAATAAGTAGAATTTATATCGAGCACCGGAGAAACCCAATCCGGCGAAGCAAACGTTCGGAGCCTGCCTGTTTCTGTGCTTCCCAGACGCTGCCCTAGCGAGATGTTTACATCTTTTTGAAGGCTGATTTTCCCACCACCACCAGCAGCTGCTTGGGCAGTTACCCCGAGGCGATTATCGGGGGTAGAAATAATCGGGTACGGGAGAGCACACAAAGGCCAAGCTATTGCGTCGACAGTTAAACCATCAGTTACTCCATACCCCGCCAAAGTCGTCGGCTTCCCCGTCAACGACGCAAAGCTATGTGCATGGGAAGCCACCGCATAGGCGGTATTCAGTTCATCCCTGGTCAGCCCCCACTCCACCCAGCTAGCGACGTTGGCACTGGGCTTCTTATTGATGTTGGCCAGCTTGGCCTTCCAGGTCTTGCCGCCCTCCTGCACATAAGCGCCGACGGGATAGTCCTCGGTCGCCGACCACTCCGGCAGGCCACGTTGCATCAGGTAGCGCAGCGCTTCGTCGGTGCGCTGGAACAGCGCGTTAAACCATTCCATCGGCGGGATGCCGGCGGTCTGGTCGAAAGCCACACCCCAGCCGCGGGCGATGTTCGGGAAGTTTTCCACTTCCCCTGGCTTGGCCCCGGAGGCGAAGACTTCTTCACTGGGGCGGTTGTATTGCGTCATAGGAACCTCGCGAATTTGCCTTGATTGAATGCCAGCGCGCCCACCGCGCCTCGGAAGCCGAAGGCGCGGGTGGGGGCAGCGATGTAGAAACGAATGCCGACGCCGGCGGGGCGCGGCAGGATGTCGAGGGTGGTGATGGCGTAGCGCTTGAAATCGGTGATGGCATCGCTGCGGATCAGCACCGTCAGAGTCATGTCGTACTGGTCGAAGACCACCGCCTCCTGCCCGAAGATGAAGGCCAGTGCGGCGCTGATATCGTCGATGCTGCCCACCTGGTAGTTGCGGGCGATGCGGCACTTGATCAGGAAGCGATAGTCATCGTCGTCGAGCACCACCGACTCGCGCAGCGGGTCGTCCAGGCGATACCACTTGCCGCGGCCGAAGCCCTTGCCGCCCTCGGCATCGCGAAAGGCGAACAACCTGCGCGGAGCCAACCCCTTGAGCACGCGTCCCTGCCCGACATGCTTGCCCACCAGATCGAGGTTGGCGCCTTCGGCGCGATCGATATCCAGGGCGTCCGGCAGTTGCGCCAGGCCACGCCAGGTCGCGGCGAACTGTTCATCGAGCAGGCGCGCGGTCGCACGCGCCCGTGGCTTGCTCTGGTACTGCCAGATCAGCAGGCGGTCGTAGCTCATAGCACCACCACCTCGATATCGCGTTCGGCGAAGCGCGCGCGCTCGCGCACACCGATCGACAGATTGGCGCTGCCCAACCCGCCGCCGACGCGCCCGATCTGCAGCTTGCTGATCCAGAAGCCCTGCACCGTGTTCAGCGGGCTATACAACCGTGACAGCTGCACCTCCTGGCCAATGGCAAACGGCGTCGCGGCCAGGGCGGCTTTGATCGCGTCGGTATCCACCGCGGTGAACTCGGCGTTGCGCTGCACCTCGATGAAGGCCCGGCAATCCACCGGCGTCGGGCGATCGAAGCGCACGGCACGGCGCTGGCCTTGCGCGTCCGTGACGTCCACGGCAACTGCACCGAACAACCCGGTACCGGCGGTCTTGCGCTGGAAAATGACGCCGGCGATGGCCAGTTCCTCGCCACCATCGACGATCAGGTTGAGGCTGTGGCCCGGCACGCCATCGGCATCCGAGGCACTGCCGACGTTTTCCAGGCCAACCACCTCGCGCACATCCGGCAGTTGCAGCAGTTCGGCGACGATGCCGTCCAGGCTGTTCTGCGCCGGCCGTGCCCGGCTACGAAAGAATCGCGCACGCAATTCGGCGTCGGTTTCTTCCTCTGCACCGATTTCCGCCGCTTCCAGGGTGGTGGCGGTGCTCCAGCCGAGCACGATGGTCTCGACGCTCAGTGCGGTATGCGCCGGCACCGGAAAGGCGCCCAGCTGTTCGCTGCGAAAATCGGCCCGCGCCGAGCCGTCGCTCCCCAGATGCAACTCGCTGACCAGTTGCCAGCGCCCCTGATTGGCATCGCGCACCGTCGCCCCGGCTGGAATCAATGCGCCGGGCAGGCCGGTCAGCACCACGCCGCGCAGGTAGCTGTAGCGCGCCTGGCGGCGCTGCAGGCCGGCATAGGCGACACGCTGCTCAAGCCAGGCACCGCTGGCGTGGTCGGGGTCGAGGGCTCGATAGATGACTTCGCCCAGCTCCTCCAGGTCGGCCCGCGTCTGCGCGATCAGGCCGAGCAGTTGGCCGTCCGGGCTGTCCGGGGCGAGGTCGATGTCTTCGCCGTAGATGGCTCGGAAACCATGGTCCAGCTCGCTGAGGATGCGGTCCAGGCGCTCGCCGACATAACCCTTGTCTGTCAGTTGTCCCATGTGTGGACTCCCATGAAAAAGCCCCGCAGGGCGGGGCTTCTGGTGAATGGATCAGCGCCGGATCACGGCGCTTTGCGTGCCGCCATAGCGGTCGCGCAGGCGGATGGCGATGCGCAGCCGGCGGTCGTCGGAATTGCCTTCGAGCTGGAACTCGAGGATCTCGCTCACCCCCTCGGTCTGCAGGATGCAGCGCTTGAGGTCGCTCTCCAGCCGCGCCACGTCGGCCGGCCGGGCCATGCGCTCGAACCACGGCAGGCCGTGCTCGAGGTCCAGAAACCAGTCGCCTTCGAAGGATTGCAGGCGCGTGCGCACCCGCTGCATCACCGACTCGCCGCTATCCGCGTAGTTGTTCCGGCCCTGGCCGAACAGCCAGTCGCCGTCGGCGTCGATTCGTCGAACTCTCATTGCGCTACTCCTGTCGTGCCGGAGCCGGGCTGAACCTGGCCATGAAGATGCTTCTCCAGGCTGATGCCGGCGGACACCACATCGCCCTGCCCCGTCATGCCCGCGGCGAATACCACTGGGCAGTTGATTTGCAGCTTGCTGCCGTCGATGGTCACCACGCCGGCCTCGTCAACCTTGACGAACGCCGAGCCGTCCAGCCGCCGCAGCATCGCGCCGTCCCCGGCGAAGCCCGGCACCACGTGGGGCAACGAACTGATGCCCAGCACCGCTACCGCGTCGGAAAGATCGTGCTGGCGGTAGTCCAGCGGCTCGCTGGATTCGCCGCTCTGCCACCAACCGTCGATACAGCGTTCGTTGAACAGCAACAGGCATTCGTCGCCCGGCTTCACCGGGAAGGTCAGCACGAAGCCGCCGCCGCGCGGAAACTGCACCGGCACGTCCGGCAGCAACGGCAGTTTCTGCCGCGTGCCGTCGCGCAGCTGTTGCTCGATCAGCGGTTGCACGCTGGCGGTCTGCCGGGCAGGGTCGAAAACCACGATACGTCCCGGCAGGGCGGTGTGCAGACGCTTGATGCGGTTATCCAGTGCGGCATCGCCGGCACCTTCCAGCGACGGGTTCTGCCAGTCGTAGTTACCCACTCGCACCTCCTTGGCCTGTTGTGGCCGGGCTGAAATCGCCCTTGTGCACGGTGAGCATGCAGAACCAGTCCTTGTCCAGCACATCGCCGACGCACTCCACGCAGAGAATCTTGTAGTCGCCGTTGTAGCGCTCATGGATCGACTGCAGCCGCACGCGCCCACCGACGCGCGGCGTGGGGTCGATCAGGCAGGTCAGCTCCAGATCGTCGCCGGCTTCCTTTGGCGGACCGATCAGGCCGGTTTCCTGGGAGAGAAACACCACTTCGTCGTCGAGCACCGTGCCGGCCGGCAATAGCAGCAGGTCACCGTCCTGGATCGACCAATCCGCCCCCTGCATCGCCGCCACGCGGCTGAGCACATCGCGGCTGAGCCCAGAGAGCACGCGGCCGCGCGGTAGCGGCCGACGCTGCGGCAATACGACCGTGCCCGCCCTTGTTTCGTCCATGCTGGCGAGGGCCTGATCGACCACCTGCTGGTCGTCGCTGCCGGCCGGCAAGGTGCAAGCCAGGCGCGCCTGCTGGTAGTCCTGGTCGCCGCTGCCGCAGGTCAGGCTGACGATCGAGTCCAACCCTTCGCGCTTCAGTTCGGCCTTGATGATGTCGCCGGCGTAAAGCAGGCGCAGCTCGCTGTAGCCGGCCCAGAGCCACGCTTGGCGATAAGTTCCACTCTGCAGCAAGGCGATGCTTTGCGGGCTGAGGTTCCAGATTCGAATGACGCCCGGATTGGGTTTGCTGTCGATGCTCTTTCGAAAATTGAAAGCCACCCGCAGGCTATCGATCACCATGCCGTCTTCGCCGTTGCCGAGCACCAGCCGATAGCGACGGCCGAATTGCTTCATACCCGCACCTCCGCCTTCTCGCCGATGTACAGCTGGCAGCGACTGCCCAGGTCCTGCCCGCCGAGGGGATCGAGCGCGGTGCCACTGAGGTCGTCGAGCCAGAAGAAGAACGGCAGGGTGCTGCGCCAGAGCAGCGGCACGCCGACCACCAGCGCCAGCCCCTGGGCGAGCCAGGCACCGGCCTGCTCATCGAACAGGTCCAGCGCCCAATGGTCGCCGATGCTGTTGTAGCGCAGGTTGAGGCGCAGGCGCCGCCCGGCGAATTCGAAGCGCTGTTCCTGATGGGGGTTGCTGTCCAGCGGGATGCGCTTCATGAGAACACCCCGAGCACGGCCCTGAGCAGGCTCTTGTCGCGTTTGCCGTCGGCCTTCGGCTGGGTGCGTCCCCGCGGGCTTTTCGGCGCGCCTTGGTTCGCCGCGCGTCCCGAGCGCTGGCTGCCCGCCGCCGGCACGGTGACGCCGTCGATCTTGCGGGTCTCGACGATCAGCACCTCGCGCAGGCCGAGGTCCACCTGTACGGCATTGTCATCTTCCTGGGTAACGCTCAGGGAGGTGATCAGCATGTTCTTGTACAGGTAGAAGCCGGTCTGCACCTGCAGCGTCTCGCCGGACTTCTGCAGATCCAGCAACGCCTGGTAGAGCTGCTGGATGCGCGACTGGCTGGATGAGCTGTCGCCACTGAGCGACGGCTGTGCGCCGAGCATCCAGGGCGCCAGGGGCCGGGGCAGATCGTTGACGATCAGCCGCGCGGCGCCTGCCTGCAGCCAGGTTTTCAAATGGCGTTCGGCGTATTGCCGGGCCTGGCTGGTGACGGTCTTCAAACTCGTGGGCAGTTGGCCGAGATCGAGGAAGTTCGCACCACCGCGCAAGCCTGCCAAGGCCGCGGGCAAACCGGCGATATCCGGCAGCGAATGCTCGACCAGGTAGCCGCTGACAGTCAGCGACCTGGGCTCGACAAAGGCATGGTCGGCCACGTTCGCCCCGCTCTCCACCGGGTTCTCCGTCACCTTCAGGTTTGCCGCGTGGTTTTCCGTGATGACCGCATCGAGCTTGAGCGTACCGATGCGCCGGTTGATCAACATGACCATGGATTCACCTCACTGCTTGAAGGGGCTGCTGTTGTTGTGGGTCGCCAGGCGCTGCTGCTGGCGGGCCACGCTCTCGGCGACGCGTTCGCCGATCTGCCGCGGCTCGTCCCCGCTCACCTGGATGCTGACGGTCTGGTTGTAGTTCTGGGTTTGGGAGCCCGCGGACGCTACCGGCAGGTTGATCAGCGCGCCCGCAGCCTGGCTTTGCGCACCGTGCACTCCGGTCTGGACGCGCTTGGCCTGGCCAACCAACTGGCTCAGTGCGGCCTCCGTTGTCTGCCCGCTGCGCTCGAGTTCCACCGTGTCATCGCCAAAACCCAACCAGTCCATGGTCTTGCCGAACAGCTCCGTCAGTACGGCGAACTGGGTCTTGACGCCCTCCAACCAACCGTCGAATGCCGCGCGCAGACCGTCGAAGTCCCCGGTGAGCAAGGCGAACAAGCCCTTGAACAGATTGATCAGGTTGGAAATGCTGGCCCCGATCACCACCAGCAGCCCGTCGGCGAAGGCCTGCACCAGGGCGCCATTCTCGTTCCAGAAGGCAGCGAACAGCGCCTTGAACGCTGCCAGCGCCACGCCGACCACTTCCAGGCCCAGCTTGAACGGCTCCCAAAAGGTGCCTAGCGCCGACTCGCCGCCTTCCAGGTAGGTCATGAAGTCGTCCACCAGCAGGATCAGCGCCGCGATGGCGGCGATGATCCAGGCCACCGGGTTGGTGGCGAAGGCGACCAGCGAGGCCCTGCCCACCCAGGCCAGCGCGCCGCCGAGGATCAGCAAGGCCGATTTCCAGCCGATGGTCGAGCGGATCACGATATCGATGGCCTGGGCGAAGTTGTCCAGCGCGTCGATCCCTTCGCTGAGCACCTCCACCACGCGACCCAGCCCGTCGCTGATCAGCGCCTTGTTGCTGCCGATGAAGGCCAGAAAGCGCGTGGTCAGTTCGGTGAGCTTGGGCGCGATCCCCAGGCCGATGCGGATCTGCACCGCCTGGAGGACGCCCTCCAGCCCTTTCATCGCCTGCTGGTAAGCCTTGGCCGCCATCACCTGCTGGCCGGTGACCACGCCCAGGGCATCGGGACCTCGCTTGATCTTCTCCAGGCTTTTCAGCGCATCGCCGATGAAATCGCCAATCTTCTGCGCCACCGACGACAACGCGTCCTGGACCTTGAAGGCGCTGTCCTCCACCTTGTCCAGCGCCTGTACGAAGGTGTTCTGCGTCAGGCTCTGGCTGACCTGCGTGATGCTTTGATTGATGTTCTGCGTCAGGTTGTTGGTTATCTGGGTAAGGTCGAATGCCAGGTCGACATCGACTTGCAACCTGTTATGTGCCATTGGCCTGCCTCTCTTGGGCCTGACGCTGCGCCTCATCCCACTCGGCTATCGCGTCGTGGAAGTCGCACAGGTCGGCCAGGGTGTAGAGCGCGCGCAGCTCATGCAGGGTGCAGAGCTGGCGCATGACAGGGGTGAAGACGAACCAGTCGGTCACTCCGCCTTCACCTGCCCCGACAGCATCCCCGTCAGGGCCGGCATGGCGGCGGCGAAAAAATCGCTGAACTGATATTTCACCCCCTCGATGAGCACCGGCAGCAGATGCCCCCGGTGACGGTTGAAATGCCCCTCGGCGCGCTCGGCCAGGCGGAACGGCTGCCCTTCGGCGGGCTGCACAGTGGTGTGTTGCATGACCAGAGCCTCGATCTCTGCCACCACCGGATCGCCCAGGTTGGCAAGGATGGCGCCAATGGCGAGGCTTTCGCTGCCCTCGCCGCGCTTGACCTCCAGCCCCTGCAACAGGCGCGCGGCCTTCTTCAGCGCATTCCACGCCGGCAGCGCGTTGGCCGGACGCATCAGGTAGGTGGCGTCGTCGAGGGTGACGCGGTATTCCTGCTCCATGCTCACGCCACTCCCTGTTCGAGGTTGATATTGGCGCGCTCGAAGACGATCACCCAGGTGGTGTCGTTCACCGCATTGCCGCGGGTGTAGCTGGGACGGGTGGTGAAGTAGCCCTTGGTGGCGCTGACCAGATCTTCGTTGAGCAGGTCGCGCACTTCCAGGGTCAGCGGCAGGAACGCCTTGATGTTGCTGTCCTGCAGGGTGCGCAGCTTGTTGAGAAACTTGTTGTCCGGCGAATGCTGCTTGAGCTTCAGCGTCAGGGTCGCGGAACGGTCGGAACTGGCGACGAATACGCCGCTGCCGTTGCTGCCCATCTTCAGTTCGCCGGCCGCCTTGGCGTACTCCAGTTTCAAGGCGTCGGCGCCATCGCCCCAATCGCGAATTTCGTAACCATTGATCAGCACGGACAGCTGGGTGTGGTCGTAAATAGCCATGTGACACTCCATCGGAAAAAGAAAACCCCGCTCGGGGCGGGGTTCGGTTGAATCGGGTTCGAACGCATCAGCGGTCGAAGTTGACCAGCACATCGACCGAGTGCACGGCACCGGCCATCTTCAATGCCACCTGGATCGGCGGCGCCTTGCGCTGTTCGCGGTCGGAGGTGGACAGGGTGTCGACGCTGCCGGCCCAGACGTAGAAGCCTTCCTCCAGGTAATCGCCGGAGGCCAGCGTGCCGAACGGATCACCATTCCATACCCCCGGAGCGAAGGCGCCGTTGTTCACACCTTCGCGGCAAACCTTGCGTACGGAGGCCAATAGCCGCGCGATGCCGGCATCGGTGAGCGGCACCTTGGTCGGCGAACGATAGAGGGTGGCGAACACTTCCTTCTGCACCGCATCGACATACCAATCGAGGATATGCACCTCGTCGAAGAAGCGCCCACCCACCACGGTGCCCTCGGCGACCATCGCCGACTCATCGAAGTAGGTGTAGAAGTTCAGGCCCAGCTTGCGGCACTTATCCGCTTCGGTGAGGCTCAGGTTGTCCGCGCTGATACCGGGCAGCTGCTTGAATTTCATGGTCAGGGTGGAATGGTTGGCGGCGAAGTTCACCGACAGCGCACGGGCCAGCCAACTGTTCACCGCATAAGGGTCGTTCTTGTCGTAGACCGCAACGGTGCGATAGCTCTGGCGGTCGCGCAGGCGCTTGAACGGGTTGCCCTCCACGAACTCCAGATGGCCAGGGTTCAGTGTGGTGACGCCGAAAATCTTCTTGTCGGCAGCCAGCACCCAGTCGGACGCCTGCTCGATTTCATCGTCAGTGAGCGACGCGGCGACGGTCGCGGCATACCACCCGGCATTCATCTCGCTCAGCGCCGCGAAGGCCTCCGGCAGCGTTTGCGCGCCCAGGGTGACCGCGTCGCGGCCGACGATCCGTTGCGCCATGCCCTCTTCCATGCGCAGCAGAGCGCCCAGGTAGGTACCCGCCAGCGCATGGTTTTGCACATAGCCGACACGCTTGCTGCTGCCGGCGACATCCGCCTCGAGCATGAAGCGATTGCCGACTGCATCGAAGCGGCAACTCACCGCCTGGCTGGCAAGCTTGGCATCGAGCAGCGCGGCGACCGCAGCGAGATCGCTGGCGGCACTCAGGTCCAGGCCGCTGACATCGAAGCGTTCGCCGTCGATGTCGAGGCTGAACTGTCCATCGACGATGGCCTTGAGCTGCGCCAGGGTCGCCTGCAATGGCGTGCCGTTGAGGCTGGCCTTGAGCGCCGGGATATCGCGCGCCTGCTTCAACCAGCGCGCCACCAGCATCTGCTTGGGTCGTGGCGACTGAGCGAAGAACGGCCGTGCGGCGGCGGCGGTCTGCGAGGTAGCGCCAAAGGCGGCCTCGACGTCCGCCTGGCTGGCACACGCGATATGCAGCGTGGCGGTGTCGGTGAAGACGTTGCCGGCTTCAGGGGTGAACAGGACCAACTGGCCAAAGTCGCGGCGCGGCGTGGATACCGGCTGCACATTCAGCTGCACGTTGACGATTTGCGAAAGCGGAAGGGACATATCAAGTCTCCGTTTGATTGATAGTGGTGGCCACGGTCAGGCCCGAGCAGGAGCGGGCCTCGACCGTTGCCGTAGCGATGCGTTTCTGCTCGACTTCCACGAGATGCTCGTGGCTCACGACCAGGTCGATGCGCGCCTGCTCGAGCGCCTGGCCGTTCTGCACGGTGCTCAGGTTCTCGAGCACCGATAGGCGCAGAAGCGCGGCGCGTAAGCCGCGCAGCCCTTCGCGGGCGCGGCTGGACTGCAGCAGCGAACGGGCGTCTCGAAGCAGTTCCAGCGCGCCCGGACCGTAGCCGCCGAGGCGGAACGTGGTTTCGCAACTGGTGATCACCCGCTCCCGTTCGCCGTCGCCGTTGAACCGGCAGCGAGAGATGCCGACCTCCTGCGATTGCTGCTCACGCAGCACCAGATAGAGGCCAGGAGGTGGCGGATCGGCTTGGTCGGCCGCCAGGACCTGCCCAACCGGCAGCCCGAAGAGCGAACACAGCAGATCCCTCAACGCGGCCATATCCAGCCGCAGAGCGTGATAGTTCATGGTGTTTTCCAGACAGGCAGTCAGGGTGCGAACAGCCAGGGCCATTCGCACGATGTGAGAATGAATAAAAAGCAGGGTTCAGCCGAGGTGCAGAATCCGCGCGATGTTGCCGCGGGCCCTGAGCACCAGAAGCAGCAGCACCAACAGAATGCCGAGCATCCAGGGCGACAGATCGTCGCCCCGATAGCGCCCGAGCACGATCGCCAGCGCCTGGCAGCCGGTACAGAGCGCCAGCAGGTAGGCACACAGCGACACAGCGGGACGAAAACGTGCGCCGTGGCGACGGTATGTCAGCAAGCGCAGGCAGATCGCCGAGCACACCAGCAGCGTGGCGCAGGCCAAGGGATCATCCATCGTTGCCTCCACGATCCCGTCGCAGAACCGCCTTCAGCCATCCAGGCAACTGGCCGCCTCGCATCCATTCCAATAGGCCGATACCGGCAGTGACACACAACGTCGCGGCGACGAACGCCACCACCCCGCTGGTTTGCGCCATGCCACGACTGACCGCTTCGACCGCCGTGTAATAGCCGCCGACCCAAGACACCAACAGGTATCCGACGCGGGTCAAGCGCCCGTAATCCCTGGCGAATACCACGAAGAAAATCGCGCCGCCAAAGGCACCGATCAGTGCATTACCGTCCACGCCAGGAAACCACACGGCCACCCCAACGCCAGCCGTCGCACCGGCCAGGGTAGCCATAGAGCTTGGCTCGGACATGGTGGACTCCTTTACAACAGGAGGCCGCTGGTGAATGCGTTGAGTCCCGACCGATACCGAAAGGCATCGACCGAGGCCCAGCGCCCTCGCAAGCGGCCCGGAAACGACAAAGCCCGCGCTTGGCGGGCTTTGCTCAGACGTATTTCATTGTGGAGTTATAGTACCCATATCGTCCCATAGCGTCAATATGGGAAAAGCTATTTTCTTGAACAAATTTTTTTACTGCCCCTCCACGATTCCCGCTTGCGCCATCGGCTGCTCCAGGCGCTGCAGAGCCGACTGCAGCAGCGCTGCCACCCTGGGGCGCCAGACATGATCCCAACGATGCAGGGTGCTCTTGGAAACGCCAGACAGACGCTCGATCTCGCGAATGCCATGGGGCGGGCGACGGAACATGCGCATCAACAGCGCCAGCGTGGCTCGCTGCTCGGCAGAGTTGCCCTCGGGCTTGAGCCAGTCACGCAGTGCCGCAATGCCCAGCACGAACTCACGCCCATGAGCGAACTCGGCGCGCACCGCGGCCAGCTCCAGCGGCATGTCCGCCAGCAGACGCTGGGCGAACTTGATGGTAATGACCGCTTGCGCCTGCCATTCATGGGAGGACAAACCGCTCGGCAGCCGCTCGACGAACGAAGCGTCATAGCGCTCGCGCAGCATATCGATGGCAATGGCGGTCGAGGACCTCGGCCCCTGCACCTGCTCGGACATCCGGTAGGCAACGGCCAGGGCTTGCTCTGCACTCTGAAACATCGGGATTTTCCTTCTTCAAGGACCGGGCGCGCCCGGCAATTCTGACATGGCCGGCATGCCGGCCATTTTCGGGCGACTGCATACAGGCGAACCGGCTCACCAGAAGGAGCCATAACGGGTTTTCCCATATTATAAGGCTTGCAAACACATAGGGCTACCTCTAATCTGCGCCCCATGGAACTCAAAGACCGCATAAAAGCCGCGCGCAAGCATGCCAACCTCAGCCAGGTACAGCTTGCTTCCGCCGCCGGCATGACCCAAACCTCAATATCCGACCTGGAGCGCGGCAAATCGCGCGCAACCAGCTTCATGGCGCAGATCGCAGCCATCTGCGGTGTCAGCCCGCTATGGCTCGCAGAAGGCCGTGGAGAGATGCTGGAGCGAAGCCGCCCTACCGGCCCTGCCCTACAGAGCGGAAACGCCAGCTGGGCGGGCGCCGTGGAGTCCTGGGACGATGACACGCCACTCAGCCCCGACGAGATCGAACTGCCCTTCTACAAGGAGGTGGAATTGTCCGGCGGCAAGGGCAGCAGCGTGGTGCTGCAGACCACCGGGCGCAAGCTGCGCTTCGGCAAGTACTCACTGCGCAAGAAGAATATCGACGCAGCCAGCGCCGCCTGCGTGACCGTCAGCGGCAACAGCATGGAACCGGTGCTGCCGGACGGCAGCACGGTGGGAGTCGACACCAGCGCCAGGACCATCAAGGATGGCGACATGTACGCCTTCGATCACGACGGCCAGCTGCGCGTAAAGCTGCTCTACCGGCTTCCCGGAGGCGGCCTGCGCATTCGCAGCTTCAACAGCGACGAGCACCCTGACGAGCGCTACGAGCACGCCGAGGTGGTCGAGCACATCAACATCATCGGCCGGGTGTTCTGGTACTCCGTGCTGCTCTGAACGAGCGGCACGGCTTTTCCAAAACGACCACGCAAAGAAAAAGGGCCTGCATCGCTGCAGGCCCTTTCGGTATGGCGCACTCAGGAGGATTCGAACCTCCGACCGCCCGGTTCGTAGCCGGGTACTCTATCCAGCTGAGCTATGAGTGCGTGTGGCGCTTTTAGACCAGATCACCGCTGGTTGAAGCAAAATGGCTTGCATCGCTGCAAGCCATTCGAATATGGCGCACTCAGGAGGATTCGAACCTCCGACCGCCCGGTTCGTAGCCGGGTACTCTATCCAGCTGAGCTATGAGTGCGCTGAGCGTGCGCATTATAGGGACTTTTACGATTCGATCAAGAATTTTTCCAGGCAATTCAGTGAGTTGCCCTTCTAACTCTTTTTCACATCCCAGGTAATGCAATGGCGGAGAGGGGGGGATTCGAACCCCCGACACCCTTTTGAGATGTACTCCCTTAGCAGGGGAGCGCCTTCGGCCACTCGGCCACCTCTCCGCAACACGGGGCGCATGATACTCATCTTTACCCCGCTTGCAAAGCCAAAAATTTAAGAAAATTAGTGGCTTGGTTCCTCACCCTTCTCTTTCTGGATGCGTTGGTAGATTTCCTCACGGTGCACGGCAACCTCCTTCGGCGCGTTAACGCCAATGCGCACTTGATTACCTTTCACGCCCAACACGGTGACAGTGACATCATCACCGACCATCAGGGTCTCTCCGACCCGGCGAGTCAGAATCAGCATTCCTTTCTCCTTACGGATTCAATTCAGGACAACAGTCTGCAAAAAAGAAAATGGCTAGGATCCCTGCAAGCTTGCCGCAGGGACCTTCACCCAAGTATTGACCAGCCCGGGCAAAAGGAAAGTTCCCAGCCGCGCCGATCAAAAATGACGAAAGGCGCGGACAAGCCGCGCCTTTCGGTTAACGCCTCAGTCGCCCTGTCGGGCCGGAGCGTCCAGTTCGAAGGCAGTGTGCAGCGCGCGCACCGCCAATTCCAGGTACTTCTCCTCGATCACCACGGATACCTTGATTTCGGAGGTGGAGATCATCTGGATGTTGATCGTTTCCTTGGCCAGCGCCTCGAACATGCGGCTCGCCACGCCAGCGTGGGAACGCATGCCGACGCCAACGATGGAGACCTTGGCGATCTTGGTATCACCCACCACCTCGCGCGCACCCAGGTCGCGGGCGGTGTTTTCCAGCACCTGCAGCGCGTTCTGGTAGTCGTTGCGATGCACGGTGAAGGTGAAGTCGGTGGTGTTATCGTGCGAAACGTTCTGCACGATCATGTCGACTTCGATGTTGGCGGCGCTGATCGGGCCCAGGATCTTGAAAGCCACGCCTGGAATGTCCGGTACGCCACGGATGGTCAGCTTGGCTTCGTCGCGGTTGAAAGCGATGCCGGAGATGATCGGCTGTTCCATGGATTCCTCTTCATCAAGGGTAATGAGGGTGCCCGGCCCCTCCTGGAAGCTGTGCAACACGCGCAGCGGGACATTGTATTTGCCGGCGAACTCCACCGAGCGGATCTGCAACACCTTGGAGCCGAGGCTGGCCATTTCCAGCATCTCTTCGAAGGTGATCTTGTCCAGGCGCTGCGCCTGCGGCACGACCCGGGGATCGGTGGTGTAGACGCCGTCGACGTCGGTGTAGATCTGGCACTCGTCGGCCTTCAGCGCCGCCGCCAGGGCCACGCCGGTGGTATCGGAACCGCCCCGGCCGAGCGTAGTGATGTTGCCGTGCTCATCGACGCCCTGGAAACCGGCAACCACCACGACTCGCCCGGCCTTGAGGTCGGTACGGATCTTGTGGTCGTCGATCTGCAGGATGCGCGCCTTATTGTGGGCGCTGTCGGTGAGAATGCGCACCTGGTTGCCGGTGTAGGACACCGCCGACACGCCGCGCTTGATCAACGCCATGGCCAGCAGCGCGATGGTCACCTGCTCGCCGGTGGATACCAGGACGTCGAGTTCTCGCGGTACCGGCTGGTCGCTGATCTGCTTGGCCAGGTCGATCAGGCGGTTGGTCTCGCCACTCATGGCGGATACCACGATCACCAGGTCGTTGCCCGCCTCGTGGAATTTCTTCACCTTCTCGGCGACTTGTTCGATGCGCTCGACGCTGCCGACGGAGGTGCCCCCAAATTTCTGTACGATCAAAGCCATTTCAAAGCCGCCTAAGCCCGTGAAGGGCGCCCATTAAACATTCAACGCCGCATGCTGCCAAGGCCCGCCCCGACTGGGGCGAGCGCATGCGCAGAACCCTTAAAGCCCCTGCTCGACAAACGGAACGGCCAGTGCCAGCGCCTGCTCCAGCGCCGCGGCATCGCTGCCACCACCCTGGGCCATGTCCGGCCGACCGCCCCCTTTTCCGCCAACTGCTGCGGCTGCCTGCTTCATCAAGTCACCGGCTTTGAGTTGGCCCGTGAGATCCTGGGTGACACCGGCGACCAGCACGACCTTGTCGTCCTGTACGCCACCGAGCAGGATCACTGCGCGGCCCAGCTTGTTCTTCAACTGGTCGACCAGCGCCAGCAGCGCCTTGCCGTCCAGCCCATCGAGACGCGCGGCCAGCACCTTGACGCCCTTGACGTCGATCGCCGAGCCGCTGAGATCGTTGCCGGCCGCACTGGCGGCCTTGGCCTTGAGCTGCTCCAGCTCCTTTTCCAGCTGGCGGTTGCGCTCGACCAGCGCGGTCAGCTTGTCCAGCACGTTATCGCGACTGCCCTTGACCAGGGCCGCGGCCTGCTTCAGTTGCTCCTCGGCGCCATTGAGGTAGGCCAGCGCGGCCGCACCGGTCACTGCCTCGATGCGCCGCACGCCGGCAGCGACGCCACTTTCGCTGGTGATCTTGAACAGGCCGATATCGCCGGTGCGAGAGACATGGGTACCACCGCAGAGTTCGACGGAGAAGCTGCCGCCCATGCTCAGGACGCGCACTTGATCACCATATTTCTCGCCGAACAGCGCCATGGCGCCCTTTTGCTTGGCCGATTCGATATCGGTTTCTTCGGTCTCGACTTCGCTGTTGCGGCGGATTTCGCGGTTGACGATCTCTTCCAGCGCGTGCAGTTGCTCCGGCCTGATCGCCTCGAAGTGGCTGAAGTCAAAACGCAGGCGCTGGCTATCGACCAGCGAGCCCTTCTGCTGCACGTGCTCGCCAAGCACCTGGCGCAGCGCGGCGTGCAGCAGGTGGGTGGCGGAATGATTGAGTGCGGTGGCCTGGCGCACGCTGGCATCGACCTGAGCCTCGACGCTGGCACCGACGCGCAGGTTGCCGCTATCGAGAATGCCGTGATGCAGAAACGCGCCGCCGGCCTTGGTGGTATCGCGCACATCGAAGCGCAGGCCATTGGCGGACAGATAACCGCAGTCGCCGATCTGACCGCCGGACTCGGCATAGAACGGCGTCTGGTCGAGTACCACCACGCCCTCCTCGCCCGCGTCGAGCTGCTCGACAGCCATGCCTTCCTTGAACAGGGCGACCACCTTGCCGGTGCCGGCGGTGCCGACGTAACCGGTGAAGGCGGTCTCGCCCTCGACCTTGACCAGGCTGTTGTAGTCCATGCCGAAGACGCTGGATTTACGAGCGCGCTCGCGCTGGGCCTCCATCTCGCGCTCGAAACCCTGCTCGTCGAGGGTCAGGTCGCGTTCGCGGGCGATGTCGCCGGTGAGGTCCATGGGGAAGCCGTAGGTGTCATAGAGCTTGAAGATCACTTCGCCGGGAATGACCTTGCCCTTCAGCTCCGCCAGATCCTGCTCGAGAATCTTCAGCCCCTGCTCCAGGGTCTTGGCGAACTGCTCTTCCTCGGTCTTCAGCACGCGCTCGATATGCGCCTGCTGCTGTTTCAACTCGGGGAAGGCCTCGCCCATCTCGGCCACCAGCGCGGCGACGATCTGATGGAAGAACGCCCCCTTGGCGCCCAGCTTGTTGCCATGGCGGCAGGCACGGCGAACGATGCGGCGCAGCACGTAGCCACGACCTTCGTTGGAAGGGGTCACGCCGTCGGCGATGAGGAAGCTGCAGGAACGAATGTGGTCGGCCACCACTTTCAGCGAAGCCTGGCCGTCGTTGGCGCAGCCGATGGCCTTGGCCGCAGCGTTCAGCAGGTTCTGGAACAGGTCGATCTCGTAGTTCGAGTTGACGTGCTGCAGCACGGCACTGATGCGCTCCAGGCCCATGCCGGTGTCCACGCTCGGTGCCGGCAGCGGGTGCAGCACGCCATCGGCGGTCCGGTTGAACTGCATGAACACGTTGTTCCAGATCTCGATGTAGCGGTCGCCATCTTCCTCCGGCGAGCCGGGCGGGCCTCCCCAGATATGCTCGCCGTGGTCGAAGAAGATTTCGGTACAGGGACCGCAGGGGCCGGTATCGCCCATCGCCCAGAAATTGTCCGAGGCGTAGGGGGCACCCTTGTTGTCGCCGATGCGGATCATGCGCTCGGCGGGGATGCCGACTTCCTTGTGCCAGATGTCGTAGGCCTCGTCATCGCTGGCGTAGACGGTGACCCAGAGCTTTTCCTTGGGCAGGTTCAACCACTTGTCGCTGGTCAGGAATTCCCAGGCGTAGGTAATGGCGTCGCGCTTGAAATAGTCGCCGAAGCTGAAGTTGCCCAGCATTTCGAAGAAGGTGTGGTGCCGCGCGGTGTAGCCGACGTTTTCCAGGTCGTTGTGCTTGCCGCCGGCACGCACGCACTTCTGGCTGGTGGTGGCGCGGGTGTAGGCGCGCTTCTCCAGGCCGAGGAAGCAGTCCTTGAACTGGTTCATGCCGGCGTTGGTGAACAGCAGGGTCGGATCATTCGCCGGAATCAGCGAACTGGAGGCGACGCGGGTGTGCCCCTTCTCTTCGAAGAAGCGGAGGAAGGCTTCACGGATTTCTGCGCTTTTCATAGGTTCTTCCACGGAAACGGCGGCCACGGCAAAAGCCGGCAAAGGGCCGCATTATATCGGCCCCGCGCCTGGGCGGTAGAGCTTTGTGCGATAGACAGCGGCTATCGGACCCCGGGCTTCAGCCTTTTGCTTCAGCGAAGAATTCCAGCACCCTGTCGATGCCCGCCGCAGACACGTCCAGGTGCGTGACCAGACGCATGCGCGCGGCGGCGCTGAGCTTGATGCCCTGCTCTGCCGCGGCAGCCTTGAGCGCCTCCGCGCGATCGCCGACCTGCACGTACACCATGTTGGTCTGCACCGGCTCGACGCTGTAGCCCAGGGCCTGAAGCCCCTTGCCCAGCCTCTCGGCATTGGCATGATCCTCGGCCAGCCGCGCAACCTGGTGCTCCAGTGCATACAGCCCGGCCGCGGCCAGCACGCCGGCCTGGCGCATGCCGCCGCCGACCACTTTGCGCCAGCGCCGCGCCTTGGCGATGAACTCGCGACTGCCGCAAAGCACCGACCCTACCGGCGCGCCCAGCCCCTTGGACAGGCACACCGAAACCGAATCGAAATGGCGGGTGATCACCTGCGCCTCGACACCCTGCTTGACTGCGGCGTTGAACAAACGGGCACCATCGAGGTGCAACGCCAGGCCATGCTCGCGGGTGAAGTCGCGCGCGTCCTGCAGATAGTCCAGCGGCAGCACCTTGCCTTGCATGGAATTTTCCAGCGCCAACAAGCGGGTGCGGGCGAAGTGGGGATCGATCGGCTTGATGAACGCCTCGACCCTTGTCAGATCGAGGGATCCGTCGGCTTCCATTTCCACCGGCTGCGGCTGGATCGATCCGAGCACCGCGGCGCCGCCGCCTTCGTATTTGTAGGTATGGGCCTGCTGGCCGACGATGTACTCGTCGCCACGTTCGCAGTGGGCCATCAGGCCGAGCAGATTACTCATGGTGCCGGTTGGCACGAACAGGCCCGCGGCGAAGCCAAGCTGCTCGGCGAGCTGCGCCTCCAGGCGGTTGACCGTCGGGTCTTCGCCATAGACGTCGTCGCCCAGGTCGGCGCGCAGCATGGCTTCGCGCATGCCGGGGGTAGGCTGGGTGACGGTATCGCTGCGCAGATCGATGAAGGGCATGGCACGGGTTCCTGGGGGTCGACGGACGAAGTCCGCCCACCCTACCGGCTCATGCACCTCACTGACAGATACAGTAGGCGAGAAAAACGACCGCGATGCGCGGACTAGAGCGCGGCAGGCACCACCAGGATGCCGGCGCGCAGGCCGTTCTTCACCCTGGGGTTCGGAAAGATGATGCGGGCCCCGGGCTCTTCGACGATCCAGCGGGTGTTGGCGATGTCCTCGGCCAGCAGGTAACCGACAGGCAGCTCGCTGAAGTTCTCCACATCCGCCGGCAAGTGCAGGCAGAAGGTATCACTGTGCTTGATGATCTCGCGCGCCACGGAGAACAGCTTGAGTCCATCCAGGCCGCCGTCGACCGGGGTCTCGCGACCTTCCACCAGGCTTTGCAGCATGATCTCCAGACGATCGAGGTTAACCAGCTGGTTCTGCCCGAACGGCCGCGCCTTGCCCAGTTCGAGGGTAAAGGCTTCGGCGTTCAACTGGGCATAGGTATAGGAACTGAAGGTGATGCCGGTCTTGTTCTGCAGCAGCACCGCCTCGATGCCGGCGGCCGCCAACCGGGCCAGCTCGGCGGCCGAGTGCTGGCGCCCCTCCACGTAGGGATAGAGGGCGAACTGCTCGATCTTCGAGGCGCGGATGGCGGTATGCAGGTCGTAGTGCAGACGGGTGCGTTCGGGCTTGCTGAAGAAGGCCGCAACCAGATGCTCCAGCTCGTTGGCGCGCAGGGTTTCGAAACCGCTGGACTCGGCGTGCCGGCCGTTGAACAGGCGATTGATGTCCTGCTCGACATAGCGTTCGCCACGGCGCATGGCCTCGGGATTGCCGAACAGGAAGAGAATACGCGCCCGCGGCTTCAGCTCGCGCCGGGCAATGCCCTGGATCAGGCGGTCGAGCAGCTCGATCGGCGCGGTTTCGTTGCCATGAATGCCCGCCGAGAGCAGCAGGTCCATGCCGTTGTCGGCCGCCGCCGGCGGGGTGATCTCCAGCGCGCCTTCGGCCAGCCAGTGCAGGCGCGTGCCCTCGGCGGTGAGCTGGATCTTCTCGGTCGGCTCGCGGCCGGCCAGGGTCAGTTCGAGCAGTTTGCCGAGAGCGAGCATCGGTCAGTCCTCAGTGATTGCAGTCGGGCCCATGGACGTGGTCGTCCTCGTCCGCCGACTCTACCGGTTCCATTTCCAATTGCAGGCTGACCAGGTTGGTCGCCTGCGGGCGCAGCAGCAGGTTGGCGTACTCGGTATCGCCCTCCTCCACGTCGACGCCAATCAGCAGTTGATCGCCAACCGCCTGGATCCAGACCTCGCGACCCTGCCAGATGACGGCGAAGCGCGTGCAGGAGGTTTCCAGTTGGGTGCCGTCGGTATCTTCCAGCACGAGTTGCAGGGCATCGGTCATTGCGTTGGCTCCAAGCTATAGGCCAGAAGCTGCAAGCCTGGGCGGCAAAAGGGTACTTGCCGCCTGGAGCTTGAAGCTCAGTTGATCTGGAAAGGATAGACGGAGCCCAGTTTAAGGATCTGCGTCAGTTCATCCAATGCCGTTCTGCATTCCACCAGCATCTGCGGATCGGCCAGGTCGGCTTCCACCAGGCGGTCGCGGTAGTGCTTGTCGACCCAGGCAATCAGCGTGTCGTACAGCGACGGGGTCATGATCACCCCCGGATTCACTGCGTTCAGCTCGGTTTCGTTGAGCGCCACGCGCAAGCGCAGGCACGCCGGGCCACCGCCGTTCTGCATGCTCTGCTTGAGGTCGAACACCTTCACCTCACGCACCGGGCCGTCTTCGGCGGTCAGGCGCTGCAGGTAGTGCCAGACACTCTCGTTGTTGCGGCATTCCTCGGGCACGATCAGCAGCATGCTGCCATCGGCGCGGGTCAACAGCTGGCTGTTGAACAGGTAGGAACGCACCGCATCCTCGACACTGACCGCCTCGCGCGGAACGCAGACCGCCTGGAAGCGGCCGCCGCGCCGGCCGAGCTTGTCATGCAGTTCGGCCAGCACCTGATCGGTATTGAGGAAAGCATCCTCGTGATGGAACAGCACTTCGCCGTTGCCGACCGCGATCACGTCGTTATGGAACACGCCCTGGTCGATCACCGCCGGGTTCTGCTGGGCGTAGACCACGCCCTCCTCGCTCAGGCCATGCAGGCGGGCCACTGCCTGGCAGGCCTCCAGGGTCTGCCGTGCCGGGTAGCGCTGCGGCGCGGGAAAGCGATTGTCGAAGGCGCTGCGACCGAAAACGAAGAATTCGACGCCGGCATCGCCGTAGCCCTTGCAGAAGCGCGTGTGATTGGCCGCGCCCTCGTCGCCGAACTGGCTCACCGCCGGCAATGCGGCGTGGTGGGCGAAGTGCTGCGGGTTGGCGAACATGGCGCCGAGCACACGGCTGGTAGTCGGATGTTCAATGCTGCGGTGGAACTTGCAGTTGAGGTTGGCAGCGGTGAAATGCACCCGCCCGTCCGCCGTATCGGCACTGGGGCTGACGGTGCAGGCGTTGGCGGTCCACATGCTCGACGCCGAACTGCAGGCGACCAGCAGCGGCATGGCGTCCCTGGCGGCCTTCTGAATTACCTCGGCATCGCTGCCAGTGAAGCCCAGGCCACGCAGCGCGTTGACGTCCGGACGCTCCTGCGGGGCCAGCACGCCCTGCTTGAAGCCCATCTCCATCAGCGCCTTCATCTTCGCCAGGCCCTGCTTGGCGGCGTCTTTCGGGCTGGAAACCGCCTGGCTATTGCTCTGCGAAGCCACGTTGCCGTAGGACAGCCCACCGTAGTTGTGGGTCGGCCCGACCAGACCGTCGAAATTCACTTCAAAGGCGTTCATAAGCTGACTCCAGGCGACAGGGTTGCAGGCAGGCTGAGGGCGTCGGTTTCCAGCGAGGCGACCGGATACGCGCAGTAATCGGCGGCGTAGTAGGCGCTGGCGCGGTGGTTGCCAGAGGCGCCGATACCGCCGAACGGCGCGGTGCTGGCGGCACCGGTGAGCTGCTTGTTCCAGTTGACGATGCCGGCGCGGCTCTCGATCCAGAACTGCTGGTAGCGCTCGCGGGAATCCGACAGCAGGCCAGCGGCCAGGCCGTAGGCGGTGTTGTTGGCTTCGGCGATGGCCGCGTCGAAATCGGCGTAGCGGATCACCTGTAGCAGCGGGCCGAAGAATTCTTCGTCCGGGCGCTCGGCGACGGCGCTGACGTCGAGGATGCCGGGGGTGAGCAGCGCGGCGTTCGGCTCCGGCTGGGTCATTTCCAGCAAGGCAGTCGCACCGTTGGCGAGCAGCGCGGCCTGAGCCTCCAGCAACTGTTTGGCAGCCTGCAAGGAGACCACCGAGCCCATGAACGGCGCCGGCTGTTCATCGAAACGACCGACCTTGAGCTGGCCGGCAACCTGTACCAGGCGTGCCAGCAGCGCATCGCCCCAGGCGCCTTGCGGCACCAGCAGACGGCGGGCGCAGGTGCAACGCTGGCCGGCGGAAATGAACGCCGACTGGACGATGGTGTAGACGGCGGCACCCACGTCGGCGACCTGGTCTACGATCAGCGGGTTGTTGCCGCCCATTTCCAGGGCGAGGATCTTGTCCGGGCGGCCGGCGAACTGCTGGTGCAGCAGGTTGCCGGTGCGGCTGGAACCGGTGAAGAACAGCCCGTCGATGCCCGGATTACCAGCCAGGGCGATACCGGTTTCACGGGCACCCTGCACCAGGTTGAGCACACCGGCCGGCAGGCCGGTTTCGATCCAGCACTTGAGCGTCAACTCGGCGACCTTGGGGGTCAGCTCGCTGGGCTTGAACACCACGGTATTGCCGGCCAGCAGCGCCGGCACGATATGGCCGTTGGGCAGATGACCGGGGAAATTGTAGGGGCCGAAGACGGCGACCACGCCATGAGGCTTGTGGCGCAGTACCGCAGTGGCGTCGGCCAGCGGGCCGCTCTTCTCGCCGGTGCGCTCGCGGTAGCTCTGGATCGAGATGGCGACCTTGTTGGCCATGCTGGTGACTTCGGTGGCGGCTTCCCACAGCGGCTTGCCGGTCTCTTCGCCAATCGCATGGGCCAGTTCGTCGGCTTGGGCCTTGAGGGCGGCGGCGAACTGCTCCAGTACGGCAATGCGCTCGTCCAGGGAACGTCTGGCCCAGACCGGAAAGGCAGCACGGGCGGCCTGCACGGCGTTATCGACCTGCGCCGCGCTGGCGCCAGCGCCACGCCAGATCACCGCCTGGCTGACAGGGTTGAGCGATTCCAGGGCATCGCCCTGCCCGGCCTGCCATTGGCCGGCGATGTAATGGGTAGTCATCTCGGTTCTCCTCAGCTGGCCAGCGGCTTGGCCGACAGCGGCACGGCGCGTACCTGGTCGCCGGCATTCAATTGCAGGCGCTTGGCGGTAAGCGGGTCGACCACCAGGGTTCCGGCAGCCATGCGCGCGGCGGCGGCGGTAATGCGGCAGTCTTCGCGCTTGCGGTTGTGGATCAGGAAACGCGGCGCGTCGTCGCCGGGGGTGCCGATGGCCAGCACCAGGGGCTGGCTGTCATGCACCGCGCGAATCTTTCCGGTTTCGCATTCGATGGCCGGGCCGGCGTCGAAGATGTCGACGTAACCCTGGAAGCTGAAGCCCTCGGCCTTGAGCATGGCCAGGGCCGGCTCGGTATCCGGATGCACGCGGCCAATGACCCCGCGCGCTTCTTCGGAGAGGAAGCAGGTGTAGAGCGGGAACTTGGGCATCAGCTCGGCGATGAAGGCCTTGTTGCCGACGCCGGTGAGGTAGTCGGCCTGGCTGAATTCCATCTTGAAGAAGTGCCGGCCGAGGCTTTCCCAGAACGGCGAGCGGCCTTCGGCATCGGACATGCCGCGCATCTCGGCGATCACCTTGTCGCCGAACAGTTCGCGGAACTCGGCGATGAACAGGAAGCGCGCCTTCGACAGCAGGCGACCATTGAGCCCGCTGCGATGATCGGCGTGCAGGAACAGCGAGCACAGCTCGGAGTTGCCGGTCAGGTCGTTGGCCAGGAACAGCGTGGGAATCTGCCGATGGATGTTCAGCTCCTGGGAGGCACTGACGGTCAGGCCGACACGGTAGTTGTACCAGGGCTCGCGCAGGCCGACGGCGCTGGCGATGGCGGAGATACCGATGACCTTGCCGTCGTCGTCCTCGAGCACGAACAGGTAGTCGGCATCGGCCCGCGCGGCCTCGCCGCGAAAGGCTTTCTCGGCCCAGCCGACCCGGTGCGCCAGGCGCTCCTCGTTGGCCGGCAAGGTGGTCAGGCCGGCGCCGGTGCTGCGGGCCAGGTCGATCAGGGCCGGTAGATCGGCGCTGCGTACGGGACGAACGATCATAGTCACTCCGTTCAAGCTATGCGCTGGAAGCTGAAGACCGCACCAGGCGGCCAGCTTCGGGCTTGTTAAACCGCTACCAACCGGACGCTGGCGCCCTCGCCGACACCCAGGGCTTCGGCGGCTTCCGCCGAGAGGGTCACCGGCTTGCCGGGTACCCAGTCCAGCTCGGTAACGACGGCCCGGTAGTCCTGCAGCTGACCATTGGCCACCAGATAGGAGCGCCCACCCTTGCCCGGCTCGCCGACGCGCACCGGCGCGACGCGGCTCTGGGCAATGGAGCGAATGCCGGAGGTGCGCGCGTGCAGCGTCGGGCCACCGTCGAAGATGTCGATGTAGTGGTCGGTCTCGAAGCCTTCGCGCATGAGGATGTCGAAGGTGACCTGTGCCCGTGCGTGCACCTGGCCCATGGCTTCCTGGGCGGCATCCGGCAGCAGCGGCACGTAGATCGGGTAGTGAGGCATCAGCTCGGCGAGAAAGGTGCGGCTCTTCAACCCGCACAGGCGCTCGGCCTCGGCGTAGTTCATATCGAAGAAGTTACGCCCGACCGCATCCCAGAATGGCGAATCGCCCTGGTCGTCGCTCTGGCCGACGATCTCCACCACCACCGCATCGGCGAAACGCTCCGGGTGGTTGGCGAGGAACAGCAGGCGACCGCGGGAATTCAGCTCGGCGGCGGCGGTATCGACCAGCGCCGGTTCTACGTAGAAGCTGGTCAGCAGGCTGTTGCCGGTGAGGTCGTGGCAGAGCGACAGCACATGGATCTTGTTGTGGATCTTCAGCTCTCGGGCGGCATGCACGAAGGTTTCGTTGCGAAAGCTGTAGAACGGCTCGGAATAGCCGGCCGACGCGACGATGCCGGAACAGCCGACCAGGCGACCGCTGTCGCTGTCCTCGAGCACGAAGAAGTAGCTCTCCTCGCCGTTGAAGCTGACTTCCGCCGCGAACGATGCTTCCGAGGCAGCGATCTTGTCGCGCAGGCGGTCGGCATCGTCGGGCAGCGAAGTGACACCGACCGGGCTATCCGCAGCCAGACGCTGAACGTCGGCCAGATCAGCCATTTGCGCAGGGCGCATCACCAGCATGGTGTCACTCCTTTCAATAAAAGCTCCGAGCCACTCGGGCGAGCAACTCAGAGAAAGCCGTGGAAAACCACAGCACACACAAGAGACGGCCTTCCTTGGGTGAACCGCGGCACTGCCTTGTGCCGCGGGAAGCTCATTCAGCGTAGGCCGGATATCCGGCCCGGGCTCATGCCTGGGTCAGCTTGGCCAGGGCGCGCTCGAAGCGAGCCAGGCCCTCTTCGATGTCGGCGTCCTCGACCACCAGACTGGGGGCGAAGCGCACCACGTCCGGGCTGGCCTGCAGCACCATCAGCCCCTCGGCCGCAGCGGCATCGAGCACAGTCTTGGCCTTGCCCTTCCAGGCCTCGTTGAGCACACAACCGAGCAGCAGACCGAGGCCGCGCACCTGGGTGAACAGGCCGTATTGCTGGCCGAGCTGCTCAAGACGGGTCTTGAAGCGGTCGTGCTTGGCCTTCACGCCATCGAGCACCTCGCGGGTGTTGATCGTATCGATCACCGCCTCGCCCACCGCACAGGCCAGCGGGTTGCCGCCGTAGGTAGTGCCGTGGGTGCCGACCACCAGGTGTTTGGCGATGGCCTCGGTGGTCAACATGGCGCCGATCGGGAAGCCGCCGCCCAGGCTCTTGGCGCTGGAGAGGATGTCCGGGGTGATGCCGTAGTGCATGTAGGCGAACAGCTCGCCGCTGCGGCCCATGCCGGTCTGCACTTCGTCGAAGATCAGCAGCGCCTTGTGCTGGTCGCAGAGCGCACGCACGCCCTCTAGGTAGGCCTTGTCGGCCGGCAGCACGCCGCCCTCGCCCTGTACGGGCTCGAGCACCACGGCGCAGGTCTTGTCGGAGATGGCGGCCTTGAGCGCTTCGAGATCGTTGTAGGGCACATGGCTGATACCCTCGATCTTGGGCCCGAAGCCGTCGGAATACTTGGGCTGACCACCGACGTTGACGGTGAACAGGGTGCGTCCATGGAAGCTATTGGTCGCGGCGATGATTTCGAACTTGTCGGCGCCATGCACATCGTTGGCGTAGCGACGGGCCAGCTTGAAGGCGGCTTCGTTGGCCTCGGCACCGGAGTTACAGAAGAAGGCACGCTCGGCGAAGGTGGCATCCACCAGCTTCTTGGCCAAGCGCAGCGCCGGCTCGTTGGTGAACACGTTGGAGATGTGCCAGAGGGTGTTGGCCTGGTCGGCCAGCGCCTTGACCAGCACCGGATGGCAATGGCCGAGCACGTTCACCGCGATGCCGCCGGCGAAATCGATCAGCTCGCGACCGCTCTGATCCCAGACGCGGGAGCCCTGACCGCGGACCGGAATGAAACCGGCGGGGGCATAGTTGGGGACCATTACCTGGTCGAAGTCGGCACGTGCTACCGGCGCATGTTCAACAGACATCGGGGTTCTCCTGCCTAGAACGGCTTGCGATGAGAGGATTGTAGGGGCTGATTGGGGGCGGGCATTGCCGCTATGCGACAACTTCTTATAGCTCAAACCCGATAAATCCCGAGGCTTACGTAAATGCGACAGAAAGCGTCGGGAAGGCGCAGTTTAAACGCTGTTCGCCACCGGAGAGCGACGGCGGGGAAATTTTCTCGGCCACCGCAAGCACGCCGAAAATACGGCAGCTAGCCTTGAGCCATCAGCACAGGACGCCACCCAGGGGAGCCACCAGAGACCCCCTGCAACACAGGGCAAGAACACGGAGAATGCCCCCAGCGATCGGATTGAGCGGGAGGAAGCTGCGCCATAAGCCTTCATTATCCGGATAAATATCCGGATATCAGCGTATGATTCAGCCCCGCTCGGTGCCCGAGGAAGTCAACTCGAAAGGACTGCTGCTGCGACGCTGGTTGCGGTCTTCCCGCGGCGTGGCGCCGAAGAAATTGCGGTAGGCACTGGAGAAATGCGGCCCGGAGGAAAAGCCGCAGGACAGGCCGATCTGGATGATCGACTTGCTGGTCTGCATCAGCAACTGGCGCGCCTTGTTCAGTCGCAGCTCCAGGTAGTACTGGCTGGGCACGCGGTTGAGGTACTGCTTGAAGATGCGCTCCAGCTGACGACGGGAGACGCAGACGTGCTGGGCGATCTCGTCGGTGGTCAGCGGCTCCTCGATATTCGCCTCCATCAGCAGCACGGCCTGGGTCAGCTTGGGATGACTGGAACCGAGGCGATTCTGCAGCGGAATGCGCTGCCGCTCGCCGCCCTCGCGAATGCGCTCGACCACCAACTCTTCGCTCACCGCCCCAGCCAGCTCGGCGCCGTGATCGCGGGCCAGCACGGCAAGCAGCAGGTCGAGCACTGCCAGGCCACCGCAGGCGGTCAGGCGATCACGATCCCAATCGAACAGATGGCTGGTGGCGATGACCTTGGGGAACCGCTCGGCGAAATCGTCCTGCCAGCGCCAGTGCACGGCAGCACGATAGCCGTCGAGCAGGCCGAGCTGGGCCAGCGGATAGACCCCGGCGGACAACCCGCCGATCACGCAACCAGCCCGCACCGCCTGCCGTAGCGCGGCGGAAAGCGCTGGCGCCATCTGCGCCGGCGGCTCGTCGGCGAGCAGGAAGAGCTTCTGGCAGCCCTCGAGACGGCCCGCCCAGGGCTCGCCCGGCAGGCGCCAGGCGCCCTCCTCGACCATCGGTTCCGCCTGCAGAAAGAGCAACTCGTAAGTGACGTCCGGATGAACCCGCTGGGCGACCCGCAATGCTTCCTCGGCCAGCGCAAGCGTCATCGGCTTAGCGCTGGACCACAGGAGAAAACCAATCTTATGGGCAGTCATGACAGGCAGTTTAGGCTCCGGTTACACATGCGCCAGGCGCGGCAGCGACTTTACTTCAGGCTACCCGACAGGAACTGCTTGAGACGCTCGGATTGCGGATTGACCAACACTTCGCGCGGATCGCCGCTCTCTTCGACCAGGCCTTTATGCAGAAAGATCAACTGGTTGGACACTTCGCGAGCAAAACCCATTTCGTGGGTGACCACCACCATGGTACGCCCCTCGGTGGCCAGGTCCTGCATCACCTTGAGCACCTCGCCGACCAGCTCCGGGTCGAGCGCCGACGTCGGCTCGTCGAACAGCATCACCTCCGGCTCCATCGCCAGGGCCCGGGCGATGGCCACGCGCTGCTGCTCGCCGCCGGACATATGCCCCGGATAGGCATCCTTGCGGTGGGCCACGCCAACCTTGGACAGGTAGTGCTCGGCCTTCTCCCGCGCCTCCTGCTTGGGCATGCCGAGCACGTGCACCGGCGCCTCCATCACGTTTTCCAGCGCGGTCATATGCGACCAGAGGTTGAAGTGCTGGAACACCATCGACAGCCGCGAGCGCATGCGCTGCAACTGCTTGGGATCGGCCGCCTTGAGGCCACCGTCCTTGTTCGCCACCAGCTTCAGCTCCTCACCATTGAGCAGGATCTTGCCGCCATGGGGCTGCTCCAGCAGGTTGATGCAACGCAGGAAGGTGCTCTTGCCGGAACCGCTCGAGCCGATAATGCTGATCACGTCGCCCGCCTTGGCCGCCAGGGACACGCCCTTGAGCACCTCGTGGCTGCCATAGCGCTTATGCAGGTCTTGGACTTCCAGTTTGTACATGGTTTCGGTCTCGATACGGTTAATCAGTCGCTGAGCAAGCGTCCCTGACGGATAGGGGTGCGGCCGGCCACCTTGGCCAGCCACAGGCCGGGCTGAGCGAAACGCAGACGCTCGCGCACGTAGAGCACGCCATCGGTATGGGCGCGGACAATGCTGTGGCGATCATCCAGAGGATCGATCACCTCGAACAGGGGATCACCCTTCTTGACCTGCGCCCCCACTGGCTGAAGGAAACTCACCACGCCCGCATGGGGCGGATAGGCGTACTCGGCGCCCTCGAAGGGCGTCGCCTCGCAACATTCTTCCGGCGCCTCAGGCCAGTCGCCGGCGATCAGGCCCTGCTCGGCAAGGAAGGCAAGAATGGCTTCGGCACTCCGCTCCGCAGTTTCCTTCTCGGTATCGGCCATGCCGCCGAGCTCGATGGTCGCCGACAGGCAAGCCAGCGGAATGGCTGCATCCGGAAAGCGCCGCGACAATCGCACCCAAGGCATCGAACAGGCTTCATCGAAGGAGCTGCCGCCGGAGTCCTCGCTTAGCAGCACCGCGCCGGCCTTCAGCCGCGCCGCAAGGGATTTCCACTGCGACCACTGCTGGGGGATCGGATAGAAGTGCACCACCGCATCGAAGTCGCAGTGCAGATCGAGCACCACGTCGGCGTCGCAGGCGTGCTTGAGCAGCAGGCACTGTAAACCGAGCAGCTCCGAGCCGGCCGGCGGCAGCGCTTCCAACACCTGCGACATCGCCTGGCGGATCAACCGCACGTTGGCGGGGCCGTCTGCACCGACGGTGGCTTCCACCAACGGCGCGACCAACTCGGCCAGATCGGGAAAGTCGCGATTGAAATTCCTGCCGCTACCGAACTCGAACCGGCCCTGCTGGGTCGCCTGGAACATCTGCCCCAGCCCGATCGGGTTGGCCACCGGCGCGAGTTCGATCACGCCGGTCAAGCGCCCTTCGGCCTCCAGCTCGCGCAGGCGGCGCTTCAACTCCACCGCCACGCGCATGCCCGGCAGCTCGTCGGCATGCAGGGATGCCTGGATATAGGCCTTGCAGGGCCCGCTGCCAAAACGGAACACCGTCAGGCGGCGCTCCGTACCGGGACAGCCCCAGGGCAGCTCATGGTCGATGCGCTGCATGCTCAGGCCTTCCGCGGGGCGAGGTAGCCCAGCCAGCGGCGCTCGGCCAGCTTGAACAGGCGCACCAGGATGAAGGTCAGGCACAGATAGAACACGCCGGCCGTGATGTAGGCCTCGAACGGCATGTAGAACTGCGAGTTGACGGTCTTGGCCGCACCCAGGATATCCACCAAGGTCACCACCGATGCCAGGCTGGTGGCATGCAGCATCATGATCACCTCGTTGCTGTACTGCGGCAGCGCGCGGCGCAGGGCCGAGGGCAACAGGATCCGCCGATACAGCTTGCCGCGCGACATGCCCACCGCCTTGGCCGCCTCGAGCTCGCCATGGGGCGTGGCCTTAAGGCTGCCGGCAAGAATCTCCGCGGAGTAGGCGCTGGTATTGATGGCGAACGCCAGCACCGCACAGAAGGTCGCATCGGATAGGTAGGGCCAAAGCGCGCTGCTCTTGATCACGTCGAACTGGGCCAGACCGAAGTAGATCAGGTACAGCTGCACCAGCATGGGCGTACCACGGATGACGTAGGTATAGAGCCAGGCCGGGAAATTTACCCAGGGCTTGCGCGATACCCGCATCAGCCCCAGCGGTACCGCGGCGGCCAGACCGACGGCAAGGGACATCGCCAGGAGCTCGAGGGTGGTCAGCACGCCGCTGAAGTAAAGCGGCAGATTGGACCAGATTACGGTGTAGTCGAAGATCATAATTCGGCCGCCTTAACGCCTACCGAGTAGCGTTTTTCCAGGAACCGCAAGGCAAGCAGGGAAATACTCGTGAACAACAGGTAGATCGCCGCCGCCGCCAGGATGTAGGTGAACGGCTCATGGGTGGCGTCGCCAGCGCTCTTGGCCTTGGCCATCATGTCCTGCAGGCCGACCAGCGACACCAGGGCCGTGGCCTTGACCAGCACCAGCCAGTTATTGGTGATACCGGGAATGGCGAAACGGATCATCTGCGGCACCAGGAGGCGGAAGAACACCTGCACTCCATTCATGCCATAGGCCACACCAGCCTCACCCTGCCCCTTGGGAATCGCCATGAAGGCACCGCGGAAGGTTTCCGACAGGTAGGCACCGTAGATGAAACCCAGGGTACCGACGCCCGCCGCAAACGGGTTCAGGTCGATGTAGTCCTCGTAGCCGAGAAGCGGTGCGATGCGGTTCACCATGTCCTGGCCGCCGTAGAAGATCAGCATGATCAGCACCAGATCCGGAATTCCGCGAATGACCGTGGCATAGGCATCGCCGAGCCACGCCAACCACTTGATCGGCGACAAACGGAAGGAGGCGCCGATCAGGCCGAGCGTGACAGCCACGCCCATGGAGGCCAGCGCCAGCAACAGAGTGAGCCAGGCACCATGGAGGATGGTTGCCCCGTAGCCTTGCAGCATGATCTTGATTCCTCATGCAGGACACCACTGCGGCGTCCGCTACAACGAAAAAGCGGCACAACATCAGGGTAGCCGGGCAATTGACCAGCAATTGCCCGTAGCGCGTCGAATCCGCAAAAAAAGGACTCGACCCGACCGAGAGCCGTGGCACGCCCTGTACCAGCGGATCGCGTCCCGGTGCGAACCTCGGTTGTGAGACTTTCAGGGAAGGCGATTACTCGCCGTAGACGTTGAAGTCGAAGTACTTGTCCTGCACTTCCTTGTACTTGCCGTTGGCGCGAATGGCGGCGATGGCGGCGCTGATCTTGTCGGCCAGTTCCTTGTCGCCCTTGCGAACGGCGATGCCGGCGCCCTTGCCGAAGTACTTCTCTTCGGTGAAGTCCGGCCCCACCAGTGCGAAGCCTTTGCCGGCGTCGGTCTTGATGAAGCCTTCGTCGATGTTCACCACGTCGGCCAGGGTAGCGTCCAGGCGACCGGCAACGAGGTCGAGGAACACCTCGTTCTGCGAGCCGTAGCGCACGACTTCGATACCGGCCGGGGCGAATTTGTCGGTGGCGTAGCGATCGTAGATGGACGCGCGCTGCACACCGACCTTCTTGCCTTTCAGGTCGACCAGCGGGTCCTTGATCTCGGTGCCGGCCTTCATCGCCAGCTTGGCGGGGGTGTGATAGTACTTGCTGGTGAAGTCCACCGACTTCAGACGGTCCTCGGTGATGGACATGGAGGACAGCACCGCGTCGAACTTGCGTACCTTCAGCGCCGGGATCAGGCCGTCGAACTCCTGCTCGATCCACTTGCACTCGACCTTCATTTCCTCACAGAGGGCGTTGCCGATGTCGTAGTCGAAACCGGTGATGTTGCCTTCCGGGGTCTTGTAGGCGAAGGGCGGGTAGGCCGCTTCGATCCCAATGCGCAGAGGCTTGTCTGCCATGGCCAGCGGCGACAGCACGGAAAGCGCCATGGCGCCGAGAAGTACGATCTTCTTCATGTTGTGACTCCCTCGAATGGTTGGCATCGATTGGCAGAGTGGTAAACGCCCGGGCCGCGCTTGAATTGTAGGAAGAGCCGCCCAGTTTGCTGCACGATTCGCGCAGTTTGGGGCTCCGGCCGGGTGCTCGGCATTCTAGCGAGGGGTCAAAAGCCGATATTTCTTCAATGCGACAACAAATTACAAAAGCCTCGGACGGGCCAATGGTCGACATTGACAGGCACCACGAAAAGTGCTCAGCACATAGAGAAGGGTAACCTGGAGTTGTAGCAATAAGCGGGCCCGATATATCAAGACCTCGATTTCATGCGGCTTACGTGAGAAGAATATTTCTCTCAAGGGCCACTCCAAGGGGACAATTTGTTTCCGCGCGCCCCGTTCCTGCCCCCACTGTTACCGACCGGTGACACCTCTCGGGCAATCCGATAAACGGATAAAAATCCTGAAAGCAAAGAGATATCGCTGCAATGCCGGGTCTTCAGTTCACTCGGGCATAGGCTGCGCCGAGAGGCTTGCAGCCAGCTACGGTGGCTGCCTGTCTCGGGGCACCGGCTTGCGCCGGCACGACGAAGTCGTTCGTGAGCCCCCTCGGTAGACCACCCTCCCCCGCAGGCGGGTGTTCAGAGGCTTGCCGGAGATCAGGCGCTTCTGTTTCTGGATACCGCCGGCGTGACGCGGCATGGAGGGCCCTATTCGGCGCATCTCTGTTAGAAGCGAAACGCCCCACCCAGGCTTGTGGCCTGGGCGGGGCGCTCGGGTGGAGCGGTCAGGCGCAGGCGGCCTGCATGCTCCGGTGGGTGTCGATAAGGTGTTGCACCACGCCGGGATCAGCCAGCGTGGAGATATCGCCGAGGGCGTCGTATTCGGCGACGGCGATCTTGCGCAGGATGCGACGCATGATCTTGCCCGAGCGGGTCTTCGGCAGGCCCGGCGCCCACTGGATCACATCCGGCGTGGCGATCGGACCGATTTCCTTGCGGACCCACTGTTTCAGCTCCAGACGCAGCGCCTCGGATGGCTCTTCGCCGGAATTAAGAGTGACGTAGACGTAGATGCCCTGCCCCTTGAGGTCATGGGGTACGCCAACCACCGCCGCCTCGGCGACCTTCGGGTGAGCGACCACCGCGCTCTCCACCTCAGCGGTACCCATGCGATGCCCGGACACGTTGAGCACGTCGTCGACGCGCCCGGTGATCCAGTAGTAACCGTCCTCGTCACGGCGCGCGCCGTCGCCGGTGAAGTACATGCCCTTGAACGTCTTGAAATAGGTATCGACGAAGCGGTCGTGATCGCCAAACAGGGTGCGCGCCTGCCCCGGCCAGGAGTCAACGATGACCAGGTTGCCCTCGGTGGCGCCTTCCAGGATGTTGCCCAGGTTGTCCACCAGCGCCGGCTGCACGCCGAAGAACGGCCGCGCGGCCGAGCCCGGCTTCAGGCCATGGGCGCCCGGCAGCGGGCTCATCAGGGTGGCGCCGGTCTCGGTCTGCCACCAGGTGTCGACGATCGGGCAACGGCTCTGGCCGACGGTTTCGTAGTACCACTGCCAGGCCTCCGGGTTGATCGGCTCGCCCACCGAGCCCAGCAGGCGCAGGCTGGAGCCGTCGGCGCCCTCCACCGCGGCCTTGCCCTGGGCCATCATGGCGCGGATGGCGGTTGGCGCGGTGTAGAGGATGTTGACCTTGTGCTTATCGATGATCTTCGCCACGCGGGTGACGTCCGGGTAGTTCGGCACGCCCTCGAACAGCACGATGGTCGCGCCGTTGGCTAGCGGACCATAGACGTTGTAGCTGTGGCCGGTGACCCAGCCGATGTCGGCGGTGCACCAGAACACTTCGCCAGGGCGATAGTCGAACACCCGCTCGTGAGTCAGCGAGGCGTACAGCAGGTAGCCGCCGCTGGTATGCAGCACGCCCTTGGGCTTGCCGGTGGAGCCGGAGGTGTAGAGGATGAACAGCGGTTCCTCGGCACCCATCTCCTTCGGCGCGCAGACGCTGCCGGCGACTTTCATCAGGTCCTCGTACCAGATGTCGCGGTGCCCGTGCCACTTGATGGTCGCCCCGGTGCGCTTGCAGACGATGATCTTCTGCACGCTGGCGGTTTCCGGATTGGTCAGCGCCTCGTCGACGTTCTCCTTCAGCGGGATGCCCTTGCCGCCACGCACGCCTTCGTCGGCAGTGATCACCACCTTGGACTGGCAATCGATGATGCGACCGGCGAGCGCCTCGGGGGAGAAGCCACCGAATACCACCGAGTGAATCGCCCCGATGCGTGCGCAGGCCAGCATGGCCACCACCGCCTCCGGGATCATCGGCATGTAGATGGTCACCACATCGCCGCGGTGCACATCCTGGCCACGCAGCGCGTTGGCGAACTTGCAGACCTGCTCGTGCAGCTCGCGGTAGGTAATGTGCTGGTGCTCGGAAGGGTCGTCGCCCTCCCAGATGATCGCCACCTGGTCCCCGCGCTCTTCCAGGTGTCGATCCAGGCAGTTGTAGGAGACGTTAAGGGTGCCGTCGGCAAACCACTTGATGTCCACGTGGTGATCGTCGAACGAAGTCTGCTTTACCTTGGTGAACGGCTTGATCCAGTCGAGGCGCTTGGCCTGCTCGCGCCAGAATCCATCGGGGTTGATCACCGACTGCTGGTACATGGCCTTGTAGGTGGCCTCGTCGGTCAGCGTGTTGGCAACGACTTCGGGACGCACGGGATACAGGGAAGCAGCACTCATCGGAAACCTCGACGGTAGTAGTTGTTTTTTCTATGTGGATATTTGTAGGTCTCGCCCCGCCGCGGAACCATTCGACCATGGTCTTACCGGCCTAAGACCAAGGTCGAGCGCGCCTTCCCGAAGTGAGGCCAGGCGTTCTCGCAGGCATAAAAAAGGGCGACCTCGGAGGTCGCCCGCCCAAACATTCCGGGAGGAATGGATAAACGCTCACGCCCAAGAACCTTGCAGGCATCGGACACCTGCATTGAACCGCAACGGTTGGATGGCGAGCCATTGCACCAAGGTCGTAGGCCATGACTCACACCTAGGATGGTGCTGCGGCAGGCAGGTTTTTACGGCGAGCGACCTCGCCATCGCCATCCAACCCGCCTGGACCCCGGCCTTCGCCAGGGTGACGGGCCGATGGGAAACGCGCCCGAGACGACGCGTCGAACCCTATCCGGCAGCCTACAGAGACGACCAGGCGACTCTCGCTGCCTTATCTACCCCGGAGCCTCAAGCCCGTCATATCGGCGCAGGCCGGTATCCAGGGAGCAGGCGGTAGCGAAGCCGCTCCCTTTCGCGCCCACATATCGGGGAAGTAGATCGGTCCCACGCTCCGCGTGGGAATGCAACGCCGGACGCTCCGCGCCTGTGGGACGCGGAGCGTCCCCTGAGGGGTTTCCACGCGTGGAAACCATCGGCGGCACTGCCTGGCAACTCAGCAAGACGCATCAGGCAACTGGCTATCTACCGTTGCCCGGCCCGTCATACCGGCGAAGGCCGGTATCTAGAAGCAGGCAACGCCGAAGCCACCGAGAGAACCACCTCTACTCCTTGCCCATCCCATACTGCCGCAGCTTGTTGGCAATGGTGGTATGGGACACGCCCAGCCGCTTGCCCAGTTGGCGGCTGCTCGGGTGCTCCTGATAGAGCCGTTCCAGCACCGCCTTCTCGAAGCGACCGAGGATGTTGTCCAGCCCGCCCTCCAGGGAGAACTCGCCCAGCGGCTGGGGCGCGCCGTAGTCCGGCAGGCGGATGTGCTCGGGCTTGACAGTGCCGCCCTCGCACAGGGATACCGCCTGGAACAATACATTTTCCAGCTGCCGCACATTGCCCGGCCAGTGATAGTGGCCGAGCCGCTCCAGCGCCTGCGGTGCCAGCTTCGGCAGGCTGCAGCCGATCTGCCGGCTGGCCTGGTCGAGAAAGTGATCCACCAGCGGCGGCAACCCGTCCAGGCATTCGCGCAGCGGCGGGATGTGCAGGCTGAGCACGTTGAGCCGGTGATAGAGGTCCTGGCGGAACTCGCCCTTGGCGCATAGCTCGGAGAGGTCCACCTGGGTCGCGCAGATCACCCGCACGTCGAGATACACCTCCTCGTCGCTGCCGACCCGGCGAAAGCAACCGTCCTGCAGGAAGCGCAACAACTTGGCCTGCAGGCGCGGGCTCATCTCCCCCACCCCATCGAGAAACAGCGTGCCGCCGGCGGTCAGCTCCAGCAGGCCGAGCTTGCCCTCGGGGCGCGCGCCCTCGAAAGCACCGGGGCCGTAGCCGAACAGCTCGGTCTCGGCCATGGATTCCGGCAGCCCCGCGCAGTTGAGCGCCATGAACGGCGACTGCCCGCGCGGGCTGGCCAGGTGGCAGGCACGCGCCAGCAGCTCCTTGCCGGTGCCGGTCTCACCCTCGATCAACAGCGGCGCATCCAGAGGCGCCATGCGCCGGGCCTCGCGCACCACTGCGGCCATCACCTTGGAGCTCTGGAAAATACTGTCGAAGCCACGCAGCTCCTGCTTGCGCACATGGTAAATGCGCTCGCCGACCCGGTCCGCCCGGTGCAGGGTCAATACCGCGCCGGCCAGGGCCTCGCTCTCGTCGTGCTCGGATTGCAGCGGCGCGATGTCGGCAAGGAACACATCGCCCTTCACCTTGATGCGCAGGCCGTTGATGCGCGCCTTGTTCGCCCGCACCAGCTCCGGCAGGTCGAAGTCCTCGACGTAGCGCGACAGCGGAATGCCCGGCACTTCGTCCACCCGCACACCGAGCAATTGCGCGGCGCTGCGGTTGGCGGCGACGATGCTGCCGGCCATGTCGATGGACAGCACCGGGAAGTCCAGCGCGCCGAGCAGCGCGTTCAGTTCCAGATGCCGCCGTTCGCTGGGCATCAGCCCCACGCGCTTGACGCCGAACACTCCCGGAACGGCTTCCAGCTTCGGCCGCAGGGCCTGGAATTGCAGGTTGATCAGGTTCGGGCAGAGCATGTAGATGGCGTTGCCCTGCTCGCCGCCCACCTCGCCCTTGGCCACATTGATGCCGTAGTCGACCAGCAGGTTGAGGATGTCGCGCAGGATGCCGACGCGGTTCTGGCAGTGGACTTTGATGCGCATGGAGCGGCTCTGTCAGTGGCGAAATCGAGGTCAGGCGGGCCGAAGAATCGCTCTCGGGGCCGCATTCATCGTCAAGAATATGTGACAGTTCGTCGCACCAGCAAGGCCGAACTTCGCCACTGGCCGAAAAACGTAATGCATTCTTTACGGATTTCCCGACCCGTTCCCGCCGCCAGCGCCGAGCCAGGGGCTGCGCCAGGCGGCCTTCTGCGCTATCGCTAGAGCCATACAACAACAAGGCTCCGCGGCAGGAGGCGACAATGAAAGCAACGCAATACGTGGCCCGTCAGCCAGACGAACAAGGCTTCATCCAGTACCCGGAAGCCGAACATGAAGTCTGGAATACGCTGATCACCCGCCAGTTGAAGGTGATCGATGGCCGCGCCTGTCAGGAATACCTGGACGGCATCGAGCAGCTCGGCCTGCCCCATGATCGCATTCCGCAACTCGGCGAGATCAACCGCGTGCTCGAAGCCGCGACCGGCTGGCGCGTGGCGCGGGTGCCGGCGCTGATTCCGTTCCAGACGTTCTTCGAGTTGCTCGCCAGCCAGCAATTCCCGGTAGCCACCTTCATCCGCACGCCGGAAGAGCTGGATTACCTGCAGGAGCCGGATATCTTTCATGAAATCTTCGGCCACTGCCCGCTGCTCACCAACCCCTGGTTCGCCGAATTCACCCACACCTACGGCAAGCTCGGCCTGGCCGCGAGCAAGGAAGAACGCGTCTTCCTCGCCCGCCTGTACTGGATGACCATCGAATTCGGCCTGGTGGACACCCCGGTCGGCCGGCGCATCTATGGCGGCGGCATCCTCTCCTCGCCGAAGGAAACCCTCTACAGCCTGTCCAACGAGCCGGAGCACCAGGCCTTCGATCCCATGGAGGCAATGCGCACGCCCTATCGCATCGACATCCTGCAGCCGCTCTACTTCGTACTGCCGGACCTCAAGCGCCTGTTCGAGCTGGCCCACGAAGACATCATGGGCATGGTGCACAAGGCCATGCAGTTGGGCCTTCACGCACCGAAATTCCCACCGAAAGCGGCCTGAGCCCATACGCTTCCCACACGGCCTCTGCCAACCTGCGCGTGACGTGGGTTGGCGTTGAGCGAAGCGAAGCCCAACATGGGGCACTGCGTTTCCGGTGAAAGCCAACCTGCCACGCCGGGTTGCGCCTACCCCCAAATTTTCCATCAATGAACCAAGGAACCGATCATGTCCGCACTCTCCCAAGCCCACTGCGAAGCCTGCCGCGCCGACGCGCCCAAGGTGAGCAACGATGAACTGGCCGAGCTGATCAAGCAGATTCCCGACTGGAATATCGAGACTCGGGACGGCCACATGGAGTTGGAAAAAGTCTATCTGTTCAAGAACTTCAAGCACGCCCTGGCCTTTACCAACGCGGTCGGCGAGATCGCCGAAGCCGAAGGCCACCACCCCGGTCTGCTCACCGAATGGGGCAAGGTCACCGTTACTTGGTGGAGCCACTCGATCAAGGGCCTGCACCGCAACGACTTCATCATGGCAGCACGCACCGACGAGGTTGCGCACACCGCCGAGGGGCGCAAATGAGTCATTTCGACAAGGTCCAGCGTGTGCCCGGCGACCCGATTCTCGGGTTGCTGGAAGCCTTCCGCGCCGACCCCAACCCGGCCAAGCTCGACCTCGGCGTCGGTGTCTACAAGGATGCCCAGGGCCTGACGCCCATCCCCGAGGCGGTCAAGCTCGCCGAGCAACGCCTGGCCGCCAGCGAAACCACCAAGAGCTATGTCGGCGGGCACGGCGCGCCGGTGTTCGGCAACCTGCTCTGCGAGCTGGTGCTGGGGAGCGATTCGCCGTTGCTCGGCCAGCAGCGCGCGGGCGCCAGCCAGACCCCTGGCGGCACCGGGGCGTTGCGTCTGGCGGCGGACTTCATCGCCCACTGCCTGCCCGGTCGCGGCATCTGGCTGAGCAACCCGACCTGGCCGATCCACGAAACGCTGTTCGATGCCGCCGGCCTCAAGGTCCACCATTATCCCTACGTCGGCGCGGACAACCGCCTCGACGTGGCCGCCATGCTCGCCGCGCTGGAGCGCATTCCCCAGGGCGATGTGGTGCTGCTGCACGCCTGTTGCCACAACCCCACCGGCTTCGACCTGTCCCATGACGACTGGCAGCGGGTCCTGCAGATCGTGCGCGAGCGCCAGTTGCTGCCCCTGATCGACTTCGCCTACCAGGGCTTCGGCGATGGCCTGGAGCAGGACGCCTACGCCGTGCGCCTGTTCGCCGAGGCGTTGCCGGAATTACTGATCACCAGCTCCTGTTCGAAAAACTTCGGCCTCTACCGCGAGCGGACCGGCGCGCTGATCGTCTGCGCAGGCAACGCCGAACAGCTCGCCGACGTGCGCAGCCAACTGGCCTTTCTGGCCCGCAGCCTATGGTCCACCCCACCGTCCCACGGTGCGGCGGTGGTTGCGGAGATTCTCGGTGACGAAGAACTCAAGGCGCTCTGGCAGCGCGAAGTGGAAGCCATGCGCCGCCGCATCGCCGAGTTGCGCCTGGGCCTGCTCGATGCCCTGCGCCCCTACGGCCTGGCCGAGCGCTTCGCCCACATCGGCGTGCAGCGCGGCATGTTCTCCTACACCGGCCTGACGCCGACCCAGGTGGCACGCCTGCGGGACGAGTTCAGCATCTACATGGTCGGCTCCGGCCGCGCCAACGTCGCCGGCCTCGACGCCACCCGACTCGATGCCTTGGCCGGGGCCATCGCCCGGGTCTGCGACTGAACCAGGCAACACCCTCTTTGCGCCGGCCCCAAAGCCGGCGTTTTTTTGCGTGGATTTCGCCAGGGAACCGCAGCGCGCCGGGCGCCCTCTACTGTTCCTAAGGTCTCACTCGCAGGACGCGCCCATGCAGCTACTGCCCAATCGCCTGTTTCGCCTCTACCAACGCATCATCCACAGCATCGCCCTCTATCCGACGCTGATCGCCCTCGGCTACCTGCTCCTGCTGGTGCTGACCATCTTCCTGGAGTACCAACCCTGGCTGCTGGAGATCAAATCCCGGATGGGGCTGGCCCGTAACGCCGACAACGCGCGACTGATCCTCGGCACACTGGTGGGTGGCATCCTGTCGCTGATGGTGTTCAGCTTCACCATGGTCATGGTGGTACTCAACAGCGCCGCCGCCTCGCTCACGCCACGGGTCATTCCCAGCCTGATCAGCAGCAAGAGCCACCAGAAGACCCTGGGCGTCTACCTTGGCACCATCCTCTACGCGCTGCTGCTGATCTCGACCATCCAGCAGGGCGGCCCGGACCGCATTCCCAGCCTGGGGGTGCTCGTTTCGCTGTGCATGGGCCTGGTGTGCCTGGGCCTGTTCATCCACTTCATTCGCTCGATCTCCCACTCGATACAGGTCGACTACATCCTTACCGAGATCTACCAAGCGACGCGGAAGAAACTGCAAGGGCGCATCGACCAGCTCGAGCGCAGCCCGCACTTTCTGGTCTGGCCTGTGCAGGCCGACTGGCACGAGGTGCAAGCCCGGCGCTCGGGCTACTTCAAGGCGCTCAATGCCCAGGCGGCTCAGACCATCCTCAAGGAACAGGGGTTGCACATGGCGGTGCTGGCGCACCGCGGCTTCTTCGTGATGCCCGGCACCGCGCTGTTCTGCCTGAGCCGCAAGCCGACCGAGCAGGTCAGCGCACAGTTGCTCGACTGCTTCGACTTCTTCGTCGAGGAATACGCCAGCACCCATTTCTTCTTCGGCTTCAAGCAGATCAGCGAGATCGCGATCAAGGCCCTGAGCCCCGGCATCAACGACCCCGGCACCGCGGCAAAGGCCATCGACATGCTCAGTGCGCTGTTCGCCGAGCGGTTGAAACTGCCGATGCTTGATATCGAGACCGCCTCGGACGAGCTACGCCTGTTCTACCGTGAGCTGCCGCTCGACGACATGCTGTTCCAGGTATACGGGCCGCTCCGCACCTATGGCTGCGGCAACGCCCAGATCATGCTGTGCTTGCTGCAGGCGGTCGGCAACCTGCTGCGCAGCGAGCCGGTGGAAGCGGACGAACAGGCACTGCACAGCTTCGCCGTCAGCCTGGTGGAGGCAGCGGCGGGCAATCTGCACAACAGCTACGACCGGCGCGCCATCGACCAGCAGATCGAGCGCCTCAACGCCGAACTTCGCTACAGCGACCCGCTGCACAGGATCGGCACATTTCGTTGAAACCCGGTCAGTTCATCAAGAAGAACAGCACCATCACCGTCATTGCGACGAGGAGCCAGAAGAAGCCCGCTTCCATCTCCAGGCTGGCGACATGCTCGCGCTCCCCTTCGCGTCGCTTCACTTCGGAATGTTCCAGCCGCACCGATGCCGTCAGGCCGATCTCGGCCACCAGGACCCGGTCGCGCAGGATTCGGCAATTCACCTGCGGGGTCACCAGGACCAGCGGAATCGAGCGTCCGTCATCCATGCAGGCGAACTCGGCGAACGCCTGCTCTTCGTCCACCTGCAACTGCTCATAGAGCGCGGCGATGCCCTGCCGGTCGGGCCCGCTCTCCAGGGAGAACACCTCCTCGCCGATACGGATGGAGCGCACCACTTCTCCTTGCCCCGTTGCCTCTGGCGAGCGCAGCCCGTGGACATCGCCGGAACGGATATCCAGCACGCAGACGTGCTCCGGCAGCAACTCGACCTTGGCTGTGGCGGCGTAGCGCTGGGCAAGCCGGCGGCACAACGCTTCGAGATCACCGCCCTCGGTCCAGGGTCTGCCGTTGATGGACAGTTGCAGCTCGAAGCCAGCCGCTTCATTCCCGGCCTCAGCCTCAGGGTCAGCCTCCGGTGTGGGAATAGCACTGCTCTCCACCCTCTCGACGGGTTCCTCGACGGCCGGCTCGGGTTGCCTGTCGGGCAATAGCTCGCTGTCGCTATGGCTTTCCAGCACGCGAGGCGCCGCGCCGGCTTTTTGCTCCAGCACATCGAGGCGTGCCTGCACGTTCAACCGGATCAACGTGCAACGTCCTTCGAACGAATCGCTGCCCTCGACTTCCCGCCAGGCTTTCCAGGCCTCGTCGGTCGCCAAGGCGGACCACAGTTGTTCGCCCATCTCGACACCCGGCTGCTCGGGCGCAAGCATCATCTCCACCGAGGCGAAGCGCACGCTGCGCGTCGCTTCCGGCAATACCGGCTGCATGGATTCCGGATCGAGAATGAACAGTGGCTCGCAGCTCACCTCGCTGCCGATTACCAGATGCAGCCTGTCCCATTCGGTGGCGCGCGCCTCCAGGCTCGCTGTGCCGGCCTGGCGATCCCGCTGCTCAAGCTCGCGCAGCATGCGTTCCAGCAGGAGTTCCGACAGCTCATACAGCGGGTCATCCGCCGCCAGGGCACGGTCACCCAGCAGAATGTCGTAGCGCGCCCGCCCGATGCGGTCGAGCAGATACTGCTCGCTCTCCAACTGGGCCTTGAACTCCACCAGCTTGCTCTCGTAAACGAGCGAGAAGCGCTCCTCGTAGGGCGGCTCCAGATCGATGACCATGCTCGGCAGGCGAGCACTCACCAGCTGGAGCGGGACCGGAGATTCGGCTCGCTCCAGGTCCGCCAGGGCAGTCTCGAAACCGTTGGCCGGAGCCAGCCGGTCATAGAGTTCGGCGACGCCGCCGCCAGCATCCATACTGGAATCAAGCAGACGATTGCCAAGGGCCAGGCCCGGCAAGACCCGGCTTTCCGTCAACTCCGGCGGCGTATAGCCATCCCCCAGCGTTACCACACCGCCAGATTCCAGGCTCACATGGGCCTTGAGCCCGAACAGCAGCAACTCGACATCGGCGGCGCGCTTGACCTTGTCCGGATAGACGTCGGCCAGCGCCTGGCGCACCAGGTACCCGGCCACGCCGAGCAGCGGGGCACCGGTTTCCGGTTGCCCGTCGATCTCCAGCGTCAAACCGCTCCAGGGGCGAAAGGGAAAGTCCCCGCCACGCATGATGTTGGAACCGAAAACGGGGGTCGCAGGCTGAACGGCAACGTCCATGGGATACGTCCTTGTAGGAGAAAGGAAAAACAGCGCACCAAAATGCCAGCATGCGTACATCCGGGCAATGCTTGGCGCGCCTGTACGTGACGCCGTGCGCAATGCCAGAGGCGCACATCGGCTGGAACCGGATCTACCCGCCAGGTCGAAACGCCACGGATAAAAAATCAGCCTTGTCGCTCCGGTTTTTTATTCAGATATTTCAATTGGTTATGAGCAACAGAGAAGCATCTTCGGAGCATACCGTGCTTGCCATGCGGGTGAGAGTTCCCTAGGGTAGTTCGCCATGTGGTCCTCAATTGCCCCCATCAGCTCCTTGCTCGGCGGGGTCGCGTTACTCCTGCTCGGCAATGGCCTGCTCAATACACTGCTGACCCTGCGCGGCGTAGCCGAAGGCTACTCCAGCACGATGCTCGGGCTGATCATGTCCGGCTACTTCGTCGGCTTCCTCCTCGGCACCTGGCTGGCCGGCCCGCTGATCAGCCGCATCGGGCATATCCGCATGTTCGCCTTCAGTGCGGCGCTCGCGTCGGTCAGCGCCCTGCTCCATGCGGTGATCGTCGATCCCTGGGTCTGGCTGGTCCTGCGGGTCTTCTACGGCATCGCCCTGGTCAGCCTGTACATGGCCATCGAGAGCTGGCTGAACGCGCAGGCTTCGGACGAACGGCGCGGCCAGATTTTTGCCGTCTACATGACGGTCAACCTGGTGGCCCTGGCGCTTGCCCAGCAGCTGCTGAGCCTGGCCAGCCCCTCTGCCTTCACTCTCTTCGCCATCGCCTCGATCCTGATCTGCTGCGCTTTGATGCCGATCACCCTTACCCGCCAGGCCCAGCCCGCCCTGCCGGAGCGCCCGCGCAGCAACCTGCGCCAGCTTTTCCGGGCCGCACCGCTGGCGGTGGCCGCGGCGGGTTTCTCCGGATTGGCGATGAGCGCGTTCTGGGGTCTGGCACCGGCGTATGCCAACCTGAACGGCTTCGACTCCGCCGGCGTCGGCCTGCTGATGACCAGCAGCATTCTCGGCGGCGCGTTGCTGCAATGGCCGATCGGCCTCTATTCGGACCGCCATGACCGCCGCCAGGTGCTGCTCTGGGTCGCCGTGCTGGGCACGCTGCTGGCACTGGTGATGAGCCAGCTGACGGCCGGCCCCTTGCTACTGGGCGCGATATTCCTCTGGGGCGGGTTGGCGTTCTCCCTCTATCCCATTGCCGTGGCGCAGATGGTCGACCAGCTGCATCCCGATGAGATCCTAGCCAGCTCCAGCAGCCTGCTGCTGGTCAACGGCCTGGGCTCGGCGGCCGGCCCGCTGCTCGCCGGTAGCCTGATGGAGCAGTTCGGCCCAGCGGCGCTGCCGCTCTATTTCGCCCTGTCTCTGGCGCTGCTGGCCGGCTACACCTTTCACCGCTTGCGCCATGTCAGCGATCTGCTCACCGAACCCCACGGTCACTTCGCCCCCATGCTGCGCACCAGCCCCGCGGTGCTGGAACTGATGCCCGACGCGCCACCCCAAGAGCCCGAAGGCGAACCTGCCACCGCGACTGCCGGAGAGGAACACTTCTAAGCAAACCCTGCACGTCGGCCCAGGTCGGCGCGTCAACTGCACCCAATTGAATGGACAGGGAGACAGCGCATGCTACTTGCCACCGATCTCGATGGAACCTTTCTCGCCGGCGATCCCGCCGATCGCCTCAGCCTCTACCAGACCATCACCGCGCACCCGGACATCCAGCTCGCCTATGTCACCGGACGCAGCCTGGAAGCGGTTCTGCCGCTGCTGGCCGACCCCACCCTGCCGCAGCCGGACTACATCATCGCCGACGTCGGCGCCAGTCTGTACGACGGCGAAACCCTGCAGCCGATCCAGCCGCTGCAAAGCCGGATCGACGCCCGCTGGCCAGGGGAGTCCCAGGTCGCCAGCGCACTGGCCGAGTTCCCCGACATGCAGCGCCAGGATGTCCCACAGGCGCGCCGTTGCTCCTACTTCTGCACCCCGGAACGGGCAGCCGACCCCGCCCTGCGGCAAATCGCCGATGCCCTCGGCTGCGACCTGCTGTACTCCGCCGACCTTTACCTGGATTTTCTCCCACGCGGAGTGAACAAGGGCAGCAGCCTGCTGGCGCTGGCCGAGCACCTGGGCCTGGATACCGAACAGGTATTGACCGCAGGCGACACACTGAACGACCTCTCGATGCTCACCAGCGGGCTCAAGGGCGTCTGCGTCGGCCACTCCGAACCGGAGCTGCTGGAACGCACCCGCCACTGCACCCGCGTCTTGCACGCCGAGCGTCCCGGTTGCGGCGGCATCCTCCAGGCCTTCGCCCATTTCGGCTTCCTCGGCGAACACGGCATCGCCGCCGAGAGTCGCCAGGCAGCCGCACCCGGCCAGGCCGACCTGGTGATCGTCTACCATCGCCTGCCCTACGAGGAGCATCGGGTCGACGGCGCGCTGCAACGGCGCCGGCCCACCTCGCCCAACGGCATCATCCCTACCCTGCTCAGTTTCTTCGCCGACGGCCGCAAGGGCTCCTGGGTCGCCTGGGCGGTTCATGAGCCGGGCGACGAGGCCTTCGACAGCCATACCACCGTCGACGCCGAGCGCTACCCGCGCCTGACCGCCGCGCGGGTGCCGCTGAGCAAGGACGAGGTGGACACCTTCTACAAGCGCTTTTCCAAGGAGGCCTTCTGGCCGACGCTGCACACCTTTTGGGAGCGCGCGACCTTCAACGATGACGACTGGCAGGTGTTCCTCAAGGTCAACCGCGCCTTCGCCGAGCGCACCGCGCTAGAGGCCGCCGAAGGCGCCATCGTTTGGCTGCACGACTACAACCTGTGGATGGTGCCGGCCTTCCTCCGTGAGTTGCGCCCGGACCTGCGCATCGCCTTCTTCCATCACACCTACTTTCCCTCGGCGGATGTGTTCAACGTGCTGCCCTGGCGCCGGCAGATCGTCGGCAGCCTGCTGCAATGCGACTACATCGGCTTCCACATCCCGCGCCAGGTGGAAAACTTCGTCGATGTCGCCCGCGGCGTGTTTCCGCTCAAGACCCTGGCACGGCAGAATTGCGCGCCGCGCTTCGTCACCTACGGCTGCGCGGTGGGCCTCGATCGCATGACCACCGCCATCGACACCGGCAACCGTGAGGTCAGGCTCGGCGCCCACCCGGTCGGCCTCGACCTGGACCGTGTGCGCAACGCCCTCGCCCAACCCAGGGTCCAGTCGCAGATGGCACGGTTGCGGGAAGCGTTGCGCGGGGTGAAGCTGATTCTGTCGGTGGAACGCCTCGACTACACCAAGGGCGTGCTGGAGAAGCTGCAGGCCTACGAGCGCCTGCTGGCCGACAATCCCGAACTGCTCGGCAAGGTCACCCTGGTCAGCATCTGCGTGCCGGCGGCGCAGGAGATGACGGTCTACGACGCGCTGCAAACGCAGATCGAACAGGCAGTCGGCCGCATCAACGGTCGCTTCGCCCGCATCGGCTGGACGCCGGTACAGTTCTTCTTCCGCGCCTTCCCGTTCGAGGAGGTGGTTGCCTGGTATGCCATGGCCGACGTCATGTGGATCACCCCGCTACGGGACGGCCTGAACCTGGTGGCCAAGGAATTCGTCGCCACGCAGGGCCTGCTGGAAGGCCACGGCGTGTTGGCGCTTTCCGAGTTCGCCGGCGCCGCCGCCGAACTCAAGGGTGCCCTGCTGACCAACCCCCACGATCCGGCCGACCTCGCGCAGACCTGCTACCTGGCTCTCAACCTGCCCAAGGCCGAAGCCCAGGCACGACTGCGCGAACTGTTCGATATCGTCAGCTTCAACGATATTCGCCGTTGGGGCGATGAGTTCCTCGGCACTCTCGAACCTCAGCCCGCCCTCGCGGAGCCAGCCACGGCCTGAACCGGCCAGAAGCGCTGTCGTGGCGGGCGGTTCATCCGGGGCGCTGGAGGCACGGTCCACCGAGCCCTCCAGGAGCCCCGGATGAACTACCGCCGCCTCACTCGCCGGAGCGCCGCCAGGGCAAGCGCCCTTCCAGTTCCATCTCCAGCGACATGCTGAGAAAGGTACGAATCACGACGATCACCCCCAGTACCAGCACGCTGTCGAGCGTGGGCGTCATGGCCACGGTGCGGATGATGTCCGCCGCCACCAGAAACTCCAGCCCGAGCAGGATGCCCTTGCCGAGTTCCTGGCGAAAACGCCGATAGGGTTCCGCCACATTCCGCCCGGCGGAAAAGAAACGCACCACTGCCCATGCCAGCCCAAACATGATGACCAGCACTCCGACGCCGTCGATCACCAACCCAGCCAATTCGACCATTTCCAGAAACGATGGCATGCGACCTCCCAGCTCAAGAGTCACCCCGCCCCACGGACTGACCACTGACGTTTCGGCCTTCGGTCTGCAAGGGGGTTCCATCGCTTATCGTCGATGCGGAGCCTGGTCTCAGCGTTCGCCACTCCGCGCAATGCGACGAGGGCGGCAAACACCCTGAGCCTGCTCGGTAATCCGAGCCCCACCGATTTCAGGCATGGCGCCGAAATCCTGGCCGTTGCGCATCGACTCAAGCGAAGCACAGCGATCAAGTGCGCCTACCTGGCGAAGCTCTGAGTCGCTCCGCGCGGGGTCCAGATAGTCAGGTGGCTGGCAGGATGTGGTCGTACGTCACGCGCCAGGCCACCACCCGAATCGCGGCGACAGTGCGGGCATCAGCGATGCGTAGCGTGGTCGACGTCCGTGGCATGCTGAGCACCTCAGAGATCCACCTTCCCTCTCCCCGCCTTGATCGCTCCTCGCTTGGCCTTGCCTTCCAGCCTGCGCTTTTTCGAGCCAAGGGTGGGTTTGGTGGGGCGGCGGGCCTTTTCTACCTTGGCGACGCTGCGGATCAGATCGGCCAGGCGCTCCAGCGCGTCGGCGCGGTTCTGTTCCTGGGTGCGGTACTGCTGGGCCTTGATGACGATCACGCCGTCGGCGGTGATGCGGCTGTCACGCAGGGCGAGCAGACGCTCCTTGTAGAATGGCGGCAAGGAGGACGCATGGATGTCGAAGCGCAAGTGCACGGCGCTGGAGACTTTGTTGACGTTCTGCCCGCCGGCGCCCTGGGCGCGGATGGCGGTGAGTTCGACCTCGCTGTCGGGCAGTTGGACGGCGTTGGAGATTTCCAGCATGACGGATTCGATCGTGGAATGAGCAGCCAGGATAACCCGCCAGGCGCTGAAACCTTTGCTTGAAATTTATCGGCAGCCCCGCCCGCCAGGCTCCGTTAACGTATCGGCTCGATTATCTACGGGGCTGTTTCATGGATTCGATTACTCAAGCCGTCCTCGGCGCCAGCATTCAGGGGGCGCTGCTCGGCCGCTGGCAAGGACGCAAGGCGCTGCTCTACGGAGCCATGCTGGGCACCCTACCGGACCTCGATGTGATCATCGATTACGGCGATGCCATCGCCGACATGACTTACCACCGCGGCTTCAGCCATTCGCTGTTCGTGCTCAGCGGGCTGGCGCTGCTGCTGACCTGGCTGGTGCGGCAGTTTCGCCCGAACCCCGGCTACTCGACGATGCGGCTGTTCCTGGCCCTCTGGCTGGCGCTGATCACCCATCCGCTGCTGGATTGCTTCACCAGCTACGGCACGCAGCTGTTCTGGCCCTTGCAAAGCACGCCGATCGCCTGGTCCAGCGTGTTCATCATCGACCCGCTGTACACCGTGCCGCTGATCGTCGCGGTGGTCGTCGGGCTGCTGTCCGGGCTGCGCGACAAAGCGCCACGCTGGCCGGTCGCGGCCCTGGCGATTTCCAGCCTGTACCTGGCCTTCGGCGTGGCGGGCAAGTGGATGGCGGAGTCGCGCGTCGAGCAGGCCCTGGCGCGGGATGGCATCGAGGCGCAGGCGATGTTCAGCACGCCGACGCCGTTCAATGGATTGCTCTGGCGCGTGGTCGTGCTGGATGGCGAGGACTACCACGAGGCGCTGGTCAGTTGGTTCGACAAGGGGTTGCCTCGGCTGGAGCGTATTGCTCGCCACACCGAGCTGGCCCAGGCACTCGGCGATTCACCGCAGTACGCTCGTTTGCGCTGGTTCACCAATGGCGTGCTGCGCTACGACGTGCTCGACGACCAACTGGTGGTCACCGATCTGCGCCTGGGCATGACCGGCTTCCACCCCTTCCGCTTCGCCTTCGCGGAACGGCGCGAGGGGCGCTGGCACCTGATCGAACGCATCGAGCGCTGGCCACTGGAGCGCGGCGACTTCGGCCGGCTGGCACTGCTCTGGCAGCGCATCTGGCAGGAGGAGCGCGAGGTGCCGCTACTGGCCTGGGCCAGCGCGCTGCAACGGGGCGCGCAGCAGGCGGCGCAGCAGTAGCGCTCAGGCCGGCGGCAGGATACCGCGCTCGCTCAGCAACGCCAGCAGGCGTTCGACACCGTCGGCGATGCCGAGGGTGCCGCTGTCGAGGATCAGATCGGCCTGTTGCGGCGCTTCGTAGGGAGCGGACACCCCGGTGAACTCGCGCAGCTCTCCAGCACGCGCCCGCGCATAGAGTCCCTTGCAGTCGCGGGCTTCGCATACTTCCAGCGCCGCGCTGCACCAGACCTCGAGGAACGGCACGCGCGACTGCGCCCGCAGCAGCGCGCGATACTCCGTCAGCGGCGCGATCAGCGCGAGCACCACGATCTGCCCGGCGTCGGCCAGCAATCGGGCGGCTTCGCCGGCTCGACGCACGTTTTCCCGCCGGGCCTCGGGAGAGAACCCGAGATCGGCGTTCAGCCCCTGGCGCAATTGATCGCCATCGAGCACATAGCTTTGCGCGCCACAGACGAACAAGGCGCGCTCCAGAGCCCGGGCCCAAGTGGTCTTGCCGGCGCCGGACAGCCCGGTCAGCAAAACCACGGCGGCACGGTGGCCGTTGCGCGCCTCCCGCCAATCGAGACTGACAGTTTCCGCGTGGTGCTCCATACGATGACATCCTGACCTTGAGTACCGGCTCTTTTAGCAGCCCGGCAGCCGGCAGGAAAGTTTTCGCCTAGACTGCGCGAAAAAAGCCGAGCGCCACCGATGAGCCCAACGACAGCGTCCCGCCTTCCCGCCTTCGCCCGACTGCCCCTGACCTTCGACGTCGCCACGTTGCAAACCGAGCTGGCCAGGCTGCCGGAGCAGCTATGGACGCCCCATTTCAACGAAGACTATTTCACCGGAGACTGGAGCGGCATCGCCTTGCTCGCCCCGCAACAGACCGGCAGCCCGCTACGGGTCGGCAACCCCGGCGAGGCCGTGGCACCCACCGCCACGCTGCTGGACTATCCCTTCTGGCGCGACATTCTCGGCAGCATTGTCTCGCCCATCGGCAGCGCTCGCCTGCTTCGCCTCGGCCCCGGTGCGCGGATTCGCGAGCATGTCGATCCGGACCTCGGCCGCCCGGACGGGGATCTGCGCCTGCACATACCGATTCTCAGCCACGAGGAGGTGGAGTTCATGCTCGACGGCCGGAGCATTCCCATGCAGCCGGGCGAATGCTGGTTTCTCGACCTCAGCCGCCCGCACCGGGTGGAGAATCGCAGCACGCATGTGCGCGTGCATCTGGTGATCGATTGCCGCCGCGACGCCTGGCTGCTCGGCCAGATCGCCGCAGGCCTGCCCCATACGCCACCGGCCGGCCCGGCAAGAGGAACGGCGCAGTTCGCGCTGTTCCGCTCGCGCGTGCAAGGCGATCCGGCGCTGCGCGAGCGCCTGGTGGATATCGAGGACGCCGAGCGCTTCGCCGACGCGGCAGTGGAACTGGGCGCGCAGCTGGGGCTGGCGTTCAGTAACGACGACGTGCAGGCGGCCATGCGCCAGGGGCGGCGTTCCTGGACCGAACAGTGGGTGATATGAGCATGCAGGCGATGGACTGCGAAGGGGATTTCCAGGGTTGGCTGCCCATTCGCGTATGGCCGGAACAAGGCAACTGGTGGGTCGATTGGTGCTGGTTCGGTGAATGCGCGCTGGCCGAGCCGTTCTTCCGCGACAGCGTGCAGGTAGCCATGCGCCGGCCATTCAACCAGGCGATGCGGCGCATCAGCGGGCTCGATGCCCTGCTCGCCTGGCAGGCGCGCAGCCCTGGGGTGGCGCCGAAAGCCTTCATCCATCATGCCTCGCGCTGCGGCTCGACGCTGATCGCCCAGATGCTGGCGACGCTGGATTCCCACGTGGTGCTCTCCGAACCCCCGCCCCTGGATGCGCTGCTGCGGGCCCATTTCCTCGATCCGCGTGCCAGCGCCTGGCAAGGCGCCTCGGTCAGTGCGTTGCTCTCTGCCTACGGCCAGCCGCGCCGCGGCACGGAGCACGCCCTGGTGGTCAAGCTGGATGCCTGGAATGTGTTCGAAGCGCAATTCCTGCGCCAGCTGTATCCACAGACGCCCTGCCTGTTTCTCTACCGCGATCCGCTGGAAATCGTCGTCTCCCAGCTACGGCAACCCGGCATCCACATGGTGCCAGGAATGATCGGCCCATCGCTGCTGGCGTTCGACCTGGAGGAAATGGCGCAGATGTCTTCGCTGGAGTTCGCCGCGCGTTGCATCGGCCGCATCCTCGAACGAGGGCTCGCCGAGTGCCGCAGCGACGGCTGCATGGCGGTGAACTACAGCGAATTGCCGACGGCGGTCTGGGGACGCCTGGGAGAGATTCTGGCCGTGCCGAAGTCCGCCCAGGCGGCGCTGGCGCAAGCCGCCGGGCGGGATGCCAAGCAACCGGGTATCGGCTTCGTCCCGGACCGCGAGCGCAAGCGCGCCGCCGCCAGCACCGAGGTTCGCGAGGCGGTGGAGCGCTGGGCCATGCCAGCCTATCGGGAGTTGGAGGCATTGCGGCTGAGGGAACATCCCTCGCCGTGAAACGGCGGGCGAACGCAAGGCCGATCCGTCGAGAACCTTCCCCGCCACGCGATGCGCTCAGAGCACGTTGGGTTCGATTTCCAGATCCACGCCGAAGCGCGCCGCGATGTCCGCCTGGATGCGCTGGGCCAGCGACAGCAACTGCGCCCCGCTGGCCTTGCCGTAGTTGACCAGCACCAGGGCCTGCTGGCGGTGCACGCCGGCATCCCCTTCGCGAAAGCCCTTCCAGCCGGCGCGTTCGATCAACCAGCCGGCCGCCAGCTTCACCTGCCCATCGGGCTGCCCGTAGGCCACCAGGTCGGCATGCTCGCTGCGCAAACGCTGGGCATGCTCCGCCGAGACCACGGGGTTCTTGAAGAAACTGCCGGCGTTTCCTAGCTCTGCCGGATCGGGAAGCTTGGCGCTGCGAATGGCACATACCGCGCGACTCACGTCCAGCGGTGCCGGCCTCTCGATGCCCTGCTCTGCCAGCCACTGGCGCAGCGGTCCGTAGTCGAGCCGCAGTTGCGGCTCGCGGCTCAAGGCGAAGCGCACACGCAGGATCAGCCAGCGTCCTGGCTCGCGCTTGAACAGGCTGTCGCGGTAGCCGAACGCACACTCTTCCAGGCTGAAGTCACGCAACTCGCCGCTCTGGCGGTCCAGCGCGGTCAACCCGGCGAACACGTCTTTCAGCTCCACGCCGTAGGCACCGATGTTCTGCATCGGGGCGGCCCCCACGGTGCCCGGTATCAGGCTGAGGTTCTCCAGCCCGGCAAAGCCCTGGTCCAGGCTCCAGCGAACGAAGGGATGCCAGGGCTCCCCGGCCGCCGCCTCGACCAGCACTTGCCGGCCATCGTCGGCCAGCACGCGAATGCCGGTGGCAGCCATGCGCACCACCAGCGCGTCGACATCGCCAGTCAGCAGCAGATTGCTGCCCCCGCCGATCACTAGCAACGGCAGGCGCTGCTCGGCGGCGATGCGCAGGGCTTCGCGTACCTCGCTTTCATCCCGAGCTTCCGCGAACAGACGGGCACGGACGTCGAGGCCAAAGGTATTGAACGGCCGAAGGGAAACCTGGTCCCGCAGCGACAAGCTCACAGACGTCCCCTGATCTCGGCCAGCAGCGCCGCACTGGCCTGCTCGATCAGGTCCAGCACGCGTTCGAAGCCGTCTTCGCCGCCATAGTAGGGGTCCGGGACCTCGTCCACCGCCAGCGCATAGCGGCGCAGGAACAGATCGGTTTCGGCGCCGGCTTGAGCCGGACGCAGGGCGTCGATGTGCTGCAGGTTGCTGCGGTCCATGGCGAGGATCAGATCGAAGCGGGAAAAGTCCGCCGCCTCGAACTGCCGCGCGCGCTGCTGCGACAGGTCGTACCCGCGCAGCCGTGCGGCGCGACAGGTACGGCTGTCCGGCGCCTTGCCGACGTGCCAGCCGCCGGTGCCGGCAGAGGCGATGCTGATGCGCTCGGACAACCCCGCTTCACGCACCAGATGGCGGAATACCCCTTCGGCAGTGGGCGAACGACAGATATTGCCGAGACAGACGAACTGGATGCGCATCAGGCCCCCAGCAAGCGGCGTACCCGCTGCAGGTCCTCAGCGGTGTCGACGCCGGCCGGCGGTGACTCCAGGGCATCGGCGACGTGGATGCGCACGCCGTGCCAGAGCGCGCGCAGCTGTTCCAGGCACTCGGTGTCTTCGAGCCAGCACGGTCCCCAGGCTACGAAGTCGTGCAGGAAGCGCGCGCGGTAGGCATAGATGCCGATGTGGCGCCGGTAGGGCACGCCGGCCGGCAGGCTGTCGCGACTGGCGGCGAACGCGTCGCGGGCCCAGGGCAAAGGCGCGCGGCTAAAGGTCAGGGCCAGGCCGTCGAGATCGGCGGCAACCTTCACCACATTGGGGTTGAACAATGCTTCAACGGTGTCGATCGGCTCGGCCAGGGTGGCGATGCCCGCTTCTACATGGGCCGCCAGATTGGCCGCCACCTGGTCGATGATGGCCGGCGGGATCAGCGGTTCATCGCCCTGTACGTTGACCACGATGGCATCGTCGGCCAGGCCGAGCTGGCTGGCGACCTCGGCGAGACGGTCGGTACCGGAGTTGTGATCGGCACGGGTCAGCAGCACCTCGGCGCCGAACCCGCGACAGGCCTCGACGATGCGCGCATCGTCGGTGGCCACTACCACTTGCTGCGCAGCGCTCTTGCGCGCCTGTTCCCAGACATGCTGGACCATCGGCTTGCCGGCGATGTCCTGCAGCGGCTTGCCCGGCAGGCGGCTGGAAGCGAAACGGGCGGGGATGACAACGGTGAAGGCCGGACTCATTTGTCCAGGCGCTCGTCGACGTTGAGCGTGCGGGCTTCGCCCTCCAGCATCACCGGGATGCCGTCGCGAACCGGGAAAGCCAGGGCGTCGGCCCGGCAGATCAGCTCGCACTTGTCGTCGGCGAGCTTGAGCGGGCCCTTGCACAGCGGGCAGGCAAGAATATCGAGCAGTTTGGGGTCCATCGGGAATCCTTGGGTCAGGGGCAACCGGGCAGCAAACGGGCCAATTGCGCATCGAACCAGTCGCTGAAAGCCGCCGAGGGAACGGCCTCGACCGCTAGGTACCACCAATCGGCGGCAGCGAAGGCTCGACACTTCACCGCATCCTTTTCGGTCATCACCAACGGCAACGCCGGGCTGAAAGCGAGCTGCGCGGCACTGTACTGGGCGTGGTCGGCGAAGGCATGCGGAATCGGGCGCCAGTGTAGCGCTTCGAGGGTATTGAAGAAACGCTGCGGATTGCCGATCCCCGCCACCGCATGCACCAGCTGACCGGATGGGAAGTGCGCGAGGGGCTGGCGTTCGCCGCTGCGCACATTCACCAGGGCCATGGGTCGCAAGGAGAAGGCGAAACCGTCGGCCCGATCCGCCGGTGCGCCGTTGTGCAACACCGCATCCACCGACTGCAGGCGCTCGGCCGGCTCGCGCAACGGGCCCGCCGGCAGGCAGCGGCGATTGCCGAGCCCCCGCGCGGCATCGATCAGCACCAGTTCCAGATCGCGCGCCAGGCGGTAATGCTGCAGGCCGTCGTCGCTGAGGATCAGGTCCAGCGGCTCGCTTTCCAGCAGGGCCCGCACGGCGCGGGCGCGGTCCGGGTCGATCATCACGGGCACGCCGCTGCGCTGGACGATCAGCAGCGGCTCGTCGCCGGCCTGCTCCGCGCTCTGCTCGGCGGTCACCCGCCAGGGCACCTGCGATGGTCGGGCGCCATAGCCGCGGCTGACCACGCCGACCCGCAGGCCACGGGCGCGGCAGTGCTCGATCAACCAGAGAATCAGAGGTGTCTTGCCGGTACCGCCGACGGTGATGTTGCCGACCACCACCACGGGCACTGGGGCCCGGTAGCTGTCCTGCTGCCCTGCCAGGAACCGGGCCCGCTTGCGCCTTACCACCGAGCGGTACAGCGCTTCCAGCGGGCGCAGCAGGGCCAGTGCCGGATGGCCGCGATACCAGGCGTCCTGCAGGCGGCCGGCCAGGCTCACGGTGCCGGCTGCGCCTCGACGGTGGTGATGCGCAGATGAGCGAAGCCCAACTTGCCGGCGGCATCCATTGCGGTGATGACCGCTTGGTGCGGCGTCTTGGCATCGGCGCTGATCACCAACGGCAGGCGATTGTCGCCGCCGGACTCCTTGGAGAGTGCCGCCATCAGGCTGTTCAGGTCGCTCTTCAGCAGTGCCTTGCCATTCAGCGAGTAGGCGCCATCGGGGCCGATCAACACCTCCAGCTGCTGTTCGGCCTGCTCCGGCGGTGCACCGGTGGCGGCCTCGGGCAGGTCGACCTTGAGTTGCGTCTCGCGCGTGAAGGTCGTGGTCACCACGAAAAACAGCAGCAGGATGAACACCACGTCGATCAACGGCGCCAGGTTGATCTCGACGCTTTCCCGCGGTTTGCGCCGGAACTTCACGCCTTGCCCTCGCCCAGGTCGACTTCGCGATCACCCTGGGTCATTTCCACCAGCTTGATCGCCTCCTGCTCCATGCCCACCACCAGCTCATCGACGCGACGCTGCAGATAGCGGTGGAAGAACAACGCGGGAATCGCCACGATCAGGCCCGCTGCGGTGGTGATCAGAGCCTTGGCGATACCGCCGGCGAGCATCGGCGCGTTGGCCATGCCCGCCCCCATGAAGGCGCTGAAGATCTCGATCATGCCGAGCACCGTGCCGAGCAGACCGAGCAACGGCGCGACGGCGGCGATGGTGCCGAGCACGGTGAGGTAGCGCTCCAGGTCGTGGATTACCCGCGCGGCCGCTTCCTCGATGCACTCCTTCATGATCTCGCGACCGTGCTTGGTGTTGGCCAGGCCAGCGGCCAGGATCTGCCCCAGCGGCGAGTTGGAGCGCAGCTCCTTGAGCTTGTCGTTACCGAGTTTCTTTTCCTTGATCCAGCGCCACACCTGGCCCAGCAACTGGGGTGGGGTGATGCGGCTGGGCCGCAAGGTCCATAGACGCTCGCCGATGATGCCGGCAGCCACGATGGAACAGAGAATGATCGGCAGCATCATCCAGCCGCCTGCTTTGACCAGTTCCCACACAGTTGAACCCTCTCCGAAAAATGGCGCCACTCTAGCATAGGGTGGTGCCCTCGCCGACCGTCGCCGTTCTCATTTCTCCCGCCAAAAATGCCGCTCTTCACGCAAACCTTGCGCGGATTCGAAATCGCCCAGGCGAAAATGCACGGCGCCCTGCTCCGCCGTGTCGTGGATGGCGATCGAGCGAGCCCGGTAGCGCGCGAGCACCTGCGGGTGTGGATGGCCGAACGAATTGTTCCGACCGCGTGAAATCAACACCGCGCTCGGCGCCACCTTCCACAGGAAGGCCGACGACGACGAGCTGCGACTGCCATGATGGGGAGCGAGCAGCCACTGCGCCTGCAGGTCCCGGCCGCTATCGATCAATGCTCGCTCGGTTTGCACATCGATGTCGCCGGTCAGCAACAGGCGCTCCCCATTGGCCTCCACCAGCAGCAGGCACGATGACTGGTTGCCATCCTGCGCCGCGGCCCACCGCCAGGTGCGAAAACGTACGCCATCCCATTGCCAGTCCGCACCATCGCTGCACGGCTGCGCCTGCAGCGACGCGGGCAACTGCCGGGGCTCACCGCTCAGCACGGCATCGACCGCCAAGCTTCGGCGTACCGCCAGGGCCCCTCCCGCATGATCACTGTCGGCATGGCTGAGCAACAGGAGATCCACTCGCCTCACGCCGAGGCGTTGCAGGGAAGGCACGACCACCCGCTCCCCCAAGTCGAATTCGCCGAAGCGCGGCCCGGCGTCATACAGCAAGGCATGCTCGCGAGTACGCACCAGCAGCGACAGCCCCTGACCCACGTCCAGCAGCCAGATATCGGCATGCGCCTGCGGCGGTTGCTCCTGTGCCGGGAAGAACAGCGGAAGCAGCATTGCCAGGCCGAGCCCGCGCAACGGTACGCCAGCCGGCAACAGCAGCATCAGACACCCCAAAAGCGCCAGCACCCAACTCCATAGCGGCAGGGCTTGCGGTAACCAGGCGGGCATGCCGGCGGCCACCTGCGCGAGCAGCCAGAAGAGTCCGTGCAGGAACGCGCCAGCCACCCAGAGCAATCCCTCACCGACCCAGGGTACCGGCAGCAGCAGGGTTCCCAGCAGCGCGAGCGGTACCACCGCCAGGCTCACCCAGGGCACCGCCAACAGATTGGCCAGCGGCCCGCTGGCACTGATCGGCAGCCCCAGGGCCAGCATCGCCGGCAACAGGCCGAGCGCCACCGTCCACTGCGCCCGCCCCAGGGTGCGCCACCACGCCCAGGCCCCCAGGCGCCCGCTGAAGGCCAGCGCGAGCACCGCAACCGCGGCGAACGACAACCAGAAACCCGCCTGCAGGCTCGCCAGCGGCTCCACCAACAGCACCGCTGCCAATGCCACGAGCAGGGGCAGCCAGACGCCCAGGTGGCGGAAACGCAGGCGCCAGAGCAACACCAACCCCAGCATCACGCAGGCACGCCGTACCGGCACCTCGAAGCCCGCCAGCAGCCCGTAGCCCAGCGCACCGGCGAACGCCAGGCCGCACGCCCAGGGCAACCAAGGCAAGGCGCGTGGCCAAAAGCCCAGGCGTGCCAGGGTAGCAACCAGTCCGTACAACAGGGCCGCCAGCAACCCGACATGCTGCCCGGAAATCACCAACAGATGTACGGTGCCGGTGTCCTGCAGCACTCGCCAATCCCGCGGCGACAACCCCGAGTCATCGCCCAACACCAGGGCCGCGATAGCACCTTCGCGACCGAATGCATCGACACTCAGCAGGCGCTGGCGCAGCGCATCGCGCCAGGCGGCGATTCCGCTGGCCGGTGCCAGGCGCTCCCCCATCCTGACGGTACCCGTGGCGCCAACGCGTCGCGCCAGCAGCCACGCCTCATAGTCGAACGAGTTCGGATTGACCAGGCCATAGGGGCGCTTGAGGCGCACCGCCAGGCGCCAGCGCTCGCCTGCCTGCACTGCCGGGCCGTCGTACCAGGCCAAGCGCAGGCGCGAGGGCAAGTCGACACGACGCGCAGACACCTGCTCGAGCTGGAAGCGTACCGCCCCATCGCCGACTTCCGGCAGGCCGGCGACCCGCCCCTCGATCCACAGCGTGCGACCGTCCAGCTCGGGAGCGAGGCGATCGTCGAGCGCGCCTTGCGCCGACAGGCAGGCCCAGGCCCAGCCGAACAGGAAGAACGCCACGGGATAGGAGCGAAACGGCAGCAGCATGAGCGCCAGCAGCGCCACGGACACCACGACCCAGCCGGGCGGCAGCATAGGCATGAAACGCAGGACCAAGAGTCCCGCGACGAGTGCGAACATCCCTGTGCGCATCGACGGACCGTCTCCCAATAAAGCGAACGATTGCCGCTTCGTTTAAATCGTCTGTCACACACTATGCCAGCAACCGGGCATGAATCGGTGCATAATAATCGGCGCTTTTCAGCCTGCCAGAGAGCCTTCATGCCGCGTCGTTTTTTCAAGCGCTACATGCCCAACCCTGAACGTATCAAGGGCAGCAAATCCCTGCGCTTCCTAGGCTCCCTGATCCACGATCCCAACCTCTGGCACCTGAACCGGCACTCGGTGGCCCGGGCTATGTCGGTCGGCCTGTTTTCCGCGCTGATTCCGATCCCGATGCAGATGCTGCTGGCCGCCGCCCTGGCCATCCCGCTGCGGGCCAATATGGCCATTTCGGTGGGGCTGGTCTGGCTGACCAACCCGATCACCATGCCGCCGGTGTTCTACTGCACCTACAAACTCGGCACCTGGGTACTGCAGACACCGGCACTGAACATGCCCGCAGAATTGAGCTGGACCTGGTTCAGCGCCCGCCTGACCACCCTCTGGCAACCGCTGCTGGCGGGATCATTGATCACCGCCGTGGTGAGCGCCGTGCTGGGTTACTGCCTGACCATGGTCTACTGGCGCTGGTGGGTACGCCGCAGCTGGCGCAAGCGCCAGGAAAGCCGGCGCCAGCGCAATCGCTGACACCGCCTCCTCTCATTCGTAGCGCAAGGCTTCCGCCGGCTGGGTGCGCGCCGCGCGCCAGGCCGGATAGAGGGTCGCCAGGAAACTGAGGGAAAACGCCGCGCCGCAGATCAGCAGCACATCAGCCACTTGCAACTCGGACGGCAGGTTGCTGATGAAGTAGATGTCCGAACTGAGGATCTGCTGGCCGCTGATCCGCTCGATCCAGCCCACCAACTGGCTGACGTTGAGCGCAGCGATCACGCCCAGGACCGCCCCGAGCAGGGTACCGATCGAACCGATCACCGTACCCTGCACCATGAAAACCGCCATGATCTGTCCCGGCGTGGCCCCCAGGGTACGCAGGATGGCGATGTCGGCGCGCTTGTCGGCAACCACCATGACCAGCGTGGCGATGATGTTGAAGGCCGCCACGGCAATGATCAGCAGCAGCAGCAAGGCGATCATAGTCTTTTCCATCTGCATGGCGCTGAACAGGCTGCCCTGGGTCTGCGTCCAGTCGCTCGCGCGGTACTCCTTGCCCAACCCGGCGGCAATGCTCGCGGCCACCTGCGGCGCCTGGTACAGGTCCTTCAGCTCGAGGCGCACACCCTGCACCTGGTCCGGTTGCCAGTGCTGCATATGCGCCGCATCGGCGATATGGATCAGCGCCAGCGAGCCATCCAGCTCAGCACCCACCTTGAAGATCCCGACGACGCTCAGCCGCTGCATGCGCGGCGTGATGCCACCCGCCGCGCTGCTCGCCTCGGGCACGATCAGGGTCAACTTGTCGCCCGCCTGCAAGCCGAAGCGGCGCGCCGTGAGATCGCCGATCACCACGCCGAACTCGCCGGCCTGCAAGGCATCCAGCCGACCCTGCTTCATATGCTTGGCGACGATGGAAACCTTCGCTTCCTCGGCAGGATCGATGGCGTTGATCTGTACCGGTTGCATCGCGCCCTTGTAGGAGAGCATGCCTTCCAGCTCGCCGAACGGCGCAGCCGCCAGCACCTGCGGATTGCGCGAGATCGCCGCCGCCACGCTGCGCCAGTCGTCCAGCGGTTGCTCGGCCGTGATCACCGCATGGGGAACCGTGCCGAGAATGCGCTTGCTCATTTCCTTCTGGAAACCGTTCATGACCGAGAGCACCACGATCATCGCCAGCACGCCGAGGGCGAGGCCGCTCATCGAGGTCAGGGAAATGAAGGAGATGAAATGATTGCGGCGCTTGGCGCGGGTATAGCGCGTGCCGATGAAGATCGAGAGAGGCCGGAACATATCAGGCAGCCACCAGCCGACCTTCGTCCAGGCGCAGTACGCGATCCATCTGCCGCGCCAGTTGCATATCGTGGGTCACCACCAGGAATGCGGTCAGCGAGGAGCGGCTGAGTTCCAGCATCAGCTCCTGGATGCCATGGGCCGTATGTTGGTCGAGGTTGCCGGTTGGCTCGTCGAGCAGCACCAGCGCCGGCTGATTGACCAGCGCGCGGGCAATGGCTACGCGCTGGCGCTCGCCGCCGGACAGCTCCGCCGGCTTGTGCGCCAGGCGATGGCCGAGACCGACCCGTTCGAGCAAGGCGGTGGCCCGCGTCCGGGCCTCGGGGATCGGCGTCTTGCCGATCAGCAGCGGCATGCAGACGTTCTCCAGGGCGGTGAACTCCGGAAGCAAGTGATGGAACTGATAGACGAAGCCCAGCGCGCGGTTGCGCAATAGCCCCCGGGCCTTCTCGTTGAGCGCGGAAAGCTCCTCGCCAGCCAGCCAGACACTGCCGTGACTGGGCGTATCCAAACCGCCGAGCAGATTGAGCAGCGTGCTCTTGCCGGAGCCGGAGCTACCGACGATGGCGATCCGTTCGCCGGGATGCAGCTCCAGTTGCACATCGGCCAGCACTTCGACCGATTGCGGGCCTTCCTCATAGCATTTGCCCAGGCTGCGGCAGCTCAGCACGGCCCGATCTTTCATGGACGAATCACTCATAGCGCAAGGCCTCCGCGGGCTGGGTGCGCGCGGCACGCCAGGCCGGATACAAGGTGGCGAGGAAACTCAGGACCAGCGCCGCGCCGCTGATCATCAGCACGTCGCTCAGCAGAATCTTCGACGGCAAGTAGCCGATGAAATACACCTCGGCATCGAGGAACGTGTGGCCGAGCAAGCGCTCGAGCGCTGCGATCCCGGCACTGACATTGAGCGCGGCGAGCACGCCGAGCACGGTCCCGATCAGCGTACCGATCACCCCGATCACCGTGCCCTGCACCATGAAGATCGCCATGATCTGGCCCGGCGTGGCGCCCAGGGTACGCAGGATGGCGATATCGGACTTCTTGTCGGTGACCACCATCACCAGGGTGGAAATGATATTGAAGGCCGCCACGGCGACGATCAGTAGCAACAGCAGGCCGATCATCGCCTTTTCCATGCGAATGGCCTGGTACAGATTGCCATGGGTGCGGGTCCAATCGCGGGCGAAGAATTCTTCGCCATCCAGCCGCGTGGCAAGTTCCCAGGCCACCTGCGGCGCCTGGAACAGGTCCTCCAGCTTGAGGCGCAGCCCTTGCACCTGCTCGGGCCGCCAACGCTTCAGCCGCGCAGCATCCTCGATATGGGTCAGTGCCAGGAAACCATCCAACTCGCCGACCTTGGTGTGGAAGATGCCCACCACGGTGAAGCGCTTCATGCGCGGGAACATGCCCGCTGGCGTGACCGCCACCTCGGGAGCGACGAAAGTGATCTTGTCGCCGATGCCCACGCCGAGTTTTTCCGCGGAACGGCTGCCAAGCACGATGCCGAACTTGCCGGGCTCAAGGGCTTGCAGGGAGCCTTTTCCGGGCTGGAAGAAGTCGCCGATGATCGACACCTGGGCTTCCGCGGCGGGGTCGACGGCGTTGATCAGGACCTTCTGTACCTTGCCGGCGTTGCTCAGCAGGCCCTGCATCTGGGTGAAGGGGGCGACCGCCTCGACCTGCGGGTGGCGCGCGACCTCGGCGGCGGTCTGCTGCCAATCGTCCATCGGCTGGGCCGACTCGATGGTGGCGTGCGGCACAAGGCCAAGCACGCGGTTGCGCATCTCGTGGTCGAAACCGTTCATCACCGAGAGCACCACGATCATCACCAGCACGCCGAGGGCGAGACCGATCATGGAGGTGAGGGAAATGAAGGAGACGAAGTGATTACGGCGTTTGGCCCGCGTATAGCGCGCGCCAATGTACAGGGACAAAGGTCTGAACATGTCGGGGCTGGTTCGCTGGAAAGAGAAACGTCCTTGTGGCGGGGCTTGGCGCGCGGCTTTACACTCGAAGCACCAATGCAGTCATGGGGTCACCATGTCACAGGATGTCGAGGATCGCCGCGAATACTATCGTATCGAGGATACGATCGCACTGGAATTTAGCCTGCTGGCCGGCCCGGAGGCGCAGGCCGGTGACATACTTCACGACCCCTCGCCGCTGTTCAACCTGCTCAGCGATCTGCACCTGATGGACTTCGAGTCGCAGCACCTGCTGCGCCATATCAGCGAACGCGACCGCACCCTGGCCAACTACCTGAAAGTAATCAACAAGCGTATCGACCTGCTCGGCCAGGCCGTCGCGCAGAGCCTGCTGAGAGACATCGGCGAACCCCGCAAGGTCAGCCTCTCCGAAGGTGGCATCAGCTTCAACCATGGCAAGGCGGTGGCGGTAGGCAGCCATCTGGCGGTGAAGATGGTACTGATGCCCCAGGCCCTCGGTCTCCTGCTGAGAGCCCAGGTGCTGCATTGCCGCGAGCTGCCAAGCGGGCAATTCGAGATCGGTACCGAGTTCGAAGCGTTGACCGACGCACAGCGTCAATTGCTCGCCCGGCATATCCTCCAGCGGCAGGCCCTGGAACGCCGCCAGGCCCGCGAACGTCCCGATCCACAACGTTGAGAGTGCCCATGTCCCGCCTTGTCCTGCTGTTCGCCCTGCTCCTGCCCGTCGCCGGCTACGCCGACACCCTGCAAATCCCCATTGGCCAGCAAGGCACCGCCGACATCCCGCTGCCCAAGCGAGGGGAGTCGCAGCGTGCGGTGCTCGAACGCTTCGGCCTGGCCGACGAGGAGCATGCGCCGGTCGGCAAGCCGCCGATCAGCCGCTGGGACTATCGCGAGTTCTCGGTCTATTTCGAAAGTGGCCGCGTGATCGATAGCGTGCGCCATCACCAACCTCACACCACGAAGGAAGAATGAGTTGACCCTGATCTACGGTCATCGCGGCGCCAAGGGCGAAGCACCGGAAAACACCCTGGCCAGCTTCCAGCAATGCCTGGAGCATGGCGTCAGGCGCTGCGAGCTGGACCTGCACCTGTCCCGCGACGGCGAACTGATGGTGATCCACGACCCGACCCTCAAGCGCACCACCGGCCGGCACGGCAAGGTGGTGCAGCACGATGCCGATGAGCTGGCCCGATACGACGCCCGCCGCGCAGGACCGGACTGGCCCCAGCCCTGCCCCATTCCGCGACTCGCCGAACTGTTCGAGAAGTGCCCGTTCGAGCACTGGCAACTGGAGGTGAAGAGCGCCTCGAAAGGACGGGCCGCCCGTACCGTGCTGGCAATTCGCGCGCTGGCCGAGCAGCACGGTCTGCTCGACAAGGTCACCGTCACCTCCAGTTCGAGGGAAGTACTGCGCGCGCTCAAACGACTGACCCCGGACCTCGCGCGCGGCCTGGTGGCCGAATACGCTTGGCTTGACCCGCTGAAGGTCGCCAGGCACTACGGCTGCCAGATGCTCGCACTGAACTGGACCCTCTGCACGCCGGAGCGACTGGCCAAGGCCCAGAAGCAAGGACTGCACGTATCGGTCTGGACGGTCAACGATGCGGCGCTGATGCGCCGGCTCGCCGACTTCGGAGTCGACAGCATCATCACCGACTTTCCCGGGCTGGCGGTACACACCCTGCAGGCTTGAGACCGCTCACTGCCGCCCCGGCGAAATGCTCCCGCCCTACGGAGTCGGCGAGTTCCGAATGAGCAAACGATGCTTCCGGAACAAGCAGCCGAAAAGGACAAGACCGGCATGAAAGCCGGTCTTTTTTTACCTGAAGCGTCAGAAGCTCTCGCGATTCGGCCAGCGCCAGCCAGGCGAGCCATCGAACGGGTCATCCCCAGCCGGCCCAGGCCGCCGGCCGGAGCCGCTCAAAAAAGCCGGTTGAGTCCGTCGAAGGCAGCCACCCGATAGGCCTCGGCCATGGTCGGATAGTTGAAGGTGGTATTGACGAAGTACTTGATGCTGTTCGCCTCGCCCTTCTGGTTCATGATCGCCTGGCCGATGTGCACGATCTCCGAAGCCTGGTAGCCGAAGCAGTGCACGCCCAGTATTTCCAGGGTCTCGCGATGGAACAGGATCTTCAGCATGCCCACCGGCTCAACGGCGATCTGCGCCCGCGCCATGCCCTTGAAGAACGCCTTGCCCACTTCGTAGGGCACCTTGGCCTGGGTCAGTTCACGCTCGGTCTTGCCTAGCGAGCTGATCTCCGGAATGGTGTAGATGCCGGTCGGCACGTCGTCGACGAAGCGCCAGCTGCCGTTCTCCACGATGCTGCCCGCCGCCGAACGGCCCTGGTCGAACGCCGCGCTGGCGAGGCTCGGCCAGCCGATCACGTCGCCGGCCGCATAGATGTTGCTGACCTCGGTGCGGTAGTGTTCGTCCACCTGAATCTGCCCGCGGCTGTTGGCCTTCAGACCGATGTTCTCCAGGCCGAGCTTGTCGGTATTGCCGGTACGACCGTTGCACCAGAGCAAGGCATCGGCCTTGATCTTCTTGCCGGATTTCAGGTGCAGGATCACCCCGTTATCCAGGCCCTCGATGTGCTCGTACTCTTCATTGTGACGGATCAGCACGTTGTTGTTGCGCAGGTGGTAGCTCAACGCATCGGAGATTTCGTCGTCGAGGAAGCTGAGCAACTGGTCGCGGTTGTCGATCAAGTCGACCAGCACGCCCAGGCCACTGAAAATCGATGCATATTCGCTGCCGATCACCCCGGCGCCGTAGATGATCAACCGTCGCGGCGTGTGGCTGAGGGTGAGAATGGTGTCGCTGTCGTACACCCGCGGGTGGTTGAAGTCGACGTCCGCCGGGCGATAGGGGCGCGAACCGGTAGCGATGACGATCTGCTTGGCTACCAGCTTTTCCACCATTCCGTTGAGGCACACCACTTCGACCGAATGCTCGTCGGAGAAGCTGGCGGTCCCGAAGAAGGTGTCGATGCGATTGCGTGCGTAGTAGCCGGTGCGCGAGGTGACCTGCTTGGCGATGACCTTTTCCGCGCTCTTCAGCACATCGGGAAAGGAGAACCAGCGCGGCTCGCCGATCTGGCGAAACATCGGATTGGTGTTGAACTGCATGATCTGGCGCACCGAGTGACGCAGCGCCTTGGAGGGAATGGTGCCGAGGTGCGTGCAGTTGCCACCGACCAGCTTGCGATCGTCCACCACCGCGACCTTGCGGCCCGCCTTGGCGGCATTCATCGCCGCGCCCTCGCCCGCCGGACCGGAGCCCAGCACCACCACGTCGTAGTTGTAGACCGCCATGATTACTCCTTCAGAACAAACCCTGGCGCCGAATTAGCGCCAGGGCAGTGCCGGACCAGCCGTCCAGCCAGAATTCTTCTTATGCGTGCGCCGGTCAGCCTGGGCGGATGACTGGCGCGCGTCCATTAGCGCTTGGTCGCATCGTAGGCGAGATCGGGCTCCGGCTCGGCGGCCGGTTTGTCGGCATTGACCTCCTCGCACTTGGTGCGGTCACCGCCGCAGATCGAGCATTCCTTTTCGATCCCCAGGTTGGCGATGCCGCCGCAGGAGCCGGCGATCGGCTTGCGCCCCATGATCACGCCGACAGACATGCCGAGCACCACCAGAAGCATCACGATGAATACGGCTAGCCAGGTCATGGCTGTTCTCCTTGCGCTGCGAAGAGCGCGTCGAATGCGGGGGTGCTGCGGCTGGCGAAACCGTCGCCGTCGCGGCTGACGAAAAAGGCCGCCAGGCCTTCTCGCTCGGCGAAGGCATAGCCCCGCTCGGGCCCCAGCACCATTAACAGGGTAGACAGTCCGTCGGCTTGCAGGGTTTCCCGGTGCACCACGGTCACCGCCGCCAGGGTGTGCTCGATGGGAGCGGCGGTTTGCGGGTCCAGGGTATGGGAATAGCGCCGGCCGTCCTTCTCGAAATAGTTGCGATAGTCGCCGGAGGTGGATACCCCGTAGCCATCCAGCGCGATGATCTTCTGCGCCACTCGCTCGCCGCTCTGCGGCGCCTCGATGGCGATACGCCAGGGCGATCCGTCGGGCTTCTTGCCGACCGCCTTCAGCTCGCCGGTAATCTCCACCAAGTAGCTGGAAACGCCCTGCTGTTCCAGATAGGCGGTGATGCGATCCACTGCATAGCCGGCGGCAATGCTGTTGAAGTCCACCTGCACCGGCGCATCCCGGCACAATTGGTCGCCGTCGATGGAAAGATGTCGGTAGCCGAACTGCCCACGCACCGCCTCGAGCTCCGCAGCAGTCGGCACCCGATCGCCCTTGGCTTTGGGTCCGAACCCCCACAGGTTGAGCAGCGGCTCCAGGGTCAGATCGAAGGCACCATCGCTGCGCTCAGCCAGCTCGATACCGGCGCGCACCAGGTGCAGCACGGGCTCTGGCATGGCCATGCAGCGCTCGGCCGGGCTTTCGTTGAATCGTTCGATATCCGAATCCGCGCGATAGGTCGACATCTGCCGGTCGATCTCTGCAAGGATCGCCTCCACCTCCGGCTGCAGCCGAGCCGACTCCGGAGCACTGGAGTCGCGCACATACTTCACCGAATAGGTGCTGCCCATGGTCGGGCCGGAAAACGATTCGATGGAATCCGAAAACCAGCAGCCCGCCAAGGCTGCCGCGAATGCGGCAACGATGGCGGGCTTGAGTACAGCAGGAATCATGTCAGCCGCCGAAGTCGTCGAGCAGGATGTTGTCCGGCTCCACACCCAGGTCGGTAAGCATCTTGATCACCGCGGCGTTCATCATCGGCGGACCGCACATGTAGAACTCGCAGTCCTCGGGAGCCGGGTGGTCCTTCAGGTAGTTCTCGTACAACACGTTGTGGATGAAGCCCTTGAGGCCGGTCCAGTTGTCTTCGGGCTGCGGATCGGACAGCGCCAGGTGCCACTGGAAGTTCTCGTTCTCCGCCTGCAGCTGGTCGTACTCCTCGCTGTAGAAGGCTTCCCGTAGCGACCGGGCGCCATACCAGAAGCTGATCTTGCGCTTGGACTTCAACCGCTTGAGCTGGTCGAATATATGCGAGCGCATCGGTGCCATGCCGGCACCACCGCCAATGAAGACCATCTCGGCATCGGTGTCCTTGGCGAAGAATTCGCCAAAAGGCCCGTACACGGTGATCTTGTCGCCCGGCTTGAGGCTGAACACATAGGAGGACATCTTGCCCGGCGGGATTTCGTCCTTGCCTGGCGGCGGCGAAGCGATACGGATGTTGAACTTCACCAGCCCGCGCTCTTCCGGATAGTTCGCCATGGAGTAGGCGCGAATGGTGGTTTCGTCCACCTTCGACACGTAACGCCACATGTTGAACTTGTCCCAGTCGCCACGATATTCCGGCTGGATGTCGAAGTCCTTGTAGTTGACCACGTGCGGCGGGCATTCCAGCTGCACGTAGCCACCGGCGCGGAAGTCGACGTTCTCGCCTTCCGGCAGTTTGAGCGTCAGCTCCTTGATGAAGGTGGCGACGTTGGGGTTGGACTCCACCGTGCATTCCCACTTCTTCACGCCAAAGACTTCTTCCGGCACCTCGATCTTCATGTCCTGCTTGACCGGAGTCTGGCAGGACAGGCGCCAGCCCTCGCCCGCCTCACGACGGGTGAAGTGCGACTCCTCGGTCGGCAGCATCTCGCCACCGCCGCTTTCGACGATGCATTTGCACTGCGCACAGGTACCGCCGCCGCCACAGGCGGAAGACAGGAAGATGTTGTTCGCCGCAAGGGTCTGCAACAGCTTGCCGCCGGCGGGCACGGTGATGGTCCGCTCGCCGTTGACCTCGATGGTCACGTCGCCGCTGGAAACCAGCTTGGCGCGCGCCATCAGGATGATCACCACCAGGCCCAGGACGATGGCGGTGAACATGCCGATGGCGAGGAAAATCTCGAAATTGATCATCTACTCATCCCTTCCTTACAGCTGCACACCGGAGAAGGACATGAAGCCCAGAGACATCAAGCCGATGGTGATAAAGGTGATACCCAGGCCACGCAGGCCCTCGGGCACATCGCTGTATTTGAGCTTCTCGCGGATACCCGCCAGGGTGGCGATCGCCAGCGCCCAGGACAGGCCGGAGCCGACCCCATAGACCGCACTCTCGCCCAGGTTGTAGTCCCGCTCCACCATGAACAGCGAGCCGGCCATGATGGCGCAGTTCACCGTGATCAGCGGCAGGAACACACCCAGGGCGTTGTAGAGCGAGGGCACGTACTTATCCAGGGTCATTTCCAGGATCTGCACAATGGCCGCGATCACGCCGATGTAGCTGAGCAGGCCGAGGAAGCTCAGGTCGACCTCAGGCAGGCCGGCCCAGGCCAGGGCACCATCCTTGAGCAGGTAGGTGTAGATCAGGTTGTTGGCCGGCACGGTGATGGCTTGCACCACGATGACCGCGACGCCGAGACCGATGGCGGTTTCCACCTTCTTGGAGATGGCGATGAAGGTGCACATGCCGAGGAAGAAGGCCAGCGCCATGTTCTCGACGAACACCGCCCGCACGAACAGGCTGATGTAGTGTTCCATTAGTAGGCCTCCTTGTTGGATACCTGCGGTGCCATCTTGTAGGCGACGGGTTCGATCTGTTCCTTCTTCCAGGAACGCAGGCCCCAGATGATCAAGCCGATCAGGAAGAATGCCGAGGGCGGCAGCAGCAACAAGCCGTTGGGCTGGTACCAGCCGCCGTCGTTGACCACCGGAATGATCTCGTAGCCCATCAGCTTGCCGGCGCCGAACAGCTCGCGAACGATGCCGAGCACGATCAGCATGGCGCTGTAGCCAAGACCGTTGCCGATGCCGTCGAAGAACGACAGGACCGGCGGGTTCTGCATGGCGAAAGCCTCGGCGCGACCCATCACGATGCAGTTGGTGATGATCAGGCCGACGAACACCGAGAGCTGCTTGGACAGCGAATAGGCGTAGGCCTTGAGCACCTGGTCCACCACGATCACCAGCGAGGCGATGATCACCATCTGCACGATCATGCGGATCGAGCTGGGGATCTGGCTGCGGATCATCGAGATGAACATGCTGGAGAACGCCGTCACCAGCGTCAGCGCAATGGACATCACCAGCGCGGTCTTGAGGTTCGAGGTCACCGCCAGGGCCGAGCAGATTCCGAGAATCTGCAGGCCGATCGGGTTGTTGTTCAGAATCGGATTGAACAGGACTTCTTTGATTGTCGGTTGCGACATGATCAAGCCTCCCCAGCGCGCAGGTTAGCGATAAACGGGCCGAAGCCGTTCTCACCCAGCCAGAAGTGCAACAGGTTGTTCACCCCCTTGCTGGTCAGGGTCGCCCCGGCGAGAGCGTCGACCTGATGCTCGGCATTCGGGCTTTGCGGGTCCACGCCGCCCTTGACGATCTGCACCGCCAGCTCGCCGCTGTCGTTGAACAGCGTCTTGCCCGGCCACTGGGCCTTCCATTTCGGGTTGTCCACTTCGCCGCCGAGACCGGGGGTCTCGCCATGCTGGTAGAAGCCCATGCCCACCACGGTATTGAGATCACCCTTGACCGCCATGAAGCCGTACAGGGTCGACCACAGGCCGTAACCGCGTACTGGCAGGATCAGGGTGTCCAGCTGACCATCCTTCTCCACCAGGTAAACGGTGGTGTAGCGCTCCTGGCGCTTGATCGAGGCAATGTCCTGCTCGGGTGGCAGGACCTCGGACAGCTCGGGGTTCTTGGCCGCAGTCAGCGGGTCGAACGTCTTCGGATCGAAGGCATCGCTGAACTTGCCGGTTTCCAGGTCCACCAGTTTCGGCGTGATGGTGCTGTTGAACAGCTCCTTGACCTCACGGCCGGACATGCCCGGCTTGCCCAGCCCGGCGATCGCCAGGATGCTGCGCTGCTTGTCCAGCAGGCGGTTGTCGACCTGGGTCGGCTTCAGCGCCACGGCGGCGCCGGCAACGAACACCGAGCACACCAGGCAGACCAGCAGGGCCACCATCAGCGTGCGTACGGTGGATTCTTTTTGACTAGACATTGCGTGCCAGCCTCCGCTTGATATTGGCCTGAACGACGAAGTGGTCGATCAGCGGTGCGAACAGGTTGGCGAACAGGATCGCCAGCATCATGCCTTCCGGAAAGGCCGGGTTGACCACGCGGATCAACACCACCATGACGCCGATCAGCGCACCGAAGATCCACTTGCCGGTGTTGGTCATGGAGGCCGACACCGGGTCGGTGGCCATGAAGATCATGCCGAAGGCGAATCCGCCGACCACAAGGTGCCAGTACCAGGGCATGGCGAACATCGGGTTGGTGGTGGAACCGATGGCATTGAACAGCAGCGACAGGCCGATCATGCCCAACATCACGCCGGCGACGATGCGCCAGGAGGCGATCTTGGTCATCAGCAACACCGCGCCGCCGATCAGGATGGCCAGGGTGCTGGTTTCGCCGATCGAGCCGTGGATGGTGCCGAGGAAGGCGCTCATCCAGGTCACGCCGTGGCTCAGCAGGTTGTCGATGCCGCCGGCGGCGCTCAGGCCCAGCGCGGTGGCGCCGGCAAAGCCGTCCACCGCTGTCCATACCGCATCACCGGACATCTGCGCCGGGTAGGCGAAGAACAGGAACGCACGACCGGTCAGCGCCGGGTTGAGGAAGTTCTTGCCGGTACCGCCGAAGACTTCCTTGCCGATCACCACGCCGAAGCTGATGCCCAGGGCGACCTGCCACAACGGGATGGTCGGCGGCAGGATCAGGGCGAACAGCACGGAAGTAACGAAGAAGCCCTCGTTGACTTCATGCTTGCGGATCGACGCGAACAGTACTTCCCAGAAGCCGCCGACCAGAAAGGTCACCAGGTACACCGGCAGGAAGTACGCCGCACCCTGGACGAAGCAGTCCCACAGGCTGGACGGGTCGAAGCCGGCCAGGGCACCGATCAGCGCGAAACGCCAGCCTTCCTGGGCCGACAGCAGCTCGGGGCTGGCCGCGTAGATCTGGTTAGCCTGGTAGCCGATGTTCCACATGCCGAAGAACATTGCCGGGAAAGTGCACAGCCACACGGTGATCATCATGCGCTTGAGGTCGATGCCGTCGCGCACGTGAGCGGTGGTCTTGGTCACGCTGCCGGGACGATAGAAGAAGGTGTCTATGGCCTCGTAGAGGGCATACCACTTCTCGAACTTACCGCCCTTCTCGAAGTTATGCTCGATCTTGTCGAGAAATGCTCGAATACCCATGGATCAACCCTCCTTCTCGATGCGGGTCAGGTTATCCCGCAGGATCGGGCCATATTCGTACTTGCCGGCGCACACGTAGGTGCACAGCGCCAGGTCTTCTTCGTCAAGCTCCAGGCAGCCGAGTTTCTGCGCCATTTCGGTATCGCCGACGATCAGGTAGCGCAGCAACTGGGTGGGCAGGATGTCCAGCGGCATCACTTCCTCGTAGTTGCCGACCGGAACCATGGCCCGCGGGCTGCCGTTGGTGGTGGTGGAAAAAGCGAATTTCTTCGCCGCCATCAGCTTGGAGACGAACACATTGAGCACAGAGTGCTTGTTCACCCCGGCGCGCAGGTAGTGCAGCATCTCGCGGTCGCTGCCCTCGCGCAGGCAGGAAACCTGCTGGTGATAGCGGCCGAGGAAGGCGAATGCACCGTGAGCGGTGCGGCCGCCGAATACCGAGCCGGAGATGACTCGGTTGTAGCCGGGCTGCAGTTCGCCCGCGGTCAGCTCCTCGAGGTTGGCGCCCAGGCGGGTGCGCACCAGGCGCGGCTGCTCGACGACCGGTCCGGCCAGAGCGACCACGCGCTCGACCGACAACTGGCCGCTGGTGAACAGCTTGCCGATGGCGATCACATCCTGGTAACCGACGGACCAGACGCTCTTGCTGGCGCTGACCGGGTCGAGGAAATGAATATGGGTACCGACCAGGCCTGCCGGGTGCGGGCCGGAGAAAGTCTCGCTGGAAACATTGGCCAGACCGTCGCCCGGCAGGCTGGCGCCCTCGGCCTTGCACAGATAGACCTTGGCCAGGCGGGCCAGAACCTTCAGGCCATCGGCAAAGGCTTCGGCCTGCTCGCCGATGACCACTGTCGGATCGGCAGCCAGCGGATGCGTATCGATGGCGGTGACGAAGATCGAGCTGGGCGTGGCGTCAACCGCCGGCACCTGGCTGAACGGCCGGGTGCGCAGCGCGGTCCACAGGCCCGACTGTTGCAGGTTTTCACGCACCTGCTCGCCACTCAGCCCTTCCAGTTCGGCAGAGGAATAGCGGGAAAAAGTCAGCTGCTCGTCGCCTTCCAGATCGATGACGACGGACTGCAGGACGCGCTTCTCGCCGCGATGAATGGCGCTGACTACGCCAGCCCCCGGTGCGGTGTAGTTGCCCCCCGGCGACTTCTTGTCGGAGAACAACACCTGACCGAGCTTGACCCGGTCACCGACCTGGACCTGCATGGTCGGCTTCATTCCGTGATAGTCGAAGCCTATCACGGCGACGCTGCGCACCGGCCTCGCGGCCTCGATACGCTGCGCCGGCGCACCCGTTATGGGCAAATCGAGCCCACGTTTTATTTTGATCATAGGTTTGCCTAACCACTGATTTGGAATACTTATTTGAGTACGTGCGCGCTTCGAAGCCGTGCGACACGGCGCACCCCGATTGAAACGATCGGCGTGGGCGAAGCGGTCGACCCGGGAAAAAATCCGCCCGATTATAGGGGCATCCTTCCCCGGCTGGCCACCCAAGCACTTGCTTCTTTTGGATTTTTCCGGAGCGGGCGACAGTTTCCCCAGCTCATCGCCAGCGCCCCACGAACGCACTGAACCAGACTGCCGAAAAGACGAGAACCGGCCCCGGCGCGTCACTCGCCGACCAGAAACAAAACCGCAGAATGCAGAACGGGAGCCGAAGCTCCCGTTCTGTTTGCATCAGCGTTTAGCGCGGAAACGCCGGCGGGTTGACCCCGGCCATGTCTTCCATCACCCGTACCACCTGGCAGCTGTAGCCGAACTCGTTGTCGTACCAGACATAGAGCACCACGCGGTTGTCGTTGGCAATGGTGGCTTCGGCATCGACCACACCGGCATGGCGCGAGCCGACGAAGTCGGTGGATACCACTTCCTGCGAGCTGACGAAGTCGATCTGCTTCTGCAGGTCCGAGTGCATGGCCATCTGGCGCAGGTACTCGTTGATCTCCTCGCGAGTCGTCGCCTTCTCCAGGTTCAGATTGAGAATGGCCATGGACACGTTCGGCGTCGGCACGCGAATGGCATTGCCGGTCAGCTTGCCCTTCAGCACCGGCAGGGCCTTGGCGGCGGCGGTGGCGGCACCGGTTTCGGTGATCACCATGTTCAGCGCGGCACTGCGCCCACGACGGCTGCCCTTGTGGAAGTTGTCGATCAGGTTCTGGTCGTTGGTATACGAGTGAACGGTCTCGACGTGACCATTGACGATGCCGTACTGGTCATTCACGGCCTTGAGCACCGGCACGATGGCATTGGTGGTGCAGGACGCGGCGGAGATGATCTTGTCGTCGGCGGTGATGTCGCCATGGTTGATACCATGCACGATATTCTTCAGCGCCCCTTTGCCCGGCGCGGTCAGCACCACGCGATCGATGCCCGGGCACTTCAGGTGCTGGCCGAGGCCTTCGGCGTCGCGCCACTTGCCGGTGTTGTCCACCAGCAGGGCATTCTTGATGCCGTACTGGGTGTAGTCGATGGACGCCGGGTCGTTGGAGTAGATGACCTGGATCAGGTTGCCGTTGGCGGTGAGGGTGTTGTTTTCCTCATCGATGGTGATGGTGCCGTCGAACGGACCATGCACAGAATCGCGGCGCAGCAGGCTGGCGCGCTTGACCAGATCGTTCTCGGCACCCTTGCGTACGACGATGGCACGCAGACGCAGGCCGTCGCCACCACCGGTCTTCTCGATCAGGATGCGCGCCAGCAGGCGGCCGATGCGACCGAAGCCGTACAGCACCACGTCGGTGCCTTCGCGCGGTGCGCTGTTCTGCTTACCGACGACCTCGGCCAGCTCTTCGCGCACGAACTGCTCGATGTTGCGGCCATTGCCCTCGGTCTTGAACTTCGAAACCATCTTGCCCAGATCGACCGAAGCCGCGCCGAGCTTGAGTTCGCTCATGGTCTTGAGGATCGGGAAGGTCTCGTGCACCGACAACTCGGTCTCATCGCCCATGCGGTGGCGGGCAAAGCGATGCGCCTTAAGGATGGCGATCACCGAACGATTGATCAGGCCACGGCCATAGATCGAGGTCACCACATTGTTATTGCGGTAGAGCTGGCCGATCAGCGGAATCATCGCCTCGGCAAGCGCTTCACGATCAATCCACTCTCCAAGACACTGGTCGGGCTTCTGATTCACGGTGCAATACCTTCCACATGTAGGGGCTGAAAAAAGGGGCTACATTATGACGGCGCACGCAAGCATGAGCAATGCGCGCCCGTCGCGCCTGACATTGACCGCCATGCCCCGCTACAATTCCCGGCCCTGTGTCACGACCGCGAGCTTCCCGTGTCCGTACTGCGCCTCCCGAGACTGCCTGCCGCCGCCAGCAAGCAACACTGGGGCAACCTGCCCGGTGCCGCCCTGTCCCTGGCGATCGCCGAGACCGCCAGCGCCGCCAGCCGCTTCACGCTGCTACTGACCGACGGCAGCCAAAGCGCCGAGCGCCTGGAGCAGGAGCTGGCGTTTTTCGCGCCGGACCTGCCAGTGCTGCATTTCCCGGACTGGGAAACCCTGCCCTACGACGTTTTCTCGCCGCATCAGGACATCATTTCCGAGCGCATCGCCGCGCTCTATCGCCTACCGGAACTGACCCACGGCATTCTGGTAGTGCCGATCAGCACCGCCCTACACCGCCTGGCTCCACCGCGCTTCCTGCTCGGCTCCAGCCTGGTGCTCGATGTCGGCCAGACGCTCGACGTCGAGCAGATGCGCCTGCGTCTGGAAGCCGCCGGCTACCGTTGCGTGGATACCGTCTACGAGCATGGCGAGTTCGCCGTGCGCGGTGCACTGATCGACCTGTTTCCGATGGGCAGCCCCCTGCCCTACCGCATCGACCTGTTCGACGACGAAATCGAGACGCTGCGCACCTTCGATCCGGAAACCCAGCGCTCGATCGACAAGGTGGACTCGATCCGCCTGCTGCCTGCCCGCGAATTTCCGCTGGAGAAGAAGGCCGTCACCGATTTCCGCGGTCGCTTCCGCGAGCGCTTCGACGTGGACTTCCGCCGCTGCCCGGTCTACCAGGATCTGGCCAGCGGCATCACCCCGGCGGGCATCGAGTACTACCTGCCGCTGTTCTTCGAAGAGACCGCCACCCTCTTCGACTATCTGCCGCAAGACACCCAGGTGTTTTCGCTGCCCGGCATCGAACAGGCCGCCGAACAGTTCTGGAACGACGTGCGCAACCGCTACGAGGACCGCCGCATCGATCCGGAGCGCCCCATCCTGCCGCCCGCCGAGCTGTTCCTGCCGGTGGAGGACTGTTTCGCGCGCCTGAAGAGCTGGCCGCGGGTGGTCGTCAGCCAGCAGGACGTGGAGCCGGGCATCGGCCGCGAGCGCTTTCCGGCACAGCCGCTGCCCGAGCTGGCCATCGAAGCCAAGGCCAGCGAACCGCTCGGCGCCCTGCGCCGCTTCCTCGACCAGTTCCCCGGCCGCGTGCTGTTCAGCGCGGAGTCCGCCGGGCGTCGCGAAGTGCTGCTGGAGCTGCTCGCCCGACTGAAACTCAAGCCGCTGGAAGTCGAAGGCTGGCCGCAGTTCCTCGCCAGCCCGGAACGCCTGGCCATCTGCATCGCCCCCCTGGACGAAGGACTGCTGCTGGAAGACCCCGGCATCGCCCTGGTCGCCGAAAGTCCGCTGTTCGGCCAGCGCGTGATGCAGCGTCGCCGGCGCGAGAAGGCGCGCGACGGCGGCGACAATGTGATCAAGAACCTCACCGAGCTGCGCGAAGGCGCGCCGGTGGTGCATATCGACCATGGCGTCGGCCGCTACCTGGGCCTGGTCACTCTGGAGATCGACGGGCAGAACGCCGAGTTCCTCGCCCTCGAATACGCTGATGACGCCAAGCTCTACGTACCCGTCGCCAGCCTGCACCTGATTGCCCGCTACACCGGCAGCGACGATGCCTTGGCGCCGCTGCACAAACTTGGCTCGGAAACCTGGCAGAAGGCCAAGCGCAAGGCCGCGGAGCAGGTACGCGACGTAGCAGCCGAGCTGCTGGATATCTACGCCCGCCGCGCGGCCCGCGAAGGCTATGCGTTCAAGGACCCGGCGGCAGACTACGCCACCTTCAGCGCTGGCTTCCCCTTCGAGGAGACTCCCGACCAGCAGGCCGCCATCGAGGCGGTGCGCGAGGACATGCTCGCTGCGAAGCCGATGGACCGCCTGATCTGCGGCGATGTCGGCTTCGGCAAGACCGAGGTGGCAATGCGCGCCGCCTTTATCGCCGTGCACAGCGGCCGACAGGTAGCGGTACTGGTACCGACCACCCTGCTCGCCCAGCAGCACTACAACAGTTTTCGCGACCGCTTCGCCGACTGGCCGGTCACCGTCGAGGTGATGAGCCGCTTCAAGTCCGCCAAGGAGGTCGAAAGCGCGATGCAGCAACTTGCCGAGGGCAAGGTGGACATCGTCATCGGCACCCACAAGCTGCTGCAGGATGACGTCAAGTTCAAGAATCTTGGCCTGGTGATCATCGACGAAGAGCACCGATTCGGCGTGCGACAGAAGGAGCAGCTCAAGGCGCTGCGCAGCGAGGTAGACATCCTCACCCTCACCGCTACGCCGATTCCGCGCACGCTGAACATGGCGGTGGCAGGCATGCGCGACCTGTCGATCATCGCCACACCGCCGGCACGCCGCCTCTCCGTGCGTACTTTCGTCATGGAACAGCAGAACGCCGTGATCAAGGAGGCACTGCTGCGGGAGTTGCTTCGCGGAGGGCAGGTCTACTACCTGCACAACGAGGTGAAGACCATCGAGAAGTGTGCCCGCGACCTGGCCGAGCTGGTACCGGAGGCACGCATCGCCGTCGGTCACGGGCAAATGCGCGAGCGCGAACTGGAACAGGTGATGAGCGACTTCTATCACAAGCGCTTCAACGTGCTGATCGCCTCGACCATCATCGAGACCGGCATCGACGTGCCGAGCGCCAACACCATCATCATCGAGCGGGCCGACAAGTTCGGCCTGGCACAGCTGCATCAACTCCGCGGCCGCGTCGGCCGCAGTCACCACCAGGCCTACGCCTACCTGCTCACTCCGCCGCGCAAACAGATGACCCCGGACGCGGAAAAGCGCCTGGAAGCCATCGCCAATGCCCAGGACCTCGGTGCCGGTTTCGTCCTCGCGACCCACGACCTGGAAATCCGCGGCGCAGGCGAACTGCTCGGCGAGGGCCAGAGCGGGCAGATCCAGGCCGTCGGCTTCACGCTATACATGGAAATGCTCGAGCGGGCCGTGAAGGCCATTCGCAAGGGCGAGCAACCGAACCTGGAGCAACCGCTCGGCGGCGGACCCGAGGTCAACCTGCGCATTCCGGCGCTGATACCGGACGATTACCTGCCGGACGTGCATGGCCGCCTGATTCTCTACAAGCGCATCGCCTTGGCGGTCGACGAGGAGGGCCTGAAGGAGCTGCAGGTGGAAATGATCGATCGCTTCGGCCTGCTGCCAGAACCGGCGAAGAACCTGGTGCGCCTGACGCTGCTCAAGCTGCAAGCGGAAAAGCTCGGCATCAGGAAGATCGATGCCGGACCGCAAGGCGGACGTATCGAGTTCGCCGCAGACACCTGCGTTGACCCGCTGGTGCTGATCAAGCTGATTCAAGGCCAACCGAATCGCTACAAGTTCGAAGGCGCCACCCTGTTCAAATTCCAGGTGCCGATGGAGCGCCCGGAAGAACGCTTCAATACACTGGAGGCGCTGCTCGAACGCCTCGCTCCACCCTCTGCTTAAAGGACTGATTCATGCGTGCCTTCCGCCACTTTGCCCTGCTGCTCGCCCTTCTCGCCCCGGCCGCTTTCGCCGATGGCCTGTATCAGGTCGAACTGATTGTCTTCCGCCAAGCCGGCGAACCGGTGCTCGCCAGCCAGCCGGCACCGGACGACTGGTCCGCCGGCGCTCAACTGCTATCTTCGCAAAACGAGCGCTCGACTCTGCTCGACAGCGAGGCCGCCAAGCTGAATCCGAACAACGGCTATCAGGTGCTGCTGCACCAGGCCTGGCAGCAGAGCCTCGGCGACCAGCCGTCCACCGTAGCCCTGAGCGCGGGCGAAGGGCAATTCGGCCACCATCCCGTCGAAGGTACGCTGACGCTCCAACAGGGACGCAGTACAGACTTCTCGGCCAACCTCTGGATCAACCGGTTCGACGACAGCGGCCTGCTCACCGAAAGCGAAAGACTCAAGCAAAGCGCCCGCGTGAAGACCGGCGAGCTTACCTACATTGACCACGGCAACCTGGGCTTGTTGGTCCGCATCAGCCGGCTCTGAAACCATTAATGAAAGAGGGCCGCGCAAGCGGCCCTTATCCCCTTCCCCAGCTGGACATCACCCTGCCAGGACGCGCTTCAGGGTCGCCTTGACCTTACCCATGCCCTGCTCCAAGGCCCGCTCGATCTCCGCCATGGTGATCTGGGCGGTCGACTTGCCAGCCGCCGGATTCACGACCAACGCCAAGCAGGCATAGGGCAACGCCAGCTCGCGTGCCAGGACCGCCTCCGGCATACCGGTCATCCCGACGATATCGCAGCCGTCCCGCTCCATGCGCGCGATCTCCGCGGCCGTTTCCAGGCGCGGGCCCTGGGTGCAGCCATAGACGCCGTGACCGCTATGGGAACAGCCCTCGGCCATCAGCGCCGCCACCAGCTTCTCGCGAAGGACGTCGTCGTAGGGATGACTGAAGTCGACATGGGTCACATGCTCCAGCTCGCCCTCATAGAAGGTGTGGGCACGTCCCGAGGTGTAGTCGATGACCTGATGGGGCACGCAGAAATGCCCGGTCCCCATCGCCGCATGAATGCCGCCTACCGCGTTCACCGCGAGAATCGCATTGGCACCGGCCTGCTTGAGCGCCCAGACGTTGGCGCGATAGTTGACCTGGTGCGGAGGAATACGGTGCGGCTGCCCATGGCGGGCGAGGAACAGCACCTCGCGACCCGCATAGACACCGCGCAGGATATCCGCCGAAGGCGCGCCAAAAGGCGTATCCATCGGCAAGGCTTCTTCAATGGTCAGACCTTCCAGCTCGGTCAGACCGGTGCCACCGATAATGGCGTAGACAGTCATTGGTTCTTCCTTAGTCGATCAAATGGGCGGCCCGCAGGGCGCCAAGGGCAGCGAGCCAGCGGGGATCCTGGCGATATTCGAGGGACGGCCAGGCGCTGCGACGCATGCGCGCCAGCCGCTCGGACGGCCTTGCCTTGAGCCGCTGCAAGGCACACAAGGCAAGCTCGGCGGCAGCACGGTCGTTGCACACCAGCCCCATGTCGCAGCCGGCGCCAAGCGCCGCCTCGATGCGCCCGGCGGCATCGCCAGCCACTTGGGCACCCGCCATGGACAGGTCGTCGCTGAAGATCACCCCGGAAAACTTCAGCTCGCCCCGCAGGATGTCCCGCAACCAACGCCGGGAAAATCCTGCGGGCTGCGCATCGACCTGAGGATAGATCACATGGGCCGGCATCACGGCATCCAGCTGGGCAGCCAGACGGGCGAAAGGCAGCATGTCGACGGCACGAATCTGCTCCAGGCTGCGCTCATCGGTGGGAATTGCCACGTGCGAGTCGGCCTCGGCCCAGCCATGCCCGGGGAAATGCTTGCCGGTGCAGGCCATGCCTGCCGCGCGCATGCCGCGAATGAACGCCGCAATCAGTTGCGAGGCCCGCTCGGGGTCGCTCTCGAAGGCACGGCTACCGATCACCGCGCTGCGCTGGTGGTCGAGGTCCAGCACCGGCGCGAAGCTGAAATCCAACCCTGCAGCCAACACTTCGGTGGCCATCAGCCAGCCGACTTGCTCGGCAAGCCCCGCCGCATCGGGGGTGTCGGCAATCGCACGCATCGCCGGCAGGCGCAGGAAGCCCTGGCGCAAGCGCTGCACGCGCCCGCCCTCCTGATCCACTGCGAGCAGAATATCCGGACGCACGGCACGAATCGCTTCACACAGCTCGCGCACCTGACGCGGATGCTCGATGTTGCGGCCGAACAGGATCAGCCCACCCACTTCGGGTTGACGCAGCAACTGCCGATCCTCGGCGGTCAGCCAGGTGCCGCCGACATCCAGCATCAAAGAGCCTTGCAGGCTTGAAGTCATACAGAGAAATCCTTAACCGAGTTCTGCCGCGGCCCAGTCCGGACACGGCGCGTCTTCGATACGCACGGGGCAGTGCAGCGGCACCCGCTCATAGAGCTCCAGCAGGTCGGCATTGCGCACGCGCACGCAACCATGGGAGCCGGGCACGCCCATGGGCTCACTGTCCGGCGTGCCATGCAAATAGACATAGCGGCGAAAGGTATCGACCTCGCCGAGCCGATTGCGCCCCGGCTCGCAGCCACTGAGCCAGAGAATGCGCGTCAGTATCCAGTCGCGCCCAGGGAACTGCCGGTGCAGATCTGGCGTCCAGACTTCACCGGTCCAGCGCCGGCCACGCAGCACCGCCCCCTCCGGTAGGCCATCGCCGATCTTGGCCCGCACTTGGTGCAAGCCCCGCGGCGTGCAGCCGGATCCATTGCGTTCGCCTCCGCCATTGGTGGCAGTGGAAACCGGAAGGCGAAGCAGCAGGCGACCGTCGGCGAAGCCATAGAGGCGCTGGTCGGCAAGGGAAACATGGAGAAAATCGAGGGGGCGCATGGGCCGCTAGCTTAGCCGATCAGACCGGCCAGCGCCCACACCGAAACATCAAAGCTTGGCGGTCGCCGCCGTCGCCTTGCTGCGCGGCTTCAATTGCGCCGTGGCGAGACGCTCATCGCTGACGCCGCTCTCCGCGCGCATGCCCGCAGCCAGGAACGGCACCATCAGCCGCATGACCTGTTCGATCGAGGTGTTCACTCCGAAATCATTCTCGGCAATGGCACGCAGCGCCTTAATACCGGACATGCTGAACGCCGCCGCGCCGAGCATGAAATGCACCCGCCAGAACAGTTCGATCGGCGGAATGCGCGGCGCGGCCTCATGCACCAATTGCATGTAGCGACGGAATACCTTGCCGTACATATCTTCCAGATAGCGACGCAGGTGCCCCTGACTCTGGCTGAAAGCCAGGCCCAGCAAGCGCATGAAGATTGAAAGATCGTTACCACTGCGAGGCTTAACCGCCAGGGCCTGTTCCACCAGTATTTCCAGAAGCTCTTCCAGACTGGCCCTGGACTCAGGCTTGGCCTGGCGGCGATCGAGTTCCTTTTCCAGGCTGACGCAGAACGGCCCGAGAAAGCGAGAGAAAACCGCCTGGATCAAGGCCTTCTTCGAACCGAAGTGATAATTGACCGCAGCCAGGTTGACCCCGGCTTTGCTGGTAATCAACCGAAGCGAAGTCTCGGCAAAGCCCTTCTCCGCGAACAGTTGTTCAGCGGCATCGAGAATGCGCTCGACGGTTTCTGATTGGGCCATGACTACTCACCTGACAAACACTTGTTTGAAACATACGTTTCAGCCCGTCGCCTTGTCAAGTCACAGAGTCCGATTTTGGCTGACCGGTCAGGGACATCGACCGCATGCGCAATAAAAGCGAGACGACCGGTCGCGGCAATAGGTTACACCTCCCACCTCGTTCGCGGTCTGGGCAAATCGATCGCCGGAAAAATAGAAGATTGCCAAGCCTCGATCACTGTATATAATCCCAGCAACTGTATAAAAAGACAGAGCCCACGACATGCTGAAGCTGACGCCCCGCCAGAGCGAGATCCTCGCCTTTATCAAGCGCTGCATCGAAGACAACGGCTACCCGCCAACCCGCGCAGAGATCGCCCAGGAACTTGGCTTCAAATCACCCAATGCCGCCGAGGAACACCTGAAGGCACTGGCACGCAAGGGCGCCATCGAGATGACACCCGGTGCCTCACGAGGCATTCGCATACCTGGATTCGAGCCCAGCAGCGAAACCGACGGATTACCAGTGATCGGTCGCGTAGCCGCCGGCGCTCCCATCCTGGCTCAGCAAAATATCGAGGACTCCTGCAAGATCAACCCGTCTTTTTTCCATCCTCGCGCCGACTACTTGCTGCGGGTTCGCGGTATGAGCATGAAAGACATCGGGATTTTCGACGGGGACTTGCTGGCCGTGCACAGCACTCCGGAAGCGCGCAACGGCCAAGTCGTGGTCGCGCGACTGGACGACGAGGTTACGGTGAAGCGCTTCAAGCGTGAGGGCGACAAGGTCTGGCTGATCGCCGAGAACCCCGAGTTCGCTCCGATCGAGGTGGATCTGCAGCAGCAGGACCTGGTGATAGAAGGTTTGAGCGTCGGCGTTATTCGCCGCTAGAGGAACGGTCATGCTGTATCAACAGACGCTTGAGCGCACACAACTGCCCCTGTTCGGCACCTTTCTAACCCCAAGGGAAGCAACTCCATCGCCGAAGGAGATGACGGATATCGGCTCGCCTGCCTTCAGCGAACTGGCATTGAGTGGAGCAGCCGGCCATTGCCTGCACCTGCTGGCACCGATCTTGCGCGAACTGAGCGAGGAAGCCGATGCGCGCTGGCTGACGCTGATCGCACCCCCAGCCAGCCTCACGCAGAGCTGGTTGCGGGAAGCCGGGCTGAATCGCGAGCGCATTCTGCTCCTTCGGCCACGCGGCAGCCAGAGCGCGACCGAACTGGCTTGCGAAGCGCTACGCCTGGGCCGCAGCCATACGGTAGTGAGCTGGCTGGCTCCGCTCTCATCACAAACAAGACAGCGACTGGCTGCGAGCGCCACTGAGGGCAATGCGCAAAGCCTGAATATTTGCCTGGGCTGAAAAACCCATATGCACAAGGATGTGCACCGCTTGAAGCGTGATCCGCTCAGTGCAGGACTCGCGCGCCCTCATCCTCTCGCTCGAAGTCGCCTTCAGCCAAACGGCCGGCCATCTGCACGCCGACGTTCAACATGGCTTTGGCAACCTCCACATGATGACCTTGCAAGAAGGCCTTGGCATCGGCGGAGAAATCCAAGGTGACCAATGCCTCTTCGTCATCTGCGCGACGCAATGCAATGCGCCCGTCGGGCAGTTCTACGATTTCCAGGAAGGAGGTGGGCATAGGTCAGTTCTCAGGCAAAGGCCCCCTATTGTACCAGCCGATACCGCCAGGCCCTAGCCCGGTGCGGCCCGTTCAGCACTCCGTGAGGGTTTCCCGAAAACGCAGCGCCAGCTCCTTTAGACGTTGGCGCCAGTCTTCCAGCTGCTCACGCGCCAGCGGCTGCTCCTGCTCGTCGAGGCTTATCGCTTGGATCAGCGGCAAGCCTGGATCATGCTTGGCCTTCCTGGGCGGCTTCGGCGGCAGGAACAATGCGTCATAGGCAGCTAGCAGCTGCGCCAGCCAGGTTTCCGGCTGTTGCGTCAATTCCACCAACTCCGCCAACTCCGGGCTCGGGGCCGCGTCCAGCACAGACTGGGTCAACAAAGACTCGGCACGCTCTGCATCAGCCTCAGGCAGGCGATAGAAGCCGGCGATTTCATGGCAAAGGCCCAGCACAGCGCCATACAGGTGGAACAGCGAGGCCTCGCGCTCGGCCTGGATCAGCGCTTGCGCATTCATGGCACGACCGGCTTCGGCCTGGCGCCAGGCATCCAGCGCCAGTCCAGCGAAATACAGCTTCTGGTTGGTTCGGGTATAGAGCTCGTGGGCCATTGCGGCAGCCTCCGATGGGGATGATCGCTGACCGCCCGGTCGGGCGGTTAATCGACTATACGCGCGCCCGCCACGGGCGCGCGTAGGGCACGATCAGCGCTTGTCTTCGACCTTCCACTTGCCGCCGTCGTAGAACGCTCGCCAGCCCGTGGGCTTGCCGTCCACTTCGGACTGCACATACTGCTCCTTGGTCTTGCGGCTGAAGCGGATCACCGCCGGACGGCCGTCCGGGTCTTTCTGCGGTGCACTGAGCAGGAAATGGTACTTGGGGTCCAGCTCATCCTTGTGTGGAACGATTTCGCTTACCAGTGGCGCACGGGTTTCGCGATTCTTCGGAAACTGGCTGGCGGCGAGGAACAATCCGGACGCCCCGTCACGCAGCACGTAGACGTCATCGACCTTCTCGCACTTGAGTTCCGGCATTTTGATCGCATCCATCTTCGGCGGCGCCGGCTCGCCACTCTTCAGCAGCTTGCGGGTGTTCTTGCAACTCGCATTGGTGCAGCCGAAGAACTTGCCGAAGCGACCGGTCTTCAATTGCATCTGACTGCCGCACTTATCGCACTCCAGGCTCGGCCCCTCGTAACCCTTGATGCGGAACTGCCCTTGCTCGACCTCGTAGCCGGCGCAATCCGGATTGTTGCCGCAGATGTGCAGCTTGCGCGTTTCATCCAGCAGATAGGCATCCATGGCCGTGGCACAGATCGGGCAGCGATGCTTGCCTAGCAGCACGCGGGATTCGGATTCGCCCTCATCGTCCGCTGCAATCTCATCGCCGGGAATCAGGTTGATGGTGGCCTTGCACCGTTCCTTGGGTGGCAGGCTGTAGCCCGAGCAGCCGAGGAACACCCCGGTGGATGCGGTGCGGATCATCATCGGCCGTCCGCACTCGCGACAGGCAATGTCAGTCAGCGTCGGCTGGTTTGCACGCATGCCGCTGTCGGCTGCCTCGGCGACTTCCAGCTTGGTCTTGAAATCGCCATAGAACTCGTCGAGCAAGTGCTTCCAGTCGCGCTCGCCCTGGGCGACATCGTCCAGGTTCTCCTCCATGCCGGCGGTGAAGCCGTAGTCCATCAGGTGGGAAAAGCTTTCCGAGAGCCGGTCGGTGACGATATCGCCCATCTTCTCCGCATAGAAACGACGATTGTGCAGCGCGACGTAGCCACGCTCCTGGATGGTCGAGATGATCGCCGCGTAGGTCGAAGGACGGCCAATGCCCCGCTTTTCCAACTCCTTGACCAAGCTGGCTTCGGAGTAACGTGCCGGCGGCTTGGTGAAGTGCTGGCTGGGGTCAAGCTTGAGCAGCCTGAGCACTTCGCCTTCCTTCATTTCCGGCAGCACGTCGTCCTCGCCGGGCTTGCTCTGTGCCGGCAGGACGCGGGTGTAGCCGTCGAACTTGAGAATGCGGCCCTTGGCGCGCAGCTCGAAGTCGCCCGCCGCCACGCTGACGGTGGTGGAGAGGTATTCTGCGGGAGGCATCTGGCAGGCGACGAACTGGCGCCAGATCAGCTCATACAGGCGCTCGGCATCGCGCTCCATGCCGGAAAGCTGGTTCGGCCGCAGATTGACGTCCGAGGGGCGAATTGCTTCGTGGGCTTCCTGTGCGCCCTCCTTGCTGGAATAGACATTGGGCTTGGCCGGCAAGTATTTCTGGCCGAATTCGTCCTCGATGAACCCGCGCACCATGCCAATGGCATCGGCGGAGAGGTTGGTCGAGTCGGTACGCATGTAGGTGATGTAGCCCGCCTCGTAAAGGCGCTGGGCCATCATCATGGTCTTCTTCACGCCAAAGCCGAGTCGATTGCTCGCCGCCTGCTGCAGGGTCGAGGTAATGAACGGCGCCGAAGGCTTGCTGCTGGTCGGCTTGTCTTCGCGCTTGGCCACGCTGTAGCTGGAGGCTTTTAGCTTCTCCAGTGCAGCCATCGCCTGGGCTTCATTGAGCGGCTTGAAGGCCTGGCCTTTCTCCCGCGCCACTTCGAAGCGCACCTTGGCGTCCTTGGCGGTGCCGAGGTCGGCGTGGATCTCCCAGTACTCTTCCGGCACGAACGCGCGGATCTCGCGCTCGCGCTCGACCACCAGCTTCACCGCAACCGACTGCACGCGCCCAGCGGACAGGCCGCGGGCGATCTTCTGCCAGAGCAGCGGCGAGACCATGTAGCCGACGACGCGATCAAGAAAGCGCCGCGCCTGCTGGGCGTTGACGCGATTGATATCCAACTCTCCCGGCGCGGAGAAAGCCTCCTGGATAGCCTTCTTGGTGATCTCGTTGAACACCACGCGCTTGTAGCGGCTGTCGTCGCCACCAATGGACTCGCGCAGGTGCCAAGCGATGGCCTCCCCTTCGCGATCCAAGTCGGTTGCGAGATAGATGGTATCGGCATCCTTGGCCAGTCGGCGCAGCTCCTCGATGACCTTCTCCTTGCCAGGAAGAATCTCGTACTTGGCTTTCCAGCCATGCTCGGGATCGACGCCCATACGGGAGAACAACTGGCGTTTGGCCTTTTCCTTGGGCGAGAGGGCCGGCGCCTCGGCGGCGGCCTTGCCACGCTTGGCCGGTTCCTTGGCGGCGCTGGCCGAGCCGCTGGTAGGCAGATCGCGAATATGGCCGATGCTCGATTTCACCACGTACTGGCTGCCCAGATACTTGTTGATGGTCTTGGCCTTGGCCGGGGATTCCACGATGACCAGCGATTTGCCCATGGATCGGAAAGTTCCTGAATTCGAGAGGTGAAAGGCGGGAGGCGCCTGACGCGGCACCGCTATATATAGTGGCAGTCAAGCCGAGGTCAAGCTTGGCGCAAGGTCAATGCCGCTCAGAAGCGGCTGTTCTCTGCCTGCACGAGGGCGAAGCGCGGCACGCTTTCGCCGTCCAGCTCGACGCTTTCGCTGAACATGCTCAGCGGCCTTACCCAGAGGCCATATTCGCCGTAGAGCGCTTGGTAGACCACCATCTGCTCTTCCGTCTCGGAATGCCGGGCCACGCCGAATACGCGATACTCCGGACCTTTGTAGTGGCGATAAATGCCAGGCTGTAGCTGCATTGCATGGCTCCTGGGTTAAAACCGCTAAAAACAAAAACCGGGGCACTAGGCCCCGGCTTCACATCGACGAAATCCTTACAGGCGTTCGAAGATGGTGGTGATGCCCTGACCGAGGCCTACGCACATGGTAGACACACCGAAGGTACCACCGTTCTGCTTCATGACATTGAGCAGAGTGCCAGAGATACGGGCACCGGAGCAACCGAAGGGGTGGCCCAAGGCGATGGCGCCGCCGTGCAGGTTGACCTTCTGCTCCATCTTATCGAGCAGTTTCAGGTCTTTCAGAACCGGCAGGGCCTGGGCGGCGAAGGCTTCGTTCAGCTCGACGAAGTCGATGTCGTCCATGGTCAGGCCGGCACGCTTGAGCGCCTTCTGGGTGGACGGCACCGGGCCGTAGCCCATGATCGCCGGATCGACACCGGCCACGGCCATGGCGCGAACCACGGCCATCGGCTGGATGCCCAGATCCTGGGCGCGCTGGGCGCTCATGACGATCATGCAGGAAGCGCCGTCGGTGATCTGCGAGGAAGTACCCGCGGTCACGGTGCCGCCTTTCGGATTGAACGCCGGCTTCAGCTGCGCCAGGCTTTCGACGGTGGTTTCCGGACGAATGGTTTCGTCGTAGTCGAAGACTTTCAGGAAACCGTTCTCGTCGTAGCCTTGCATCGGGATGATTTCATCCTTGAACTTGCCTTCGACGGTGGCCTTGTGGGCCAGGCGATGGGAACGCTCGCCGAACTGGTCCTGTTGCTCGCGGCTGATGCCGTGCATCTTGCCGAGCATTTCGGCGGTCAGGCCCATCATGCCCGACGCCTTGGCGGCGTACAGGGACAGATGCGGGTTCGGATCGACGCCGTGCATCATGCCGACGTGACCCATGTGCTCCACACCACCGATGACGAACACGTCGCCATTGCCGGTCTGGATCGCCTGCACGGCAGTGTGCAGGGCGCTCATGGAGGAACCGCACAGACGGCTGACAGTCTGGCCAGCGCTGGTGTGCGGGATCTGGGTCATCAGCGACGCCATGCGTGCGATGTTCCAGCCCTGCTCCAGGGTCTGGTTGACGCAGCCCCAGATCACGTCTTCCACCTCGGCCGGATCGACCTTGGCGTTGCGCTCCAACAGCTTGCTGATCAGGTGCGCCGACATGTCCTCGGCACGGGTATTGCGGTGCATGCCACCCTTGGAACGGCCCATCGGGGTGCGGCCGAAGTCGACAATGACGGCGTCTCTCGGATTCAGGCTCATATATTTCGCTCTCGCTCTGTTCGTTCCGATTAACCGAAGAAGCTCTGGCCGTTGGCGGCCATCTCACGCAGCTTCGCGGTCGGGTGGTACAGCGGGCCCAGTTCGGCGTACTTGTCGGCCAGGGCCACGAATTCGGCTACACCGATGCTGTCGATGTAACGCAGCGCACCACCACGGAAGGGCGGGAAGCCGATGCCGTATATCAAGCCCATGTCGGCTTCGGCAGCGGTTTCGACGATGCCGTCTTCCAGGCAACGGACGGTTTCCATGCACAGCGGAATCATCATGAAGTTGACGATGTCTTCGTCGGTCAACTCACGCTGCTCGCTGACGATGGACTTCAGCAATTCGTAAGCCTGCGGGTCGGAGACCTTCTTCGGCTTGCCGCGCTTATCCATTTCGTAGGCGTAGAAGCCCTTGCCGTTCTTCTGGCCCAGGCGGTTGGCTTCGTACATGACGTCGACCGCGGTGCGGCCTTCGACAGCCATGCGATCCGGGAAGCCCTCGGCCATTACATCACGGCCGTGGTGGCCGGTGTCGATGCCGACCACGTCGGACAGGTAGGCCGGGCCCATGGGCCAGCCGAACTTCTCCATGACCTTGTCGATGCGCACGAAGTCGACACCGAACTCGAGCAGCTTGGAGAAGCCGCCGAAGTACGGGAACAGCACGCGGTTGACCAGGAAGCCAGGGCAGTCGTTGACCACGATCGGCGTCTTGCCCATTTTCTTGGCGTAGGCGACGGTGGTGGCAATGGCGGTTTCGCCGGACTTCTCGCCACGGATGACCTCAACCAGCGGCATCATGTGCACCGGGTTGAAGAAGTGCATGCCGCAGAAGTTTTCCGGGCGCTTGAGCGCCTGGGCCAGCAGGCTGATGGAGATGGTAGAGGTGTTGGAAGTCAGGATCGCATCCTCCTTCACCAGGCCTTCCACCTCGGACAGCACGGCTTGCTTGACCTTGGGGTTCTCGACCACGGCTTCGACGACGATGTCGACGTTACCGAAATCGCCGTAGGACATGGTCGGACGGATGGCGTTGAGGGCTTCGGCCATCTTCGCGGGGGTCAGGCGGCCTTTCTCGACGCGCTTGCCGAGCAGTTTAGAGGCCTCGGTCAGACCCATCTGGATACCCTCTTCGCGGATATCCTTCATCAGGATCGGAGTGCCCTTGACGGCGGACTGGTAGGCGATGCCGCCACCCATGATGCCGGCGCCGAGCACGGCGGCCAGCTTCACGTCCTTGGCGATTTCGTCGTACTGCTTGGCCTTCTTCTTCAGTTCCTGGTCGTTGAGGAACAGACCGATCAGGCTTTCGGCGACGGACGTCTTGGCCAGTTTCACGAAGCCGGCGGCTTCGGTTTCCAGGGCCTTGTCGCGACCGAAGTTAGCCGCTTTCTGGATGGTCTTGATCGCCTCGACCGGAGCCGGGTAGTTCGGACCGGCCTGACCGGCGACGAAGCCCTTGGCGGTCTCGAAAGCCATCATCTGCTCGATGGCGTTGAGCTTGATCTTTTCCAGCTTCGGCTGACGCTTGGCCTTGTAATCCAGCTCGCCGGAGATGGCGCGCTTGACCAGGTCCAGCGCCGCGGCCTGCAGCTTGTCGGCGGCGACCACGGCATCGACGGCGCCTACTTTCAGCGCGTCGGCAGCCTTGTTTTCCTTACCGGAAGCGATCCACTCGATGGCATTGTCGGTACCGATCACGCGCGGCAGGCGCACGGTACCGCCGAAGCCAGGGTAGATGCCCAGCTTGACTTCCGGCAGGCCAACCTTGGCGGATTCGGCCGCGACACGGTAGTCGCCGGCCAGGCACATTTCGAAGCCGCCACCCAGAGCGATGCCATTGATGGCAACCACGGTGGGAACATTGAGGTCTTCGAAGTCGCTGAAGATCTTGTTGGCTTCGAGGTTGCCGGCAACCAGCTCTTCGTCGGGCAGCTTGAAGTTGTCGACGAATTCGGTGATGTCGGCGCCGACGATGAACACGTCCTTGCCGCTGGTGACGATCACGCCCTTGACTGAGGCATCCGCCTTGATGGCATCCACCGCCTGACGCAGTTCGTTCAGGGTGAGACGGTTGAATTTGTTGACGGACTCACCCTTGAGGTCGAACTGCAGTTCGACGATGCCACTCTCAAGAGCCTTAACCGTGATGGCTTTACCTTCGTAAATCATCAACTGATCTCCACGGTATGGAAGCTGAACTGTACACGTCGGACGCCAACCAGGGACTCACTCACGGCGCAGCCGTCGAGGATAGTCCCAAACCGTCTGGCACACCCGCCAACGCGATATTCGGACTGTTTTGCGAGTCGCCGCCCGCAGGCAAACGCTCAATTCATACGCCCGTTTGATTTGGGTGTGCACACCTTCAGGGAAAAGCGCCGAATTGTCAATCGGGCTGCTCGGACACATCTGGAGCGGGACCGGCGTGGCGGCCGATGCGGTAGCCCAGCATTGGCATTTCGGCCAGACAAAATGGGCAAATAGCCGTGAACTGGTGCACATCTGGTAAAAGCGGATAGCTCGGGTTAGAGTCGCCGCAACACAGCATTCCGCTCGACTGTGACACAAGAACAACAAGATGCGGCCCCGCCAACGGCCGTGACACGGAGTAATAGCCCCATGCCAAGCCGTCTGCTTGCCGCCATTCTCAGCGCCTTGCTCGCCTTCGCCTCCCCCGCGTTCGGCAAGGACAGCGACCCGGCCACCAGCCTGCTCAAATTGCATCAGCTGCGACTGATCACGCTGAAGAGCCTGGGTGACTTCTATATGTACATGGGCATGGAAGGCGACCTGCGCTACGCGCGCATGATCGACCAGTCCCTGCAGGACGCCGACAGCCACCTCAAGGCCATCGGCGAGATGCCGGGAGGAGCCTCCAAGGCGCTACGCATCCGCCTCGACCAGCAATGGAAGGACTACCAGGGCCTGCTGAAGAGCCTGGTCGCCACCCTCAAGACGCAAGGTTTCACCGACCTGCAACCGATCGCCGACCTCTATGGACGCAACCAGGAACTGCTGAAGTCGAGCAACGAGTTGTACGGGAAGATCCAGCAGGAAAGCGGCAGCAAGGTGCCGCCCCTGATCCAGCAGAGCCGCGAGCAGAGTCTGCTGATGCAAACCATCGCCTTGGACTATGCTTCACGCAGTGCCTCGGTCGGCGCCACCTTCTTCGGCGGCAACGAAGGCAAGGCCATCGACGAACTCGCCCGAGAATTCGCAACGGAGTTGGCGAGCCTGGAGCAGGCGCCGCAAAACACCGCGCAGATCAAGCAGGAGCTCGGCGAGGTCGGCGTCAAGTGGCGCTATATCGAGAAGTCGCTGACCAACTACAACGAGAACAGCGTGCCGTTCCTGATCAACAAGTATTCGGATCGCATCATCGAAGGCTTGGAAAGCGTCTCCGCCCAGTACGCCGCGGCCCAGCCCTGACGCTGTTACCGACCACCCAGCTTATCCGGCCTGCCTGGCCTGACTTCCAGCCCGGTGCTCCCACCGGGCATTTTCTTGCCTGCATCGGACGCACCGTCGACTCAGGCCAGCGCCTTGAGCAGCGCGGCGATACGCTGCAATGCCTCCGGCCCGCTGCGCTCACCCCAGCACAACGCAACCATCTGCGGCCCAGCCTCGACCTTGTAGACATCCTCCGGCAACGCAGCCAACAGATCCAGCAAAGCGTTGTCGACACAGGGCTCACGCCAGCGATTCAGCCACTGCCCCGGCTCCGCCTGCCAGTAGCACCAACTATCAGCGCGACCGGCCAGCCTGGGTCGATGATATTGCGCGCAGGGATCGGGCGGCGTGCGTGGCAACCAGTGAGGCCATTCCTGGCGCGACAGCTGCATGGACAGCCCCATGCGCCGGGCAGCGAGGCGCTGCTCCATCTGCCCGCGCTGGCGCCGCGAAGGCACCAGCCAGGCAAGCGGGCTCAGCAGCAGTGCAAGCAACAGGAGAATCCACAGCGCCACGGTTTACCCCAAAAATCTGTTAAGTATGGCCAGGAAGGCCATACTTGAATGAATTCGCCAAATACAAAGGAGACTGTCCCATGCCCTACCAGCACATCCTGGTTGCCGTCGACCTGACCGACGAGTGCCACCCAGTGATGCTCCGCGCCCAGGATCTGGCCAAGAGCAATCAAGCCCGATTGTCGCTGGTGCATATCGTCGAGCCGATGGCCATGGCGTTCGGCGGCGATGTTCCGATGGATATTTCCATGCTCCAGCAGCAACAGTTCGAGCAGGCCCGGGAACGGCTGGACAGCTTTGCCGGCCGCTATGCCGAACTCAGCCCCGACCACCGCCACCTCGCCTACGGCCAGCCGCGCCAGGAAATCCACCGACTGGCCACCGAGCAGGGCTGCGACCTGATCGTGGTCGGCAGCCATGGTCGCCATGGTCTTGCCCTGCTGCTCGGCTCGACCGCCAACGATCTGCTGCATGGCGCACCATGCGATGTGCTGGCCGTACGCCTGAGCAAGCCCGAGTAATGGGCCAAAGGCTGCATCGCCCGCTGCTGGGTGTCGATGCAGCCGTTATTCCAGCGAATCCCCTGCACTCATCACCAGCGGCCGGATCTTCTGCAACTGGGTTTCCAGCGAGTAGGTCATGCTCGACGACAGAGAGAAGAACGACAGGAAAGCCTTGAGGTTGGAGTCGCCCTCGCAGGTATCGTGAATGCGCTGCCAGAATGCCTGGTTGACCAGTTGCAGTTGCTGGAACAGCCGCACCAGCCCTTTCAGTTCCCAGTCCGCGTGGCGCCCCTCGCGAAAGTTGAAATACTGCCGGGACAGGTAGAGCGACACCGCCCGCAGGATGAACTCCTGGTTGCTGGCAAACGGCAGGTGGTTGTAGGCCATCGGCTTCAGCCTGCCAAGTACCGGACAAGCACTGGTGGCCATGATCACACCGAGCAGGGAGCGCAGCCCTTCCTCCAACCCCACCTCCTTGGTGTATTCACGCTCCGCCGTGCGTACCCACACCCGTGCCCGCTTGAAAGCCGGCAGCCCCTGGAAGTCCTCGATCACCCGGTGCAAATCCACCGCCGCCGGGCAATGGCTGAACTCTTCCTTGCGCAGCGGGCAGTTGCTGCACTGCTGGTGCTCCAGACGCGTCCACTTCGGTGCCTGTCGGGCAGTCTCGCTGTCGTAGACGCGTTCCGGCTCGATGCGGTAGCTGAAGTCGTGGTCATCATCCAGGGTGATGCGGTACTCAATAGCCATGCATGTCTCCGACAGGCTGATTAGGCTTCCAACTCGGCCCAGCGCTCGATCAACTGGTCCAGTTCCTGCTGCAGGCTATCGAGGCGAGCCAGGCTGGCGCTGGTCTCATCCGCCGGCCGCTGATAGAACGCCGGATCGGCGATCTGCTCTTGCAAAGCGGCCAGTTCGCCTTCGAGAACATCGATGCGCTCTGGAATCGCCTCCAACTCCCGTTGCAACTTGTAGCTCAGTTTCTTCTTCGGTGCCGCCGGCGATTCGACGGGCGCGGCGACCGGTGCCTCGGCCTTAGCCACCTCGCCCTTCTCCGGCTTGCTTTCACCCACGCCCAGCAAACGCGGCGAGCCGCCTTGACGCAGCCAGTCCTGATAGCCACCGACGTATTCGCGAACGCGCCCTTCGCCCTCGAACACCAACGTGCTGGTCACCACATTATCCAGGAAGGCACGGTCATGGCTGACCATCAGCACGGTTCCCTGGAAGCCCAGCAGCACTTCCTCGAGCAGCTCGAGGGTTTCCACATCGAGGTCGTTGGTCGGCTCGTCCAGCACCAGCAGGTTGGCTGGCTTGCTGAACAGTTTGGCCAGCAGCAACCGGGCACGCTCGCCACCCGACAACGCCTTGACCGGCGTGCGCGCACGCTGCGGGCTGAACAGGAAGTCGCCGAGATAGCTCAGCACATGCCGGCTCTGGCCATCGATGACGATGAAGTCGCGACCCTCCGAGAGGTTGTCGATCACCGTTTTTTCCAGGTCCAGTTGGTGACGCAGTTGGTCGAAGTAGGCGACTTCCAGCTTGGTACCGACTTCGATCGTGCCGCTGGTCGGCTGCAGATCGCCGAGCAGCAGCTTGAGCAGCGTGGTCTTGCCAGTGCCGTTGGCGCCGAGCAGACCGATGCGGTCGCCGCGCTGCAGCACCAGGGAGAAGTCGCGAATCAGCGGTACACCGCCGGCATGGGCGAAACTGACGTGCTCGGCGACGATCACCTGCTTGCCGGATTTCTCCGCCGTGTCGAGCTGGATATTCGCCTTGCCCTGACGCTCGCGACGCTCGCTGCGCTCGGCACGCATCGCCTTCAGTGCGCGCACCCGGCCCTCGTTGCGGGTACGCCGCGCCTTGATGCCCTGGCGAATCCAGACTTCTTCCTGGGCCAGGCGTTTATCGAAGAGCGCATTGGCGGTCTCTTCCGCAGCCAGTTGCTGCTCCTTGTGCACCAGGAAGCTGGCGTAGTCGCCGTTCCAGTCGATCAGGTGGCCGCGGTCCAGTTCGAGAATGCGCGTCGCCAGGTTCTGCAGGAAGGAGCGGTCGTGGGTGATGAACAGCACGGCACCGCCAAAGCCCATCAACGCCTCTTCCAGCCAGGCGATAGCGCCGATGTCGAGGTGGTTGGTAGGTTCGTCGAGCAGCAGCAAGTCGGGTTCGGAAACCAGGGCCTGGGCCAGCAGCACACGGCGACGCCAGCCGCCGGAAAGCTCGGCAAGGGTCTTGTCGGCGGGCAGTTGCAGGCGACTGAGGGTGCTGTCCACCAGTTGCTGCAGGCGCCAGCCATCCTTCGCTTCCAGATCGTGCTGGACGTGCATCAGCTTTTCCAGGTCGGCGTCGCTGTGGATGTTCTGGCTGAGATGGTGGTACTGGGCGAGCAACTCGCCGACCCCGGAGAGGCCTTCGGCCACCACGTCGAAGACGGTGCGGTCGTCGGCACGCGGCAGCTCCTGTGGCAATTCGCCGATCTTGAGTCCCGGCGCCCGCCAGATTTCGCCGTCATCGGCGCTCTGCTCACCCTTGACCAGCCGCAGCATGCTGGATTTGCCAGTGCCGTTGCGGCCGATGATGCATACCCGCTCGCCGCGGGCGATCTGCCAGGAGACCCGCTCCAGCAGCGGCATGGCGCCGTAGGCAAGGGAAACATCGGCGAATTTGAGCAGGGTCATGGGGCGTCTCCAACAACTGGGCGCGCATTCTACCTGAGCGGAAGCCACAACAAGACCATGCTGGCCTTTTTTCATCATGCAAATGCCCGCCGGACGACGCTTTCACCCTTTCCGGGCAACAGCTAAGCTAGGTGCATTCGGCGTCGGCACCCGGCGCTACTTGGCGTTCATCTTGTCCGGAAGTGTCATGCGCGGCTGTCTGTTTAGTCTGGTTCTCTGCCTGTTTTTCTCCACCCCCCCCTTCGATACCGCCCATGCGACCACCCTTGCGCAGCAGCGTCAGTACTACGACGAGGCCAAGCGCGCGCTGGCCAAGGGCGACAGCGGCCCCTACAAGCGCTATGCCGCTGCCCTGCGGGACTACCCGCTGACGCCCTACCTGGCTTACGACGAGCTGACCGCCCGTCTGAAATCGGCCAGCAACGACGAAATCGAGAAATTCCTCGCCGAGCACGGCGACCTGCCCCAGGCGAGCTGGATGAAGCTGCGCTGGTTGCGCTGGCTGGCGGAGCGCGGCGAGTGGAAGACCTTCATCAACCACTACGACCCGACTCTGAACTTCACCGAACTGGATTGCTTGTATGGCCAGTACCAGCTCGGCCACGGGCTCAAGACCGAAGGCTTTGCCACCGCCGAGAAGCTCTGGCTGGTGGGCAAGTCGCAACCCGAAGCCTGCGACCGTCTGTTCGACCGCTGGGCAGCCGAGGGCCAACTGACCGAGCAGATGTTCTGGAAACGCGCGAAGCTGGCGGCGGAGTCGCGCAACTACGGACTGGCCGGCTATCTGGTCAAGAAGCTCAAGACCCTCGACACGCACGGGAAACTGCTGCTGGAGGTGGCGCAGAAACCCGAACTGCTCAACCAAACGACACGCTTCGCCCCGGCCGACCGGGCGATGGCCGATGTGGTCGGCCTCGGCCTGCGGCGCCTGGGCCGCCAGGACCCGGAAAAAGCGCTGAACCTGCTGGACAGCTATGCCAAGCGCCTGCCCTTCTCGGCCGAGGAAAAGGTGGCGATCGCCCGGGAGATCGGCCTGACCCTGGCCAAGCGCTTCGACGCCCGCGCCCTGAAAGTGATGGCCGAGTACGACCCTGAGCTGCGCGACAACACCGTTTCCGAATGGCGGACACGGCTGCTGTTGCGCCTGGGACGCTGGGGCGAGGCCTACCAACTGACCACCCAACTGCCGCCGGAGCTGGCCGAGAGCAACCGCTGGCGCTACTGGAAGGCACGCAGCCTGCAGCTGGCGCAACCGCAGAGCAAGCAGCCGCTGGCACTGTACCAACCTGTCGCGGGTGAGCGGGACTACTACGGATTTCTCGCCGCCGACCGCATCCAGGCGCCCTACAGCCTCAATAACAAGCCGCTGGTGCTGGATCCCAAGACCGTGCAGAAGGTGCGCAACACCGCTGGCATCCGTCGCGCACTGGAATTCCACGATCGCGGCCAGATCGTCGACGGTCGCCGCGAGTGGTACCACGTCAGCCGTCTGTTCAGCCGCGAGGAGCTGGTGGCCCAGGCCCGCATGGCGTATGACAAGGAATGGTATTTCCCGGCGATCCGCACCATCAGCCAGGCGCAGTACTGGGACGACCTGGACATTCGTTTCCCCATGGCCCACCAGAGCAGCCTGACCCGCGAGGCCAAGGTGCGTGACCTGCATTCAAGCTGGGTCTTCGCCATCACTCGCCAGGAAAGCGCCTTCATGGCCGACGCCAAGTCCCCGGTGGGCGCGATGGGCCTGATGCAACTGATGCCCGCCACCGCCAAGGAGACCGCTCGGCGCTTCAAGATCCCGCTGAGCTCCCCGCAGAAGGCGCTGGACCCGAAGGTCAACATCCAACTGGGCGCCGCTTACCTCAGCCAGATCTACAACCAGTTCGGCGGCAACCGCGTACTCGCCTCGGCCGCCTACAACGCCGGCCCCGGTCGCGTGCGCCAATGGCTCAGGGATGCCAACCACCTGTCCTTCGACGTCTGGGTGGAAACCATTCCATTCGATGAAACGCGCCAGTACGTGCAGAACGTGCTGACCTACTCGGTAATCTACGGACAGAAGCTCAATACACCGCAACCGCTGGTGGATTGGCACGAACGCTACTTCGACGGGCAGTAGCCGGAGCGGCCGGGCCTGCAGAAGCGACCCTAGTGCTGCAGGTGCCCGTAGAGCTTGGCGTAGAGCCCTCCTTCGGCGATCAGCTGCTGGTGATCGCCCTGCTCGGCGATACTGCCGCCATCGAACACCAGCACGCGATCGGCCTGCTTCACCGCGGACAGGCGGTGGGCGATGATCAGCGTGGTGCGGCCATTGAGAAAGCGCCCGAGCGCCTGATGCAGCGCGTATTCTGTGGCGGCATCCAGGGCCGAGGTGGCTTCGTCGAGAATCACCACCTTGGGTTCGGCCAGGACCATGCGGGCGATGGCCAACCGTTGGCGCTGACCGCCCGACAGTCGCACGCCAGAACGGCCGACCACGCTGTCGAGCCCCTGCGGTAACAGGCGAACGGTGTCCGCCAGCTGGGCAACCTCCAGCGCACGCCAGCAGGCCTCGTCGCTGCGCTCGCGCCCCAGGGTGAGGTTGGCCCGCACGCTGTCGTTGAACAGCGCCGGATGCTGCAGCACCACCGCGACATTGTCCCGCACCGTCTCCAGCCCGATTTCCTCCAGCGTCGAGCCGCCGAAGCGAATCGTGCCGGCCTCCGCGCTGTACAGGCCGAGCAATAGCTGCACCAAGGTGCTCTTGCCGCCGCCGCTGGCGCCGACCACCGCCACCTTCTCGCCGGGTGCGATGGAGAGGTCGAGTCCCTCCAGAACCGGCTCGTCGCCATAGGAAAAACGCAGGTCGCTGACCTGAATGCCCACCGTCTCGCGCCCCTTGAACGGGTCCACACCACCGCTATGCCGCGGTTCGTCGCGGCGCGCCAGCAGCTCATTGATGCGCAGCAGCGCGCCGCTGGCGGCGTAGAAGGCGTATTGCAGGCTGAGCAACTGCTCGACCGGCCCGATCATGAACCACAGGTAGCTGAACACAGCCAGCATCTGGCCGATGGACAGATCGGAGAACAGCACCGTGAGCATGGCCGCGGCGCGAAACACATCGATGCCGAACTGGAACAGCAGGCCGCTGGCGCGGCTGGCGGAATCGCTCTTCCATTGCGAGGCCACCGCATAGTCGCGCACCTCCCGCGCCCGGTTGCCCAGGCGCCCCAGGAAGTAGCCCTGGCGATTGCCGGCGCGTACCTCCTGGATAGCCTCCAGGGTTTCGGTGAGCGCCTGGGTGAAGCGCGAGGTGCTGTCGTTTTCCTGCTTCTTCAGGTGCTTGACGCGCTTGCCCAGCTGCACCGTGGCGTAGATCACCAGCGGATTGAACAGCAGGATCAGCAGCGCCAGCTTCCAGTGCATCCATACCAGGATCGCCGCGGTCCCGGCCAGGCTGAGCATGGCGACCAGAAAGCGGCTGAGGGTTTCGCCGACGAACTTGTCGAGGGTGTCCAGATCGGTCACCAGATGGGTGGCGACCGTGCCGCCCCCAAGGCTCTCGTACTCGCCGAGGGAAATGCGCTTGAGGCGCTCGATCAGACGCAGGCGAATGCGATAGACGATGTCCTTCGACAGGCGGGCGAACAGCCGCGCCTGCAGCACATTGAACACCAGGGCGGACACGCGCAGCGTCAGGGTGACCGCCAGCATCAGGCCGATGTAGCCGACGGGGCCCTGCCAACTCTCAGGCAGGACGTTATCCATCACCTTGAGCGCGGCATCGCCTTCGCCCAGCAGCACCTCGTCCACCAGCAGCGGCAACAGCAGCGGGATCGGCACACTACAGAGGGTGGCGAGCACTGCCACCAGGTTGGCTACGATCAGAGCCTTGCGATGACGCAGGGCAAGGCGACGGACCTCCGCCCAGCTCAAGCGATCAGGCATGGGCACCCCGCTCCAGCCAGCGCGCCAGCAGCGGGGCGAGTTCGTTCAATGGCTGGTACCCGTTGGTGAGCAGCGCCAGTTGGCCGCCGCGCTCTGCCAGCAGGGTCGGGAAGCCGGCGATGCCCAGGGCCTGCACCCAGGCGAAGTCGCCGGCGGTGGCCTCGCGCATGGCCACGCTGTCGAAGGCCTCGGCGAATTCGATACGTGGAATGCCGGCCTGCTCGGCCAGCGCCAGCAGCGCACCCGCCTGGGTCACGTTGCAACCCTCTTCGTAGAAGGCCTGCTGGATCAACCGAGTCAGCGGCCACACGCTCTGCTCGTCCAGCGTACGCGCCGCGACCAGCGCCCGGCAGGCGGGCTCGGTATCGTAGACCAGGCCCTCGGGCAAGCCGTCGTGGAAATTGAACAGCTGCCCGGTGGTGGCATTCACCGCCTGCCAGTGGGCCAGGATGCGCACCCGGGCGGCGGGGTCCAGCGCGGCGCACTCCCGGCGCAGGCCACCGACCACCAGATGCAAGGGAACATCTTGCGCCCGCGCTTGCGCGGCCAGGGCTTCCAGCACCGGGGCAAAGCCCCAGCACCAGGAGCACATCGGGTCCATTACGTAGATCAGGCGCGCGCTCATCACTGCTTCTCCGTCGAATGGTTGGCCGCCATGGACCGTCTTGTCGCCAGGACCGCCCGGTCGCTCAGCCGTCCGCGACCTGCCGGGGGTCGCGGCCAATCGGATGCGGCTGGTTGCGCGCCTTGGCCAGCTCGATCTGCTTCTGCCGTTCGCGGGCGCTGGCGCGGGTCTTTTCCGGCAGCGAGCCCCAGCAATGCGGGCAGCTGACGCCCGGCGCGTAATAAGGCGACTGGCGGTCCTCGACCGAGATCGGGTTACGGCAGGCATGGCACTGATCGTAGTCGCCCTCGGAAAGATCGTGGCGCACGGTGACGCGGTTGTCGAAGACGAAGCAGTCGCCACGCCACTTCGATTGCGCCTCGGGTACTTCCTCGAGGTATTTGAGAATGCCGCCTTTGAGGTGGTAGACCTCCTCGAATCCTTCGCCAAGCATGTAGCTGGAGGCCTTCTCGCAGCGAATGCCGCCGGTGCAGAACATTGCCACCTTCTTGTGCCGGGTGGGATCGAAGTGGGCCTTGATGTAGTCCGGGAACTCGCGGAACGACTTGGTTTTCGGATCGACCGCGCCTTCGAAGGTGCCGATGGCCACCTCGTAATCGTTGCGGGTATCGATCAGCAGCACTTCCGGGTCATCGATCAGCGCGTTCCAGTCCTGCGGCTCCACATAGGTGCCGACCCGCTGGTTGGGGTCCACGCCTGGCACGCCGAGGGTGACGATCTCTTTCTTCAGCTTGACCTTGGTGCGATAGAACGGCTGCTCGTCGCAGTAGGATTCCTTGTGGTCGATATCGGCCAGGCGCGGGTCGCGGCCAAACCAGGCAAGCAAGGCATCTATCGCCTGGCGACTACCGGAGACAGTTCCGTTGATGCCTTCCTCGGCGAGCAGCAGGGTGCCCTTGATGCCGTGGTCGATCAGGATTTGCAGCAGGGGTTCGCGCAGCGCGACGTAGTCCGGCAGGGAGACGAACTTGTACAGCGCCGCCACGACGATCTTGTCGGTCATGGAGACTTCCTCAGTGGTCGCCCACGCAAAGGGCGGACCGGGGCAATCGAAACGAAGGCGCCGGCGAAGGCCGGCGCGCCGCGAAGTTTACCCCAGGGGCACGCCTTGGCGCACCCGCGCGCCTCAGTGGTCGAGCTTGCTGCCACCGCGGCAGGTCGGCGAGTCCGGCGCGGCCATCTGCCCCTGCCACTCATCCGGCGTATAGGTATGCAACGCCAGGGCATGGATCTGCCCCATCAGCTCACCCAGGCCGGCATAGACCTTCTGGTGCCGCTTGACCGCATTCAGGTCGACGAATGCCGGGCTGACGATCACTGCCTTGTAGTGGGTTTCCTGCCCACGGCTGTGCAGGTGGCTTTCGTCCAGCACCTCCAGGTGCTGGGGCTCGAGCGCCGCCAGGGCCGCTTCGATACGTTCGCGCATGTTCGCCACGGTTTACTCCGCTCCCAGTTCCTTGCTCATCTCGGCCAGCAGCTTGTTGACTTCCGGCACGGCGGTTTCCAGGCGAGCCTGGGTCAGCTTGGCGGATTCGGCAGTCAGCGTCGGCATCTTCTCCATGACCTTGCGACCCAGCGGCGACTGATAGAAAGCCACCAGCTCCTTCAGCTCGCTCTCGCTGAAGTTGGCGGTGTACAGCTTGACCAATTCGGGCTTCAGCTCGCCCCAGCCGACCGCTTTGTCCAGCGCGGCATTGGCCTTGGCCTGGTAACGCTCGAGCAAGGCCTGCTTGCCTTCGCCGGCCGGGGCCTGGGCAAAGCGCTGGGCGAACATCTGCTGCACCTGGGCGTACACCGGCACGGTCAACTTGTCGGCATGGGCGAGTTTGAGGAAGTTCTCCGCGTCGGCGGCATGGCTGGCGGCATCGGCCAGCGCCTGGGTGCTGGCGAACAGAAGTGCGGCGCAAAGGGTGCGTAGACCGGGCATCGGCGATTCCTTGGAAGCAGAGAGATGAAGCGGGGACGGAGTCACGCCGCGGGCCGGTCATTGTGCGCCGAGCCCGCGCAGGGCTCAAGCGACCGGGTCGTGCACCCGATCACGCCCGCTTTGCGCACTGGCTCACCGGATCGACGCTTACCAAAGTGCCATTACTTGCCTCGGTTTCCGTCACCGCCGCATCCTGCATGCCCCTAGACCACGCCCGCGCAAAAATAGCGCGCGCCTTGCCGCGCAGCAGCTATTCTCAGCTGACCAGCACACATGGACGTGTCCGAATGAACAGTTTCGTCACCGCTCTCCCCCCCGCCGCCACACCGTCCCTGTGCGATGCCCGCGGCCACCTCGATCCGCACGCCATCGGTTTCTCCCCCAGGCCCCTGCTGGACTGCGCCCTGCCCGGCCACTACGGACGGCGCAAGCGCTGGAATCACTGGTGCATCACCTCGCCGGACTGGATGCTCTCGCTGACCATCGCCGACCTCGACTACGTCGGCTACGGCGCCGCCTACTTCCTCGACCTGAACAGCGGCCAGAGCTTTCATCGCACCCACTTGCGCCCCCTGGCCATGGGCTGCCAGCTCCCGGACACGCCCCTGGAAAGCCACGAATTCTGCCATCCGCACCTGCAACTGCGGATCGATGAACAGCCTGGGCGGCTGCTGCTGACGGCGAACGCCGACAACGTCGGGCGAGGCAATTCGCTCCACGTTGCGCTGGATATCCAGCGCCCCTCCCACCTGGACTCGCTCAACCTGGCGGCACCGTTTCCGAATGGCGGATTTCACGCCTGCAGCAGGCAGCTCGGCCTCCCGGCGCTGGGCAATCTCTACCTGGGCGAACGTCACTATCGCTGCGAGCCCCGGCAAAGCTTTGCGGCGCTGGATTTCGGCCGCGGCGTCTGGCCCCTGCACAGCCACTGGACCCGCGCCGCCTTCGCCGCGCCAGGCGGCATTGCCGGCAACTTCGGCAGCGGCTGGGCCGAGCACGCAGGGCTGACGGAGAATGCCCTATGGTTCGGCGGCGAGCTGCTGCATCTGGAGGAAGCCGTGAACATCCAGCCGCCCGTGGATGACGAACCGGGCAGCCCCTGGCGCCTGCACAGCAACGACGACCGCGTCGCCCTCGAATTCAGCCCCCGCCAGCAGCATCACGCCTGCCCGAAGCTGGGCCCCTTCTATGCCGACACCCGTCAGTGGTTCGGCCGCTTCGATGGCACCCTGCGCGGGCCAGCCGGCGAGCGTGTACCGGTGCTCGGCGCCCTCGGCTGGCTGGGCAAGACCCGCACCTGCTGGTAACCGCACCCCAGCCATACGGCAAAGCCCGAGCGGGCCATGGGCCGCATGACGGAACCCACCCTGCCCCAAGCGGCCTAAACTGCGGTATTCGCCCGCTTGGAGCACACCGCCATGAGCCGCACCGAAACCGACAGCCTGGGCCCGGTCGACGTCCCCGAGGACGCTTACTGGGGCGCTCAGACCCAGCGCTCGCTGAGCAACTTCGCCATCGGCCAGGAGCGCATGCCGCTGCCGGTACTGCATGCCCTGGCGCTGATCAAGAAGGCTGCGGCGCGGGTCAACAGCCGCATCGGCGAGTTGTCGCCGGACATCGCCAGGCTGATCGAGCAGGCTGCCGACGAAGTGCTCACCGGCCAGCATGACGACCAGTTTCCACTGGTGGTCTGGCAGACCGGCAGCGGCACCCAGAGCAACATGAACGTCAACGAGGTGATCGCCGGCCGCGCCAACGAACTGGCCGGGGGCCAACGCGGCGGCAAGAGCCCGGTTCACCCGAACGACCACGTCAACCGCGCGCAGAGTTCCAACGACTGCTTCCCCACCGCCATGCACATCGCCGCGGCCCAGGCGGTGCAACACGACCTGCTGCCGGCCATTGCCGAGCTGTCCGGCGGCCTCGCGGAAAAGGCCGCGCGGCACATCAGCCTGGTCAAGACCGGGCGCACCCACCTGATGGATGCCACGCCCATCACCTTCGGCCAGGAACTGTCCGCCTTCGTCGCCCAACTGGACTATGCGGAGCAGGCCATTCGCGCCGCGCTGCCGGCGGTCTACGAGCTGGCACAGGGCGGCACTGCGGTAGGCACCGGGCTGAATTCCCCCCATGGCTTCGCCGAAGCGATCGCCGCCGAACTCGCGGCTCTTTGCGGCCTGCCGCTCGTCTCGGCGCCGAACAAATTCGCCGCGCTGGCCGGCCACGAGCCGCTGGTCAGCCTGGCCGGGGCCCTGAAGACCCTCGCCGTGGCCTTGATGAAAATTGCCAATGACCTGCGCCTGCTCGGCTCCGGCCCGCGCGCCGGGTTCGCCGAAGTCCGTCTGCCGGCCAACGAGCCGGGCAGCTCGATCATGCCCGGCAAGGTCAACCCGACCCAGTGCGAGGCGTTGTCCATGCTCGCCTGTCAGGTACTCGGCAACGACGTCGCCATCGGCTTCGCCGCCAGCCAGGGGCATTTGCAGCTGAACGTGTTCAAGCCGGTCATCATTCATAATCTGCTGCAGTCGATCCGCCTGCTCGCCGACGGTTGCCGGAATTTCCAGCAGCATTGCGTCGCTGGCCTGGAGCCCGATGCGACACGAATGGCCGAGCATCTGGAACGGGGGTTGATGCTGGTCACCTCGCTCAACCCGCACATCGGTTACGACAAGGCCGCGGAGATCGCCAAGAAGGCCTATGCCGAAGGCACCACCCTGCGCGAGGCGGCGCTGGCGCTGGGGTATCTTGGCGCGGAAGAATTCGATACCTGGGTGCGCCCGGAAACCATGTTGGAGGCAGGCAAGAGTGACTGAACGGAGCAAGAGCGGAGCAACCCCACTGGAAGGGGACGGCAAGCGGATTCTGATGATCTATGGCTCGCCGAAGAGCGGCAGCCTCTGCCATGCCCTCGGCGATGCCTATGCCCAGGGCGCGCGAGGCGAAGGGCACGTGGTGCGACAGATCAGGCTCGGCGAACTGGCCTTCGACCCGATCCTCCATGCCGGCTACGACCAAAGCCAGGCGTTGGAGAACGATCTGCTGGAAGCCCAGCGACAGATCCACTGGGCCGAGCACCTGGTATTCGTCTATCCGGTCTGGTGGGGCGGCATGCCGGCGCTGCTCAAGGGCTTTTTCGACCGGGTGTTCCTGCCTGGCTTCGCCTTCAAGTTCCGTGGGCACACGCAGGCCTGGGACAAGCTGCTCAGCGGCCGCACTGCCGACCTGCTGGTGACGCTGGATACTCCGCCCTGGTATTTCCGCTGGATCTACGGTGCGCCGGCTCACCGGCAGATGGTGCGCACCATTCTCGGCTTCAGTGGCATCAAGACCCGCCGCCTGGCCGAGTTCTCCCCGGTGCGGCTCTCTTCGGAGGAACAGCGCCAGACCTGGCTACGCAAGGCCGAAATCCTCGGCTGCCGTGCCTGAATGATGGGCTCGTGGCCGGGCCAGGCAGCAATCGCCAACCAAGCGACCGGGGCGGCCCCGGCGCTACGCGCGAAAGATCGCCATGGAATCTAGAGCGCGCTGGGGTTCGCCGCCAGGCGTGCTCGCCGGCTCCGCCAACTGGCCAGCAAGGTCGGCCCTATGGCAGTCAGCGCCGAACCCACCACCACCAACGTGGCGCCGCCATAAGCCAGCAGATTGAGCTGCTCCGGCTTTACATGCTCGGGCCACAGGCTGGAAGCCACGGCGACCGCAGAGAACGTCACCAGCGGCGTGGTCGCCAGCGTGGCGCTGACCCGCGACGCTTCCCAATGCGCCAAAGCCTCGGCAAAGGCACCATAGGCCACCAGCGTGTTCAGGCAGCAGGCGATCAACAGCCAAAACTGCAAGTTGCTGAGCCGGGCTACCTCCAGCGGATGCGCCCAGGGTGTCAGCAGCGCGGCGCAGGCGAGGTAGATCACCATCATCACTTGCAGCGAATTCCACGCCGTCAGCAATTGCTTCTGCGCAAGGCCATAGATTGCCCAGACCAACGCCGCCGCCAGCATGAGCAGCACACCGGCGGTGTACTGGGTGAGCGAGGTGAGCAGTTCGCCCAGGCGCTGATTGAAGAACAGGCCGAAGCCCAACAGCAGTAGGACTAGGCCAACGCCCTGGCCGAGGCTGAAACGTTCGCGGAAGACGAAGATGCTGCCGATCAGCAGCAGAATCGGCGCCACCTGGATGACCAGTTGCGTCGTGCCGGGGCTGAGCCGGCTGAGCCCCATCAGATAGAGCACATAGTTGGCCGCCAGACCGGCGACCGCCAGCACCAGCAGCCAGGCACCGCTGCGCCCCAGCGGGCGGAAGCTCGGCAAGCGCCGGCTGGCGGCCAACCAGGCAAACAGGAGCGAGCCGGCAATCAACAGGCGATACCAGGTGACGGTAATCGGATCCATCACCTGTAGTACTTCCTTAAGCTTGATTGGCAGGATGCCCCACAGCAGCGTGGTCAGCAGAGCGAGCAGCAGGCCATAAAGCCAGCGGCCGGAGGAGATATGCATGACGGCCTCGTATGCGCGGCGACCATCGCCGGGCGATGGCCGCAAAACGGCATTCTAGGCCGGAGCCTGTGCGTGGCACAGGAACAGTTGCACGAAGCAACTGTACCGGCTAACGGCGTAAATCTGGCGTCAAAAGAGTGAAAATCGCGGAACTAGCTGAAAAACAGCGACCATTTGTCGGCTATGACGGCAAACCGGCAACAGCCCATTAGACTCAAAAGCATATGGCTCGCTTCTCGGGGGTCCCCGCTATGTTCGGCCAGCGCAAAATCGATCCAATCCCAGGCACCCACTACCGCAGCGAGCGGGTGAGCGCGATCAACGGCCAGTATTTTTTCGCCACCCGTGAGGGCACCCTGGAAGGGCCCTTCTACACACGGGTCGATGCCGAACTTCAGATCGAGCGCTACATCCAGCGCATGCAGCTCGCCAAGGCGCTCTATGCCAGGGCGGCGGCGTTGCAGGACCGCTGAAGCTCCCCTTCTCCGATCGCACGCACGGCGCTGGCCGTGCGTGTCGCTCCCGGTTTGTTCAGCGCACCGCTTCGAACAGCCCGCTGGCACCCATGCCACCACCCACGCACATGGTCACCACGCCGTAGCGTAGATTGCGCCGCTGCAGCTCGCGCACCAGGTGACCGACCTGGCGCGAACCGGTCATGCCGAAGGGATGGCCGATGGAAATCGAACCGCCATTGACGTTGTACTTGTCGTTGTCGATTTCCAGGCGGTCGCGGCTGTACAGGCACTGGGACGCGAAGGCTTCGTTCAGTTCCCACAGGTCGATGTCGGCTACCTGCAGGCCCTTGGCCTTGAGCAACTTGGGCACCGAGAACACCGGGCCGATGCCCATCTCGTCCGGTTCGCAACCGGCAACGGTGAAGCCGCGGAAGAATGCCTTCGGCTTCAACCCCAGCGCCAGGGCCTTGTCCAGGCTCATGACCAGCGTCATGGATGCACCGTCGGACAGCTGCGAGGCGTTGCCGGCAGTTACCGAACCGTCCTCGGCGAACGCCGGCTTCAGGCTGGCCAGGCTTTCCAGCGTGGTATCCGGGCGGTTGCAATCATCGCGATCGACCACGCCGTCGAGGATCTTCTTCTCGCCGGTGGCCTTGTCTTCCACCGCATACTTCACACTCATCGGCACGATTTCATCGTCGAACAGGCCATCGGCCTGGGCCCGCGCGGTGCGCTGCTGGCTCTGCAGGGCATAGGCATCCTGCTGCTCGCGGGTCACACCATAACGGCGGGCGACGATCTCGGCAGTCTGCCCCATGGGGAAATAGATGCCGGGGAAGCGCTCCTTGATCAGCGGGTTGAACAGGTTGTCGGTGTTGACGCTCTTGAGGGTGAGGCTGATGGATTCCACCCCACCGGCGACGATGACATCGCTGCAGCCGGACGCCACCTGGTTGGCGGCAATGGCGATGGCTTGCAGGCCGGAAGAGCAGTAGCGGTTGAGGGTCATGCCGGCGACCTGGATGCCCAGGCCGGACAGCACCGCGACATTGCGCCCGATGTTGTAGCCCTGGGCGCCTTCGTTGGAGCCACAGCCGACGATGCAGTCGTCCACCAGCGCCGGATCGATGCCGGTACGGGCCAACAGTGCGTTGACGCAATGGGCCGCCATGTCGTCCGGGCGGGTCTGGTTGAATTTGCCGCGGAAGGACTTGGCCAGGCCGGTCCGCACGCTGTCGACGATCACCACTTCACGCATGGCATACCTCATTGCTTGTTCGGTTGACGATGGGCTGAGGATAGAACCAGAGAATCTCCTTCGGCGACGATCATTCATCAAGCGTATGCGGGACCATCCCGGCGGGGTCGCGCTCAGGACTGGCTCAGCCGCGCCTTGAGCAAGTCGCGAAACGCCTGCAACAGCGGCTCGCGCGCGCGACCGCGGCGAAGGATCAGCGAGAACGGTGCCTGATAGCCGAAGATCGCCGGCAGCAAGGCCCGCAGACGTCCCTGCTCGACCCACGCTTGCGCGTAGTGCTCGGGCAGATAGCCGACGTAGGCGCCGGACAGCACCAGGATCAACTGCGCCTCCATGCTCTCCACCGTCGCCGCACTGTGCTTGAAACCATGCCGGGCCAGTTCCGCCTGGCTCCAGTAGCCTCGGCCGACCATGCGCTGGCGGGTGATGGTCTCCGGCGGAATGCCACGCGCTTCGAACAGCGGATGACGGTCACTGCAATACAACCAGTGCTGCTCGCGATACAGCGGCTGCTCGAGCAGACCATTCATGCGCGACGAGAAGGCGCCGATGGCGAGATCCAGACGGTTCTCCAGCACCGCCAGTTGCAGCTCGTATGGACTCAGCACCGCCAGATGCAGATGCACCGCGGGGTGTTCCTGGCTATAGGCGCCGATCACGTCCGGCAACGGCAGGGCCGGATCGCTCACCGTGGAATCCAGCACGCCCAGGTTGAGCGTGCCGCGCAATTCGCCCTTGAGTTCGGCGGCATAGCGCTCGAAGCCCTCCAGTTCGCCGAACAGGCGCAGGGTTTGCTGGTAGTACAGCTCACCCTTGCTGGTCAGGCTGAAGCCACCACGGCCGCGGTGGCACAGGGTGAGCCCGAGCTGGCTTTCCAGTTGGCTCATGTAGGTGCTGATCGCCGAGGTGGACAGGTTCAGATCCTGCTGCGCTGCGGCAAAGCCTTGGTGGCGGACCACGCTGACGAAGATGCGCAGTAGTTTCAGGTCGGGAAAATCGGACGGCATGGACGGCAACCCGTGGCGGACGAAACCCAGTCTAGCGCCAAGCGAAGCGAGCGACATACCGCGATGCCAACGCGGCCTTCAGTCGGTCGAAAACGGAACGCGGCCGGCGCCTGGCTGCTAGGGTTAGAAGGTGCGGCCTCATTGCCGCAGCACACCGCCCCGAAAGACTCAGCCAGGAGCCAGCCCATGAAGTACCTGCTCATTCCTGCCTTGCTAAGCCTCTGCGGCCTGGCGTTTGCCGACACCGTCACCCTGAGAGCCGACCTCTGGTATCCCATGAACGGGAAGCCGAATTCGGACAAACCCGGCTATATGATCGAAATCGCCAAGGCTGCGCTGGAGGCCGGCGGCCACCGCGTGGACTATGCCACCCTGCCCTGGGAACGCACCCTGCTGATGGTGCGCGAAGGCAAGTACGACTGCGCAGTCGGCGCCTATAAGGAAGACGCCCCGGACTTTGTCTTCCCGGACGAGCCGCTGGGCATGGACCAATCGCATTTCTATGTGAAGAAGGGCGAGCCGTGGCGCTTCGATGGCCTGCCCTCGCTCAAGGGCCGCAGCGTTGGCTTGATCGGCGGCTACGCCTACGACGAGGAGTTCGCCGCCTTCATCGAGCAACCCGCCAATGGTGTGCAATCGCAAACCCTGAATGCCAACAACGCGCTGGAACAGAACATCAAGAAGCTGCTCGCCGGCCGCGTCGACAGCGTGCTGGAATCACCGGCGGTGATGCAAGCCAAGCTCAAGGACATGGGGGTGGCCGACCAGGTCGAATCCGCCGGCGCGCTGACCGAGCCAGTGGCCATGTACATCGCCTGCTCGCCGGCCAAAGCCACCTCCAAGGCCTACACCCAGCTGCTCAGCGACGGTGTGAAGAAGCTGAGGGCATCCGGGGAATTGAAGGTCATCCTCGACAAGTACGGTCTGCAGGACTGGCAATAGCCAAACGGAGCGAGGCGCCCTGCGGCGCCCCGTCCGCTCACTGCAGTTAGCGATCCGACCAGACCGCCAGTTCGTTGCCGCTGGGGTCGGCGAAGTGAAAGCGCCGCCCACCCGGGAACGAGAAGATGTCCTTCACCAGACTGCCCCCGCTAGCCAGCACCCGCTCCCGGGCATGCTCCAGATCGTCGGCATACAGCACGATCAGCGCCGCACCATTAGCCGTTGTGGAGCAGGCCTCGGAGCGATAGAAACCGCCGTCGAGCCGGCCATCGCTGAAAGCACGGTACTCGGAGCCGTAGTCAGTGAATGTCCAGCCGAAGGCTTGCGAGTAGAAGCCCTGGACGGCATCGAAATCGCGCGCAGGCAGCTCCAGATAATCAATCTTCTGATCAGTGGGCAATTTCCCTTCTCCTTATGATTAACAGGCCGTTGAAAAACCACCTGCGATGACAGTACTGCGTTAAAAACAGGCTGGATCGCCAGCCCGGTCGGAATGCTCATTTTCAGCGCGTAAGTCGCCCGCGACTCCGACCTTTCCTCGCCTGCTTTGCGGGGCCGCCTGGGCCTTGTCTTGCCTGCCTCGCCGACGTTTTCAACGGCCTGTTAACGCGCGATCAACATTTTCAGAACTGGCCGAGCATCGCCAACAGCGTGAAAAGGAGAACCAGCATGCCAACAGCGCAGACATACACTTCTTCACGCGACCCGTTCAGCCAGCATCCCTTGCGCGGATGTCGACCCAAGGTCGCTAGCCATATCACTGGCCAACCCAAGCCATAGCACAACGTGCCGAAGAAAAGCTCGGTTACCACGTACACCGCAACACGTAGCAACGCACCGATGATCTCGTCCATCTTCCCGGCCTTCCGTTCGTACAGCAGGCATGACGCCAAAGCCCACCTCAGATGGCAACGGAATCAGTTCACAAATTCCTGAACTGAGTTTTTGCCCCCAGCGATTTTTCCGCCGCCCCGGTTGGCCAAGAATCCGGCCCACAAACACAACAAAATGATGAGGCCCTGCCGTGGACAAGACCCTCCACCAGCCCCTGGGCGGCAACGAGATGCCCCGCTTCGGCGGCATCGCCACCATGATGCGCCTGCCGCACATCCAGACGCCCGCCGAACTCAATGCCCTCGACGCCGCCTTCGTCGGCGTGCCGCTGGATATCGGCACCTCGCTGCGCTCCGGCACCCGCTTCGGTCCGCGGGAAATCCGCGCCCAATCGGTGATGATCCGCCCCTACAACATGGCCACCGGCGCCGCGCCCTTCGACTCGCTGAACGTGGCCGACATCGGCGACGTGCCGATCAATACCTTCAACATGGCCGAGGCGATCCGCATCATCGAGGAGGCCTACGACGGCATTCTCGAACACGGCATCCTGCCGCTGACCCTCGGTGGCGACCACACCATTACCCTGCCGATCCTGCGTTCGATCAGGAAGAAGCACGGCAAGGTCGGCCTGGTGCACATCGATGCCCATGCCGACGTCAACGATCACATGTTCGGCGAGAAGATCGCCCACGGCACCACCTTCCGCCGCGCGGTCGAAGAAGGGCTGCTCGATTGCGAGCGCGTGGTACAGATCGGCCTGCGCGCCCAGGGCTACACCGCCGAGGACTTCAACTGGAGCCGCAAGCAGGGCTTTCGCGTGGTGCAGGCCGAGGAGTGCTGGCACCAGTCCCTCGCCCCGCTGATGGAAGAAGTCCGCGCCAAGGTCGATGGCGGCCCGGTGTATCTGTCCTTCGACATCGACGGCATCGACCCGGCCTGGGCACCGGGCACCGGCACCCCGGAAATCGGCGGGCTGACCACCATTCAGGCGATGGAGATCATCCGCGGCTGCCACGGCCTGGATCTGGTGGGCTGCGACCTGGTGGAGGTTTCCCCGCCCTACGACACCACCGGCAACACCTCGCTGCTGGGAGCCAACCTGCTCTACGAGATGTTGTGCGTGTTGCCCGGTGTAAAGCGCCGTTAGGGCCTTTCATTACCACTGGGCGCCGGCCGCGGCGCCCGTACACTGAACAACAATAAGCAAGGTGTACCCATGAACCACGACGAACCCGCACTGCTGCTGGACGACCAACCCCCGGCCGACCGCTCCTTCAATCTGCGCCAGCTGTTGATTTTCCTGATCCCCTCCCTGCTCGGCGTGCTGCTGTTCCTGACCCCCATCGTCTACGACGACAAGGTCACCATCGGCCTCGGCCTGCTCGCCGACGGCCTGAAGGCGATCAGCGGCCCCTATCTGCCGGCCATCGCCGTCGCACTGCTGGCGCTGTCCAGCCTGCTCGGCCTGATCGGCTCGCTGTTCAAACCGCACTGGATCGTCGAACGCCCCGCGCTTAACGAGCTGTTCAACCTGCATCCGTTCTGGCTGAGCCTGCGGGTAGTCGGCACGGCCTTCGCGATCATGACCTTCTGGGAATTCGGCCCGGCCTGGATCTGGAATGCGAACACCGGTGGCGTGGTGCTCAAGGACCTGGCGCCGGTGCTGATCACCTTCTTCCTGGTCGCCGGCCTGGTGCTACCGTTGCTCACCGACTACGGGTTGATGGAGTTCTGCGGCACCCTGGTGCGCAATGTGTTCCGCAAGGTCTTCGGCCTGCCGGGGCGCTCAGCCATCGACGCCATCGCCAGTTGGCTCGGCTCGGGCACCGTCGGCGTGCTGATCACCGCCCAGCAGTACCACAAGGGCTTCTACAGCGCCCGCGAGGCGGCGGTGATCGCCACCAACTTCTCCATCGCCTCGATCGCCTTCAGCCTGCTGATCACCAGCTTCATGAAGCTCGACCACCTGTTCGTGCCCTTCTACCTGACCGTGGTGGTCGCCGGCCTGGCTGCCGCCATCATCACCCCGCGCATCCCGCCGTTGTCGTGGAAAAAGGACGACTACCTGGCCGGCGTCGGCAAGCAGATCAGGGAAGACGTGCCGAGCAATGTCTCGCTGCTGCGCTGGGGCACGGCGCAGGCGGTCAAGCGTGCCAACAGCAATCCCTCGCCGCTGCAGATGGTGCGGGTCGGCGTGCTCAACGTGGTGGATATCTGGCTCGGCCTGCTGCCGCTGGTGATGGCCATCGGCACCGTTTCGCTGGCCATCGCCGAGTACACCCCGGTATTCCAGTGGCTGTCCTACCCCATCGTGCCGCTGCTGGAAGCGCTGCAGCTACCGGAAGCCGCCAAGGCGGCACCGGCCATGCTGGTGGGCTTCGCCGACATGTTCCTGCCGGCGGTGCTGGGCAAGGGCATCGAGAGTGAGCTGACGCGCTTCGTGGTGGCCTGCATGTCGCTGACCCAGCTGATCTACATGTCGGAAGTGGGCGTACTGATCATCAAGGCCAAGCTGCCGCTGAACGTGATGGAGCTGTTCGCGATCTTCGTCATCCGCACCCTGATCACCCTGCCAATCATCGCGCTGATGGCGCACTGGATAGTCGGCTAAGCTCACACCCCCTCTCCCTCCGGGAGAGGGGTTGGGGTGAGGGTCTACTGCTTACACAGGATCAAGACATGACCACCTGCGGCGAATTTCTCGTCAAGCAACTGGAAGCCTGGGGCGTCGACACCGTGTTCGGCATCCCTGGCGTGCACACCGTCGAGCTGTACCGCGGCCTGCCCGGCAGCCGCATCCGCCACATCACCCCGCGCCACGAGCAGGGAGCCGGCTTCATGGCCGACGGCTATGCACGGGTGATCGGCAAACCCGGCGTCTGCTTCATCATCACCGGCCCAGGCATGACCAACATCCTCACCGCCATGGGCCAGGCCTACGCCGACTCGATCCCGATGCTGGTGATCTCCAGCGTCAACGAACGGCACCGCCTGGGCCTGGGCAACGGCTTCCTGCACGAACTGCCGGACCAGCGCGGGCTAGTCGCCGGAGTCAGCGCTTTCAGCCACACGCTGATGAGCGTCGAAGAACTGCCGGCCGTGCTGGCCCGCGCCTTCGCCGTGTTCGAGGGCGAGCGGCCACGGCCGGTGCATATCGAGCTGCCGCTGGACATCATCACCGCCGATGCCGGCCACCTGTGTCTCCAGGCAAAGCCACGCAGCGCCCGCCCCGCGCCGGATCGCGCCCTGCTGCAGGAAGCCGCCAACCTGCTGCGCGGAGCCAGGCGCCCCTTGCTGCTGCTCGGCGGTGGCTGCGTCGAGGCCCAGGCCGAGGCGCGCGCCCTGGCCGCCGCGCTGGACGCGCCGACCGCACTGACCATCAACGCCAAGGGCCTGCTGCCACCGGGGCACCCACTGCTGCTGGGCAGCAACCAGTCTCTGGAGCCGGTGCGGGAACTGGCGCGCCAGGCCGACGTGGTGCTGGCCATCGGCACCGAACTGGGCGAGACCGACTACGACGTGGTGTTCGACGGCAACTTCCGCATCGCCGGCCAGCTGATCCGCATCGACATCGACCCACAGCAGCTGTACCGCAACCACGCGCCGACCCTGGCCATCCACGGCGACGCGCGCCTGGCCATGCGCATGCTGCTGGCCGGGCTCAACCCGCGCAGCGCCGGGCCTTACAGCCCCGGCGCGCAGCGCACCGCTGCCGCCCTGGCGCGACTGGCCGAAGACCTCGGCGGCTGGGGCCACTATCGCCAACTATTCGACACGGTACTGGAGGTGCTGCCCGAGGCCCGCTTCGTCGGCGACTCGACGCAGACCGTGTATGCCGGCAACCACCTGGTGGAACTGGACGGCGCGCGACGCTGGTTCAATTCCTCCACCGGCTACGGCACTCTCGGCTACGGCCTGCCGGCGGCCATCGGCGCCCAGTTGGCCGAACCGGGCCGGACGGTGATCTGCCTGATCGGCGATGGCGGCCTGCAGTTCACCCTGCCGGAGCTGGCCAGCGCGGTGGAAGCCAGGGTGCCGGTGATCCTGCTGCTGTGGAACAACCAGGGTTACGGTGAGATCAAGCGCTATATGCAACGCCGCGACATCGAGCCGATTGGCGTGGACATCTACACCCCGGACCTGATCGCCATTGCCCGCGGCTTCGGCTGCGCCGCCGAGCGTGCTTGCGACTACGAACACTTGGCCGAGCTGCTGCGCCACGCACCGCAGGACCGCCCTCTGCTGATCGAAGTGCTGGAGGCCCCACCGTTCCACCCCTAGGAACGGACCGGACGCGCAAAGAAAAGCCGCCCGAAGGCGGCTCGTTCTCTTTCCAACTAACGTCGGCGGGGCGGCGATTCCAGCTCAACCCGGATCGGCTGCAAGCGCGGCGGTTCGATCAGGCCCAAAGCGACGCCCAACTGCCAGGTACAACGCGCAAACCAAGCTCTCATCGACTGCACTCCTCTGACGACTTGGGAACGAGGGCGCAGCCCTCTTACTAACAGACTAGATGCTGGCGATTGTTTCGCCCTGATCCTGATGAACGGTCGGCTCAACGGGAGGCCGGCAGCGGTGCCAACGCCGTGCACGCCTGCCAGGCTCGCTGGGCAGGCGCGTCGTCCGCCGATGGCGCCAAAGGTGCCGCGTCGGCGAGACTGCTCATCACGATAAGAAGAAGGAGCGCAGCGCTGATCATAAGCACCGAACCGAGGGTTTCTTGCTCGTCCATGGAGTCGGCCTTCTGAAAGTGGAAGTAAGCAGGCGATATAAGAATCGACGACGCTCGCAACCATTAGTTCAGCGGCCGTCCCCGTCCTTTCCTACGGGACGAGCACAGGTGTTTCGCGGGGCTCGGAAAGCGCCCGCGAACAGCCCGACTAGCGCGATTCCTCCAGGCGCCCATCGCGCCGATAGGGGAACACATCGATCACCTTGCCGGCGCGGATCGCCTCCTGAAAACCCTGCCAGTACTCGGCCTTGTACAGATCGCCGTGCAGCTCCTTGAACAACTTGCGGTGCTCGCGATCGGCGAACAGGAAGGTGGGGAACTCCTCGGGAAAGACGTCGTTGGGCGCCACCGAATACCAGGGCTCGGAGGCCATTTCGTCCTCCGGGTAGCGCGGCGGCGGGATGCGCCGGAAGTTGGCTTCGGTCAGGTAGCAGATCTCGTCGTAGTCGTAGAACACCACGCGGCCGTGGCGGGTAACGCCAAAGTTCTTCAACAGCATGTCGCCCGGGAAGATATTCGCCGCCGCCAGTTGCTTGATCGCCAGCCCATAGTCGTAGAGCGCCTCGCGCAATTGGCTCTCGGTCGCGGTTTCGATGTACATGTTCAGCGGGATCATGCGCCGCTCGGTCCAGCAGTGGCGCACCAGGACCGTATCGCCTTCCAGCACCACGGTGGACGGCGCCACCTCCAGCAGTTCGGCCAGGCATTCGGGTTCGAACTTGCTCTTGGGGAAACGGAAGTCGGAGAACTCCTGGGTATCAGCCATGCGCCCTACCCGGTCGTGGCTCTTCACCAGGCGATACTTTTCGATCACGGTGGCGCGGTCGACGTTCTTCGACGGCGAGAAGCGATCCTTGATGATCTTGAACACCGTATTGAAGCCCGGCAGGGTGAACACGCTCATCACCATGCCGCGCACGCCGGGCGCCATGATGAAACGGTCGTCGGTGCTGGCGAGATGGTTGATCAGCGCGCGGTAGAACTCCGACTTGCCGTGCTTGTAGAAGCCGATGGAGGTGTACAGCTCGGCGATGTGCTTGCCCGGCAGGATGCGCTTGAGGAAGCCGACGAACTCCGCCGGGATCGCCACGTCCACCATGAAGTACGAGCGGGTGAAGGAGAAGATGATCGACACCTCCGCCTCGTCGGTGATCAGCGCGTCGGCCTGGATGCCGTGACCCTCGCGGTGCACCAGGGCAATCACCAACGGCCACTGTTCGTCGCGGGTGAAGATGCGGCCGACCAGGTAGGCTCCCTTGTTGCGGTAAAGCACCGAGGAGAACAGCTCGACGGTCAGCTCCGGGTCCTTGCAGACCCAATCGGGCAGGTGCGCGCGCAACTGGGTTTCCAGGCGTTCGATATCTCGCGGCAGGTCGTCGTAGGGTTCGGCGAAACGATAGTCCTCGAGGATCTGTTCGAGCATGCCGCGCAGGTGCGCCTGGGGCCGATAGCTGCGGGTCTGCGCCGCGCGCTCGTGGCTGCGCAGCGAGGGCCGGGTGGTGTGCACGAACATGGTGCCGTCGCTGATGCAGTCATGGCTGAACAGCCCGCAGAAGATCGAGTTGAACCAGGTTTCCGCCAGCTCGTCGTCGAAGCGCAGGTCAATCAGGCTGATGTAGGCGTTTTTCACCAGAGGCCACAGTTCCACATCCAGCAACACGTCTTCGCTGAAGTTGTGCCGCAGGCGCTCGCCCACCTCGCTGACCTTCTCCTCATAGAGGTTGATGCGCGCCGCCGAGGCATTCTGCGCCTCCAGCCACTGCGCCTGCTCGAAGCGCGCGCGGGCCCCGTCGGTGATCTGGCGGAAGTGTTCGCGATAGTCGTCGAAACCGTGGAGGATCTGCCGGGCGATATCGGCGGCCGGCCATTGCTGCGCCATGGAGAAGGTCTCTGCTGCGAATCGGAGAAGGCGAGCTTAGCCAGTGACCGAGCCGAGGAAAAGCGTTCTCGCTGGAAACTTCGCCTCCGGTCGACGGCACGATGAAATGCATCCCGCCGACCGCCGTTGTCGAATCGGTCAGTTTCCCGATGACCGTTGCGCTGTTTTCGCCAACTGTGCCGCTCATTTGAAAGCCAGTTGTGGATTGCACCCTCCGGGGGCCGGCGTAAGCTGGCCAGCACTCCGCCCTAGGGAACGACTCGCCATGAATCCCGCCGCCTGCCTGCGTCTGCTCGGCCTCGCCGCCATCTGGGGCGCCAGCTTCCTGTTCATGCGCCTGCTGGTGCCACAGATCGGCGCCATGCCAACGGCGTTCTTCCGCGTCTCGCTGTCCGCCATCGGCCTGCTGGCGATCCTCGCCGCGTTGCGGGTGGGCTGGAATTTCCGCGGCAAGCTGGGCAAGACGCTGCTGATCGGCGTCATCAGTTCCGGCATACCCGCTGCCATGTACAGCCTGGCCGCCCAGGTGCTGCCGGCCGGCTATTCGGCCATCTTCAACGCCACCACACCGCTGATGGGCGTGCTGATCGGCGCCCTGTTCTTCAGCGAGTCGCTGACCCTGGCCAAGAGCCTGGGCGTGCTGCTCGGCCTGGGCGGCGTCGCCCTGCTCACCCGCACCGGGCCGGTCGCTTTCGACGTGGAGCTGCTCTGGGGCGCCGCAGCATGCCTGACCGCCACCGCCTGCTACGGCCTGGCCGGGTTCCTGAGCAAGCGCTGGATCAGCGATGCCGGCGGTCTCGACAGCCGCCTGGTGTCCTTCGGCTGCCAGATCGGCGCCACCCTCTGCCTGCTGCCGATCTTCGCCTACGGCAGCCCGGAGATGCCGCTGGCACCGCTGGCCGACCCGCTGGTCTGGATGGCCCTGGCCGGGCTCGGTTTCATCTGCACCTCGCTGGCCTACATCATCTATTTCCGCCTGATCGCCGATATCGGTCCGGTGAAAACCATGACGGTGACCTTTCTGATTCCGCTGTTCGGGGTGCTCTGGGGCGCTCTGCTGCTGGACGAATCGCTGTCCTGGGCCCACCTGCAGGGCGGCGCGCTGATCGCCCTGGCGCTCTGGCTGGTATTGAAGCCGGCCGTGGCGGTGCGCCCGGCGGCGGAAGCAAGCTGATCGCCAGCCCGGCGGCGCCCAAGGGCGCAACAGGGCTAGCGCGGTCCCTCTACTGGACCAGTTCCTGCTCGCTGAACAGGTCGCTGAACAACATGCTCGACAGGTAGCGCTCGCCGGAATCTGGCAACACGACGACGATGGTCTTGCCCTGCATGGACGGGTCTTCGGCCAGGCGCACGGCCGCCGCCATCGCCGCGCCGCAGGAAATCCCGCAGAGAATGCCCTCCTCGCGCATCAGACGCAGGGCCATGGCCTTGGACTCGTCGTCGGTCACCCGCTCCACCCGGTCGATCATCGAAAGGTCGAGGTTCTTCGGCACGAAGCCGGCGCCAATGCCCTGGATCTTGTGCGGGCTGGGTTTGATTTCCTCGCCGGCCAGCGCCTGGCTGATGACCGGCGAGGCAGCCGGCTCCACCGCCACCGAGAGAATTGGCTTGCCCTGGGTCTGCTTGATATAGCGCGATACCCCGGTGATGGTGCCCCCGGTGCCGACCCCGGCGACCAGCACATCGATGGTGCCGTCGGTGTCTTTCCAGATTTCCGGCCCTGTGGTCTTCTCGTGGATCGCCGGGTTGGCCGGGTTATCGAACTGCTGCGGCATGAAATATTTCGACGGATCGGAGGCGGCGATCTCGCCGGCCTTCTCGATGGCCCCTTTCATGCCCTTGGCCGGTTCGGTCAACACCAGCTCGGCGCCGAGGGCCTTGAGCACCTTGCGCCGCTCCAGGCTCATGGAGGCCGGCATGGTCAGCAGCAGCTTGTAGCCACGGGCGGCGGCGACGAAGGCCAGGCCGATGCCGGTGTTGCCGGAGGTGGGTTCGACGAGGGTCATGCCCGGCTTGAGGCGGCCGCTGGCCTCGGCGTCCCAGATCATGTTGGCGCCGATCCGGCACTTCACCGAATAGCCTGGGTTGCGTCCTTCGATCTTGGCCAGAATCGTCACGCCGCTGGGACCGAGACGGTTGATCATTACCAGCGGGGTATTACCGATGCTTTGCGCGTTGTCAGCGTAGATGCGGCTCATGAAGCGTGTCCTTGTCGTTGCCGGGACCCAAGAGCCTATGCCGGCGCGGGTTGGTCGTCCAGCATCGCCGAACCTTGTCGCCACGGCGGTTGTCCACCAAGCAATGTCGCCGTCCCGGACCCCTGCCAATGAAACGCCGCCACCGCCTGCCCTTGCTCGTCCTGCTAATCTTCGTCGCCGTGCTGGCCGTGGCGCAACTGGCCCTGCCCTACTGGGTGCGCAACTACCTGAACGACAAGATGGCGAACATGGGCGACTATCGCGGCCACATCAGCGACGTGGACCTGGCCTGGTGGCGCGGTGCCTATCGCATCGACGGCCTGGTGGTAGAGAAGACCACCGAGCAGATCGAGGTGGCCTTCCTGAAGATCCCCGGCATCGATATCGGCGTCAGCTGGCGCTCGCTGTTCAATGACGGCGCGCTGGTGGCGCAGGTGATCCTGGAAAGCCCCGAGCTGAACTTCGTCGACGGCAAGACCCCCGACGATACCCAGAAGGGCGAAGGTGTGGACTGGCGCGACAAGTTGCGCGATATGGTGCCGATCCGGCTCAACGAAGTGCGCGTCGACAATGGCGAGGTGCATTTTCGCAACTTCGCCTCCGAACCGCCGGTGGACGTCTATGCCGACCAGGTGCAGATGAGCGTGTACAACCTCAGCAACATCGCTGACCCGGAGGGCACACGCGATGCCGAACTGGACGCCTCGGCACGCTTCCTCGCCCATGCTCCCATGGAAGCCCATGCGACCTTCGATCCGCTGGTGCGCATGGAGAACTTCGAGTTCCGCCTGAAGATCCGAGGCATCGAACTCACGCGCGTCAACGACCTGGCCAGGGCCTACGCCAACCTCGACTTCAAGGACGGCAGCGGCGACCTGGTGATGGAGGTCGACGTGAGCGATAGCCAGCTCGATGGCTACATCAAGCCGCTGTTTCACGACACCGAAGTCTTCGACTGGCAACAGGATGTGCAGGACCAGGACAAAAGCCTCTGGCAAGGAGCCTGGGAGGGCCTGGTCGGCGCCGTCGAAGGCCTGTTGCAGAACCAGCCGAAGGATCAGTTCGCCACGCGAATCGAGCTGTCCGGCAACCTGACGAGCCCCGACACCAGCCCTTTCCAGGCATTTTTAGCGATCCTGCGCAACGCCTTCATCGATGCCTTCAAACCCACCTACGAGCGAGGGGAATGAGGCGCGGCGGAGACGACGCGAGCGTCTTGACCATTCAGTGACTGAATACCGCCGACTCGTTCACAGCCGGACGTTCCCCGCGTTATAGTCTGCAGCCTCCCATTCTGTAAAACGCCTGGTTCTACCGGGCTTCGGTCCCAAGGAATCCACGATGAAGTTCGAAGGCACCCAATCCTACGTCGCCACCGACGACCTCAAGCTGGCAGTCAATGCCGCCATCACCCTGCAGCGGCCGCTGCTGGTCAAGGGTGAGCCGGGCACTGGCAAGACCATGCTCGCCGAGCAACTGGCCGAGTCCTTTGGCGCCAAGCTGATCACCTGGCACATCAAGTCCACCACCAAGGCCCACCAGGGGCTCTACGAATACGATGCGGTCAGCCGCCTGCGCGATTCGCAGCTGGGCGTGGACAAGGTCCACGACGTGCGCAACTACATCAAGAAGGGCAAGCTGTGGGAAGCCTTCGAAGCCGAGGAGCGGGTCATCCTGCTGATCGACGAGATCGACAAGGCCGACATCGAATTCCCCAACGATCTGCTGCAAGAACTCGACAAGATGGAGTTCTACGTCTACGAAACCAACGAGACGATCAAGGCCAAGCAGCGCCCGATCATCATCATCACCTCGAACAATGAGAAGGAACTGCCGGACGCCTTCCTGCGCCGCTGCTTCTTCCACTACATCGCCTTCCCGGATCGCGAGACCCTGCAGAAGATCGTCGATGTGCACTACCCGAACATCAAGGCTGACCTGGTCAGCGAGGCGCTCGACGTCTTCTTCGACGTGCGCAAGGTGCCGGGGCTGAAGAAGAAACCCTCCACCTCCGAACTGGTCGATTGGTTGAAGTTGTTGATGGCCGACAACATCGGCGAAGCCGTGCTGCGCGAGCGCGACCCGACCAAGGCGATTCCGCCCCTGGCCGGCGCCCTGGTGAAGAACGAACAGGACGTGCAGCTGCTCGAGCGCCTGGCGTTCATGAGCCGTCGCGCCAGCCGCTGACAGACGCCCGCCCCGCTCGTGGAGCGGGCAGACTCGAACGGACAGGAGGACGAGCCCATGCATACCGGTAGCTGCCTTTGCGGGAGCGTGAGATATCGCATCGATGCGCCCATCACGTCCCTCAGCCACTGCCATTGCAGCATGTGCCGCAAGGCCCACGGCGCAGCCTTCGCGACCTACGCCAGCGTGCCGCCGGGAGCCTTCCACATCACCGAGGGCAAGGACCGACTGGGCGTCTTCCATTCCTCCGAGCATGTAACGCGGACCTTCTGCCAGCGTTGCGGGGCCAATCTGCAGTTCGTCGACAACCGCGAGGACATGCTGGGCGTAGCCGTCGGCACCCTCGACTCGCCGCTCGGCGTGCCGCCGCAATCGCACATTTTCACTGGCTCCAAGGCCGACTGGTACGAACTGCGCGACGGCCTGCCGCAACACCGCGGCGACGCCTGAGGCTTCTTTCAATCGTTATCTAGCGTGCCGCCGAGCGGCACGACCCGAGGTGCCCATGCTGCTTGGCTTGTTCAATGAAATGCGTGCCGCCAAGGTACCGGTATCGGTGCGCGAGCTGCTCGACCTGATCAATGCGCTCAAGCACAACGTGGTATTCGCCGACATGGACGAGTTCTACTTCCTTGCCCGCACCATCATGGTCAAGGACGAGCGCCATTTCGATAAGTTCGACCGGGCCTTCGGCTCCTACTTCAAGGGTCTGGAAAAGCTCGACGACCACTTGCAGGCGCTGATTCCGGAGGAATGGCTGCGCAAGGAATTCGAACGCATGCTCACCGATGAGGAGCGCGCGCAGATCCAGTCCCTCGGCGGCCTGGACAAGCTGATCGAGGAATTCAAGAAGCGCCTGGAGGAGCAGAAGGAACGCCATGCCGGCGGCAACAAGTGGATCGGCACCGGCGGCACCAGTCCGTTCGGCTCCGGCGGTTTCAACCCCGAGGGCATTCGCGTGGGCGATGCCGGCAAGCGCCAGGGCAAGGCGGTCAAGGTCTGGGACCAGCGCGAATACAAGAATCTCGACGACCAGGTCGAACTGGGCACGCGCAATATCAAGGTGGCCCTGCGCCGGCTGCGCAAGTTCGCCCGCGAGGGGGCGGCGGAAGAGCTGGACATCGACGGCACCATCGACCATACCGCCAAGGATGCCGGCCTGCTCAACATCCAGATGCGCCCGGAACGGCGCAACACCGTGAAGCTGTTGTTGCTGCTGGATATCGGCGGTTCGATGGACGCCCACGTGAAGGTCTGCGAAGAGCTGTTCTCGGCCTGCAAGACCGAGTTCAAGCACCTCGAATACTTCTACTTCCACAACTTCATCTACGAGTCGGTGTGGAAGAACAACCTGCGCCGCACCAGCGAACGCACCTCGACCCAGGATCTGCTGCACAAGTACGGCCCGGACTACAAGGTGGTATTTGTCGGCGATGCCGCCATGGCGCCTTACGAGATCACCCAGGCCGGAGGCAGCGTCGAGCACTGGAACGAAGAACCGGGCTACGTATGGATGAAGCGCTTCATGGAGAAATACAAGAAGCTCATCTGGATCAACCCCTACCCGAAGGACACCTGGAACTACACCGCCTCCACCAACATCGTGCGCGAACTGATCAACGACCAGATGCACCCGTTGACCCTGCGCGGGCTGGAAGAAGGCATGCGCTTCCTTTCCAAGTGACGCCCGCCGGCCGGCGTCGCCAGCCAGGCGCCCAGCTCACCCGACAAGCATTGGCATCGCCGCGAAGCACCGCCAGGCGGTCTTCGCGGGCATGAGCAAGGCGGGAGCCTCAGGCCTCGACGAAGCGCAGCACGACACGCCGGTTGTGCTTGCTCTTCTTCTCGATCTTGTCGCAAACCACCCGGCCAATCTCCAGCGTGTTCTTCACGTGGGTGCCGCCACAGGGCTGGATGTCGATGCCGGGAATCTCGATCACCCGCACCGCTTCGTCGAACACCGGTGGCGCCACCGCCTGGGTGCGGGTCATTTGGGCGATCGCCGGATAATCCGAAGCGGGCATCAGGTGGGTCTGCACATCGATGGCGCACTTGATCATCTCGTTCAGGCCCTCGGTGATGGCGTCCTTGTCCAGGGTCATCTCCGGCAGGTCGAAATCCAGACGACCCTTCTCATGCCCGATGCTGCAACCGGTGACCGGCGCGTCGACGATGGAACACAACAGGTGCAGGCAAGTATGCATCTTCATGTGCTGGTAGCGCCGCTCCCAATCGATGCAGCCCTGCACGCTCAGCCCCGGCGTGAACGCTTCCAGGCCGCCCTCGACCTGGTGCCAGATGACCGAGCGTTCGACGGGATCGCGCTGGGTGCCGGTGATCATCACGCAGGAGCCGTCGGCCAGGATGAAGTTGCCCACATCGCCGGGCTGTCCACCACCGGTGGGATAGAACAGGGTCTGGTTCAGCGCCACCCCCAGTTCCCCCAGGGCAACGACCTCGGCGGTAAAGGTGGTCTGGTAGGGTGATTCGTCGAAGAGCGGGAGCGTTTTCGCCACAGCACCAGGCATGTCAGCCTCCTAAGTGTTCGAGATGAGTATCAGGCTCTCTTGGTTTTTCTTGTCGAACGTATTGCTTGCATCCTGCAAGCGTTCTCAACTCTTGCCCACCAGGGCTTCCGAGTGCTCGCTCGCCCCCAGGACCTGTCGTGCCAGGGCATCGAGTCCCGGTGGACTGAGCAGCGTCACTTCGTGCAGCGCGCCGGAAATCCTCAGGCTCAGCGGGAAATCCGGCGCCGCGGCATTGCCGGCGGAGTGCCGATGCAACTGGAACTCCAGGTGATTGCTGCCGCGCGCGGCGCATTGCATGGCCAGACCGACGACCTTGCGGTGGTTGGCATCCACGAGCGAAAGGTCGCTGAAATCGAGCCTCTCGCCGATCAGGTAGAGGCGCCCGCCGGAGGCGAAGGCACTGTAGAAACCGGCGCCCTTGCCATCGGACAAGCGCTGGGTCTGCACCTGGTTGACGATGCTGACCTTGCTGTTGGATGGAATGTCCTGGGTCACTACGCAGGCGGGGCTGATGAACACGTTGTCGCCGATGGTCACCGGCCCGAGCACCCTGACCCCGGCACCGACCTCGACATTGTTGCCGAGCTTCGGATGACGCTTGCCGCTGGGGTTGTTGGCGATGCCCGATGCTCCGAGAGTGACGCCGCTGAGGATGTAGCAGTCGTCGCCGATCTCGCAGGTTTCGCCGATCACCGTGCCGTAGGCGTGGTCCAGCACGAAGCGCCGGCCGACCTTTACCGCCGGATGGATCTCCGCGCCCGAGCAGATCTTGCCCTTGTTGGTCAGCTTGTGGGCGATGATGGCGCGCATGCCATTGAGATCGTCCGACAGCCGCCAGACTTCATGGGCAAGGCGGTAGTAGAGCACCGCCTTGAACGAAGCATAGGCATCGAAGATCAGGTCGCCGCGGCCGCCCGCGGCGGGGTCCCGCAGCGCGTAGGCCTCCAGATCCTCCTCCACCAGCTTCACCGCGGGATTCATGATGGTTTCGATGTGCTCGAAGATCAGCTCGATTTCCGAATGCTTGAGTGCATTGATCAAGTGATCGAGCAATCTGTCGTACAGGTCGATCTTGTGAAGAAAACTCCACATGGGCCCTCCGCTGGCTCTGGTCAATCGAAATAGGACAGATAGGAATCCACGCCGTCGTAAATCATGGTCAGCACGACCGAATCCTTCTCGATCTCCGGTGCCAGCTTGGAAATGGCCACCAGGTTCGCCGCCGAGGAAATGCCCAGGCTGATCGCGTCGCTGCACATGGTTTTCTGCACCTGCTCGACGCACTCGCGCTTCGAGACCTTGAGCATGCCATCAAGGACCGACAGGTTGAGAATGCTGGGGATGATGCCCACCGACAGGCCCTGGATCTCGTGGGGAGCATGGCGATCGTTGAGCAGGTCGCATTGCTCCGGTTCGACGCCGAACACGCGCATCGACGGCCACTGCTCTTTCAGCGTTTCGCCCAGACCGGTGATGTGCCCGCCAGTGCCGATACCACCGACGAAGTAATCCACCTTGCGCTCGCCGAAGGAGCGAATGATTTCCTTGGCCGTGGTCTGCCGATGGGTCTCCGGGTTGGCGGCATTGCGCTGCTGGTTGAGCATGACGAAGTCGGGGTTCTCCAACTGCAACTCCATCGCCTTCTGGCCATGGGAGTTGTTGCCCAGGCGACTGTCGGAGAGCACCACCTCGGCTCCGTAGAGCTTCAGTACCTTCTGTTTTTCCGGGCTGTAGTTGTCCGGGATCACCAGCAGCACCTTGTAGCCGAGGATGTTGCCGGCGATGGCCAGGCCGATACCGGTATTGCCACCGCTCGGTTCTATGATCGTCTGCCGCCGGCCCCGTACCAGGATGCCTTTGCGCTCGGCCTCCTGGATCATGCCCAGGGCGATGCGCACCTTGTGGCTGCCGCCGGGATTGAGCGATTCCAGCTTGGCGAACACGTTCAGCCCAAGCTCGGCGGACAGAGCCCCGAGCCGGACGATGGGAGTCTGGCCGATGGCCTGGAGAATGGAGTTATAGATCATCGCGTCGAACCGTCCTGCTCAGTAGAGGGGCATGTCGGGATCGACATCCCGGGCCCAGCGCTTCATGCCTCCAGCGAGAACGAAGGTATTGCTGATCGACGCTTCCAACAGCTTGCCCGCGGCACGCTCGGCGCGCGCCCCGCTGTAGCAGATCAGGTAGTAGGTCTTGTGCCTGTCCAGCTCGTGCAGACGCTGGTCGAGATCGGCCAAGGGGATGTGCAGTGCTCCATCGAGCTTGCAGACCTCCAATTCATTGGCATCGCGCACATCGAGCGCCACCGTCTGCTGGTCGCCGCGAGAAAGGATTTCCTTCAGCTGCGCCGGGGTGACATAGAAGTCGTCGGTCAGGGTCGGCTGGGCCGGCGGCGCGCTGGCGCATACCGCTGCCTCCTGGCTGAGCGAGGTGATGCTCGGGTTGGACGAACACATCGGGCAATCCGCGCGCTTGTTGAAACGCACCTCCGTGAACTTCATCGCCAGGGCGTCGAAGCGCAGCAGCCGACCGGCCAGAGGCTCGCCGAGCCCGAGAATCAGCTTGACCGCCTCGGTCGCCTGGATCAGCCCGACGACGCCGGGCAGCACGCCGATCACGCCGCCAGCGCTACAGTTGGGCGCCAGCTCCGAAGGTGGGCTTTTCGGGAACAGGCAGCGGTAGCAGGGCCCGCCGTTGAGGTTGAAGATGCTCATCTGCCCGTCGAAGCGATAGATCGCGCCATACACGAACGGCTTGCCCAGCAGCACACAGGCATCGTTGACCAGGTAGCGGGTGGAGAAATTGTCCGAGCCGTCGATGACCATGTCGTACTGGCCGATCAGCTCCAGCGCGTTGTCGATGTTGAGCGGGCAATTGTAGGTGTTGATGCGGATGTCCGCGTTCAGGTCGAGCAGCCGCTGCTTGGCCGACTCCACCTTGGGCAGGCCCAGGGTACTGGTGCCGTGCACCACCTGTCGTTGCAAATTGCTCGACTCGACCACGTCGAAATCGATCAACCCCAGCGTGCCCACCCCTGCCGCCGCCAGGTAGAGCGAAACCGGCGAGCCCAGTCCGCCGGTGCCGATGATCAGCACGCGGGATTTCTTCAGGCGCAACTGTCCGTCGCGGCCAACGTTCGGCAAGGTGATATGCCGCACGTAGCGCCTGACTTCGTCGTTGGACAACTGGTCCAGATCCAGGCCGCCGGAGGTGGCGAGCATGATGTCCACCTCGCAGGCTTCCGGCAGCTCACTGTCCGGGTCGACCAGGCTGCCGTTGGCGGTCAGCAGGAAGTGTTCCTTGAAATGATCGTTCTGGTAGAACATGTGCCCGCGCAATTCGGCATGCGACTCGCAAATGGACTGGATCACTTCGCGCAGCGTGCGCCCCTCAGCATGCATTTCCGTATTTGGCAACTTGGCCACTTTTGCCAGAACTTCCGGAAAGATCACCGTTTTCATTTCAACTCCTTTTGCCAAGGTCGTTAATCAGCAGGAGAACTCCTGACTGCATATGAATTTCCCATCGGCCCACTCGAACAACTTGGCGCCGCGGGCCCGGGACTCGCGTATGTCCACCACCAGGTACTTGACCGGGTAGATCGGCTCGCCCTGGAACAGCGCCTTGTCTTCGTCTTCCCGACTGAAATAAGCCCCCACATCCGGATGGGAGTGATAAACGACGGAAACCGGGTTGTCGCTTCTGAAACTCTTGTTCAACAGCAGCGTATCGCTCACCGAGAAGGTGTATCCGGTCGTGGAATCGCGCGAATAGATTTCCGGATTGCGTGCATTCAATTCGCTCTGGATATTGACCCCGGCATGTACGCGGCCATCGGCGAAGATGAAACCGCAGCACTCCTCCGGATAGGTATCGACCCCATGTCGATAGATTCGCTCCAGAACGTCCTTATCGAAAATGTCCATGACGACTTCGTTCTCTCAAGACTTCTTCGCCAGCAACTTTTCCACCGGCAACTTGGTTATGGCAAACCCGGTAAGCAGGATGGCCGAGTAGGTGGCCAGGTCGCGGGATATCGCGATGCCCTCGTACCAGGAGCCGATGATCACGGCGAACACCGGGAAAATGATGAACACGAAGGACAGAATGATCGGGCTCAGGCGCTTGAGCAGCATGAAGTAGACAATGAACCCGCCGACCGAAGCGACGATCCCCAGGTAGGTCAGCGCCGTCCAGGAACGCAGGGTGATGGCCCCCATGTCCGGCTGTTCCATGACCAGCCCGGCGACGAACAGCATCAGGCCGGCCAGGCCGATAGGCAGCGTGTTGTAGGTGATGACGCTGATCGCCGCGCCCTTCTGCTTGGTGATCACGTAGCAGAGCGCATGCATCACCGCCGCCAGCAGGATGGCTGCCACGCCGAAGAACTCTGCCTTGTCCAGGTGCAACCCCTGGGTCTTGATGATCATGAACAGGCTGCCGAAACCAATGGCAATACCGAGGATTTGCGAGAAGTAGATTTTTTCCTTCAAGAAGAAGGCGGAAAAAATCAGGATGAATACCGGCATGCTGCTGAACAGCAGAGAGGTCAATCCGGAAGAGACATGCTGTTCCCCATAGTTGAGCAAGTAGTAGGGAATGCAGAAGTAAGACAGGGTCACGAAGGCAAAGAACCAGAGACTCTTGCGGGGAAAGAAGATCGGGTCCTGCCTGACCAGTGCAAAGACCAGAAACAACGGAAACGCAATCAGGAACCGCAGCCCCGCCGATGTCAGCGGCGGCACACTTTCTACCGCGATCTTGATCCCCAGCCACGTCGTGCCCCAGCTCAGGCAGACGATCAGAAAAAGCACCGCCGTCAAAAACCTTGCCAGCCAGACACTCTGCGCCTTGGCATCACTCTCGATCACTGCGGACATTGGCATGATTACATTTCTCTCATTTGGCGGTAAATTACTGTGTCAAATCGAGAGTTAACCCATATATTGATACAGTTCAATCAGGCTATTAGGACCTAATATGACTGTCAAACCAATTATTGACACGGTGCCAATACTCCAATCCGCTCTGCAATCGGGCCAAGGCGCCAAGTACCAGCGATTGGCCGAAGCCCTGGAAGGGAAGATCGTCGACGGCACTCTGGAGAGCGGCGCGAAGCTGCCGCCCCACCGTGCGCTGGCCGACCGGCTGGGGGTGACCATCGGCACGGTGAGCCGGGCCTATGCCGAACTGGAGCGCACCGGCCTGGTGGTGGCACGGGTCGGCGACGGCACCTTCGTGCGCAAGCGCGGCCTGGAGCGCAAGCGCGACGAGGGCTTTCGCAACTTCATCGACGAACCCCAGCAGTACTACGACATGAGCCGCAACATGCACATTCCCGGGCATGAGCGGGATTACCTGGCGCAAACGCTGCGAGCCTTCGCCAGCGATCCGCAGTTGCTCCAGGACCTCACCCTCTATACCCCCGATGTGGGCTTGCCCCGCTATCGCGCTGCAGGTGCCAAGTGGCTGGCCCATGGCGACTTCCAGCCCCAGGCCGACCAGGTGATTTGCGTCAACGGCGGCCAGCATGGCCTGCTCTGCGCGCTGATGGGCCTGCTGCGGGCCGGCGACAGCATTGCCACCGAACAATTGACCTATCCGGGACTGATCAGCGCCGCGCGTTTTCTGGGCATCAAGGTACAGGGCGTGGTGATGGACGAGTTCGGCCTGATCCCCGAGTCGCTGGAGGAGCTGTGTCGCAACAACCGGATTTCCGCGCTGTATTGCACCCCGACGATTCAGAACCCCACCACCTCGGTGCTCTCCCTGGAGCGGCGTGAAGCGATTGCGCGCATTTGCCGGGAATACAACCTGCTGGTCATCGAAGACGAAGCCCATGCCGTGCTGGTGGACGACCGCCCGCCACCGCTGACCCGCTTCGCCCCGGAGCGCACCGTGCTGATCAGCAGCCTGAGCAAGGCGGTGGCCGCCGGCTTGCGGGTCGGCTACCTGCACTCGCCGCCGTCCCTGCTCAGTCGCCTGTCGGCAGCGCTGCGGGTGAGCTGCTGGATGGGAACGCCACTGGCCTTGGAAATGGCCACCAGCTGGATCGAGGACGGCACGTCGGACCTGTTGCGCCGCCAGCAAGTAGCCGAGATCGGTCGGCGCAAGGCGATGGTCACGCATCTGCTGAGCGGGTTGAACTACCGCACCCACCCGCAGAGCCCGCACTTCTGGATCGAGGTGCCGGAACCCTGGCGTGCCTCGGAAATCGAGGCGGATCTGAAGCAGAAGAACTATCTGGTGTCGGTCGCCGAGGCGTTCGCCGTGGGTCGCAGCGCGGTGCCGCAATACATCCGCGCCAGCGTCAGCAACGCCTCGAGCAACGACCAGTTGCTGCTCGACGGCTTTCAGGTGCTGACCAACACGCTCAAGGAGGACGCCGGGCAGTACAGCATGTGACCGGCCGTCAGCGGCCCCTGGCTATCGCATCGCGGGCAGGCGGCGCAGTCTGCCGCTCAGCGCCGATGGCGGGCCAGGCTGCGGCGGTCGCGGTGCATGCCGCCCAGCAACCAACCGACGAGCAGCAACAGGCTCTCCACCCACCACGCCAGCAACAGCGCGCAGACGATGCCCCAGGCGATAGCCTCGGGGGCCAGCAGTACCTGATAGCGATAGGCGTCCAGCGTTTCCTGCAGCAACCCGCGGTCGGCCCCATGAACCAGATGCCAGGCTTGCACATACCAGGGCCCCTGCATGGCCTGCCATTCCCGCTCCAGCAACTGGCGCCGGTCGATCAGTTGCCCGACGCTGCGTGCATCGCTCTGCATGACCGGATCGGTACTGGCCCGATAGTGCTCCACCAGCGCCTGCAGATCGCCCTGGAAGAAGCGCTCGGCCGTCTCGCGAAAACCGCGAAGGCTAAGCTCGGCCTCTAACCGATGGGCCTCGACACGCTTGGCGTAGTCGTCGATGAAACCTGGCACCTGCACCCCGACCAGCAGGCCCAAGGCGAACAACATCAAACGCAGATAGCTTCTCAGCATGCCGCACTCCGGTTATGGCTCACGCCGCGGGTTGGCCACGGGCAATGCACTCACCCAGCCGCCAAAGGCTCCATTCGCCCGGCCGGTACAAGGCCCAGCGCTCGTTCGCGGTCAAGGGTTCGGTCGCCAGTACCGTCACCACGTCGTTGGGTGTGGTTTCCGTCTGGAAGTCCACGGTGACTTCCGCATCCTTCAGGCGCGCCGGCCCGAACGGCGCCCGCCGGGTAATTTCCACCAGCTTGGTGGAGCAGTAGGCGAACAGCCAGTCACCGTTGCTCAGTAGACAATTGAATACGCCCTTGGCGCGATAGCCGTCGCAGGTTTCGACCAGGATCGGCAGCAGCGCTTCTGCGGGAACCGGCTCCGGGAAGGCCGTGCGCAGGCGATCGAGCAGCGCGCAGAAGGCCGCCTCGCTGTCGGTATCGCCCACCGCGCGATAAAAGCCCGGCTCGGAAACGAAGTCGCTCAACTGGCCGTTGTGGGCGAAGCACCAGTTCTGCCCCCACAGCTCGCGCACGAACGGGTGGGTGTTGGCCAGGCAAACCTTGCCGACGTTGGCCTGGCGAATGTGGCCGATGACGGTCTCGCTTTTGATCGGGTAGCGCTGCACCAGCCTGGCCACCTCTGACTCGGCGCTGGCCGCCGGGTCCCGGAACAGGCGCAGGCCACGCCCCTCGTAGAAGGCAATGCCCCAGCCGTCGCGGTGCGGACCGGTATGGCCACCGCGCTGCATCAGCCCGGTGAAGCTGAAAACGATATCGGTGGGCACGTTGGCGCTCATGCCGAGCAGCTCGCACATCGCTCAGGCCTCTCGCTGGAGTGCCTGGCGCAGCTGCGCGGCCTCGCTTTCCAAGCGATGCCGCGGCGCCTGGCCGAACGGCAGGAAGCGCGTCAGGAAGCGCCACAACAATGCCGGCAGGTCACCCTTGCGACGCGGCACCAGATGCAGATGGAAGTGTGGCACGTGTTGGTTGGACGCCGGGCCGTCGTTGACCATCAGATTGATGCCTTCAACGCCCAGCCCGCAATCGCGCAACGCCCGGGCGAGGAGTTCGGTAAGCGGCAGCAGGCGCTCGCGGGCCGAAGCTGGCAGGTCGCGAAGCAGAGGAGCATGGGCCCGGGAAACGACCAGTACATGGGCCGGGCGCAGCGGGAAGATGTCCAGCAGGACGAGAAAATCCTCGTCCTCATGCAGCAGATGGGCCGGCAGCCTGCCGGCGGCGATGGCGCAGAATACGCAATCCATGGGCTCTCCTTTTCGCAACTGGCCTCCATGCTGAATGGCCGAGGCCCCGGCTGCAAGCCGGACGTGCGCCAGGAGGCTTGGGCTAGAGGCGCGGCTCGCGACGTTCGCCGCGACTGTAACGGTTCGCCTCGTCGCGATCGAGCACCTCGCGCAGGGTCCGCTCGCTGCCGACTGGTTCATGATCGCTGTGATTGGCCCGCCACCAACGCTCGATCGGCCAGCGCACGGCGACGAACAGCAAGTAGGCACCGAAGGCGATGAGCCCGAACAGCACCAGATCGGAGACCGCGCGCCAGGCGTTGTTGCCGACTTTCAGGAACAGGTCCATGGCAGTGATGGCGATCGCCGGCGCGAACAATTCCTTGCCCGGATCGACCAGCGTCGGCGTCAACAGCAGCACCGCGACCAGTACCCGCAGCGGCTCGCGCAGCCAGCGCCACATCCATCGGGTGAGGCGGAACCACACCAACAGGCAGCCGAGAGCGGCCACTCCATAGGCGGCCCAGGCAAGGTGATAGTCGGTCTCGATCATTGGCGTCGGTTGGCAGGCAGCTCAAAGGGGGGCTTATGATAGCGGCTTTTCCCCGCCCCGGCCTCCCCGCCGTCGGCCGCTGACCATCGGAGCGTCCCATGTCGCAAGCCCCCATCGCCCGCATCGAGCCCGGTACCGACCCCTATCGCTGGCTGGAAAACCGCGACGCGGCGGACGTGCTCGACTACCTCAAGGCGGAAAACGCCTACCTGGAAGCCGAGCTGACCGACCAGGCCGACCTGCGTGAAACCCTCTTCCAGGAAATCAAGGCACGCATTCGCGAGACCGATCTGTCGCTGCCCACGCCCTGGGGCCCCTACCTCTACTACCAGCGCACCACCGCCGGTGACGAATACCCGCGCCACTACCGCTGCCCTCGCCCGGCCGACGGCACGCTGCAGGTGGACGAAGCCGCCGAGCAGCTACTGCTCGATCCGAACGAACTGGCCGCTGGCGGCTATCTCGCCCTCGGCGCCTTCAGCGTAAGCCCGGACCACGGCAAGCTGGCCTACAGCCTGGACACCAGCGGAGACGAAATCTACCGCCTGTACGTCAAGGACCTGGCCAGCGGCACCATCGACGCCCTGCCCTTCGAGGACTGCGATGGCAGCATGACCTGGGCCAACGACAGCCAGACGCTGTTCTTCGGCGAGCTGGACGATACCCACCGCCCGCACAAGCTCTATCGCCACCGCCTCGGCGACCAGACGGCGGACATGGTCTTCCACGAGAACGACGGGCGTTTCTTCCTGCACTGCTATCGCTCCAGTTCGGAGCGCCAGTTGATCCTGCTGCTGAACAGCAAGACCACCAGCGAGGCCTGGGTCCTGGATGCACAGCGGCCGCGCGAAGCCTTCGTCTGCCTGGCACCGCGGCAGGAAGGCCACGAGTACTACCCGGACCACGGCCGCCTCGACGGCAATTGGGCCTGGCTGATCCGCAGCAACCAGAGCGGCATCAACTTCGCGCTCTATCAGGCGAAGGAAAGCACCCCGACCCGCGAGCACTGGCAGGAGCTGATTCCCCATAGCGACAGCTGCATGCTCGAAGACCTCACCCTGAATGCCGGCGGCTTCACCCTCGGCCTGCGCGAAGGCGGCCTGCCGATCGTCGAGGTCCACCCGCAGGGCGCCGCCACCTATCGCGTGCAGCTCCCGGACGCCGCCTACAGCCTGCATGTGCGCGACAGCCTGGAATTCGACAGCCCGGTGATCCGCCTGCGCTACGAGGCCCTGAACCGACCGGCGCAGGTTCGCCAGCTGGACCTGGCCAGCGGCGCCCAGGTGGTGCTCAAGGAGACCCCGGTGGAAGGCCCGTTCGATGCCGACGACTACCTCAGCCAGCGGCTGTGGGCGACGGCCGCCGACGGCACGCGCATCCCCATCAGTCTGGTAGGCAAGCGCGACGTGCTCGGCAAGCCTGCGCCGCTTTACCTGTACGGCTACGGCGCCTACGGAGAAAGCCTCGACCCCTGGTTCTCCCACGCACGCCTGAGCTTGCTCGACCGCGGCTTCGTCTTCGCCATCGCCCACGTACGCGGCGGCGGCGAGCTGGGCGAGGCCTGGTACCGCGGCGGCAAGCTGGAACACAAGCAGAACAGCTTCGGCGACTTCATCGCCTGCGCCGGACACCTGATCGCCAGCGGCCATACCACGCCGCGCCAGTTGGCCATCAGCGGCGGCAGCGCCGGCGGCCTGCTGATCGGCGCCGTGCTCAACCAGCGACCTGACCTGTTCGCCGCCGCCATCGCCGAAGTGCCGTTCGTGGACGTGTTGAATACCATGCAGAACCCGGACCTGCCGCTGACCGTTACCGAGTATGACGAGTGGGGCGATCCCCACGAGCCGGCGGTTTTCGAACGCATCAAGGGCTACGCCCCCTACGAGAACGTCAGCGCCCAGCCCTACCCCGCCATCCTGGCGGTCGCTGGCTACCACGACAGCCGTGTGCAGTACTGGGAGGCCGCCAAATGGGTGGCCCGGCTGCGCGCCACCAAGACGGACGGCAACCTGCTGCTGCTGAAGACCGATTTCGGCGCCGGCCATGGCGGCATGAGCGGCCGGTACCAGGCCCTGAAGGACGTGGCGCTGGAATATGCCTTCCTGCTCAAGGTGCTGGGGCTGGCGTCCCGTTGATCGGTGCGAACGGGAAATCCGTGCCGCCCAGGAAGATCCTGCTCACCGGCGGCACCGGCTTCATCGGCCAGCCGCTTGCCCAGGCCTTGGCCACCGACGGACACGAGGTCTGGGTACTGGCCCGGAACCCCGACAAGGCGCGCCAGACCCTGGCGGCGCCCATCCGGCTGATCGGCGACCTGGCGGACATCGGCGACGACGCGACCTTCGACTGGATCATCAACTTCGCGGGCGAGCCCCTGGCCAAGGGCCGCTGGAACGCCGCGCGCAAGGCGCAATTCCTCGACAGCCGGCTGCAGATGACCGCTGCGTTGCTAGCCTTGGCGACACGCCTGCGGCGCAAGCCGCAGGTACTGATCAACGGCTCCGCGATCGGCTACTACGGGCACCAGGACGACAACGAACTGGACGAAAACGGCGGTTATACCGACTGCTATTCCCATCGCCTGTGCAAGGCCTGGGAAGACAGCGCCCGGCAATTCGAGGCCCTGGGAACGCGGGTATGCCTGCTGCGCATCGGCATTGTGCTTGGCAGGCATGGCGGTCCGCTGGCGGAACTGCGCAAGCCCTTCGACTGGTCGCTGGCGGTGCAACTGGGCAATGGGCGGCAGTGGATGTCGTGGATTCACCTGGATGACATGCTGCGTATCGTTTCCTTCGTCGGCACCCAATCGAGCCTCAGCGGGCCGATCAATGCCACCGCGCCGCATCCCGTCACCAACCGACAGTTCTGCGAGCTGTTCGGCCGTCTCAAGGGCACACGCGCCAGAATCCACCTGCCGGCCTTCGCCTTGCGGCTGCTGGCCGGCGAGATGGCGCAGGAAATCCTGCTCACCGGGCAACGGGTCGTGCCGACTAGGCTGCTGGAGCACGGGTTCGCGTTCAACTACGCCGATCTGTCCTCAGCCCTGGCGGACCTGGCCTAGCGCAGCAACTTGGTGTCCAGCACCCTCGACGCGCCGCCCATGACGTTCTCGCTGATCTCGATGAACTCGGCGGTACTGACCTTATCCAGCCGCATCAGGCCGCGGGTCACGTCGTCCAGGGAACGCTGGTTCTTGGTGCGCTTGCGGATTTCCTGGTCGAGATCCTGCAACAAGAGCACCGCACGCGCCGTGACCGGGCCCTTGACGCGGTCGCCACGCAGGCTCTTGACCTTGCCGCCCCAGCCGCCGAGCTGCTTGCGAACCTTCTGGTAACGGTCTTCGCTCAGGCCGCCAGCGCGGCGCAGCAGCTCGACGGCATAGAACTCCGCCAGCCCCTCGCTGATCCAGTCGCTGCGATCCTTGCCATAGATGCGGCCGACCACGTGCACCAGCTCATGCAGCAGGGAGCTGGTGCCGTTCTCGCTGACCAGCGGCCGGTCGGCATGCATGAAGAACGAATTGGAGGCCGACAGGCCGCCGCGCCACATCGGGTCGCCGGCGCCGACGATCAACAGCTTGTCCGGCTCACGGGGAAATACCGCGGTCAACTCGGGCCAGGTGAAGGTCAGCAGCGTGAGCACGTCCATGCGCCGCATGCCCTCGCCGAGCGGCGCGGAAACGGTAACGGCGGTATTGCCCAGCGTGGCACGGCGACTGCCGATCTTGCCGGCAACGATCCAGCCAGTGGGGCGGTCGAACTTGCGTTCGGGATTATCGACACGAAAGCGCCGCGGCCCGATGCGCGCCCAGCCGGTCTCCACGCCCGGCCACCCCTTGGGCAACTCGAACTCGAGGCGCGAAACCAGCTCGGTGCCCTTTTCCTGGCGCAGTCGCGCACTCGGCACCAGGTCGTCGCCGCGAAACAGCGCCCAGCCCGGCGTCAGGCGCGCATCGAAACGATCATTCTTGCGCGGGTGGCTGACCTGTACCCGATAGGTCAGGCTGGTCTTGCCGGCCGCCGGCTGCCAGACGCCGCGCCCTTCGTCGGTCTGCTGCCACTGGCCATCGGTGGCGAAGTCGCTGTAGTAGCCCTTGTCGCCGAGATCGAAATCGAAGCTGCGCACGGCCGCCCCGTTTGCCAGGGTGATCCGCACCTCGGCCTGGTCGCTCTCCGGCAGCAGGCGCACGTGGTAATCCAGATCGACTTTCTTCGCCCAGACCGGGGCGCTCAGGCTCAGCAGAACGGCAGACAGCAACAGCGACTTCACTGCGACAGGCATGAAGCGGATTCCTTGTATGAAGACCGAACCCATTAGACAGGGCGCCGACGAAACGCTCAACCGGCGCGGAAGATCAGGTGATCCTCCCACTCATCCTCCGCCACGCTGCCCTCGGCGAGCATGCGTCCGGACTGGGAAATGCGCTCGTGGTGCACCGCTTCCGGATCGCCGCAGACCAGCGGGTGCCAGAGCGGCAGGTCCTTGCCTTCGCTGACCAGGCGATAGCCACAGGTCGGTGGCAGCCACTTGAATTGGTCGGCCTGGGCCGGTGTGAGCTGGATGCAGTCGGGCACCGAGGCCTTGCGGTTGGCGTAGTCGGTGCAGCGACAGCTCGTCAGGTCGAGCAGCTTGCAGGCGATACGGGTGTAGTAGACGCTGCCGTCGTCCTCGTCTTCGAGTTTTTGCAGGCAGCACAGCCCGCAACCGTCGCACAGCGATTCCCATTCTTCCTGATCGAGCTGATCGAGGGTCTTGCGTTTCCAGAAGGGTTCGACTTTGGCGGCCATGGCGACGACAGGTTAGCGGCGAAGGGCCGGCAGTCTAGCCTGGCGCCGGCAGCCGGCCAAGCGGACGCGACCGCCGGACTCAATAGCCACGGGGGAAGTCCACCTGGCCACGCAGGGGCTCGCCGGCGCGATAGCGCTGCAGGTTATCGAGGAACAGACCGACCATGGCCTCGGGCAGTGTCGGTGCCGCGCTATGGCCGGTGAGCAGCAGGCGTGGCGCCGTCCAGAACGCATGCTCGGCGGGCAACGGCTCCTGCCGGCAGACATCGACCACCGCGGCGCCCAGGCGTCCCTGCGCCAGGGCAGCGACCAGGTCGCCGTCGACCACCGCACTGCCGCGCCCGGCGTTGATGAACAGCGCGGACGGCCCCAGGCGGGCAAACAGCGCAGCGTCATAGATGTCCAGGGTGGCCGGGGTATCGGGCAGCAGGTTGATCAGGTAATCCGCGCCGGCCGCCCGGTCGCCGAGCCGGTCCAGCGGTGCGATCCTGGCGAACGGCGGTTGCTCGCGGACGGCGCTGGCGATGCCCTCCAGTTCGAGGCCGAAGGGTGCGAGGAAGCGCGCCACCTCGGTACCGATCTCCCCGCAACCGACGATCAGCGCGCGCCGCCCGGCCAGGCTTCGCGGCGGGCGCGCCTCCCAGCGGCGTTCGACCTGGTTGGCCAGGCGGCCCAGCAGGTGCCGCTCATGGGCGAGCAGATAGGTCAGTACGTACTCGGCCATCGCCTGGCCGAAGATGCCGACCGCGCGACTCAGGCGGTAATCGCGCGGCAGGTCGTCGGCCAACAGCGGCGTGATGCCGGCCCAGGTCGCCTGCAGCCACAGGGGTCGATGGCCTTGTCGCAGCAGTGTGGCGAGCAGGTCCGGCTGGCCGAGCCACAGCGGACACTCGGCTGCTTGCGCGGCAAGCGTGCCGAGATCGTCGCTGGCGACGATGTCCAGCGCCGGCTCGGCCCGCGCCAGCAGTTCGGCATAGCGGGCGCCGCTACGCTCGGCGATCAGCAGACGCATCGGCGGTCAGATCGGGTCGTTCATGCGCAGCAGTTCTTCCGGCAGGTGCTCGATGTAGTCCTCCTCGGGCGGCGGCATCTGCAGGTGATAGCCCTGGGTTTCCAGGTTCTCCAGGACCTTGTGAATGTCCTCGCGGGCCAGTTGGCGCTCCGGGCTGAGCACCAGGTCGAAGGCATGCTGCGGTGCACCGAAGGCCGCGAGCAGGCCTTCCGGCACCCGCTCCAGGGCATCTTTCTTCTCGACGTAGAGGTACATGTCCCGCTTGCGCGGGCTGCGGTAGATGGAGCAGATGCGTTTCACAGTCGTTCTCCTTCGGCGGCCAGGCTGTCGAGCAGGGCCTGTCCCAGTCGTTCACGCCGCCAGCCCCGCAGGGACTCGGGCAATTGGAAGGGACCATTGGGGTAGCCGCTTTTCAGCAGCGCTTCGAGCACTTTCTTGCGCAGCATCAGCTCGGGGGCTATCTGCAGGCGCTCGGCCTCGGCCTGGCCGATGGCGCGCAGCCTCTTCAGCAGCGCAGAGGCTTCCACCGGCAACGGCTCGGGTACCGGCTCGGGCCACTCGGCGGGCGGCAGCGCGGCAGCGTCCTTGATCAGCTTGAGCAGCGTCTCGCCGTCCTGGCGCACCGTGCGCGGGTGCATTTCGTCGATTCGCGCCAGCGCCACCAGGTCGGCGGGCTGGAAGCGCGCCAGCGGCCACAGCGAGTTCTCCCGCAGGATGCGGTTGCGCGGCTGGTCGCGCCGACGCGCCTCGCGCTCGCGCCAGGCATACAGCGGGCGCAGCACGGCAAGCTGCGCGCGGGACAGTTTCCAGGCCAGCTTGGCCTCGCGGTAGATTTCGTCCGGCTCGACCTCACGCCCCAGGTTGGCGACCAGCTCGGCGCCGTCCTCCAGGACCCAGTCACGCTTCTCGGCGGACAATTTCGGGCACAGCGCTTCGTAAAGTTCGGCCAGGTGCTGGGCATCTTCCGCGGCGTAGCGCACCTGCATCTCGGTCAGCGGGCGCTGCAGCCAGTCGGAGCGGGTCTCGCCCTTGGGCAGTTCGATGTCCAGCACCGTCTGCACCAGGCGCGAATAACCCATGGAGAAGCCGAGATTGAGGTAGGCCGCGGCCAGTTGCGTATCGAACAGCGGCAGCGGCAGGCTGCCGGTCAGCCGCTGCAGCACTTCCAGATCCTCGCTGCAGGCGTGCAACACCTTGACCACCCCGCGGTTCTCCAGCACCGCGGCGAACGGCGACCAGTCGCCGATCAGCAACGGATCGATCAGGAACGCCCGGTTGCCATCGCCGACCTGCACCAGCCCGGCACGCGGATAGAAGGTGTCGACCCGCATGAACTCGGTATCGAGGGCCAGGTACGGTAGCTGCTGCCAGGCGGCGCAATGCGCGGCCAGGCTGGCGTCGTCACAAATCCAATGTATATCGATAGCCACACGGCTCTCCTACAAAAAGCACTGAACACTTCACCCTGAAGGTGTCCAAGGCAACCCACAGGCGGTCGCCCGGCTCGGCCATGCACCACTCGCGCCGTGCGCTACCCCACGGGTTCCGGGCAGAAGTCACCCGCTGCGGGTGCCGCCCCGCGAAACCCGACGGTATTCGCCGCAAAAAAGCGCGCAGTATATCGACCCCGGCAGGCCACGGGTATTCGCGACTTGCCGCGTGCCGCTCGCGCCTCCTATGCTGCCGCGCTCACGTACCTCAGCAACACAAGGGATTGCCATGAAAAAGCTCCTGGGCGTCGTCGCCCTGCTGGCCATTGCCGCGCTCGGCTATCTGGCCCTGACGCCGAGCCCCATCGACCCGCTGGCCTGGCAGGCCCCCGAGGCGCCGGCCATGACCGGCGTGCTGGAGCCCAACGACACCCTGATGAAGGCGGAACTGCTCGCTCCGGGCCAACTGGATGGCCCGGAAGACACCGCGGTGGATGCCGAAGGGCGCGTTTATGCGGGCCTGCATGATGGCAGAATAGTGCGTATCGGCGCCGACGGCTCGCCGCAGACGTTCGCCGATACCCAGGGCCGGCCGCTGGGCATGGATTTCGACAGCACTGGCAGGCTGGTCGTCGCCGATGCCCACAAGGGTCTGCTGCGCATAGACCCGCAGGGACGGATCGAGGTGCTGGCGCGCGAAGCCGGCGGTGTGCCCTTCGCCTTCACCGACGATGTGGATATCGCCAGCGACGGCCGCATCTACTTCACCGACGCCTCCAGCAAGTTCACCCAGCCCGAGTACATGCTCGATCTGCTGGAAGCCCGCCCCCACGGCCGGCTGCTGCGCCACGACCCGGCAACCGGCCGCACCGAAGTGCTGCTGGACGACTTGTATTTTGCCAACGGCGTCGCGCTGTCGGCGCGGGAAGACTTCGTGCTGGTCAACGAGACCTATCGCTATCGCATCCTGCGCTACTGGCTGAAGGGCGAGAAGGCCGGTAGCCATGAGGTGCTCGTCGACAACCTGCCGGGCCTGCCGGACAACCTGCAGGGCGATGGTGCCGGCACCTTCTGGGTGGCCCTGCCCAGCCCGCGCAAGAGCAGCGTAGACCTGCTGCACCGCTTTCCCTGGCTCAAGGCACAGGTTGCCAAGCTGCCGCGCTCGATGCTGCCCAAGCCGATTCGCTATGGGCTGGTGCTCGCCATCGATGAGCAGGGCAACATCCAGCGCTGCCTGCACGACACCAGCGGCAGCCATCTGCGCATGGTCACCTCGGCAAAGCCGGTGGGCGATTACCTTTACCTGGGCAGCCTGGAAGGCGACCGGATCGGCAAACTGCGCATTCGCTGAACGAACCGCCGGGCAACGGTCTAGGAACGCGCCTCGTCCAGCAGCAGGCGTTCGCGAATCACGTCCACCAGCTTGTCCGGCTGGAACTTGGAGAGGAAATTGTCGCAGCCGACCTTTTTCACCATCGCCTCGTTGAAACTGCCGGACAGCGAGGTGTGCAGCACCACGTAGAGATCCTTCAGGCGCGGGTCGTTGCGAATCTCGGTGGTCAGGCGGTAGCCATCCATCTCCGGCATTTCGGCATCGGTGAAGACCATCAGCAGCTTGTCGGTCATCACCGCGCCGCTGTCGGCCCACTTCTTCAGCAGGCCCAGGCCTTTGAGCCCGTCGCTGGCGGTGTGCATCTTCAGGCCGAGCTGGGTCAGGGTATCGCGCAACTGCGCCAGCGCCACGCTGGAGTCGTCCACCAGCAGCACCTCGCGGCCGCGGGCCTTCTGGAAGATCGGATCGGCCAGGCGGTCGCTGGACACCGTGGCGTTGTAGGGCACGATTTCCGCCAACACCTTTTCCACGTCGATGATCTCGACCAGTTGCTCCTCGACCTTAGTGATGGCAGTCAAGTAGTGCTGGCGCCCTGCTCCGCCGGGCGGCGGCAGGATGTCTTCCCAGTTGAGATTGAGAATGCGGTCCACACCGCCGACGAGGAACGCCTGCACCGAGCGGTTGTACTCGGTGACGATGATGGTGCTGCGCTCGTCCGGCACCAGAGGGCGCATACCGATGGCCTGGGACAGGTCGATCACCGGCAGGGTCTGGCCACGCAGGTTGACCACGCCGCAGACGAAGCGATGCCGCTGGGGCATCAGCGTCAGCTTGGGCATCTGCAGGACTTCCTGCACCTTGAACACGTTGATCGCGAACAGTTGCCGCCCGGCCAGGCGGAACATGAGGATTTCCAGGCGATTCTCGCCCACCAGTTGGGTGCGTTGGTTTACTGAATCGAGAATGCTCGCCATCGTGTGCTCCTACCAATAGTGCGATGCCGGTGTCAGTACAGGGTTATCGGCAGCCCCGTCGACTTCCACAGCATAGCCGTTCGCCACTACCCTGACAGCTCTGAAAGGCCCGAGGCGACAGGCGCTTACATCCCTCAGGCGCCCCCTTAGGGTGGTCTAGGGGAATCCCCGATTTCTCCGTCGCCGACGGCTCTCTATCGTTCGCTCCAGCTGTCACCCACAGAGGGAGTGCGACGCGTGTTTGCCTACTGCACACTTTGGTCAGGAATCATCATCGGTCTTGTCGGCCTGGGCTTGGGGCTGCCATGGCTCAGCGGCGCGGCCGCCGCCACCTGCGCCGTGGCCGCGTTCTTCCTTCGCCCCGGGCCCGCCACGAGCCACGCCGAACCCCAGCCCACGACCGAGATCGCTCCCGCCGCTCCGATCATGGAACCCTTGCTGCTGGAAGTGCTGCCGACCTGGAGCCAGAACCTCGGCCAGGTGCGCAACTTGCTGCAAAGCAACATCCGCCAGCTGTTCGAACACTTCGATGCGCTGACCCAGCGCCTGCGCCAGAGCCTGAGCAATTCCGAGAGCGTGATCGGCGGCAACGGCATGGCCAACAGCCTGCGCCAGGCCCACGCCCGCCTCAACGAAGTGATCCAGGCCTTCCACCAGGCCAGCGCACGCAAGACCGAACTGCTCGGCACCATCGGCGAGCTGAACAACTACGCCAGCGAATTGCAGAGCATGTCCAAGCTGGTTCAGGACATCGCCAGCCAGACCAACCTACTCGCCCTCAATGCCGCCATCGAGGCCGCCCGCGCCGGCGAGTACGGCCGCGGCTTCTCGGTGGTCGCCGATGAAGTGCGCAAGCTTTCCACCCTGTCTGCCGAAACCGGCCAGCGCATGGGCGAGAAGGTCGGCGAGATCAACAAGGCCATCCGCTCGACGGTCACCGCCGCCGAGGAGCTGTCGAGCAGCGAGGCGAGCAACCTCGGCTACCTCGATACCGTCGCCGGCGAAGTGATGCAGGGCCTCAGCCAGAACCTGGAGGAACTCTCCAGCATCTCGCTGCAACTGCAGCAGGACACCCGCGTCACCCAGGCCGATATCGAAGAGATCGTGGTCAACCTGCAGTTCCAGGACCGCACCGACCAGATGCTCGACCACGTGCAGAACGACTTGCAGCGCATGCAACAGGCCATCGGCACCCAGGACGAGATTCTCGCCAATCCCCAGCGCTGGCTGCGCGAGCTGCGTCAGCACTTCACCACCGACGAGGAGCGCCACGGCCGCCGCCGCAGCGCACCGCAGAACGAAGTGACCTTCTTCTAAACCTCTACAAGGAGCTCCACATGTCCAAGACCATTCTCATCGTCGACGACTCGATGTCGATGCGCCAGCTGGTGAAGATGACCCTGACCGGGGCCGGGCACCAGGTGATCGAGGCCGTGGACGGCCGCGACGCGCTGACCAAGCTCAACGGCCAGAAGATCAACCTGATCATCAGCGACGTGAACATGCCGAACCTGGACGGCATCGGCCTGGTGAAGGAAGTCAAGGCGCGCAACGACTATCGCTTCACCCCCATCGTCATGCTCACCACCGAAAGCGAGCAGGGCAAGAAGGCCGAGGGCCAGGCCGCCGGCGCCAAGGCCTGGATCGTCAAGCCGTTCCAGCCGCAACAGCTGCTGGCCGCCGTCGACAAGCTGGTGGGCTGAGCATGTTCCAGCTGAGCCATGACCCCAGCGAACAACCGGCGCGACTCGCCCTGTCCGGCAACCTGACCATCTACGAGGTGCGCGAGGCCCACGCCGCCCTGCTCGAAGTGCTCGGCAACGAGCCGGGCGATCACTGGCAGTTCGACCTGCAGGCCCTCGAGGAACTGGATACCGCCGGTGCACAACTGTTGCTCGCGGCACAGCGGCACCTGGCCCAGGCCGGCGCCCGCCTGGAGGTTTGCAACCCCGGCGCCGCGGTATTGGAACTGCTCGAACTGCTGCGCCTGCAGGCGCTTTACCCGGATCTGCTGCCGGCCCACGGCTGAGGAAGACTGCGATGTTCAATGGCGAACAATGGAGCCAGCTGTTGCAGGGCTTTATCGAAGAAGCTCGCGACCTGGCCAAGCAGGCCGAGGAATACCTGCTGTTGCTGGATCAATCGCCCACCGACGAGGACGCCATCAACGGCCTGTTCCGGGCCATGCATACCCTCAAGGGTTCCGCCGGCCTGTTCTCGCTGACGCCCCTGGTGAACTTCACCCACCACCTGGAAAACCTGCTGATGCTGGTGCGCGACGGCGAGCGCGAGCTGAATGCGCCGCTGATCTCGCTGATGCTGCGCTGCCTGGATGAAATCGGCTCGATGGTGGAGCTGATCGACGTCGACAGCGGCGACCTGACGGTGGATGAGGTACACCAGGCCGAACTGCTTGAGTCCCTCAGCCAGCACAGCGGCCAGACGCTGCCGGCGATCCCGGTGGCCACCGTGGAAACCGCCGACTGCCAGAGCCGCGGTCGCCTGGAAGCCTGCGAGGGGTGCAAGGCCGACGGTGCCTGGCACATTTCCCTGCGCTTCGACGGGGACCTGCTGCGCAACGGCTTCGATCCGGCGGCCTTCTTGCGCTACCTCGGCCGTCTGGGCGACATCCTGCATCTGGAAACCATCGACGAGGCCCTGCCGTCCCTGGCGGAGCTGGACCCGGAAAACTGCTACCTCGGCCTTGAGGTCGACCTGTGCACCTCGGCGAGCAAGAGCGAGATCGAGGAAGTATTCGAGTTCGTGCGCGACTTCTGCACCCTGCGCATCCTGCCGCCGAACAGTGCGCTGGACGACTACCTGCGCTTGATTCAGGAACTGCCGGAAAACGACGCGCGCATCGGTCGCATCCTGGTGGCCGCCGGCCTGCTCACCGAGCACGAGTTGGCGCAAGGCCTGGCCCTGCAGGCCCAGGCCCAGGAGCTGAAGCCGCCGCTGGGCGCGGTGCTGGTGGAAGAAGGCATGGTCGCGCCGCAAGCGGTCAACGCTGCGCTGGCCAAGCAGCAGGCGGTGCGCGAGAAGCGCAGCCAGGAAAGCAGCCAGATCCGCGTCGCCGCCCATAAGCTCGACGAGCTGATCAACCTGGTCGGCGAACTGGTGATCAGCGCCGCCGGCGCCCAGCTACGCGCCCGCTCCCACGGTGACGCCGGCTGCGTGGAAACCACCCAGACGGTCAACCAACACGTCGAGCAGATCCGCGAGGCGGCACTCAAGCTGCGCATGATCGAGATCGGCGACACCTTCAACCGCTTCCACCGGGTGGTGCGCGACGTCAGCCAGCAGTTGGGCAAGAACATCCGCCTGGAGATTCGCGGCGCCGATACCGAGCTGGACAAATCGGTGATCGACAAGCTCGCCGATCCGCTCACCCACCTGGTGCGCAACGCCATCGACCACGGCATCGAGCCGGCCGAGGAGCGCCTTGCCGCCGGCAAGCCGGCCGAGGGCCAGTTGCGCCTGGATGCCTACCATGAGTCGGGCATGATCGTCATCGAAGTCGGCGACGACGGCCGCGGCCTGAACACCGAACGCATTCGCGAAAAAGCCATCGCCCGCGGGCTGATCGATGCCCAGGCCAACCTGGCCGAGCCGGACATCCATGCGCTGATCTTCGCCGCCGGCTTTTCCACCGCCGAGAGCGTCTCCGACCTCTCCGGCCGGGGCGTCGGCATGGACGTGGTGCGTAGCGCCATCGACGCCCTGCGCGGCAGCATCGAAATCGACTCGCGCCTGGGCCATGGCTGCACCTTTCGCATCCGCCTGCCGCTGACCCTGGCGATCATCGACGGCTTCCTGGTCAGCCTTGGCGAGGAGCACTTCGTGATCCCGCTGGACATGGTCACCGAGTGCCTGGAAATGGACGATGCGCAGCTCAATGGTGCCTACGGCTATCTCAACCTGCGCGGCAAGCCCCTGCCCTGCCTGTCGATGGCCGCCCATTTCGATCTGCCCGACAGCCGCAGCAAACGCCGCAACATCGTCGTGGTCAGCCAGGGCCGGCAACAGGCCGGGCTGATCGTCGACAACCTGCACGGCGAGCTGCAAACCGTTATCAAGCCGCTCGGCCCCCTGTTTCAACATCTTCAGGGCGTCGGCGGCTCCACCATTCTAGGGACCGGGCAAGTCGCCCTGATCCTGGATATTCCCAGCCTGTTCCGTCATCTGCAAAACCACGTCGAAGCGAATGCTGCCGATTCCCGCATGGGCCAGCAACGCCAGGACATCAGCGGTCAACAAGGAGAAATCCCAGCATGAACTTCTTTAGCAACATGAAAATCGGTATGCGCCTGATCCTGGGCTTTCTCCTGGTGGTGGTCCTGACCGTCGCGGTAGGGCTGGTCGGCATACGCAACCTCGGGCAGGTCAACGAACTGGCCGACAACATGTATGAACGCGATCTGGTTGGCCTGAACGAAATGCAGAACGCCAACTACACCCTGATCGTCGCTGGCCGCTCATTGCGCGTAGCGCTTCTGGCCACCTCCTACGAGGCCCGCGACGCCGCGGCGGAAAAAAGCAAGCAGGCCATCGTCGATACCTGGGCCTCCCTGGAGCGGGCCAAGCAGTCGTTCACCACGGCAGAGGGCAAGGCCCTGGTCAATCGCCTGGATGAGCCGCTGAAGGCTTATGAAAGTACCCTGAAGGAAGTGCTCGGCTTGCACCTGGCCTCGGGCAACGTACAGGAAGAAAGCGCTGCCGGCCGCAAGCTGCCCGAACTGTCCCAGCGCGCCGACATCGTCGATGCCCTGATGACCGAGGCGGTGAACTTCCGGCGCAAGAGCGCCAGCGCGTCGAACGACGAAATCAGCCAGATCTATCTCAGCTCGCGTACTCAGATGATCGTCCTGGTAGTGATCGCCGCCCTGCTCGGCTTCGGCGTCGGCATCCTGGTCACCCGCAGCATCACCCGCCCGTTGAACCGAGCCGTCAGCGTGGCCGACAGCCTGGCCGCCGGCGACTTGGGCATCCAGGTCGAAGTCGACCGCAAGGACGAGACCGGCAAGCTGCTGGCCTCCATGAAGCACATGACCGAGCGCCTGCGCACCATCATGGGCGATGTGCGCAGCGCGGCGGATTCCCTGTCCTCGGCCTCCGAGGAAGTCAGCGCCACCTCGCAGTCCCTGAGCCAGGCCGCCAGCGAGCAAGCCGCCAGCGTCGAGGAAACCACTGCCTCGGTGGAGCAGATGTCCGCCTCGATCACCCAGAACACCGAGAGCGCCAAGATCACCGACGGCATCGCCGGCAAGGCCGCCAACGATGCGGTGGAAGGTGGCCGTGCGGTCCGCGACATGGTGATCGCGATGAAACAGATCGCCGACAAGATCGGCATCATCGACGACATCGCCTACCAGACCAACCTGCTGGCGCTGAACGCCGCCATCGAGGCCGCCCGTGCCGGCGACCACGGCAAGGGCTTTGCCGTGGTCGCCGCCGAGGTACGCAAACTGGCCGAACGCAGCCAGGTGGCCGCCCAGGAAATCGGCGGTGTCGCCAGCAACAGCGTGCACCTGGCCGAACAGGCCGGCTCGCTGCTCGACGAGATCGTGCCGAATATCCAGAAGACCTCCGACCTGGTCCAGGAGATCACCGCCGCGTCCCAGGAGCAGAGCGTTGGTGCCGGGCAGATCAACGTGGCCATGGGCCAGATGAACCAGATCACCCAGCAGAACGCCTCGGCTTCCGAGGAGCTGGCCGCGACCGCAGAAGAGATGAATGCCCAGGCAAGCCAGTTGCTGGAGCTGATCAGCTACTTCCGCCTTGATGGCTCGACCGGAACCGGCGGTTCCCACAGCAACGTGCGTCGCGACAGCAACGTGCGCAACCTGCCGCAGCGCCCCGCTCGCTCGCCACGCAGCGAGCACCCGGTCGCCGCCCGGGTCGATGAAGGCCAGTTCGTCAGCTTCAGCTGACGGAGGGACGCGCGCATGAACCTTCCTCAAGTTCTCTCCCAGGACAGCACGCCGACCAGCGTGCAGAACCTGTCGTTCCGGGTGCGGCAGGCGCGCTATGCCCTGCCCATCGAACTGGTGCGGGAAATCATCGAGTACGGGCAGATCACCACCGTGCCGATGATGCCGCCGTGCATCCATGGCGTGATCAACCTGCGCGGCAATGTGGTGCCGGTGCTGGATCTGGCCGCGCGCTTCGGCTTTGAACTGACGGTGCCGGGCAAACGCACCTGCATCGTCATCATCGAGCTGGAGCTGGACGACCTGCATCAACGCATCGGCCTGGTGGTCGATGCGGTGGATGCAGTGCTGGACATCGAAGCCGGCGATGTCGAACCCGCGCCGCCGTTCGGGGCCGGCATCCGCACCGACTTCATCGCCGGCATGGCCCGCGACGAGCGCGGATTCACCATCATCCTCGACGTGCGCCGGGTGCTCTCGCTGGACGACATCCTGCAGATCAACCGCGCCGTGGCCCAGGCCAGCTGATGAGCAGTTCAGGCCTGCCGGTGCTGGGCGACCGGGAATTCAAGCATCTGCAGGCGCTGATGGCCGAAGAGTCCGGCATTCGCATGAGCGAGCAGAAGCGGCCCCTGATGGCGGGCCGCCTGATGCGCCGCTTGCGGGCGCTGGGCCTGTCCAGCTACGGCGAGTACCTGAAACTGCTGAGCGATGGCAAGCAGCAGGAAGAACGCCGCTTGGTCATCGATCTGCTGACCACCAACGAGACCTACTTCTTTCGCGAACCGCAGCATTTCACCTTCCTCGCCGACTGGCTGGGCAGCAGGCAAGGCCCGCTGCGGCTGTGGAGCGCCGCCTCGTCGTCCGGCGAGGAGCCCTACAGCCTGGCCATGGTGATGGCCGAGCACGCACGGCATGACGACTGGTCGATCCTCGGCAGCGACCTCAGCCTGCGCATGCTCGACAAGGCTCGCGCCGCCGTCTACCCGATGGACGAGGCCGGCCAGTTCCCCACCGGTTGGCTGAAACGCCACTGCTTGCGCGGCATCGGCCAATACGAGGGTATGTTTCGCGTCGCGCCGACCCTGTGCCAGCGCGTCAGCTTCAGGGAAATCAACCTGATGCGGCCGATTCCCAGAGAGGTCGACGACTTTCACCTGATCTTCCTGCGCAACGTGCTGATCTACTTCACGCCGGAAGACAAGCGCGCCATCGTCGCTCGCCTGTTGGAACGCCTGCGCCCGGACGGCCTGCTGTTCATCGGCCACGCCGAGAGCCTGCACGGGCTGAACCTGCCGCTGCGCACCGTGGCCCCCTCGGTCTATCGCCTCCAGTGAGCAGCCATCAGTTCGTCCTGCCAGGTGACTACTTCTTCGGCGAGTTCGACGGCTCGATCGTCACCCTGCTCGGTTCCTGCGTGGCGGTGACACTCTGGCACCCGCAACGACGGCTGGTCGCCATCTCGCACTTTCTGCTGGCGCGCAGCCGCGATTCGGACGCCCATGACACTCGCTACGGCGAGGGCGTCTTCCACCAGTTGCTGAGCGATATGCGCCGCCACGGCACCCAAGCCAGCGAGTTTCGCAAGGGCCTGTTCGGCGGCGGCAGCCGCATCAACTGCGGTGACAACCCGAAGACGCAGGTCGGTGCGGCCAACGTGCGCTTCGCTCGCGAACAGTTCCATTTGCTGGGCTGGCGCATCGACCACGAACACCTGGGCGGCAAGGAATATCGCCGGCTCACCCTCAACGGACGCGATGGCAGCCTGGTCTGCCAATGCCTCGCCACACCCACCTTACTGACGGGCAAAGCATGATCAATGTCTTCATCGTCGACGACTCTGCCCTGGTACGGCAGGTACTCACCGCCTGCCTCGACAGCCATCCGAACATCCGCGTCATCGGCCAGGCCGCCGACCCGCTCTTCGCCCTGGAAAAGATGCAGCGCGACTGGCCGGATGTGCTGGTGCTGGACGTGGAAATGCCGCGCATGGACGGCATCACCTTCCTGCGCAAGCTGATGGCCGAGCGCCCCACGCCCACCATCATCTGCTCGACCCTGACCGAGGCCGGCGCGGCCATCACGCTGGATGCACTGGCCGCCGGTGCCGTCGGCGTCTTCACCAAGGCACGCCTGGGCCTGAAGGACAGCCTGCAGCAGCTCTCCGGCGAGCTGATCAAGCAGATCGAAATCGCCGCCCGCAGTCATCCCCGTGCCATGCCCGGTAAATCGCGCCTGGTGCCCGAGCCAGCCTTGGAAAGCTGCCCGCAAGCGGCCCTGACCACCACCGACCGGGTGGTGGCACTGGGCACGTCCACCGGTGGCACCCAGGCATTGGAGCTGGTGCTGCGCCAATTGCCGGTCGACTCGCCCGGCATCGTCATCGTCCAGCACATGCCGGAAAAATTCACCGCGGCCTTCGCCGAACGGCTGAACAGCATCTGCCAGATCGAAGTGCGCGAAGCCAGGCATCTGGACCGGGTCCGCCCCGGCCTGGCACTGCTGGCGCCGGGCGGCAAGCACATGCAGCTAAAGCGCAGCGGCGCCCAGTACTTTGTCGAAGTGCTCGACGGCCCCCCGGTCAACCGGCACCGGCCCTCGGTGGACGTGCTGTTCCGCTCGGTGGCTCGCCACGCCGGCCACAATGCCCTCGGCATCATCATGACCGGCATGGGCGACGACGGCGCCCGCGGCCTGCTGACCATGCGCGAAGCAGGCGCACGCACCGTGGCCCAGGACGAAGCCAGCTGCGTAGTGTTCGGCATGCCCAAGGAAGCGCTGCGCATGGGCGCAGCGGAATCCACCGAAGCGCTGGCCAATCTACCGAGGGTCATCGGCCAGTATGCCCGCGCAGAGGCCATCCCCGGTCTGCAGAAAGCAGACAGACGGTAATCCGCCTGCGGGCCACGGCCGGCGCGGCGCGCTTTGCCTGCGGAAACCCTTCCGCTTGGGCAGGGCGCGCTGCGCCTTGAACTTTCGCTTTCGCCAGAACTTCCTATGATTAACGCTCAGTAGTTCGTCACCGCTTCGCCGGTGCACGCCCAAGGACCGGGTTCGCCAGAGCTCGGCAGGGATAAGGAGCAATGGTAATGATGCGAACCTGTGTCCTTCAGCCGTCACCCCTCCTCGACCGCCGAACACCTTCCTGCCGCCTTGCGGGGGACAGGCCATGACTTGCCGCCTGCTGCTCGCCGACGACCATGCCCTGATTCGCGCGGGTGTCCGGGCGCTGGTACACGACATAGATGGCTACACCATCGTCGGCGAGGCCGAGGACGGCAAGGAAGCCGTCGAACTGGCCCGCGAGCTGGCCCCGGATATCGTTCTGCTGGACATCACCATGCGCAACGTCAGCGGCCTCGAAGCCCTGCAAGCATTGAAGCGCCGCGATCCCGACAGCAAGGTGCTGATCCTGTCCATGCACTCCAACCCGGAGGTGGTGCTCGAAGCGCTGCAAAAAGGCGCCAACGGCTACCTGTTGAAAAACTCCGCCACCGCCGAGTTGCGCATGGCGCTGGACGCGATACGGAGAGGCGATCGCTACCTCAGCTCGGCCATCGTGCAACCGGTAATCGAACAGGCCGTTTCCCGCAGCCACCCCGAACATGAACTGACCCAGCGGCAACTGGAGATCCTCAGGCTGATCACCCGCGGCCAGTCGACCCGCACCATCGCCGAGGGCCTTGGCCTGAGCGTGAAGACCGTGGAGGCACACCGCTCGCAGATCATGCGGCGCGTGCAGATCCACGACGTGCCGGGGCTGGTGCTGTTCGCCATTCGCGAAGGCATCATCAGCCCGGACGATTGACCCGCCAATCCGGCAGAGGCGCGCACACAAATGCGCCTCCCCGACGCATCGGCGAGCCACCGCGGCAGACGTCCCGAACCAGCAATAACCAGTATTGCCGGCGAAGGTCAGCCCTCAGCGGCAGGCAGCGTCCGGCGTCCTGGTAGTGCTCCCTGGGCCCCGGCCTGCGGGGTGGCGGTTGGATGGAACGGCGAAACGCGCAGGAGAGCCGGGGGTGGCCTGTACGGCACGAACGACGAGCCCCCCGGACAACTCCGTCATACCGGCGAAGGCCGGCATCCAGGGGAAGGCAGCGCCGAGTGAGCACCATGGCCTCAACCTGCATGGCTCCACGGTTCAGCGGCCCGACTCCAGCACCGCCAGTTCCTGCTCCTGCCGCTCCGCGGGCGGTGAGGCCAGGATGGGCGACCCTGCCGGCAGGTGCACTCGCAAGCCCCGGCGGCGAATGGAAAAGCGCAAGTGTGTATCCGGCCCCACCGGTTCGCCATCCAGGTTCAGATGCAGGCCTTCCGGGGCTTCGAGGGTGATCCAGGGTAACCGTGCCCGGACGGAAATCGCCTCCAGGCCGAGCACGCCACCGGACAGCAGCGTGCCCAGGGTGCCCACCAGATCCTGCGGTGCCGGCACGATGCACAGGTCGAGCAGGCCATCGTCGGCCAAGGCATCGGGGCACAGCACGTGCCCTCCACCGGCCTGGCGGGCATTGCCGATGCCGACGGCGAGAAACTCGCCTTCCCAGTCGAAACCCGGCCCCTGGAAGCGGCCGAACGCCGGATGCACTTCGGCAAAGCGGGTCAGTCCGGTGAGCAGGTAAGCGGTGCCGCCGAGCAGTTTTTTCAACTCGTCCGAGGTGCTGGCGGTGATCTGCGAGCCGAAGCCGCCGGTGGCCATGTTCAGGAACAGATGCCCATCCACGTCGCCGAGATCGAGCGGCCGGGCGGGCTCATCCAGCAGCGCCAGCGCTTCCAGCGGCACCAGGGAAACCCCGGCAGCGCGCGCGAAGTCGTTGGCCGTGCCCAGCGGCAGCAGAGCCAGGCTGGCCTCCTGCGGAGCCTGCGCCAGCGCCTCGGCCACCTCGCTGAGGGTGCCATCGCCGCCGCCGGCGATGATCGTCGGGTAGCCGGCATCCAGCGCCTCGGCCACGAAGCGCTGCGCATCGCAGGGCTCCCAGGTCACCCGCACGGCCAGCTCCCAGCCATCGTCACGGCGGGTTCGCACTGCCGCGCGCACCTCTTCGTTCTGCGCCTGCTTGCCATGCAGAATCAGTAGGGCCTTGCGTTCGTTCATGGGCTGTTTCTCTGGAGTGAGCCTGAAAAAGACCACCGGCGTGGCCGACGCGTTTAAGCAGGCTCCACTTTTCGCCTCATCCTGTCGAGGGCGACTGGCCTCACGGCTGCTTCGCCCAAGCGTTTCAACGGCCTGCTCGATATGGACCGCGCCGCTGGAGAGAAGGTCTGCCGCCACGCATAGCGGCGACGACCCGGCGGTCACGGCTGCGCCTGAACGACGCGTCAGGCAGGAACGCCTGTAATGGCCGGTTCGGGCTGGCGCAGGGGAAGCCAGACGGTAAAGGCCGTGCCTTTACCCAGCTCGCTTTCCACCTCCAGACGCCCATGGTGCTTGTTGATGATGTTGTAGGAAACCGACAGGCCCAAGCCGGTGCCCGAGCCCACGGGCTTGGTGGTGAAGAACGGCTCGAACAGGCGTGGCAGGTTTTCCGGAGCGATACCGCAGCCGTCGTCGCGCACCCGCACGAACACCCAGTCGCCTTGCCGGCCGGTTTCCAGCCAGATGGTGCCCTTGGTCTCGATAGCATGGGTGGCATTGATGATCAGGTTCATGAACACCTGGTTGAGCTGCGCGGCAATGCACTCGACCGGCTCGATCTCGCCATAGTTCTTCACCACCTCGGCCTTGAACTTCACCTCGTTCCAGACCACGTTCAGCGTGCTGTCCAGGCCCTTGTGCAAGTCGGCCATCTGCCAGTCGGCCGTGTCGATATGGGAAAAGTCCCGCAGGTCCTGGACGATGCGCTTGACCCGCTCCAACCCCTCGCGGGATTCGCGCACCAGGGCACCGATATCCTCGCGCAGGAACTCATAGTCCAGCGCCTGGCACGCCTGCTCGATCTCGGCGCGCAACCCGCCCTCGGGCAAACCCTTGGTCTTTTCGCTAAAGGTGTCGATCAGCTTGAGCAAGTCACCGACATAGCTCTGCAAGCTGGAGAAGTTGGAGTAGACGTAGCCGACCGGGTTATTGATCTCGTGCGCAACACCCGCCGCCAACTGGCCGATAGCCGCCATCTTCTCCGACTGCAGCAACTGCGCCTGCGCCTCTTCGAGTTTCTTGATCAGGCGCGCCTGTTCGTCCTTCTCGGCACGCAGCAAGTTGTTGAGCCGTTCCATTTCCAGATGCTGCGCGGCCGTCTCGGTGGCATCGACCACCACCAGGCAGACATACATCGCATTGCCACTCGAATCGAAAACGGGAAAGAACGTGCAGTCCTGGTACATCGTCTGGCCCTGCCCGGTGATCGGCCTGCTATCGGAGAAATCGAACAGGTGCGGACGTTGTTGCCAGGAGGTGAAGGCGAGGTTCTGCAGGGTAAAGACACTGTCGATCTTTTTCTTGACCCACAGCCTGGGTAGTTCGGGAAACAGATCGAACAACGAGCGGCCGATCACCTCATCGCTCGGCTTGCCGCTGTTGACCACCATGAAATCGTTCCAGAAGACCACGCGGTATTCGCTGTCGAGCAACAGCACGCCATTGTTGATCTGCTGAAGTACGGACTCTAGCGCGGTATGCAGGTTTCCCCCCGGGGTGATGACTGCCATTTCGCATCCTTATCGGGTCAGAAATCACTCAACAGGCGGTCGATCACTTCGATGACCGTGGATACCGTTTCCTCGGCGATGCACACCAGCAGATCGCAGTAGAAGCTATGGCTGGCGACTTCGAAGTGAATCTCCAGCACCAGGGTCTGGTGCCCCTGCAGTACCTGGCTGCCCAGCACCTCCTGCAGCGAGCGTCCGCGGGACAACAGCGAAGGCGCGCCGTAGCTGACCTTGATGTCGATCTGCTGGGCCAGGCTATTGATGCAGGCACCGGTAAGGATGTTGGTGACATCCAGCATCAACTCTTCCTGGATGCCGCCGCTGTCTTCGCCCTCGTAGCCCATCAGCTCGGCCAGTTGGTCTGCGCCGTTCTCGCCGAAGCAAACCAGCACTTCGCCACGCAGGCGACCGAGGAACGACTGCCGCGTGACGATGGCCGGCTGCCCGGCGATCATCAGCTTGTCCAGCAGGTTGGCCTGGGCCCCCTCCATGGGGTGGATGCGCGGCACCGACAGGGTGACGAAGGTCTCGGTCAGCCGCGCAAGGCGATCGGCGCTCTGGCCCATCGCCACGTTCATGAGTTCCTGCAAGGCGTCCCGCTGCTCTTCGTTCAGACTCATGAGGCTGCTCATTTAAATCAGACCTATTTCGAACAAGGCGGCATGCATGGCCTCGGCGGTGATCGGCTTCTTCACGAAGGCGGCCGCACCGAGCTCCCGCACCCGCTGCTGGGCCTGCGGCTGGATATCCGCGCTGATGACGATGACAACGGCGTTGGCCTCCTCGCGCTTGAGCATTTCCAGGGTCTTGAAGCCATCCATCACCGGCATGGTCAAGTCCAGGAATATCACTTCGGCATTACCTGCATGATAGGCCGCCAACGCTTCCTCGCCATTGGCGGCCTGGCTGACGTCTAACTGGAACTCCGGTGGCAGGGCCTTCATCACCATTTTCCGGGACATGGCGGAATCGTCGACGATTAGCACTTTCAAGCGTGTCTCCCCTTCTCGACTCTCGATGGCGCTGATTGAGGTTATAGCAGCAAACCCCCGCCTTCGCCCGGCATGGCCGGAACCCGGCGGGCGCCTCCCGCGCCTGCACGGGAGCTGCTGAAGAGATTAGACCTCGTTGCCAGCGGCCCTATCCCTGGCGTAGCGGACACCAGGTTCAGGCCGGGTAGCCGGTGATCTCGCGGATGCTGCGGTACAGCGGGCGCAGCTGCTTGTACATGCGCTGGTAGACCTCCTGGTAGAGCCGTTCGTATACCTGCCGTGCCTCGGCGTTGGGCTGGAACACATCGCCGACACGGGTCATGGCGGCAATGGCGCTGGGGAAATCGGCGTGCAGACCGAGGCCCACCGCACAGTCGATTGCCGCACCGAGGCCAGAGGTCTCGTACACGTGCGGACGCTCGGCCGGCAAGCCGAAGATATCGGCAGTGAGCTGCATGGCGGCATCGCTCTGCGAGCCGCCGCCGGAGACCCGCAGGCGCTCCACGCGAGTGCCGGAGCGCTTCTCGATGCGCTCCTTGCCCTGGCGCAGGGCGTAGGCGAGCCCCTCGAGGATCGCCCGGTAGATGTGCGCACGGGTGTGCACGTCGCCGAAGCCGATGATCGAGCCCTTGGCCTCCAGCCCCGGCTCGCGGATGCCGGGAGACCAATAAGGCTGGAGCATCAGGCCCATGCTGCCGGGCGGCACGCTGTCGACCAGTTCGTCGAACAGTGCCTCGGGCTCGACGCCCAGTTCCTTGGCCCGCTGCATCTCGCGCAGGCCGAACTCCTGCTTGAACCAACTGACCATCCAGAAACCGCGGTAGATCATCACCTCGGTGTTGTAGTGGTCGGGAATCGCTGCCGGGTACGGCGGGATCAGCGGGATGGTCTCCAAATAGCGGCTGCGGGTCGTGTTGATGGTCGCGGTGGTGCCATAGGACAGGCAGGCGATGCTCGGCTCGACCCCGCCGGCGCCGAGCACTTCGCAGGCCTTGTCCGAGCCGGCGGCGATCAGCGGCAACCCTTCGGGAATGCCGGTATGCCGGCTGGCCTCGGCGCTGATGCAACCCAGCCGCTCGCCGGGCTTGTACAGCTCGGGCAACTGCTCCTGACGCACCGGCATCGCCTGCCACTTCCAGTCCCTCGGCGCCGCCCACTGCAGTCGCTTGTAGTCGAACGGCAGATAGGCCACCTGGCAGCCCACAGAATCGACGAAGCGGCCGGTCAGGCGCTGGGTGAGAAAGCCAGACAGCAGCAACAGCATGTGGGTCTTGCTCCAGATGTCCGGTTGCTGCTGAGCGATCCAGTTGACCTCGGCCTGGGCGCGAAAGTAGTCCACCGTCGCCTCTTCGCCGATCAGCTTGAACAGCCAGCCCCAGGGCCCCTTGATCCTGCCCGGCACTTCGGCGCGGCGCTGATCCAGCCAGAGGATTGCCGGGCGCAGCGGCTGGCCCTGTTCGTCGACGGCGATGACCGTGCCGCGCTGGGTGGTCAGGGACACGCCCCTGATCAGCCGCTTGTCGATGGGCACCGCCTGCCAGAGCCGCCGGCAGGCCTCGCCGAGGCTCTGCCAGTAGTATTCCGGGTCCTGCTCGGCCCAGCCGGGCTGCTTGGAGTAGTAGGCTTCCAGCTCCACCTTGCCCTTGCCGAGCAGGTTGCCCTCCAGGTCGAAAAGCAACGCGCGCACGCTCTGGGTCCCGTTGTCGATGGCCAGCAGATAGCTTGATTCACTCAAGAAAATACTTCCGTTCTTGTTGATTGCCGGGCACCCCAGCGAGCACCCGCTTGCCTGATATCCAGTCGCCGACCGACATCACCTACCCACCGGCAACCGCCCGCGCCTGCCGCCGCACATCGACACCTTCGCTTCCAGCGCTCACGCCGGCAGGCTGTAGCAGCGCTGCCAGAGCGCTCGATAGCGCTGCTCTTCCTGCGCCCAGCGCTGGTCGTCCCACCCCAGGCGCGACTGGCACAGGGTGCGCATGCGCGGCAGTTCGGCGGCCGCGCCGTTGGCCAGCAGCAGCCCGAGGCGGGTGCGGCGCAGCAGCAGGTCGTCCAGGTGCAGCACCAGTTCGTTGTCGCAGGCCCAGGCCAGCTCGGCCCAGAGCGTTTCGCTGGCGCCGACCCGCTCGCAGCCGCGAACATCGATCAGTTGGGCAACCTCCGGCAGATAGCGCCCGTAGCGCCCGGCCAGGCGCTTCTGCCGGCTCGGCGAGAGCTGCGGCAGGGGCACCGGCTGCACGGCACGAAAGACTGCCGTGCCACGATCCTCCACCGACTTGCCGAGCATCGGCGCGCAAGCGCGCAAAACCTCCAGCGCCAGCAGGCGAAAGGTGGTCAGCTTGCCGCCGGCCAGGGTCACGCAGCCGGGCTCGACCCAGAGCGCGTGCTCGCGCTTCTCGTCCGACGGCTTGGTGCCTGGGGCGCCGTCGCTGACCACCGGGCGAACCCCGGCCCAGGTCGACAGCACGTCGTCGCGCGCGATGGCAGCGGACGGAAACTGCTGGGCACAGGCCGCCAGCAGGTAGTCCACCTCAGCCGGGCTGATGCGTGCTTCCTGATCGAGATCGTCGCCGTGGTCAAGGTCGGTAGTGCCGACCACCGTGGCCCCCTCCCAAGGAAACACGAACACCGGGCGGCCGTCCTCGCCATGCATGAAGCTGAACGCGTGGTCCACCGGCAAGCGCCAGCCCGGCAGCAACAGATGGCTGCCGCGCAGCGGTCGTATGGACTCGCTGCCAGCCTTGTTCCTCAGGCGATCGGACCAGGCGCCGGTGGCCAGCGCCACAGCACGACCGCGAAAAGTGAACTGACGGCCGCTCTCCGCATCGTTGGCGACCAGCCCGACCACCCGGCCGTTGTCCCGGCACAGCTGCGCCACCTTCATGCCATTCAATGCCTCGCCACCTTCGGCGCGCGCCTCGCCGAGCACGCGCAGCACCAGGCGGGCGTCGTCGGTGACCGCGTCGAAGAAGCGCGTACCGCCGAGCAGGCCGTCCTCCTTCAGGCCCGGCGCCAGGAAGCGCAGCTGCTGCAGCGGGTAGTAGAGGTGGTTGCGCTTGCCGGCCAGGGCGTCGTACACCGCCAGCAGCCCGCCAAAGACCTTCGGACCGGGAAAGCCGCCGCGGTAGTGGGCCATAACGAAGCTCAACGGCTCCACCAGACCCGGCGCCTCGCTGAGCAGCCGTTGGCGTTCGCGCACCGAGTCGCGGGTCAGGCCGAGTTGCCCCTTGGCGACATAGCGCAGCCCGCCGTGCACCATTTTCGACGAGCGGCTGGAGGTACCCCAGGCGAAGTCGCGCTGTTCGAGCAGCAGACATTTCCAGCCGCGCCGCGCCGCCTCGCGCAGGATACCGGCGCCGGTGATGCCGCCGCCGACCACGATCAGGTCCCACTCGCGGGTCGCCAGTTCGGGCAGCGCCCGCTCGCGCCAGGCGGCGTTCCAGTTGTTCATTCTTCGATCAGCGCGCCGGGGTTGAGCCGGGCCTGCGGGTCGAAATGCCCGGCCATCGCCTTGAGCGCAGCCATGCCCAGCACGCCCTTCTCCACCGGCAGGTAGGGCGCGTGGTCGCGACCGACGCCATGCTGGTGGCTGATGGTGCCGCGGTTGTGGGCGATCACCGTGCTGGCGACGCCCTTGAGTTTCTTCCAGCGCTCCAGGGTGCCGGCGTAGCTGTCCGCCGGGCGGAACACGTAGCTGGTGTAGATGCTCGACCCTTCGCCGTAGACATGGGACAGGTGGGTGAACACATGCACCTGCTCGCCTTCGCTGGCCAACGCGCCGCGCAGGCTGGCCTCGATCGTGTTCAGCAGGCTGTCGACGTTGCTCCAATCGGTGGCCGTTTCCAGGGTGTCCACTGCATACCCGGCCTGCCACAAGCCTTCGCGCAGGTAGGGGAAGCGGAAGCGATTCTCCGCCCACTTCTTGCCCAGCAGGGTGCCGGTGAACACGCCGCCGAAGCGTTTGAGCAGTTTCTTCGCCTGCTTCAGCGAGGCGGCGTTCTGCAGGCGGCTGCCGGTGACGCCGAAGGTCAGCATGCATTTGCCCTCCCGGCAGCCACGCAGCGCCAGGTATTTCTCCAGCAGGGCGATCTGCTGCGGGTGCCCGGCCAGGGCCAGCTGGGTCTCGGTCTCGATGGCATTGGACAGGCGCAGCATGGACAGCGGCACCCGTGCCTGGGCCAGGGTACGGATCGCCTCCAGTGCCTGCCCCCAGCTCGGCAGGAACACCGCATAGAAGGCTTCGCGCTCGGCCAGGCGGGTGACCCGCACCTTGACTTCGGAGATCACCCCGAAGCGCCCTTCCGAGCCCAGCACCAGTTCACGCAGGTCAGGGCCGGCGGCGGACGCCGGGAAGGTGGGCAACTCCAGCGGCCCGGCGAAGGTCTCCAGGGTGCCGCCGGCGAACAGTTGCTCGATGCGCCCATAGCGCAGCGATTGCTGGCCGCTGGAGCGACTCGCGACCCAGCCGCCGAGGGTCGACAGCTCCCAGGATTGCGGGAAATGCCCGAGGGTATAGCCGCGGGCCCGCAACTGGCTTTCCACCTGCGGGCCGGTGGCGCCTGGCCCGAAGGTGGCGACCAGGCTTTGCTCGTCCAGCTCCAGCAGCTTGTACATGCGCTCCAGGGACAGGGTCAGCACCGGTTTGCCGGACTCCGGCGGGTTGATGTGCCCGGCCACGGAGGTGCCGCCGCCGTAGGGGATCAACAGCACGTCCTGCTCGGCCGCCCAGGCCATCAGCTTGCGGATGTCCTCGGCGGTTTCCGGGTAGGCAACCCCGTCGGGGAACACGCCGAAGTCACCCGAGCGCATGGCCAGCCAGTCCGGCAGGCTTTGCCCGCGGGCATGGCGCACGCGGTCCTCGGCGCGAGTGACGATCAGCGGGTGGGCCGCCAGGCGCGACTCCGGCACCTTGGCCAATACCTGCTCCAGGCTGGCATCCGGCAGCGCCTGCCCAGGGCCGATACGCGCGGCAAGGAACTCGCCACCATGGGCCGGCAGCTCCACTAACGTCGCCTCGTCGCCCCAACCGTTCCAACGCCGCATGCCGCACTCCTCTCAAGCCAGTTTCGATTACCGCCAATGGCTGCCTATACTAGCCGGCCGCCGATGGTCGTCACTGTCGGATCGGGCCAGCCCCTGTCGCCAATCAAGACAACAAGCACGACGCCATGCATTCCCTTGGCTACACCTCGGTTTCCGCCCTGCTCAAATACCTGCGCCATGCCGAAGAGCTGGGCCTCGACCCGGACGCGGCGCTCGCGGCTGCCGGGCTTGCTGCCGATGACCTGCGCGACAACAACCAGCGCCTGCCCGGCGAAGCCCACGAAGCCTTGCTGGCCACATTGATCGAGGCCTCGGCCGACCCCTTGTTCGGCCTGCACTCGGCGCGCTACGTGCAGCCCGGCTCCTGGAGCGTGCTCGGCTACATCGCCATGAACTGCGCCACCCTCGGCGAAGCGATGAGCCGCATCGTGCCCTACGAGAAACTGGTGGGCGACATGGGCACCAGCCGCATCGAAGCAGCCGGCGATCACGTGCGGCTGATCTGGAGCTGCCGGCACCGGACCCCGGACATCCGCCGGCACATGGTGGAAAGCGTGCTCGCCTCCTGGCTGCTCTACGCCCGCTGGATGGCCGACAGCGTGGACCGCTCGCCGCAGGAGGTCTGGCTCGAACATGAACGCCCGACCGGTACGACCCAGGACGACTACGAAACGGTGTTCGGCTGCCCGGTGAGGTTCGGCCAACCGCTCAACGCCCTGCTGGTGCCGCTGGAATACCTCGCCGTCCCCCTGCGCCAGGCCGACGCCAACCTGCTGCGCACCCTCGAAGAGCACGCCCTCGCCCTGATGGCCGGCTTCGACGAGGACGAGCCCTTGCCGCTACGGGTCAAGAACGCCCTGCGCCAGCTGCTCAAGGACGGCCTGCCGCGCAAGGAGCGCGTGGCGGAAAAATTCGCCATGACCGTGCGTACCCTGCAACGCCATCTGCAACAGGCCGGCACCAGCTACCAGGAAATCCTCGACCAATTGCGCCAGGAACTGGCCGAACACTACCTGACCCGCAGCGACCTGCCGATCCAGGACATCGCCTGCTACCTCGGCTTCACCGAGGCCCGCTCCTTCCATCGCAGCTTCAAAGGCTGGACCGGCATGACGCCGGGGGAATTCCGCGCCAGCCGCCGCTAGCGCCCCTCGTCGGGAAACCCTCAAGCACACCTCTCTCTCGGCCGACCTCCTTACTTGGGCTCGGTTCGAAACGGCTGCCAGGCAAAAACCGACCGGCTGGCACCACCAATGACCGAGCGGGCCAATTGCTATTGAAATGCCATCAGTAATGTGTTCTATTTCGACAAAAAATTGGCATGTCGTTTTAATGGCAAAAAAATGCCAATAAATTGGCTTTTCCCTCTGCTGGTTTTCTGACAAATCCAGTCTTTTTACTGCCGCCGAACCTTTGCCGTGGTCGGGAGAATTTGCCATGCGCTTGCAATCAGTCGACAGCTTGCTGCTGACACGCCCAGGATTCGTCGAGTACTTCCTGGCCGGCGTGCGCCTGCTCCATGCGCTGACCGCCGTCTTGCCTGGCCTGTTGATCCCGCTTTACGCCCACGGGGGCCAGCCGCTGTTAGACCAGAGCTACCTTGCGGTGCTGCTGTTCTTCGGCCTGCTCAGCGTGCTGATGTTCCAGGCGCTGGGCATCTACGGCGAGGCGATGTTCAGCAACCTGTTGCGCTTTCGCATCACCTTCTTCGCCTGGTCCGCCTCCTTCTGCCTGCTGCTGTTCATGAGCCAGGGACTGGCGCTGCTCAAGCATCTTTCGGAAATGCAGCTGGCGCTCTGGTTCGCCTCCAGCCTGGCGCTGTTCGGCGGCGAACGCCTGGCCCTGCTTGCCCTGTTCCGTCGCCTGATGCGAAGGGGATCGTTCCTGCAGAACGCGGTGATCCTCGGCGGTACCGAGAACGGCATGCGCCTGGCCGAATACCTGCAGCAGAACCGCGACATTCGCTCGGGCCTGCTCGGCTTCATCGACGACCGCATCGCCCGCCTGCCCGACACGATCGCCGGCCTGCCGTTGCTCGGCGACACCCGCGAGCTGCAACGGTTGATCCGCGAGGAGAAGGTCACCCAGGTGCTGGTGGCGCTGCCCTGGTCGGCGGAAAGCCGTATCGCCCACGTGATTGGCGAACTGCGCCGGCTGCCGGTGAACGTCCTGCTGGTGCCGGACATGGTTGCCTTCCGCCATGCCCACAACCGCGTCACCGAGGTCGCCAGCCTGCCGATGTTCAACGCCTCGGAGGTGCCGCTCAATGGCTGGTCGCCGTTCTTCAAGCGCTGCGAGGATCTGATCCTGGCCAGCCTGGCGCTGCTGGCGCTGTCGCCGGTCATGCTGGCCCTGGCGGTGGCGATCAAGCTGGATTCCGCCGGCCCGGTGCTGTTTCGCCAGAAACGCTACGGCTACAACAACCGCCTGATCGAGGTCTACAAGTTCCGCTCGATGTATCACCACCAGAGCGATGCGAATGCCGAGCGACAAACCACGCGTGACGATGACCGCATCACCCGGGTCGGTCGCTTCATTCGCAAGACCAGCCTCGATGAGCTGCCGCAACTGTTCAACGTGCTGTTCGGCAGCATGTCCATGGTCGGCCCCCGCCCCCATGCCACCGCCACCAAGGCCGCCGGCATCCTGTTCGAGGATGCGGTCAAGGAATACACCGCGCGTCACCGGGTCAAGCCCGGCATCACCGGCTGGGCCCAGGTCAATGGCTACCGCGGCGAAACCGACACCCTGGAGAAGATCGAGAAACGCGTCGAGTACGACCTCGAATACATCGAAAACTGGTCGGTGTGGTTCGACCTGTACATCCTGTTTCGCACCATTCCCGCGGTGCTCTTCACCCGAGAGGCTTACTGATCGATGAGCACCCTGCTGCCCTGCATCATAGCCGGCGGTGCCGGCACCCGCCTGTGGCCATTGTCTCGCGAGGCGATGCCCAAGCCCTTCATGGCACTTCCCGACGGCGACAGCCTGCTGCAGAAGACCTTTTGCCGCGCCGCCGAGCTGCCCGGCGTGACCAGCCTGCTGACGGTGACCAATCGGGAATTGCTCTTCCCCACCCTCGATCATTACCGCCCAGCCAATCGCCGCGCCCTTCCGCTGGACTTCCTGCTCGAGCCCTGCGGCCGCAACACCGCACCGGCCATCGCTGCGGCAGCGCTGCATGCCGCCCGCCTGTATGGCGAGGAAACCCAGTTGCTGGTTCTGCCCGCCGATCACCTGGTGCGCGACCAGCAGGCCTTTGCCGAGGCCGTGGGCAAGGCGCGCCAGCTTGCCGACGAAGGCTGGCTGGTCACCTTCGGCATCCGCCCCACCCACGCGGAAACCGGGTTCGGCTACATCGAGAAGGGCCAGCCGCTGATGGACGGAAACCGTGTTGCGCGCTTCGTCGAGAAGCCTGACGCGAACACCGCGCAAGGCTACCTGGACGGCGGCCGCCACCTGTGGAATGCCGGCATGTTCTGTTTCCGTGCCGACGCGCTGCTGGCCGAACTGCGCCAGCATGCACCTGAACTGCTCGACGCGGTGAGCGCCTGCCTGGAGCAAAGCCATGCGTTGAGCGGAGCGCAGAACCGCCAATGCGAACTGGACGCCGCCAGCTTCGCCCGGGCCCCGGACATTTCCATCGACTATGCCCTGATGGAGCGCTCCGAGAAGGTCGCTGTCGTGCCCTGCGACCTGGGCTGGAGCGACATTGGCTCCTGGCAGGCGGTCAGCGAACTGTTGCCGGCCGACGCCGAAGGCAACCGCGTGCATGGCGAGGCCGTGCTGCACGATGTCAGCGGATGCTACATCGACACGCCCAGGCGCCTGGTAGGCGCCGTCGGAGTCAAGGACCTGATCGTGGTCGACACCCCGGATGCACTGCTGATCGCCGACGCCAGCCGCAGCCAGGACGTCAAGCACATCGCCCAGGAACTCAAGCGGCGCGGCCACGATGCCTATCGCCTGCACCGCACCGTCTCGCGCCCCTGGGGCAGCTATACCGTGCTGGAGGAAGGCCCGCGCTTCAAGATCAAGCGCATCATGGTTCGTCCCGGCGCCTCCCTGTCCCTGCAGATGCACCATCACCGCTGCGAGCACTGGATCGTCGTCAGCGGCATGGCCAAGGTCACCAACGGCGAGCGCGAGTTCCTGCTCGATACCAACGAGTCGACCTTCATTCCCGCGGGGCACAGCCATCGCCTGAGCAACCCCGGCGTGATCGACCTGGTCATGATCGAGGTGCAGAGCGGCGAATACCTCGGCGAAGACGACATCGTGCGCTTCAACGACCTCTATGGCCGCGCACCCGCCGCCGAGGCCAAGGCCTGATGCGGACCGCGCTGATCATTCCCACCCGCAACGCCGGCGCCCACCTGGATCGGCTGTTGCCGGCGCTGGCCAGGCAGACCTTGCAGCCCGACGAGTTCCTCGTCGTCGACAGCAGCTCCACGGACGACACCGTGGTTCGCCTGGGCGACTTCGGCGCACGGGTCCACGTGATCGAGCCAAGGCAGTTCAACCACGGCGGCACGCGCCGCTGGGCCAGCGAACAGGTCTCCGCCGACGTGCTGATCTACCTGACCCAGGACGCGATTCCCGCCCATGCCGACAGCTTCCAGCGCCTGCGCGACGCGCTGCTCGGCGAGAGCGATATCGGTGCCGCCTACGGCCGCCAGTTGCCACACCCGCACGCCGGCCTGCTCGGCGCCCAGGCACGGCGCTTCAACTATCCGCCGACCAGCCGCACCAAGCGGCTGGAGGATGCCGCCGAACTGGGTATCAAGACCTGCTTCAGTTCGGACTCCTTCGCGGCTTACCGCCGCAGCGCGCTCGATGCGGTCGGCGGATTCCCGCGGGACGTGATCGGCAGCGAGGACGCCTATGTCGCGGCAAAATTGCTGCTGGCCGGTAAAGCAATCCGCTACGCGGCCGATGCACAGGTCGAGCATTCCCACGACTACCGCCTGGGGGAGGAATTCCGGCGGTATTTCGACATTGGCGTGTTCTATGGACGCGAGCGCTGGATTCGCCAGGCATTCGGCGGCGCCGGCGGCGAAGGCAAGCGCTATGTGCTGGCCGAGCTGGCCGCGCTGCGCCAGGCCGGTGCGCTGCATCGCGTGCCGGAGACGTTGCTGCGCAGCGCCCTGAAGCTGCTCGGCTACCGCCTCGGGCAACTGGAACACCGTCTCCCCCTCACGCTGAAACGCCGCCTCAGCATGTTTCCCGCCTACTGGTCCTGATGCCCATGCCTGACTCATCCCGGAACCCGACCCTGCTCCGCTCCTTGCTCGGCAGCGTGCTGTGCCTGCTGCTGGGGGCCTGTTCGACCCCGGCCACCGTGCCGCTGCCGAACGCCGACGCCCGCGCGCTGCGCCACCAGGAAATCCTGTCGCTTGCCGACCTGCCCCCGCCCGAGGTCTTGATCCAGGGCGGCGACACCCTGCGCATCGTGCGCGATGCCCAGGAGCCGTCGGAGAAAGACGACATGACGCTGTTCGTCGTGCGTCCCGACGGCTATTTCTCGATGCCCTATGTCGGCCTGGTCAAAGGCGCCGGCCGCACGCCGGAAGAAGTCGCCAAGGAGGTCACGGCCAGGCTGGAAAGCATCTACCGGCAGCCGGCGGTCACGGTGAATATCGCCAGCGCACCGAGCAACAAGGTGTACATCGGCGGCGCGGTGCCCAATCCGGCCTTCTTCGACCTGGTCGGCCATGCCACCGTGGAGCAGGCCCTGATCGGCTCAGGTGGCGTGCTGGCATCGGCGGACAGCGAGAACGTGGCGCTACTGCGCCCGGGCCGCGACGGCAAGTACAAGGTCTATCTGTTCGACTTCGCGGCCCTGCTGCAAGACTCCGAGCGGCCGATGGTGGCCTTGCAGCGAGGCGACATCATCTTCGTGCCGAAGTCAGGCATCGGCAACGCCGTGGAAGCCGTGGACATGTATTTCACCCGCCTATTCCCAATCAACAAGGGCATCGGTGTCGGCTTCAACTACGACCTGAACCAATCGGATGTCAGCAACAGCGGCAACTCCAACACCACGATCGGCACCGTCAACAACATCACCCCATGAAGGAGCTCGCCGTGTCTCTCGCTCTTCCACGCCCTCCTGTTGCTCAAGGGGGTGAGTCGTGATCGAAATCCGTTCCTTCCGTGACCTGCTGCGGCTGTTCTTCATTTTCCGCCGCGAGTTCAAATGGGCAGTGATAGCCACGGTGGTCGTCGCTGTGCTTGGCGCCTTCCTGCTGCCGGCCAAGTACGAGTCCAACGCCCGCCTGCTGGTCAAGCCCGGGCGGGACAACACTACCCTGCCGATCGAGGCGAGCAATCGCCAGACCCTGATCGCCCCGAGCACCCAGCGCGATCCCGTCGTTGACGAGGAGAAGATGCTGACCGGGCGTCCGATCGTTCGCATGGTGGCCGAGCGCTATCTGGAAGAGATGTCGAACTACCAGCCGCAGGGGTTCTGGAAGACCGTCAAATTCCACATCAAGAAGGCCATCGGCGAGGTCCTGGAAGTCATTCGCAACGTCCTGCAGATACTCGGCATCGTCGAGGAGCAATCACCGGTCGACCGGCTGGCCAAAAAACTGGAAAAGTCTTTCACCGTGGGCCATGAGCCGGGCTCTGCGGTCATGGAAATCAGCTTCACCTGGGACGATCCGGGCATCGCCCAGAAGGTGCTGGAGGCCTGGGTCAACGCCTATATGGAGGAACGCACCCGCGCCCTGGGCCGCAAGAGCCTGTACGCCTTCTACGAGGGCGAAACCCAGAAGGTCGCAGCGCAGATCGCCGAGCTGAAAAAGGAGCTGCAGGGCCGCCTGCAGAAGATCGACAGCATCAGCGTCAGCGAACGGCTGGACAACCTGACCAACCAGATCAACCGCATGACCGACGCCCGCGGCGAAACCCTCAACCAGCTGGCAGGCATCCATAGTTTTCTAGCCAGCGCCCGCGAGCAGCTTAAACGCCAACCGGGCGAGGTGGTGACCGAACGCGAGATCAGCCTCAACCCGAACCAGCTCGACCTGCGCCTCAAGCTCAACGAGCTGAATATCGAGCGCGCACGCCTGCTGCGGACCTTCCGCGAGCAAGCGCCGCCAGTGGTGCAGGTGGAGGAGAACATCAAGTCCGTGCAAGCGCTGATCGAGAGCGAGGCCGAACGCCTGGAGCGCTCTCAGAACCGCGCGCCCAACAGCCTGGTGGTCAGTCTCAAGCAGCAGATTCTCGACGCCGAGCTACGCCAGCGTCAGCTCGATGGCCAACTGAAGGACTACGAGCAGCACATCGCCCGCCTGCGCCAGGAGCGCAACCAGGTGCTGAGCGACGAACCGGAACTGAGCCGGCTGCAACTGGAGCTGCAGGCCGCCGAGCAGAACTTCGCGCTGTACACCGACAGCCTCGAGAAGGCGCGCATCGACCGGCAGCTGGATGCCAGCCAGATCAGCAACATCGCCCAGATCGAACAAGCCACCTTCAACCCCAGCCGGGTCTTCCCCAAGAGCCTGCTGATCCTGCTGCTGGCATTGCCCGCAGGCATCGCCGTCGGGCTGCTTACCCTGTACCTGTGCTACCTGTTGGATCAGCGCATACACGACGGCGGGCGGATCGAGGAGATCTTCCAGGTCCCGCTGTGGACCACCCTGCCCGACCTCGGCGACACCCCCGAGCAGCCCGGCAGCACCTTCATCGCCGGTATCTACCGACTCTACGGGCTGCTGCCACTGGAACAGGTGGAAGCCCAGGGCCTGACCCTGGGCATCAGTTCTGCCCATCCGGGCGAAGGCGTGAGCTTTACGCTCGGCCATCTGTCCCGCCTGCTCGAGGAGCGCAACCATCGCGTTCGCCTGGGAGGAGAGGCGGCAGCGCCCGGCGAAATCGTGCTGATCGACGGCTCCGCCTTGCTGTCCAGCCAGGAAGCGTTCATCGATCTGCGCCGCGCCGATCTCATCCTGCTGCTGGTGGAAGCGCAGCGCAGCACGGTCCCCATGGTGGAACACACCCTGGGAATTCTCACCACGGCCTTCAAGAAGGTTGACGGCATCATCGTCAACCGACGTCGCTTCGAAATTCCCGCCAGCGTGTTGCAGCGGGTCGCCCGCTGGCGGAGCGTGATCTGATGCGCATCGCCTTGCTTGCGCCACTGCCACCGGAGCAAACCGGCATAGCCGACTACGCCGCGCATTTTCGCCGGGCGCTGGAAGCCCTGGGTGTCGAGGTGCATACCCCACTGGCTGGTTGCGGCAGCGATGAACGCGCAGTGCGAGAACGCCTGGACGCCTTCGATTGGCGCAGCGTGGACCTGGTGCACGCCGAACTCGGCGGTGGTCGTCTCGGCGAGTTCCACGCGCTGGACCTGCTGCGCCAGCGCTACCCCGGGCTGCCGCTGACCGCCACCGTGCACGATCCGGAGCGTCTGGTCTGGCGGCTGCGCCTGCCGGGCCCGCTGCACCTGGCCGAGCGGCTGCCGCGGCCGTTGCCGCAAGCCGCCGCGCTGTTGGCCGACCCGTTCACCCTGCGTCGCGAGCGCCGCTTGGCCCGCTCGATGAACCGGCTGATCACCCTTACCCGGCTGGGCGGCGACTGCCTTGGCCAGCGCATGGGGGTGCCCGCCGAACGCCTCGCGGTCATTCCCCACGGCAACCTGCCCATCGAGCCGGTGCCATTACCCGCCTTGCTGCCCATCCGCCTGCTGTATTTCGGCTTCATCTACCGCGGCAAGGGCATCGAGGACCTGCTCGATGCCTTTGCCCAGAGCCTGGCCCGACAACCGGAACTACGGGGCCGCCTGCGGCTGACGCTGGCTGGCGGCACCGCGCCCGACGTGGCCTTCGGCCCTGCGGGCAGCTACCTTGATGAATTGCGCGCACGCCTGAATCGTCTGCAGCTGAGCGATTGCGTGGATTGGCAGCTGGACCTGCCGGCCAGTGAGATCCCACGGCTGATCCAGGACCATCACGTGATGGTGCTGCCCTACCGCGAATCGAAGAAGTTGTCCTTACTGGGTGCCATGCGCGGCACCAGCGGTGCCCTGTCCTGGGCTGCCGCCTGTGGCCGCGGCGCCATCACCTCGGATGCTCGGTCCTTCGCCGAGGAAGTCGCCCACGGCAATGGCGCCCTCTATCCGCAGGGCGATGTGAATGCGTTGTCGCAGCGCTTGAGCGAACTGGCCAACCAGCCGGAGCGCGTTCTGCAATGGGCGGAGCAAGCGTCTCGTATCGGCCTCGCGCGCAACTGGTCGGCAACCGCCGAGCGGTTCCGTAACCTGTTCGCACAGGAGGTTGAACATGTCGCGTAAACATTCCGCCGTCCTGCTCGCAGCTGCCGCTGCCAGCGTTGTCCTGCTCTCGGCCGTGCTGCCCTGGGGCCGCCCTGCCCAGGCCGAGCCCCTCAACCTCAAGGCCCCGCGCCCAGTGGTCTGGCAAGACTTCCTCGGGGTCAATGCGCACTTTCTCTGGTTCCCACCCGAGCGCTATCAGAAGCAGATGGAGCGCCTGCGCGAGCTGGGCTTGAACTGGGTACGCGTGGACCTGCACTGGGACCGCCATGAGCCGCAAGAAGGCCAATACCGGTTCACGGAGCTGGATGGCGTGGTCGATGCGATCGAGTCCCACCAGCTGAAATCCGTGTTCTACCTGGTCGGCTCCGCGCCGTTCATCAGCAGCGCTCCGCCCGGCTCTCCGACCCCGGACCAATACCCACCACGCGACCCGGCGGTCTATGCCAGCCGCCTGGCCCTGTTCGCCACGCGTTACCCGGCGGTCAGCGCCTGGCAAGTCTGGAACGAGCCGAACCTCCCCTCCTTCTGGCGCCCTCACGAAGACCCCGCCAACTACGGGCGCCTGCTGCTGGCCAGTACCCAAGCGCTGCGCGCAGTGGACCCCGACAAACCGGTGGTTATCGGGGGCATGGCCTACTACAGCCAGATGCCGGTTGTAGGCGGCCTGATGCTGGAGGCGCTGGGCAAGCTCGGCGTGCAGCAGCTCAAAACGGTGCTGGCTTACCACCCATATTCGCAGAAGCCCGAAGGCGACGTGACCGCCGAACGCGACTTCATCCTGCGTGCCCGGCAACTCAACGCCACCCTTCGCAGCGCACAACCGCCGGCGATCTGGGCGACCGAATGGGGTTGGTCGAGCTACGACGGGCCGAAGGAGATGCAGGACATCATCGGCCTCGAGGGCCAGGCTGACTACGTCTTGCGTCGCCTGGCGCTGATGAGCGCTCTGGACTACGACAAGGTGTTCCTGTTCGCCCTTAGCGACCTGGACCAGCGCGCCAGCGCTCGCGATCAGGAATACGGCCTGCTCGACCTCCAGGGCAAACCCAAGCCGGTCTTTCACGCCTTGCGGCGTTTCCTCGCCACCACCGGGGCCCGCCTGGAGCCGGCGGACCCTCCGCGCATCGACAACGCCCCGCCCGGCCTGATCAACATTGCCTGGCGCCGCCCCGATGGTCGCAAGCTGTTGCTGTTCTGGGCCGCGGAAGGCGGCACCATGCACCTGCCGACGATCACTCGCGGCCGCTTGCTCGATCCGTTGAGCGGCCAGAGCAAACGCCTCGAGGATGCCAAAGGCATTCGCGTAGTCGTCGCCTCCAGCCTCCAGATGTTGCTTTGGGAATAGAACCAGCGATGCGCATTCTGTGGACCCTGCCCTACCTGCCTTGGCCTACGACCAGCGGCGGCAAGACGCGCCAGTTTCATCTGCTGCGCAGCCTGGCCGCCAGGGGGCACCGGATTACGTTGCTGGTGCAGTCGAAAACGCCGCTCGACGGCGAGACCCGCGCCGCCCTGGAACCGCTGCTGGAGCGCCTGATCGTGCTGCCACGGCGACCGCTGCGGCATCCGCTGACCCTGCTCGCCGCACTCTTCGCCCCATGGCCACTGCTTGTCAGCGTCAACGGCCTGGGGCGCAAGCTGAGCGACACGTTCGAGCGCCTGCTCGAAGAGCCCTGGGACGTGATTCAGATCGAGCACAGCTATGGCTTTCAACCCTATGCCCGCTCGCTGGCCCGCAGCCGAAGACCGTTTCTGTTGACCGAGCACAACGTCGAGTCCAGCCTGGGAGCGGCTACCTATGACCGCCTGCCCGCCTGGGCGAAGTCCTTCATTCTGTTCGACCAATGGCGCTATCGGCGCTGGGAGCGCCGCGTGCTGGGCATGGCCAGCCAGGTGGTCGCCGTAACCCGCGAGGATGCCGATGTGCTGGCCGCGCTCACCCGACGGCCGATCCAGGTCGTGGTCAACGGCGTGGATACCCGAGGGTTCGCCCAGGTGCAGCCGGACCTGGCCAGCCAGCGCATCCTGTTCGTCGGCAACTACGAATACGCCCCCAATGTCGATGCCATCGAATGGGCATTGGACGAAATCCTTCCGCGTCTCTGGCAACGCTGCCCGCAGGCGCGCTTCGCCGTCTGCGGCTATGCCTTGCCCGCCGAGTGGGCACAGCGCTGGCCGGACCCTCGTATCGAGTGGCACGGTTTCGTGCCCGATCTCACTGCGCTGCAACAGCGCTGTGCGAGCTTCCTCGCGCCCCTGCGGCACGGCGGCGGCTCCAAGCTCAAAGTGCTGGAAGCCCTCGCCGCCGGCCTGCCCCTGGTCAGCACCGCTCAGGGCGCGTCCGGCCTGCAGCTGGAAAACCAGGTGCACTGCCGGCTGGCCGAGCAGCCCGATGCGTTGGCGGACATTCTCGCCGAGCTGCTGCAAGACCCTGTGCAAGCCCAGCGCCTGGGCGAGGCGGGGCGCGCCTATACCCTGGGGCAGCACGACTGGCAGGCGGCCGCCCAGCAACTGGAGCAGGCCTACCAGGCCCTGCCCCGCCAGGACGAGGTACCCGCATGCGTGTAGGCCTGGATTATCGGCCCGCCACCGTCGCGCCCCAGTCGGGCATCGCTCGCCAGGTCATTGCCCTGGAGAACGCTCTGCGCGCCGACGATGACGTACAACTGGAACTGTTCAGCGAGGCGCCCCTGGCTCATCCGCAGCGGGACTCCGCCCATTGTCCGGCGTGGCCGAGCCCTCTCGAGGGCTTGCAGCGACCCCAGGTGCGTTTGCGTTTCGAGGCACGGTTTCTACCGAGCGCCTTGCGCGATCAGAACATCGACCTGTACATCGCCACCGCCAACATGGGGCTGCCCCTCGACCGGCGCCCGAATCATCGACGCTACGTCCTGCTGTTGCATGACCTGTTTCAACTGACCGAGCGCAACCACCATCGCTCGCGCTTCAAGGCCCTCGCCTATCGCCTGATCGACTGGCTGTCGATCGGCTATTCGATCTGGGTGGCAACGCGCATCTGGACCCCCTCGGCCTTCACCGCTGGCGAAGTCGGCCGCCTGTTCCCGAGAGCCGCCCACAAGGTGCGGGTACTGCCCAATCTGGTACCTGGCTTCGCCGGCCAACCGGCTGACCTCAGCCACTTGGAACTGCCCGAACGCTACTGGCTGGCCGTCGGCACCCGCGAACCACGCAAGAACATGCCCTGGTTCGTCGAAGCCTGGCGGCATGCCCGCACCGGCACACCGAACATTCCCTCGCTGGTGCTAGTGGGTTCCGCCGCGGACCTGCCGGAGGCGCTACGCGATCTGCCTGGACTGCACCTGGTGCAGAACCTTCGGGATGCCGAACTCCAGGCGCTCTACCAAGGTGCAGAACGCCTCTGGCAACCCTCCTATGCCGAAGGGTTCGGCTTGCCGGTGGTGGAAGCGTTGAGCCTCGGCACCCCCGTGGCGGTTGCCCGCGGCTCCGCGCTGGAGGAGGTCGCCCCCGCCGACGCGCCACGGTTCGATGCGCAGGACCAGGCAGCCCTACGTGATCTCATGCGCCGCCTGGCCGATGCCCCCGCCGCAGAGGACAAAGCTGCGCTGGTGGCCTGGGCGAATCGCTATGGCGTCACCGCCTACCGAGAGCGCCTGAACGAACTGCTCGCCGAACTGAGGCCGCAATGCCGCTAGGACTGACCCTCGCGCTGTTGTGCGGCACGTTGTTCGGGGCGTTGCTCTGGGTGCTGTCGCCCTTGAAGCTGGGCATCCTGCTGGTGGGCACCGCGCTGACCATCGCCTTGCTGCGCCGGCCGCTATGGGGTTTGCTGATCTTCGCCGTCCTGGCCACCAGCATTCCCTACACCACCGTGCAGGTCGGCATCCGAACCACCATCTGCGAGGCTGTGCTCGGCCTCACCTGGCTGGGCGTCTTCTGGCAGGGGTTCATCGGCAAGAACCGCGGCCTGCTGCTGTGGTATCCCACCGAACGCGCACTGGCCTGGCTGATGTTGTTCAGTATGCTGCCTTTCGTCGTCGGGCAATTGACCATCGCCGCAGAAGGCAGCGGTCCGGTCAACTGGGTACGCTGGCTGCTCAACCTGTCGCTGCTGTTTCTGGTACCGCTGCTGCTGCGAGACGAACGCAGCCGGGACCAACTGATCGTCGCCCTGCTGGTGGGCAATCTGGCGATGCTCCTGCTGTCGGTCTTCATGTTTCTCAAAGACCGCAACGCGATGACCATGATCCCCATTCTCACCGATCTGAAATACGCCCACCCCGAGGCGGTGCAGGACATCTTCTCCGCCAACTACCAGCGCATGGCGTCGCCCTGGGTTCATCCCAACCTCACCGGCGGAGTGCTTGCCCTGTTCATTCCCTTGGCGCTGTTCTACGGCTGGACCCGCCCAGGCTGGCGCCGCTGGCTCGGCCTGGCGGTGGCGGTGCTGGGCTGCGCCGGCTTGCTGTTCAGCATTTCCCGCGGCGCCATTGTCTCTTTGGCGCTTGTCCTGCTGTGGCTCACGTACAAGCGCCTGCCCTACAGCGGGCGCATCCTCGGCCTCGGCGTAGCCCTGGGCCTCGCCTTGGTCCTGTTCTATCCACCGCTACAGGAGCGTCTGCTGAGCATGTTCTCGGCGAGCAACGCGAGCACCGAAATTCGCATGGACGAGTACCGCATGTTCCCCGAAGCCATGGTCCGCTACCCGCTGGGCATCGGCTTCAAGATCGATCCACCGGTACCCGGCAGCGGCCTGCTGGGTATCTCCAACCTGTGGCTGAACTTCATCTACAAAATCGGCATACCCGGCATGTTGCTATTCGTCCTGGTCACCGTGCTCTGGTGGCGCGAGGTCAGGCCACATGGCGCGGTGCGCAGGGTCACCCACGACAACGCTCTGTGGCTGGGCTCTTCCGCCGGCGTGCTCGCGGCCTTGCTCACCGGCCTGTTCGACCACTACTACAGCTTTACCTTCGTGCTGATTGCCCTGTTCTGGCTGCTGATGGGCCTTGGCCTGCAGCAGGTCCGACTCGATCCCAACATACCGCACAGCGCCACCCAGAAAAGGATGCTCCAATGAAACATCGCGTATTCCATTCCTACGACCTGCGCGACCGCCTGCCGGAATACGCCGCCGAGTTGACGCTCGATGCCGACCAACTGACCGAGGCCTACGCCTGGATGCTGCAACATGAGGTGCTGTTCGAAGAGGCCGAGCGCGACCAGACTCGCTACAGCATGTCGTCCCTGGACTTGGAATCCCGCATCGAGCACCCCGTCGCCCGCCGCTTTTTCGCGCGCTTGAAGCACGACATCCCGGCGACCTTCGTCCCGCTCTACGGCCTTAACTGGCCGACCCTCAAGGACCGCTGGCTGCGCGCCTGGGAGCAGGCCTACAACATCCTCATCAACAAGATTCCCAGCCATCATGTGCGCCTGGCCTGGTTGCGCCTGGGTGGGGCGAAGATCGGCAAGGGCTCGTCGATCTGGCGCAACACCGAGATCCTCGGCATCGAAAATCTGCGCATGGGCGACGACAGCGTCATCGCCTGGCATTGCCAGGTGGACGCGCGCGCCGGGCTGGTCATCGGCAACCATGTGGCAATTGCTTCCCACGTGCTGATCATCGCCGGCAGCCATGACCTGGAGGCGCCGGAGTTCTGGTCGGTATCCGCGCCGATCCGCATCGACGACTATGCCTGGATCGCCACCCGGGCGCTGATCGGCCACGGCGCCCACATCGGCGAAGGTGCCGTGGTTACCGCCAATACGGTGGTCAGCAAGGCGATCGCGCCCTACAAGATCGTCGGCGGCAGCGGCGCCAAGCCCATGGGCGAGCGGCCGCGCGGGCTGAACTATCGGGTCGGCGGCAAGGGCCTGTTCACCCTCTTCCATTGAAAGGTCGTTCATGTTCGGCAGCACCCTCTGGCTGACCCTGGCCACTCTCGCTGGCCTCGCCGCCGGCTTCGCCCGCGAGTGGCTGCTGGTAGCCGCCTGGGGCGCCGGCAGCCGCAGCGACGCCTTCCTGGTCGCGCTGTTCCTGCCCGAGGCCCTGCGCATGACGCTGGCCGCCGGCCTGCTCAGCGCCGCGGCACTGCCGCTCTACCAGGCTCGCCAGGGCGACGCGCAGCGCCTCTGGCTGACCACGCTGAGCCCCCGGATCATGCTCACCGGCCTGCTGCTCGCTGGCCTGCTGGCCCTGGCCGCACCACTGTGGGTCCGCGTGGTCGGCCCCGGCCTCGCCGCCGACGCCCTCGCGCAAGCCAGCGCCAGCCTGCGCCTGCTGGCCTGGTGTGCGCCGGGCTTCCTGCTGCATGCATTGTTCTGCGTCCCCTTGCAAGCCCAGTCGCGCTTCCTGCTCGCCGGCCTCGGCTCGCTGCTGTTCAACCTGCCGCCGGTCATCTACCTGGCCCTCGAACGGCAGGCCGCCACGACCGAGGGCTTGTCCCTGGCCTGCCTGCTCGGCAGCCTGCTGATGCCCGCCCTGCTGTTCCCGGCCTTGCTACGCCTCGGCTGGAGACCCTGGTCTGAACGAACGGAGGCCGGTGCAGGACGCGAGCTGTTGCAGCGGCTCGGTCCGCTGCTGGCCAGCAACCTGGCCAGCCAGGGCCTGGCCTGGCTGGAACGCATCGTCGCCTCGCTGCTCGGCGAAGGCGCGGTGACCTGGCTGAACCTCGCGCGAAAGCTGATCAACCTGCCGCTGATCGCCCTGATGAGCCTGAACCAGGTACTGCTCGGTCTGATGAGCGGCAGCGCGGGCGAGCAACGCCTCGCCTTGCTGCGTCGCGGCCTGGCCATCTCGACCCTGCTCACGCTGCCCGCCGCATTCGGCCTGGTGGGCGCGGCGCCGGCACTGGTGAACCTGCTATTGCCCGATCAACTGGACCACGGGCCGCTGCCCACCCTGCTGGCCTGGTTCGCCGTGCCCCTGCTGTTCGGCGCCTGGAACGCCCTGCTCGCCCGCTACGCCTACGCCGCCGGCGACACCCGCCTGCCGCTTGGCTGCGAACTGGCCGGCAGCCTGCTCAACGCCCTGTTGCTGGGGATGCTGCCCTTCTACCTGGGCCTGCCGGGCATCGCCCTCGCCGCCCTCGGCGGAGTCATTTGCACCGGGTTCCTGCTGCTGCAGCGCCAGCGCCTGCTCGGTGCCTTGCCCTGGCGCAGCCAATGGGCACTGGGGCTGCTGTGCCTCGGGCTGGCGGCCCTGCTCCTGCACCCTCTCGCTGGCGTCGGACTGCAACTGGGGGTCAGCACTCTGGCGGGAGCCATGTTGATGGCCGCGCTGGCGGCATGGCTGCGACCCTGGAAAACCTGAACAGCGGTGATAGCCGAGCAAGAGGGAACGATGGATAGCTGCCCACACTGCGGTGAGCAAAGCATCAGCCATTGGCGCAAATCTGCCGCCTCGGACCTGCGCCCCCTCAGTTGCCCGCGTTGTGGCGGGCGCGCCTATGTTTCCGGGTGGGCCCATGCTACGGCGGTCCTGGTCGGCGACGCCCTGTTCTGGGGAGGCATTCTGACTGCGTTGGCCTTTCGAGCATGGTGGCCACTGGTCCTGATACCGCTAGGCTGGATCGTCTTCATCGGCTGGTTCTATCGTCGCCGGGCACTCAAGGCCATCGGACCGGACGAGATTCGTCTGGCACGCCGGAGAGCCGCCGTTCAGGCGATCGTCCTGCTCATCGCGCTCGCCAGCCTAAAGCTACTGTCGTAGTAACGCTTGTGCCGCGACTGCGGCACGTAGGACGGATTGAGCGCAGCGATACCCTTCGGTGAGATTCGCCACACTCAGCAACGACTGACGGACCGCTTGTTGGGTATCGCTGCGCTCCACCCAACCTACGATGACTTTTGCACAACAGATCGAGGGGGAAACCCCGCCGCTCAGCCCAGCACTTCGCTGAGCGGTATGAAGCCAATCGAATCTCCCTTCGCCAGCGTCGCTCCCTCCCGCACTTCCGCCAGGCCATCGGCCCAGGCCACGCCGCGCAATACCCCGGAACTCTGGTTGGGATAGAGCACGGCCTGCCCCTGTTCCAGGCGAGCCCGCAAGTATTCGCGGCGGGTGCCGGGCTTGGGCCAGGCGAAGCCGGCCGGAACGGAGAACCTGAGCGGTTCGACCTTGACTACGCCGAGACGACGCAGCAGATAGGGTCGGGCCAATAGCGCGAAGGTGACCAGGGTGGACGCCGGGTTGCCGGGCAGGCCGATAACGGGGGTGCCGCGATAGTGCCCACAGGTGAGCGGCTTGCCGGGCTTGATCGCCAGTTTCCACAGCGCCAGTTCGCCGTCTTCGCGCAGCGCCTGGCCGAGGAAATCGGCCTCGCCGACCGACACGCCGCCGGTGCTGAGGATCAGGTCGACACCGGTCAACGCGGCGAGCTGTGTGCGGGTCTTGCCCAGGTCGTCTGGCAGGATGCCAGCATCGTGCACTTCACAGCCCAACCGGCGGAGCCAGGCGCAGAGCAAGGTGCGGTTGCTGTTGTAGATCTGCCCAGGACCGAGCACCTGCCCCGGCTCGATCAGTTCGTCACCCGTGGAAACGACCGCCACACGAGGTTGTCGGCGCACCGTCAGCTCGGCGACGCCAAGGGTCGCGGCCAGGCCCAGTTCCACCGGAGTCAGGCGAGTGCCCGCATCCAGCACGGTTTCGCCCCGGCGGGTTTCCTGGCCCTGCGGACGAATATGCTGGCCGGCTTTTAGGGCCTCGCGAAAGCGTACCCGACCATCGCCCAGCACCTCGGTGTTTTCCTGCATCTCCACGCAGTCGGCGCCTTCGGGAACTGGCGCACCGGTGAAGATGCGTGCACAGGTGCCGGATTGCAATGGCTCTGGCGCCTGCCCGGCAAAGATGCGCTGACTGACCTGCAAAGGCTCGCCGGTCCAATCGCCCAGTCGCAACGCATAGCCATCCATGGCGCTGTTCGGCCACGGCGGCAGGTCCAGCCCCGCGACCAACGCCTCGGCCAGCACACGTCCTTCGGCCTGCGCCAGGGTCACGGTCTCGGTCTCACCGATAGGCGACGCCTCGGCCATGGCCAGCAGGCGTTCCAGTGCCTGCTCGACCGGCAGCAGGCCCGGCCCGCTCATCCGCGGCTCTCGCAGGCGGGCGCCTGCTTCAGGTGGGCGACGAAATTACACGGGCGATGCCGGGCGTCCAGTTGCTCGGCGAGGATGCCGTCCCATGCGGTGCGGCAGGCGTTGGTGGAGCCCGGCAGGCAACAGACCAGGGTGCCGTTGGCGAGGCCGGCCAGGGCACGGGACTGGATGGTGGAGGTGCCGATGTCGGCAACCGAAATCTGCCGGAACAACTCGCCGAACCCATCGACCTGCTTGTCCAGCAGGCAGGCGACGGCTTCCGGGGTGCTGTCGCGGCCGGTGAAGCCGGTGCCGCCGGTGATCAGCACGACCTGCACCGCGTATTCCGCGATCCAGGTGGCGACCTGGGCGCGGATCTTGTACAGGTCGTCCTTGAGCAGCACGCGGGCGGCGAGGTTATGGCCGGCGGCCAAGAGGCGGTCGACGAATAGTTGCCCGGAAGTGTCGGTTTCGAAGGTGCGGGTATCGCTGACGGTGAGAACAGCGATATTCAGCGGCACGAAAGCCGCGTCAGCCTTGTGGTTCATGGGCTCGATCCGGTTGTGGCAGAGGCAGGCCGGTGTTATATCACAGGCCCCGACTGGAGCGCCGCCATGACCGACCCGACCCACCTGCCCGCCTGTTCCGTGCTGCTGCTCGCCGGTGGCCGCGGCCAGCGCATGGGTGGCCAGGACAAGGGCCTGGTCGAATGGCAGGGACAACCGCTGATCGCCCACCTGCACGCAACGGTACGCCCGCTGACCGACGATCTGATCATTTCCTGCAACCGTAACGCCGAGCGCTACGCGGCCTATGCCGACCATCTGGTGCACGATGACTGTGGCGATTTTCCCGGCCCACTGGCCGGCATTCGCGCCGGTCTCGCCGTGGCCCGCCACCCCTGGCTGTTGATCCTGCCCTGCGATGCGCCCCTGGTGGATGCGCCCCTGCTGCAGGCCATGCGACGAGCGGCGGCGCAACAGCCGGACAAGCCATTGATGCTGCGCCAGGGCGAGCAATGGCAGCCGCTGTTCTGCCTGTTGCCAACGTCCCTGGCCGGTGCGTTGGAACAGGCCTGGCAGGCGGGCGAGCGCAGCCCGCGTCATGCCCTGCTCGCCCTCGGCATCCAGGCTCTGGACTGCGAACAGGACGATGCACGCCTGGCCAATCTGAACACCCCCGAGTTGCTGGCGGCCGACTCACGGCCGATTGCCTGAACGCAGCGGAACTTGCCCTGTCCTGGCCCGTCAGAACAGGTACCGCACATCCGCTCAGGAGAACTTCGATGAAGCAACGGACTCTTCCCGCCCTGCTGCTCGCCTTCGGCCTCGCCGCCCTGGCCGGCTGCTCCACCCCTTCGCTGATCACGCTCAACGACGGGCGCGAACTCCAGTCTCTCGACAAGCCCGAGTATGACGACGACACCGGCTTCTACGAGTTCGAGCAGTTGGATGGCAAGCGCGTCAAGGTCAACAAGGATCAGGTACGCACCATCCAGCCGATGTAAGGCCTGCCCGCGCCGGCCCGACATGGCCGGCGCGAATTACCCGCCAGGAAAATTCTTTCCCCCTAACCCCTTGTGTGACAAAACTTTTTCGGTACAATGCGCGCCATCTTCGGAGCGTAGCGCAGCTTGGTAGCGCGTCTCGTTCGGGACGAGAAGGTCGCTGGTTCGAATCCAGTCGCTCCGACCAACTTCCCGTTTCAAGCCCAGTCTCTCGGGCTTGAAAGCAAAAACCGGCCCTTGGCCGGTTTTTTCGTTTCAGCTTCCCCTTCCCTCGCCCCGCCACGCAGTTCGTCAGCCAAATCTCTGCTCGTACCGGCAGCAGCTAACCTGTCAGGTAGCGATCTGCCATCAGATCGCTCGTCTTCCTATGCAACCGAAGCTGGGAGCATGCCATGGAGCCCAACGATAGACTCGAACTCAGCTTGGAAACGCTGAGCCTCGTGCCCATGGAAGAGCCGAATGCGGTAGCCGCGCCCCCGATGCAAACGAAACCCAAGATCGATACCCGGCACAAGGTGGACCGACGCACCCATGGGGATCGCCGCAGCGCCATACGTTTCCAGGATGATCGCCGGGCCTGCGGAGACCGACGTGCGGGGGCCAATCCCTGGGCGGGGCCCAACGATCTCTAGGTAAAACGCCGCACCGCATCTGCCAGGTCTTTGGCCAGGCGGGCATCCGGCGCCCGCGCTTCGTCGCCGGGCCGATATTTGCCGGTGCGCACCAAACACCCCTGCAGCCCCGCGTGCTGGGCGCCGAGCACGTCGCCCTCGACGTCGTCGCCGATCATCAACGCCTGGTCGGGACTGACGCCGAGCTCGGCCAGGGCTCCGGCGAAGAAGTCCGGCGAAGGCTTGCCAAGTACCAACGCCTGCACTCCGGCAGCGTATTCCAACGCACGCACGAACGGGCCGACATCCAGGCGCAATGCGTCGCGGTAGCGGAAATAGCGGTTGTCGCCCATGGCGATCAGCGGCGCGCCATCGAGCAGCAGGTGGAAAGCACGCTCAAGGTGCGGGTAATCGAAACGCTCCTCGGCATCGCCGACGACCACGGCGTTCGGCTCGGGCAAATCGAGCAGATCGGCGAACTCTTCTTCGAGATTGCGGTGGATCAGGCAATAGGGACGCAGCCCACTGGCCTGGATATGCCGGCGCACGGCCTGCGGTGCGCTGAAAATCTGCTCGGGTTCGATCACGAAGCCCATGGCCACCAGTTGCCGATGGATTTCCCTGGCGGTCAGGCGCGAGGTATTGGTCACCAACCGCAGCGGATAGCCTTTGGCTTGCAGCGCTTCGAGGGCATCCACCGCCCCCGGCAGCGCGCGGGCGTCCTGGTACAACACCCCGCTGATATCGAGCAGAACCGCCTTGAACCCCATGTCGTCCACCATTGCGAGCGGCGTCAGCGCAAAAAGGTGACGACCTGGTCTGCCTCGAACGGCCAGTCGAGTTCCGCCCCGGTATCCAGCCGTCGCAGCACCGGGATGCGCAGAGCATAGCGCTCGACCCAGTCGGAACGGTCGACGATGTCCACCAGCTCGACCATCAGGCCGTGCTCGACAAAGGGCATGAGCACCGACTCGGCCTGCTCGCACAGGTGGCAGCCGAGGGTGCTGAACAGTTGGCACTCGGGAATCATGGGCGTGTCTCGCGAAAGCGTCAGACACGCAGTCTAGGCCCTCTCGACCGCTCTGTGCGAGCCAAGCGGTAGCCGTGCTCAGGCGGCCTCGGCCGACGCCTTGTCGCCCTTGGGTGCCAGCAGGCCCTGCAGGCCGTCGAGCAGCTTGCCGTTGAAGCGCTCGGCCTTGTCCAGCCGCACCGGATCGAAACGCTCGTCGAGGGAGAAGCCACCTTGCAGCAATTGCTCGAGCACGTCCTTGCCTTCGGTGGCCACTTCGTTGGCACTGCGCAGTGCATCGAGCAGGGTCTGGGCATAGTCGAGCAACGCGCCATTCACCGCGCTCGACGCCTGGCCACCCTGCTGGGCAACCGCGCCATAGGCATCGGTGGCCTGGCGCACGCGGGTCTGGGTCAGATGCAGCGACATCGAAGCCAGCTGCTCGCCATCCATCTGCAACGCCATGGCCCGATCGAAGGCCCCGGCCATATCGCCGGAGTAGAACTTGTTCGACAACTCCTGCACCTGGCCGAACAGATTCTCGAGCGCGGCGCGTTCCTGCTCGTTGAGATCGCCTTCCACCTGCACCTGCCAGGCACCGATCTGCAAGCTGCCGGACCGGTTGCTGGCCATCAATGCGCTGCCGTTGCCATTGCTGGCAGCCGCCACGCTGCTTTGCGACCAGTTCGCCGACGCCTGGGCGACGGAAATGCGCAGGCGATCGCCTTCGCGAGTGGTCACGGAGAGTTCGAAGGTTTCGGCCTGGGCGGCGAACCGCTCGCTAAAGGCCGCCACCGCCAGGCTGTCGCCGGTTGCCGGCTGGACGGGAGCGAAGCGCTTGTCGAGATCGCCCAGGCCTTGCTGAATGCGCTGGTAGGTATCGTCGATATCGGCGGCCACCTGACCCTGCAGCAAGCCCATGCCATCGAGGATCTTGCGGGCTTCGGCGAAACCCTTCTCCACGCCTTCGCGGGCCTGGGCCATCAGCTTTTGCAGCTGGGCGCTGTCGGCTCCGGCAGCGGCCTCGCTCTGCAAGCGGCCACCGATGAAACCGAGCACCCGATCTGCGACCTTCTCCGGAGTGAAATCGTCGTGTCTGCCATCCAACGCGCCGGGCTGCAACCCCAGACGATCAGCCAGCCGATTGGCCAGCGCCTGCTGGCCATCCACGGCGCCGGGACGCGCACCAGTCAGACTATGCAGCGGCGAGGGACGGAAGCTGTTAGGCAGAGCGAGCGGCGAGTTCATGGCGGTGTACCGTGACGAGGCATCTGCCAGGCTGGCGGCCGAAAAGCGGAAAAGTTGAGGGTCTTGCCGCCATCGGCCGATAAACGGCAAGTGGCTTGACCTCGCTCAGCCCCGAGGCTGCCTGTTGCCACTAGGCTTAGCATGCTTGCCGTGCTTTTCCGGAGAATCGCTTTGTTTGCCAACCTGCTGATCATTCTCGCTTCGTCCCTGGTGGTCATCGCGCTGTTCCGCCATCTGCGCCTGCCGCCGGTGCTGGGCTACCTCTGCGTGGGCCTGGCGATCGGGCCGACAGCGCTGAACTGGGTTGATCACGGCGGCGATCTATCCTATCTGGCCGAACTGGGCGTGGTATTTCTGCTGTTTACCCTCGGCCTGGAGTTTTCCTTGCCGCGCATGCTCGCCCTGCGCCGGGTGGTATTCGGCCTCGGCAGCATGCAGGTACTGGCCTGCGCGTTGCCTCTGGGCGGCCTGCTGTATTTTTTCGGCCTGCCGCTGGAAGTGGCGCTGCTGCTCGGCGGCGGCCTGGCGCTGTCCTCCACCGCGATCGTCAGCAAGGAGCTGGGCAGCCTCGGCGAGATTTTCAGCGGCCATGGGCAGAACGCCATTGGCGTGCTGCTGTTCCAGGACCTGGTGGCGGTGCTGCTGCTGACTCTGGTGCCGGTGTTCACAGGCAGCGAGGGCCAGGCCTGGTACTGGGCCGTGCCCTTGACCCTGGGCAAGACTCTACTGCTGTTCGTCGGCCTGCTGCTGAGTAGCCGCTGGCTGCTGCCCCGGTTGTTCCAGGAAGTGGCGGCGGCGCACTCAGCCGAGCTGTTCGTGCTGCTGGCACTGGTGCTGGTATTGCTCACCGCCTGGCTGACCCACCTGCTCGGGTTGTCCATGGCGCTGGGGGCGTTCCTCGCCGGCATGCTGCTGGGCGAGAGCCATTATCGCCACCAGATCGAAGCGGACATCCGTCCGTTTCGCGACATTCTCCTCGGTCTGTTCTTCGTCAGCGTCGGCATGCTGATCGACGTGCACCTGTTCGCCAGCCATGGCTGGCTGATCGTCGGCCTGGCCCTGTTCCTGCTGCTGTTCAAAGGCAGTCTGGTGGCCATGCTGGTGAGGCTACGCGGGGATGACAGCGAAACCGCCTGGCGCAGCGGGCTGGCCCTGGCCCAGGGCGGCGAGTTCTGCTTCGCCCTGGTCGCCCAGGTGCAGCAGGCCCGCTTGCTGCCGGGAGATATCGGCGGCCTGTTACTGGCTGCCACCTTCTGCTCGATGGCGCTTACCCCGTTGCTGCTGCGCTCCGCTCCGGCACTGGCAGCTCGCCTGCGGCCGCGGGCGCGCAAGGAGGCCCTGGTCGAGGAGATCGCCGCGGCTAGTGCCGAGCTGAACGCCCACGTGGTGATCTGCGGCTACGGCCGGGTCGGCCAGTCCATCGGGCGTTTCCTGCGCCGGGAGCAGGTGGAATTCATCGCCCTCGACGACGACCCGGTGCGCGTGCAGGAAGCTGCCGCTGGCGAGGAAAGCGTTCACTACGGCGACTCGCGCCGCTACGACCTGCTGGCGGCTGTCGGCACCGCGCGGGCACGACTCCTGGTGGTGGCAGTGGACAAGGCCGAGGTGGCCCTGCCGATCGTAGAGCAGGCGCGCCGCCTGAGTGCGGAGCTGCCCATCCTGGTGCGCACCCGTGACGACAGCCGGCTCGCCGAACTCCAGGCCGCCGGGGCCACCGAAGTGGTGCCGGAGCTGCTGGAGTCGAGCCTGATGCTGGCCTCCCACGCGCTGATCATGCTCGGCCTGCCACCACACCAGGTGCAGGCCCACGTCGAGGTGGTGCGGCGCGGCCGCTATCGGCTGCTGCACGGCTTCTATCATGGTGCCCAGGCCAATCTGCTGGATGCCCAGGGCCGCGCGCGGCTACTGATGCACGCAGTGAATCTCAGCCCGAACGCGTTCGCCTGCGGACGCCGCCTGGGGGATTTGCGGCTCGAAGCGCTGGGGGTGGAAATCCAGGCGGTGCGCCGCGATGGCGAGGACCTGCCCCTGGAGCCCGGCACGCGCCTGCTGGAAGGCGACGCAGTGCTGGTCGCCGGGCCGCTGGAGGCCATCGAAGCCTGCGAGGCGCGGGTCCTGGCGGGACGATAGCGCCGCAACTCAGACGCCGGCGGCCTGCAACAGCACCTCGGCGGCCTGCCTGGCGTCGCGGGCCTGTTCCGCCGGCCCCTCCATGTGAGCCATGGTAATGGCACCTTCGAAGAGAAACTGCAGCTGTCGCGCCAGCTGCTCCGGCTGGGGTGCGGCCAGGCTTTCGAGCATGCGCTGGAAATGCGCCTGCATGAACAGCTTGTGCCGCGCGGCCTGGCGGTGGATCGCATGGTTGCGGTCATGGAACTCCGCGGACGCGTTGATAAACATGCAGCCATTGAAGCTGCCGTCATGCAGCCAGGCATGCAAGCCATCGAAGGTACGCAGGATGGCCTCCCGCGGCGGCAGCAACTGCTGGGCCTGGCGCAAGCGCTCGGCCACTTCCTCATGCTGCGCTTCCAGTACCGCCTCGATCAGTTCGTCCTTGGACTTGAAGTGCTTGTACAGGGTCATCTTCGCCACGCCCGACTCGGCGAGGATGCGGTCGATGCCGGTGGCGTGGTAACCCTCGCGGGAGAACAGCTGTAATGCCGTCTGCAGCAGTTGTTCGCGCTTGCTGTGTGCCATCTGGAGCCTCCTGAAGGCAGCCATTATGCGAGAAGCCCCGCCGAAGCCCCAAGTCGATGCGCCTGGGCGTCGCAAAATTCGCACTTGAAATATACAGACCGGTCTGTCTATTATCCAGCCCAGATCGCCCCCAACCGCCAAGGAGAGTCACCATGCGCCTTCACGATTTCACCCTGTCCGGCAACAGCTACAAGGTCCGCCTGTTCCTCAGCCTGCTGAAGCTACCGGCCGAGATTCGCCAGGTCGACCTGCGAGGTGGCGAACAGAAGCGCCCCGACTTCCTCGCGCTCAACCCGCGTGGCCAGGTGCCGACCCTGGACGACGGCGAGATGCGCCTGGGCGATTCTCAGGCGATCCTCGTCTACCTCGCCCGACGCTATGGCGCGGACAACTGGTACCCGCTGGACGCCGAAAGCCAGGGCCGTATCGCCAGCTGGCTGAGCTTCGCCGCCAACGAGATGCAACACGGCCCCGCCATGGCACGGGTCGGCAAGCTGTTCGGCAGGCCCGTCGCCCCGGACACCGAGGCCCGCGCCCTCCAGGCCCTGGAACAGCTCGAGTCCCACTTGGCGCAGCATCGCTGGCTGGCCCAGGGCGAGCTACCGAGCATTGCCGATCTGGCGGTCTACCCTTATGCGGCGCTGGCCGGTGATGGCGGTATCGACCTAGCCCCCTATCCGCACCTGCACGCCTGGTTCGGCCGCCTGCGCGAGCTGCCCGGCTACATCGCCATGCCGGGTCTGTAGACCCGAACGCGCAAGGAGCCCCCCATGCACAGCCCCTTCCACGCCGGAGAGCAGGCGATCCAGACCCGCGTCGGCGTTCGCGACAAGGTCGAAGCCTTTGGCAGCCGGGCGATTCGCCCGTACATGCCCGAGCAACACCGCGAGTTCTTCCAGACGCTGCCGTGCCTGTTGGTCGGCAGCATGGATGCCGACGGCCAGCCACTGGCCTCCATGCTCTGGGGCGAGCCGGGCTTCGCGCGCTCACCGGAACCGACGCTGTTGCGCGTCAACGCCCTGCCCCAGGCCGACGACCCGCTCTGCGGCCGGCTGCAGACGGGCAATCGCCTGGGTGTGCTCGGCCTGGAACTGCCGACCCGGCGGCGCAACCGGCTCAATGGCCGCCTGGTGGAAAGTGACGCCGGCGGCTTCACCCTGGAGGTCGAGCAGTCCTTCGGCAACTGCCCGAAATACATCCAGGCACGCGACTGGCAGGCGGCGTCGCGCAGCAAAGGTCCACTGGAGCAAGGCCAGGGCCACGATCCGCGTTGGCTGGGCCAAGTGGCGGCCGCCGACACCTGCTTCATCGCCAGCCAGCACCTCGACCCGCAGGCCGGCGGGGTGGACATCTCCCACCGCGGCGGCCCGCGGGGCTTCGTGCGCCTGGGCGAAGACGGCCGGCTCTGGCTACCCGACTACAGCGGCAACTTCATGTTCAACACCCTGGGCAACCTGCTGCTGGAACCGCGTTGCGGGCTGCTGTTCGTCGACTTCGCGACGGGCGACCTGCTGCACCTGCAGGCCCACGCGCAGCTGTACTGGCCGGACCAACTGCACTCCGTCGGCGAACCGCTACCCGCCGGTGCGGAACGGCTGATCGCCCTCAGCGTCGGCCACTGGCGCTTGCGTCGCGCACGCCTGCCCCTGGCCTTTGGTGCGCCCGTTGCCTCTCCTTTTCTACCCGTTCAAGGACACTGACCATGCGTTTGCTCGCCAGCCTCCTGCTTGCCCTGCTGAGCCTGCCCGGTCTCGCCGCCGACCTGCGCTTCAGCCTGGTAAAGACTTCCTCAACCGAAACCCTGGACGCCTTCACCGTGGAGGGTGGCCAGTGGACCGAAAAGGCCACCGCCAACCACGTCGCGGTCCTGATCGAGCATCACGCCGCCACGCTGCTGTTCGACACCGGCCTGGGGCGCCAGGTCGATGCGCAGTTCGACAGCGAAATGCCGTGGCTGGACAAGCCCTTGCTGCGCTATGGCCCGGTGGTTCCCACCCGCGACCAGCTGGACCGCGACGGTATCCGCGTCGACCGCATCCTGCTGTCCCATGCGCACTGGGACCACGCCTCCGGCCTGGCGGACTTCCCCGAGGTGCCGGTCTGGGCGCCATATGAAGAAATCGAGTTCAGCCAGATAGCCGCCCCACCCGCGGTGCTTCCCAGCCAGTTCAAGCATGGCGTGAAGTGGGTCCCGCTGCCGATGACCGGCGAACCCTTCATGGGCTTTGCCAGCAGCCACGATCTGTTCGGCGACGGCAGCCTGGTCCTGGTGCCGCTGACCGGCCATACGCCGGGCTCGGTCGGCCTGTTCCTCACCTTCGCCGACGGTCGGCGATTCTTCTTCACCGGGGATGCCAGCTGGCGCCTGGAGGGCTTCACCGGGCCGAAGGAAAAATTCTGGTTCAGCCGGCGCATGGTCGACAACGACCGCGAAGCCACCCGCCAGGTGCTCGAACAGGTCCATGAACTGCTGGCCAAGGAGCCCGACCTCACGGTGGTGCCCGCCCACGACGCCCGCGTACATGCAGGGCTGGCCTTCTACCCGCAGTGGGTCGAATAACGCCCGACTAAGGTCTAAAGGCCACCATCGTCCCTCCCGTGGTTTATTCGCTGCGCCGTAACCGGCCGGTCACAAAGTGGCCGGCCGCCAGCCCACACACGAGGAGACAACAATAATGAGCAAGACTCCCCTCGCCCGTGCCGTGGCTCTCGCCACGCTGGGCGCCAGCCTCACCCTGCCGGACCTGGCCCGAGCCGACTTCATCGACGACAGCAAAGCCAGCTTGCAACTGCGCAACTTCTACATGAACCGCGACTTCCGCCAGGGCACCTCGGCCCAGCAAAGCAAGGCCGAGGAATGGGCACAGGGCTTCATCTTCAAGGCGGAGTCCGGCTACACCGAGGGCACGGTCGGCGTGGGCGTCGACGTCTACGCAGGCCTCGGCCTGAAGCTCGACTCGTCGGACGCTCGACGCGGCACCGGCCTGCTGCCCAACGACAATTCCGGCGGCTCCCAGGACCAGTACGGCGAAATCACCGGTGCGGTGAAATTCAAGGCGTCGAAGACCGAGCTCAAGATCGGTGGCCTGATGCCCAAGCTGCCGATCGCCTCCTCCGGCGATTCGCGCCTGCTGCCGCAGACGTTCACCGGCGGCATGCTCAGCTCCCAGGAGTTCGACGGCCTCAGCCTCAACGGCGGCCAGTTGCGCCAGGTCAATTTCCGCAACTCCACCGACTACCAGGATATGCGCGCCTCCAACTACGGCGCGGCAGAGAGCGATCGCTTCAACTACGCCGGCGGCGACTACAAGTTCAACGGCGGCAACACCACCGTCGGTCTGTGGTATGCGGAACTGCAAGACATCTACGACCAGAAGCTCTACAACCTGGTCCACATCCAGCCGCTGGGCGACTGGAAACTGGGCGCCAACCTGGCCTACTTCGACTCCAACGACAACGGCCGGCACCTCGCCGGCGGCATCGACAGCAACCTGACCTCGGTCAACCTGTGGGCCGGCTACGATGCCCACACCTTCCGCCTCGGCTACCAGCGCAACGGCGGCGACAGCGCCTTCCCGTTCCTGCAAGAGAGCGATCCGTACATCGTCAACTACCTGCAGATCCTCGACTTCACCCGCGCCGAGGAGCGCTCCTGGCAAGCCCGCTACGACGTCGACTTCGGCAAGCTCGGCGTGCCGGGCCTGTTGGCCTTCGTGCGCTACGTGAAGGGCGACGACTTCCAGGTCGGCGGTAGCGACGGCGAAGAGTGGGAACGCGACATCGACATCAGCTACACCCTGCAGGAAGGCCCGCTGAAGAACCTCGGCTTCCGCCTGCGCAACGCCATGGTGCGCTCCGACGCCACCCGTGATATTGACGAAAACCGCTTCATCGTGTCCTACACCATCCCTCTGATGTAACCGCGGAAACGAAAAGCCCGCTCCACGGAGCGGGCTCGACTCGGAACAACCTACGGCCCGAGAACCGTGCCGGTTCGGTAGGTTGGGTTGAGGGCGCTTTTCCCGAAGCCCAGCCAGCGGAGCCGAGTGAGCCCCACTGTGCCGACCTTGGCAGCGCCCCAGCGAATCAGGAGTAGGTACCGCTTTAGTCCTGGCTGATCGCACCGATCTTGTGCACCGACAGGTCGGCGCCGTTGTATTCCTCTTCCTGGCTCAAGCGGATACCCAGCAGCGCCTTGATCAGGCCATACACGGCAAAGCCGCCGAGCAGTGCCACCACCACGCCGAGGCCGGTGCCGATCAATTGGCTGGCCAGGCTCACGCCGCCAATACCGCCAAGCGCCTGCTGGCCGAAGATGCCGCAGGCGATGCCGCCCCAGACGCCGCAAAGGCCGTGCAGCGGCCAAACGCCGAGCACGTCGTCGATCTTCCAGGTCACCTGAGTCGCAGTGAACGCCCAGACGAACAGGGCCCCGGCGACCGCGCCGGTGGCCAGCGCACCAACCGGGTGCATCAGGTCGGAACCGGCGCACACCGCCACCAGGCCGGCCAACGGGCCGTTGTGCAGGAAGCCTGGGTCGTTGCGGCCGATCAGCAGGGCCGCAACGGTGCCGCCCACCATCGCCATCAACGAGTTGACCGCCACCAGGCCGCTGATGCCCTCGACCGTCTGCGCACTCATGACGTTGAAGCCGAACCAGCCGACGATCAGGATCCACGAGCCCAGCGCCAGGAACGGAATGTTGGACGGCGCGAACGCCACCAGCCGGCCGTCGCGATAGCGTCCGTTGCGGCGTCCCAGCAGCAATACCGCCGCCAGCGCCAGCCAGCCGCCCATCGCGTGCACCACCACGGAGCCGGCGAAGTCATGGAAGCCGGCACCGAACCGCTCCTCCAGCCAGGCCTGGAAGCCGTAGCTACCGTTCCACACCATGCCTTCGAAGAAGGGATAGACGAACGCCACGATCAGCGCCGTGGCGCAGAGCTGCGGACCGAACTTGGCGCGCTCGGCGATGCCGCCGGAGATGATCGCCGGGATCGCCGCGGCGAAGGTCAGCAGGAAGAAGAACTTGACCAGGCCATAGCCATGGTCGGCGGTCAGCGCCGACGCAGGCTCCAGGAAGGTCACGCCATAGGCCACCCAGTAGCCGACGAAGAAATACGCCAGGGTCGACACGGCGAAGTCGGTGATGATCTTCGAGAGCGCATTGACCTGGTTTTTCAACCGCACCGTGCCCACTTCGAGAAAGGCGAAGCCGGCATGCATAGCCAGCACCATGACGGCGCCCAGCAGGATGAACAGCGTGTTGGAGCCGTGGATCAGGGTTTCTACGGCACTACTGAGATTTTCCATCAGGATTTTCGTCCCCAAGGCAGAAAAGCACCAAAACAGTTCCCGCCGCCTGTTTGCGCACCAAAAGAAAGCAGTCGCTTTTCCTCTTCGGGCGCTCACTTGCACGCTCAAGGGGCACGACGGCCCGGAGAAATTTCACCGAAACGAATTTTTCCCCTTCTGCTCAAGCGGCACGGCTGGAAACAGACAGTCCGCACGCCCCTTCCAATGCCTCTATACGGGGCATGGCCAAGATGGCGCGCACCAAGGCGATGCAATGGCTGTACCAGATGGAGGGTAAATTAGTCGGGAACCTTGCCAAGCCAAGGGGCTCGAAAAAAGTAAGCAGTGTCACACCCGCCTGCATTCTCGCGGGCCAGCAGCGGAGAAGGAGAAGCATCATGACTGCACCGAACCCGACCATACCCGGCAATTCCCAAGGCGCCCCCATCGACAAGGAAGAGCACAAGCGCAACCTGCAGCAAGCGCAGAGTGCCTTGATCGATGAGTTCCACACCCTCATCGGCGATACCGAGAAATTGCTCAAGCACACCGCAGACGTTGCCGGCGGGCAGGCCGAAGAGCTGCGCATCAAGATCAACGAAAACATCGGACGCGCCCGGCAGATGCTCAAGGAAAACGAGGAGAGCCTGCGCGAGCAGGGCCGCGCTGCCATGCAGGCGACCGAAGAATACGTGCACACCCACCCCTGGCAATCCATCGGTATTGCCGCTGGCGTCGGTTTTCTCGTCGGACTGCTGGCTCGCCGCTAAGGCTCGAAACCATGGATGACATGCTTTCCAACGACGCCCCGAAGCCATCGCTGAAACGCCTCGGCGGCGCCTTCGTCGGCCTGCTGCAGAACCATCTGGAGCTGATCAACATCGAGGTCCAGGAAGAGAAGTCGCGGACCTTCCGATTGTTCGTCCTTTCCGGCATGTGTCTGATCTTTGGCCTGATGGTGCTGATCGGGTTGTCCACCGCATTGATCATCGCCTTCTGGGACGAATATCGCCTGACCGTCACCCTGGGTCTGTGCGCCGTCTATGGCGTGGCATTGCTGGTCTGTGCGAGCAAGGCCCTGCAGCTCGCTCACCAGGCCGCATCACCCTTCCAAGCCACCATCGAAGAGCTGGCCCGCAGCCGGGAGCAACTACGCCCATGAGCCTACCGCTATCCACGTCGGCCGAGCGCGCCATGCGCAAGGACCTGGTGCGCCTGCGCCTGGAAATGCATCGCCAGCAGTTGCACTATCATTCGCAACCGCTGCGCCACCCGCTGGAGCAGTTCGTGCAGATGTTCGACAACGGCCGCAGCACGCTCACCGCCAACAAGACCCCGCTGTTGATCGGTGGCGCCGTGCTGCTGGCGCTGTTCGGCCGGCGCATGGGAAAGCTCGGCACGCTGGCCCGAATCGGCCTGACGCTCTATCCGGTCATCCAGGCGCAACGCAAGAAGCACCGGATCGAGCGCGAAGCCTATCGGGAATACGCTCGCTGACCGGCTGCCGGCAGAAGGCGACCCGCGAGTCAATCCAGACCAGGGTCGCAACGACAGCCGTATCCAGCTGGCCGCATTCTTGCACTCGACGAAGGCTCTTATTCAGTAGTCGAGCACCGTACGATGGCGTGCCAGTTGATAAGTGAACCCCGCGCCCACGCGCCGAACCAGGCCGATCCGGCGCTCCGCGGGCAGGCCCTGGCCAGCTTCCAGCCCTTCATCGATACCGCCACCGGTCGCATCGCCGGCATCGAGGCGCTGGGCCGGCTGCGCCAGCCCGACGGTAGCTTGCTGTCGGTCGGCCCCTTGTTCGTCGACCCCAAGGTGTCCCTCGCCGCCCTGCGCCGGCTCGACCGACACATCCGCGACGATGCCCTGCGCCGCCTGCCCGAGGCGCCGGCCGACTGGTTCCTCAGCCTGAACATCTCGCCGCGCTGGATCAGCCGCCTGCGCCCCAACCAGCCACTGCCCAGTCTCAAGCAGCTGGAGCGCCAGGGCGTGCCGCCGCAACGCATCGTCTTCGAGATTACCGAGCTGGGCGGCGCCAGCCATCGCCTGGCCGAGGTGGTGGCGCGCTACCGCGACGCGGGCGCGCGCATCGCCATCGACGACTTCGGCGCCGGCTACTCGCAACTCGACCGCGTGCTGGCACTGCAACCGGACATTCTCAAGCTGGACATGCGCCTGTTCCAGGAAGCCGCGCGCGGTGGACCCAGCGGCGAGGTGGTGAGGGCGCTGGCACAGATGGCCGAGAAGACCGGCTGCTGGATCATCGCAGAAGGCGTAGAAACCGAGGCCGAACTGGACTTCGCCCTGGAATGCGGCGCTCGCTACGTGCAGGGCTATCTGTTCGCCAAGCCGGAGCTGCAGTTCTCCCCTAGCGATGCATTCGTCGAGCGCTTCGCCGCGCTGCGCGACCGCTACGTGCAAAGCAAGCTGGCCGAACGCGCCCACCTGATGACGCTGCGCCGGCAATTGGCGGAACTGATGAATACCCTGCGCCCCTGGGCCGAGGCCGGCGCATTGCCGAGCCAGCTCCCAGCACCTAGCAACGCCCCACGGCTGCTGCGCCTTTACCAGTGCGACCGCCACGGCACCCAGCTCACCCCCAACCTGGAATGGCGCAACGGCACCTGGCAGGAGGACGCTCGCTACCTCGGCCATAACTGGTCGTGGCGTCCCTACTTCTACCAGTTGCTCGCCGAGGGCTGGGAGGAGCGTCGCCTGACCCTCTCGCGCACCTACCGCGACGCCACCACCAACCAGTATTGCCTGACCGCCGGCCAGTTCATCGACAACGGCCGGCGCCTGCTGCTGTTGGACGTCGACGCGGCCGGCCTGTAGCGACGGCTACAAGGTGAAGGTCAGCCGCTCGACCAGCGCGCCCGGCAGCAGCTTGCTGTCCGCATGGCGATAGCCGTAGGTACTGGTGCTGACGCACAGTTGGCGCTCGCGGGTCAGCGCCAGCAGGTGATCGCCGAGCAGGCTGTAAAGGCTGTCGTCGAAACGCATGGCGTCGATCGGCGCGACTATCCGGCCCTCTTCCACCCAGAACGAGGCGAAGCGCGTCATGCCGGTCATGCGCGCCGAGCCGATATCCGACCAGTTCAGGTACCAGAGGTTGCCGATATAGATGCCGGTGCCGAGCGCGGCCAGCACTTCGGCGGACGGCAGGTCGCCCGCCTGCATGTCCAACGAGGCCGGTGCCTCCCACTGGCTGGCGCCGTTGCCGGGCAGGTCGTATTCACGGGACGAGCGCGCACTGACCAGTTGCCCGACCAGTTCGCCGGCGCGCACCAGCACTTGGTCCTGGCGGCGGAAGCCGTCGGCGTTGAAGGCAGGCTCCAGCCCCTGCGACGCCTGCTCGGTCAGCCCCACCAACGGCGACAATCGCGCGCGCTGCAGTTGCATCTGCTGCAACGGGCTCTGGCGGGTGGCCAGGGCACGCGCAGAGAAACCGCCCCAGTCGAGCAGGCCGATGATCTCCTCCATGGCGGCGGGCGCCAGGTACACGCGATAGCGGCCCGGCGCCAGCGTCTTGCTCGGCTTGTCCAGGTGCACCAATTGCTCGCGGGCACGCTGGAACTCGTCCTGCAGGGCCGCCGCACTCCATTCGCTGGCGGCATAGGTGCTCTTCACCGCCTCGCCGGAGCTGGCGAACAGGCTCCAGTCCAGGCTGGCGCTGAGGGCCGCATGCCAGCCGTAGGCGCCCCAGGAGCTGGCAAAGCCCCGATACAGCGGCCCACCGGCGTAAATCCCGACCAGATCGGTCGCCGCACCCAGGGTAGCGACCTGCTCGATCAGCTCGTCCGTCGCCGGCACACTCCCCCGGATACGTCGTTCGCTGCTCCAGGCCTCGTCGTTGACCAGCAGGTACGGATCGACCGGCAGATCGCCCAGCAGCGCGCGCAGCCCCAGCAGGGCCTCACCGAGGCGTCGGCAATCCTCCGAGTGTTCGCCGCACAGGCTGACGTGCTGGCTGGCGTGTCTCCCCTCGCGAATCAGCCGCAGCGTGGCGTCGATCTGCCGGACCTGGGTGGCCTGTCGCACCCGTGCATGGTTGAAGCGGATGAAGTCGGAGTCCTCGGCGGCATACCAGAGGGTGAAATGCTCGTCGGCCAGCAACTGCCCCGAAAGCCATTGGCGCAGCGCCGCGAAGCCGGCGGCGAAGAATGACTCGTCTCTCATGACTGCCCTCCGAACACGTCCACCTGGCTGAACACGCAAGCCGGCGATGCATGGCCGACGGTGATCGCCTGGTTCGGTTCGCCCTTGCCGCAGTTGGCGGTGCCCATGACCTGGAAGGTAGAGGCATCGCCCACCGCCCGCAGATTGCGCCAGAACACGGAGGACACCCCGCGGTAGTTGGGATTCTTCACAACCTGGGTCAGCCGGCCGTGCTCGATCAGTTGGCCCCACTCGCAACCGAACTGGAACTTGTTGCGCGCCTGGTCGATCGACCACGAGCGGTTGGTCGCCATCAGGATGCCGTGCTCGGTGCCGGCGATCAGCTCGTCGAACGTGCGATCGCCCGGCTCCACGTTGAGATTGGCCATGCGGTCGATGGGCGCGCGGTTCCAGTTGCATGCCCGGCTATTGGCCACGCCCGGCAAACCGCTGCGGGCCTGGGACAACGCACCGCCGAGGGGGCGCTGCAGGATGCCCTCGCGGATCAGCCACTGCTTCTGCGCCGGGCTGCCCTCGTCGTCGAAGGCATAGCTGGCCAACTCCGTCGGCACGTCCGGGTCGAAGCTGACGTTGAGCAGGGGCGAGCCATAGCGATAGCTGCCGAACATCTCCGGCGTCACGAAACTGGTCCCTGCATAGTTGCGCTCGTCGCCGAGAATGCGATCCAGCTCCAGGGGGTGGCCGATGGACTCGTGGATCTGCAGCAGCATCTGGTCCGGCATCAGCAGCAGGTCGCGCGGTCCTTCGGGAGTATTCGGCGCCGCCAGCAGTTGCAGCGCCTCGTCGGCCACCTGCGCCGCACGGCCGACGAACGAGGGACCCAGCACAATCCCGGCACCTCCTTGCTGGTTCAGGTCATAGGTGCGCCGCTGGCTCTGCTGTCCATCGAAGGCGGTCACCTCCAGCGCGGGATACAGCAGCCGCTGGCTACGCAGGAGATCATTGCCATAGCGGTCGAGGTACAACTGTTCCTGCTCGACGATGCGCAGGCCACTGGCCCAGTGCACGATGCGAGAATCCTTCGGTACCCGCGCGCACTCCTCCACCAGCAGCTCCAGCCACTCCGCGGTCGAGGGCTGGGCCTGCTGCCATTCAGGGGTGGCATAGCGGGAATGGATGCCGCTGCCACCGACGGAGTCGACCTTGAGCAACGCCCGCTCGCCCACGCCCCGTGCCAGGTGCTTGGCCCGTTGCAGGGCCTGCCGCAAACCGTCCGGGCCGACATCGCTGGTGGCGGCGAACGCCTCCACGCCGTCGAGCCGCACGCACAGCATCGCACCCATGCTCTGCCACCGCGTGGGCGGATCGACCAGATTGCGAGTGACCGATAACACCAGTCCCTGCTGGCGCACGAAGCGCAGGGAATGCAGCGCCGGGTCGCTGGCGCTGTCGGCAAAGAACTGCCGCAAAGACGAGAACACTTCGGACATGGGCTAGCACTTCCTCCGGAATATGGCGGCAAGCTCGCCCGGCGGCCCGGACGGCAGAGCCAGACAGCCGCCGTGATCGACTGCCCGTCGACTCAATCGCGCAACCATTTGCGCATCGCCGGGAACGGTTCGCTGCCCCCCTTGGCCTGGGCGGGCTCAAGGCTCATGCCGAACCACTGTAACAGCGGTACCCCGAAGAAGCGCCCGGCGCAGAAGTTCTCGATGATCACCGCCGACTCGCCGCGATAGCCCTCCGGATGGAACACTACCTCCGGCGCCAGCTCCAGGTGCGTCAGCGCAGCCCACGACCAGGCGATGGCTGCCATCTCGTCGCCGCCACCACGGTCGACGTTGCCGCTCAGCCGCGGCCGCTCCCAAGACGCCACCACGGCCAGATGGCCCGCCTCGTGCAGCAGGTCGCCGGGATGGGCCAGGCGCGCGGGGTCATACAACAGCCGCCCGCCCTCGACCCGGATGCCAGGCAGGAAGGTCACCCCCTGCAACTGCGCCATCTCGCAGGCCAGGCCAATCGAGTCGAGAAAGGCCAGGATTCGCCTCAGCACCGCCCCGCTCTCCGAGCACTCCATTCATCAGTTCCTCCTATACAGACCGGAAAGCCAGCTTGCCGGCCGACTGCAGCGCGAACAAGCCGCCAGAGCAACCGGCGCGAGACTCAGATGACGCTGGCGCGCTCCCCGATGCGAAATACCAGCGCCTTCAGCCCGCTATCGGGATCGATATCGGCGAACTCGGGCGGATTCTCCAGTCGCTGTTCGAAGCTCAGGCTCGGCGCCTCGGCGGCCATGCCCTCGATCAGGAAATCGGGGCCGATATCCGGATCGTTGACGCAGGCCAGCACTGCGCCGTGCTCGGTCAGCAGTTCGGGCAAGCGGCGGAGGATCTTCCGATAGTCCTTGGTCAGCGCGAAGCTGCCCTTCTGAAAGGATGGCGGATCGATGATGACCAGGTCATAGGGGCCGCACTTCCTCACCTTGCCCCAGGATTTGAACAGCTCGTGGCCGAGAAAGGTCACCCGGTCGAGGTCATGCCCGTTCAGCCGATGGTTGTCCCGCCCACGGCTCAGCGGCGCCCTGGCCATGTCCAGGTTCACCACGTGGTCGGCGCCGCCGGCAATCGCCGCCACCGAGAAGCCGCAGGTGTAGGCGAACAGGTTCAGCACGCGCTTGCCGGCCGAGTGGGCGCGCACCCAGTCGCGCCCGTAGCGCATGTCGAGGAACAGACCGATGTTCTGGTTGCGCCCCAGTTCCAGGCCAAAACGCAGGCCGCCCTCGTCGATGGTCCACTCACTGGACGCTTCGCCCAGCAACCATTCGGTCGCGCTATCCGGCAAGTAGCGGTGCTGCAGCAGCAGGCTATGGGCACCGCTATGTTGCCAGGCAGGTGTCTGCGCGACAGCCAGCAACATCGCCTTCAAGGCCGCCACCCCATCCGCGCCGGGATCGCGAAACAACGCCACCAGCAATACCCCTTGTAGCCAGTCGACCGTGATCTGCTCCAGCCCCGGCCAACGCCGCCCGCGGCCATGGAAGAGCCGGCGGGTTTCATCGGGCGGGGAATTCAAAGCGGCGAGCAAATGCTGGTGCAGGGTTTCGACGGCGGCTGGGTTCATGGGACACGACTGCTGGAAAGAAGCCACGCATTCTAGACCAGTGCCGCGCCGCGGCACGGCGCGCTAGTCGAGGCGATAGCGCGCGAGGTCCTGGGGAGACAGCACACGCATCCTGCTCGGCTCGATGCGCTGCATCGCCTCGTACAGGCTCAGGGGTACGTCCATTTCCTTGAAATAGGCCGCCGGGCTGTAGCGGCTGCCGCTATAGGGCAAGCGGGACAACGCCGAGTCGCCGTTGGCGAAATAGGGACGGTGCAAGCCGACATACCCCTTCACCGTCTTCTCCCGGCCGGCTGCCAGCAAGTAGATGCAGGTGCCCTGGCACACGCCATCGGAAGGCACCAGCGCATCGAAACCGGTCTCTCGCAGTAGCCGCCCCATCCGGATCGCCTCCGGCACACTGCCGCCAATGCTGTCGAGCAGCACGATCTTCCTGGCGAACGTGCCTGGATTGGCCTTGATGCCCTTCAGCAGCCGCTCGTAATCCCCCGGCGCGATGTCTTCCGACACCCGCGCCGCCAGGATCAGGCCGACCTTCTTGTGCGGCACCGCCTGCACCTCGACCTTGGCGAACACCATGGCCGACCAGAACGCGGCCAGGAAAGCGGCAAGGGTACGGAGAGGAGCGCTACACATGAAACGGGCCTTACGATTGGAGAGAACGGCGCAAAGATACGCTGAAACGGAGGGCCGCCGCATCCCTCGCGAATCTGCCCCTCGCTTGCAGCACGAGCAGCCCGCAATCAACGCGCTACCCAGGCAACGGGCATCCACACCTCGCGGGCCTAGACCGGGTGCAAATCGCAGGCAATAAAAAGGCCTCGCAAGCGAGGCCAAGGAAGGTTGTATGCCTGTTGGACATTACGCCGAGAATAGTAGCACCATGACATCATCTTGCCAGGCGGGCACCAGCGAACCAATCGAAAGGTGGGCAGCCTAACGCAGAGCTTCCTTCGCTGCGGCGACTGCCGCCATGCCAAGCCCTTCACGGTGGCGAACGTTATAGTGAAGCTGACCTTGCAGTCGGCTTCCCGAACCGGGAAGCTAGAACCCATCTGCCACTGATCGGCGAGGAGTCAGCCTTGGATTGGCATACCCTGCTTACCCGCGAGCGCCTCGGCAAGCCGGTGCACAGCACCGACGAACTGGGACGCACGCCATTTCACAAAGACCACGACCGCATCATCTTCTCCGGCGCCTTTCGCCGACTGGGGCGCAAGACCCAGGTGCATCCGGTTTCCAGCAACGACCATATCCATACGCGCCTGACCCACTCGCTGGAGGTCAGCTGCGTCGGCCGCTCGCTGGGCATGCGTGTCGGCGAGGTCTTGCGCGACGCCCTGCCGGATTGGTGCAGCCCGGCGGACATGGGCATGATCGTGCAGTCGGCCTGCCTGGCCCATGACATCGGCAATCCGCCGTATGGCCATTCCGGCGAGGACGCCATTCGCTACTGGTTCCAGCAAGCGGCCGGACGCGGCTGGCTGGACGCGATGAGCGATGCCGAGCGCGCCGACTTCCTCAACTTCGAAGGCAACGCCCAGGGTTTCCGGGTGCTGACCCAGCTGGAGTACCACCAGTTCGACGGCGGCACCCGCCTGACCTACGCCACCCTGGGCACTTACCTGAAGTACCCATGGACCTCTCGCCATGCCGAGGCGCTGGGCTACAAGAAGCACAAGTTCGGTTGCTACCAGAGCGAGTTGCCGCTGCTGGAGCAGATCGCCCGCAAGCTGGGCATACCGCAACTGGAAGACCAGCGCTGGGCGCGCCATCCGCTGGTGTACCTGATGGAAGCGGCGGATGACATCTGCTACGCCCTGATCGACCTGGAAGACGGCCTGGAAATGGATCTGCTCGGCTACGGCGAGGTGGAGTCGCTGCTGCTCGGCCTGGTGGGCGACGATCTGCCGGAAACCTATCGCCAACTCGGCCCGCAGGACTCCCGCCGGCGCAAGCTGGCGATCCTGCGTGGCAAGGCCATCGAGCATCTGACCAACGCCGCCGCCCGGGCCTTCGTCGAGCAGCAGGACGCCCTGCTCGCCGGCAAGCTCAGTGGCGATCTCGTCGAGCACATGCACGGCCCGGCCAAGCGCTGCGTGTTGCAGGCCAAGGGCATGGCGCGGGAAAAGATCTTCCAGGACAAACGCAAGACGCTGCACGAAATCGGCGCCTACACCACGCTGGAAGTACTGCTCAACGCCTTCTGCGGCGCAGCGCTCGAACAGCACGGCGGGCGCACGCCCTCGTTCAAGCATCGGCGCATCCTCGATCTGCTCGGCAACAACGCACCCGACCCCAACTGGCCGCTATACCAGGCCTTTATGCGCATGATCGATTTCATCGCCGGGATGACCGACAGCTACGCCACCGAAATGGCCAGCGAAATGACAGGAAGATCGAGCCCCGTATGAGGACCCCGTCGTTTTGAACAGCCGTCACCCGCTCAACCACGCCCTGCCCGCTACGGGAGCCAAGTCCCGATGACACGGCCGAACAGGTGGCATGCCGGCCCGGCGAACTGGGGGCCGGCAGCGATCGCCGGTCTCGGTTGCGCCCTGCCGCTGTCGCTGGGCCTGATCAGCGGCCACCCGGGCTTCCTCTGGGCCTCGGTGGGCGCCTTCCAGGCCGCCCAGGTCAATCCGCTGCACCGTGCCGGCATGCTGCGCATGCTGCTGCTCACCAGCCTTGGCGCTTGCTGCGCCGGAATCGGCTTCTGGGCTGCCACCGATCCCTTGATCAGCCTGCTGTCGTTCGCCGCCTTCGCCTTGCTGCTGGCCTGGCTGCAGCGCCTGGGCAGCGAAGCCGGCAAGCTCGGCGCCGGCCTGGCGCTGTGCCTGTGCCTTGGCCAGGGGCAATTCGGCAGCGACAACCTGAGCAATGCCAGCGCGGTGGCCATGCTGTTCGCCCTGGGCGGGCTCTGGGTCTGCCTGCTGGCGTTCGTTCTGCGCGGCATGCATGGCCTGCGCACCTGGCCGCACATGCCGCGCCTGGTGCGGCTGTTCAAGGTGCTGCGGCGCCATGCCAGGCGGCTGCCGCGCCGGCAATGGCGCCTGCATGCCCTGGGGTGCGTGCTGGCTCTCGCTCCGGCCGGCATGCTGGTGAACATGTCCACCCTGCCGCGCGGCTATTGGCTGACCCTGACAGTGCTCGCCGCCCTGCATCTGGAATTCCGCGGCAGCGTGCTGCGCACCCTGCAGGCCTGCCTGCTGGCGCTGGGAGCCGCGGTGGTGCTGGCGGCCATCGGCCACGGCCTGCAAAGCCCGCCGCTGCTGGTGGCGCTGCTGCTGCCGCTGATCGTGCTGTGCCGGGCATTCCAGTTCCGCCGCTACGGGCTGTTCCTGCTGCAAACCAGCTTCTGCCTGGTGTTGCTGGCGGAAAGCCTGGCGACCGACTGGCAGCAGCTCCAGGTTCGCCTGCTCAATGTCCTGCTGGGAGCCGCGCTGGCGCTGCTGGCGGCACTGCTGCTGAAGGGGCTGCGTCATCTGCTCGCCCGACGCCTCGCCGGTGCCCGTGAGCAGCCGCAGCAACGTTGAATCCGCCGCGCGCGTCCGTCGAACGGGGGCGCAAGCGGGCTACGCTTGCTGCATACTGTGAACCACTTCCCGAGTCGCTATGGGAATCTGCCATGCTCTTATTTTCTCGCCCTTGTCTGGAGGGGCGCTGCCCATGATCACCACGTTCCGCTCACTCGCCCTCGCCGGCCTGCTGCTACCCTTCGCCCTTCCCGTCGGCGCCGCTCAAGCGGTGAATTCCAGCCTGCCCAGCAATGTCCAGCAGGCCCTGAAAGCCAACAAGCTGGAACGCGATGCGCTGTCGGTGGTGATGCTGCCGCTGAACGGCCCTGGTACCCCGACCGATATCAATTCCAACGTCCCGGTCAACCCGGCTTCGACGATGAAGCTGATCACCACCTACGCCGCGCTCGAACTGCTCGGCCCCACCTATCAGTGGAAGACCGAGTTCTATACCGACGGTCCGCTGAAGGACGGCGTGCTGCAAGGCAACCTGTACCTGAAGGGCGGCGGCGATCCCAAGCTGAACATGGAGAAGCTCTGGCTGTTGCTGCGCGACCTGCGGGCCAATGGCGTGCGCCAGGTCAATGGCGACCTGGTGCTCGACCGCAGCCACTTCAACCAGCCGCAACTGCCGGCGTTCGACGACGATGGCGGCGACTCCAACAAGCCGTTCCTGGTCAAGCCCGACGCCCTCCTGGTGAACCTCAAGGCCTTGCGTTTCGTTGCCCGCAGCGAAGGCGGCAAGGTCAGCATCGCGGTAGAACCCCCCATCGCCAGCGTGCGCGTGGACAACCGTGTGAAGGCCCTGCCGGCGGCCAAGTGCCCCGGTTGGCCCGATGTGCGCTACAGCCCGGTGAAGGAATTCGACGGCGTCACTGTGATCGTCAGCGGCAAGCTGGCCGAGGGCTGCAGCTCGCAGACCTACCTGTCGCTGCTCGACCACCAGACCTACGCTGCCGGTGCCGTGCGCGCCATCTGGCAGGAACTGGGCGGCAGCATCAAGGGCAAGGACCGCGTCGACACCGTACCGCAGAATGCCCGTCTGCTGGCCCGCGCCTTCTCGCCGGACCTGGTGGAGATCATTCGCGACATCAACAAGTACAGCAACAACACCATGGCCCAGCAGCTGTTCCTCAGCATCGGCGCTCAATTTCGCGACCCGGTCGACCGCGACGATGCCATGGCCGCGCAGCGCGTAATCCGCCAGTGGATGGCACGCAAGGGCATCACCGCACCGAACCTGGTGATGGAAAACGGGTCCGGCCTCTCTCGCCAGGAGCGCGTCAGCGCCCACGAACTGGCCAGCCTGCTCAAGGCTGCCTGGCAAAGCCCCTACGCCGCGGAATACATCTCGTCGATGCCGCTGGTGGCAATGGACGGCACCATGCGCAAGCGCCTGCGCCGCTCCGCATTGGTCGGCGAGGCGCACATCAAGACCGGCACCCTCAACAACGTGCGCGCCATCGCCGGCTACAGCCGCGACGTGAATGGCAACACCTGGGCAGTGGTGGCGATTCTCAACCACCCGCGCCCCTGGGGCGCCTCGTCGATTCTCGACCAGGTGCTGGTGGACCTCTATCGCCAACCCAAGCAGACCAGCAATACCGCCCAGCGGTAACCGGAAGGGGGCTCACCGCCCCCGCCTTCTGCCTATTCCTCCGGGCGGACCTTTCTCGACAACAGGAGCGGGCCACACCCGCGAACCCTCGCGCTGCCAGTCGCCTCAGCGCGCAGCCAGCCGCCAGACGCGGTGGATTTTCGGGTTGCGGGCGAAATCCGGGTCCAGGGTATCGGCGCTGATTTCTTCCACCGCATAGCGTTCAGCCAGGCTCTGGTCCAGCTGGAACTTGCGGAAGTTGTTGGAGAAATACAGCACGCCGTGGGCCGCCAGGCGGGCCATGGCGGCATCCAGCAGCGCCACGTGATCGCGCTGCACATCGAACACGCCTTCCATGCGCTTGGAGTTGGAGAAGGTCGGCGGGTCGATGAAGATCAGGTCGTATTCCCCGTGGTCGGCCGCCAGCCAGCTCATCACATCGCCCTGTTCCAGACGCTGCTTGTCGGAGAAGCCGTTGAGCAGCAGGTTGCGCCGCGCCCAGTCCAGGTAGGTCTTCGACAGGTCGACACTGGTGGTGCTGCGGGCCCCGCCCTTGGCCGCATGCACGGTGGCCGTGGCGGTGTAGCAGAACAGGTTGAGGAAGCGCTTGCCGGCCGCTTCGCGCTGGAGGCGCAGGCGCATCGGGCGGTGGTCGAGAAACAGGCCGGTATCGAGATAGTCGGTGAGATTCACCAACAGCTTCACCCCGCCTTCGCTGACTTCGAGGAACTCCCCCTTCGCCGCCTGGCGCTCGTACTGCTTGGTGCCGGTCTGCCGCTCGCGGCGCTTGACCACCACCTTGCCGGGGTCGACGTCGAGGGCCGCAGGGATCGCCGCCAAGGCATCGAGCAGGCGGGTCTGTGCCTTTTCCGGATCGATCGAGCGCGGCGGTGCGTACTCCTGCACATGTACCCAATCGCGGTAGAGGTCGATCGCCAGGGCGTATTCCGGCATGTCGGCATCGTACAGGCGATAGCACTCGATGCCGTCGCGCCGCGCCCACTTGCCGAGTTGCTTGAAGTTCTTCTGCAAGCGATTGGCGAACATCTGCCCACCCTCGGACAACCGCGCGGGCGCCATGGCCTGTGCCGGCTCCCGCTCGGTGCGGGGGCGATCGTCCTGGCCCTGGCGCCGCTCGCCGGTGACGAACTGGGCCGGCAGCACCTTGAACAGCAGCAGCTTGCACGGCAGCGCACCGTTCCAGAAGGCATATTGCTTGTGGCTGCGAATGCCCATGCGCTTACCCAGCTCCGGTGCGCCGGTGAAGACCGCCGCCTCCCAGTTCAGGCACGCCTGGCGCAGACGCTCACCAAGATTCTGGTAGAGATAGAGCAGGCTCGCCTCGTCGCCGAGGCGCTCGCCGTAGGGGGGGTTACAGATCACCAGGCCGGTCTGGTTCTGGTCCGGGCGCGGTTCGAAGGTGGCCACTTCGCCCTGGTAGATCTTCACCCAATCGGCTAGCCCGGCGCGCTCGATGTTGTTGCGTGCCGGCTGGATCAGCCGGGGGTCGGCCTCGTAGCCGCGAATCCACAGCGGCTGCTTGCTCAGGCCGGCAGCCGCGCGCGCCTGCGCCTCGCCGTGCAGTTTCTTCCAGAGCGCCGGCACATGCCCCAGCCAGTTGGAAAAGCCCCAGGTTTCGCGCTTGAGATTCGGTGCGATGTCCGCTGCCATCATCGCCGCCTCCACCAGGAAGGTGCCGACGCCGCACATGGGGTCGGCCAGCGCGCCGCCAGCGGCGGCAATGCGCGGCCAGCCGCTGCGGATCAGCAGCGCGGCGGCGAGGTTTTCCTTCAAGGGCGCGGCGCCCTGCTGCAGGCGGTAGCCACGCTGGTGCAGGCTGTGTCCGGAGAGGTCGAGCGACAGCACCGCCTCGCCTTTGTCCAGGCGCAAGTGAACGCGCAGGTCCGGGTTGACCTTGTCGATGCTCGGCCGCTCACCCTGGGCATTGCGCAGGCGATCGACGATGGCGTCCTTCACCTTCAGCGCACCGAAATGACTGTTGTCGATGCCGGAACCATGACCGCTGAATTCCACTGCCAGGCTGCCGGTGGGTTCCAGATGCTCCCGCCAGTCGACAGCGTGTACACCGTCGTAAAGCGCTTCGGCATTGCTCATCGGAAAGCGCTTGAGCACCAGCAGCACGCGGTTGGCCAGGCGCGACCAGAGGCACAGGCGGTAAGCGGTTTCCAGTTCGGCGCAGCCACGCACCGCCGAGGTCTGCTCGCGCACCTCCTCCAGGCCGAGGCCCTTCGCTTCTTCGGCGAGCAGGCCCTCGAGCCCCTTGGGGCAGGTGAGCACGAATTCATAACGGTCCGACATGGGCATTCTCGTGTATTCGTTGAGTACCGCACCCGCCATCGGCGCGGCAATGAAGGGTGGCAAAAGGCCCCCTGGAATTCTCGGTCCTGTTCATTCAGGACAATTCTGTGACAAAACGCCGCAATGACCCCCTTCGTCGGATTTAATTCCTCTACGCAATCGCGATGCATTCGCAATGCCAGGGCAATCGAAAAGCGTCCAGGGGGCCCGTATGGCGGGGGGTTGACGGCCAGGCATGGAATTTCCGCTCCGCGCCTTATGGTCTCAACCAGAAAATCGTTAAATCCTTATTACAAAACGATCATTCCCATGCCGTCGGGCATTGGATAGAAATCAACGTAGTCCATCGCAGCAACGGCGGTGGGCAGGAGCCCGTCACGCCGGCAACGGGCTCCACCGGCAGTAGTTTCTGCCTGGCCTCCAGAGGCCTACAGGACATAACAGTCAACAAGTGAGGGCACCACCCTATGAGAAGACTTAAGCGTGATCCGATGGAACGAGCTTTTTTGCGCGGTTATCAGCACGGCATTCATGGCAAGTCCCGCGACCTCTGTCCTTTTACCCATCCCTCCGTTCGCCAAGCCTGGATCAATGGCTGGCGCGAAGGCCGCGGCGATAACTGGGATGGTCTGACCGGCACCGCCGGTATCCATCGACTCAACGAACTTCACGCCGTCGGCTGAACAGGATCACCCCGACTTCGTCAGGCACGCCCCATCCGGGCGGCGGGCACTAGCCCAAGGGCTCCTTGAAGGAGCCCTTTTCATTACCCAGCCCCCCATCCGATGCCGGCCTCTCTTACTTGCCGGCAAGTCCCGCTATCGCATCCACCGACTCGCGGATCAGCGTCGGGCCCTTATAGATGAAACCCGAATAGAGCTGCACCAGGCTGGCCCCGGCGGCGATCTTCTCAGCCGCGTGGCGCCCCTCGGTGATACCGCCCACCGCAATGATCGGCAAGCGCCCGGCCAGTTCCGCCGCCAGCACTCGCACGGTATGCGTGCTCTTCTCGCGCACGGGCGCACCCGACAGGCCACCGGCCTCGTCGGCATGGCGCATGCCTTCGACGCCCTCTCGCCCCAGGGTGGTGTTGGTGGCGATTACCGCATCCATGCCCGCCTCCATCAGCGCCGCGGCCACCAATACAATTTCTTCGTCGCTCATGTCCGGGGCGATCTTGATGGCCAGCGGCACGCGCTTGCCGTGCTGCTCGGCGAGGTCTTCGCGGCGCAGGCGCAAGGCCTCGAGCAGTTGCTTGAGCGAATCGCCGAACTGCAGGCTGCGCAGACCGGGAGTATTCGGCGAACTGAGGTTCACCGTGACATAGCTGGCGTGGGCGTAGGCCTTGTCCAGGCACAGCAGGTAGTCGTCCACCGCGCGCTCGACCGGAGTATCGACGTTCTTGCCGATGTTGATGCCGAGTACGCCCTTGAACCTGGCCGCCTTGACCCGCTCCACCAAGTGGTCGACGCCGTGGTTGTTGAAGCCCATGCGATTGATGATCGCCTCCGCCTCCGGCAAGCGGAACAGGCGCGGCTTGGCGTTGCCGGGCTGGGCCCGCGGGGTCACGGTACCGATCTCGATGAAGCCAAAGCCGAGCTGGGCGAAGCCGTCGATGGCGTCGCCGTTCTTGTCCAGGCCGGCGGCAAGCCCCACCGGGTTGGGAAACTGCAGCCCCATTACCGAAACCGGCAGGCTCGCCGGGGCCTTGTGCAGCAGGCCATTGAGGCCCAGCCGGCCACCTGCGCCGATGAGGTCGATGGACAGTTCGTGGGACGTTTCCGGGGATAGCTTGAACAACAGCTCGCGGGCCAGGTTATACATGGGCAGGCTTAGCTCGCTCGTAGGCAGATAGACAAGCCGGCGATTATAGCCCCGCGCCGGCTCGTCAGCGAGGCGAATGGGCCATTCAGCCCAGGCGATGCAGGCTGAGCAATTCCCCTTCGGCACTAAACTTCAGCTCGAAGGAACCGAAAACGCCTTCGTGGGTCAGAAAGGGTCGCAAATGATGAGCTGGCAAACTGACACGACGGCCGTCGCGGCTACGCAGCAGGACTCGATTGGCGCGACCCTGATAAACCGCGAGCAGTTGCTCTGCGGATAAGGCAATATCCAGCACCAAGCTGGGCATGGAGGCTTCCTCGCGAATGTACAGCGAAATTCTGCCACAATCGGCTCCCCACGCCTCTGCCAGGCGGCTTTGCCGTTTGCGCAAAGACCGTGCGCGGCGGACATCGGTCTGCCAAACTGGCAAACATGCCTTAGGAGTTGCGAGCCGGCCATGAGTCTGCCCGAGCAAACAACGCTGACCTCTCGTCTCGCCGCCCTCGCCCAGCGCCTGGGCCTGGTTGGCCGTGCGCCACGCCAGGTACTCGAGCGCGCCAGCCACCTGCAGTTGCCGTTCCAGCCACTGGCCGCCCCGGTCGACAGCATCTGGTGGCAGACCGATCCACCCCTGCATCGCCTGGTTGACCTACCTCGCGGCGCGCTATCCGGTCCGGTACAGGAAGACAAGGCCCGGGCCCACGCGGTGCTGGTCCGGGTGATCGAGCAACAGCATCACCCGATCAGTTCCTGCGATCTGCGCCTGGTCGATGGCATCTCCGGCAGCAACGCCGACGAGCAACCATTCAAGGCCCTGGAAGACTATGCCGCCACGCAGCGTTGCCGCAGCGTGCGCATCATCAGCTACAAGGATTTCGTGCGCGCCATCAGTATGGCGCTGCCACGCTTTCTCGCCGGTGAGCAGATCCACCTGCGCCAGGCGACCTGGCATGGCGAACGGCTATTCTGGGCCGGGGAACAGAATATCGAGGCATTCGCCTGCGCCGTGGCCTATGCCCGCCGCCGCGGTCTGGAGGCGACCCTGCCAGCCGACCTCACGGTGTATCGCCTGAGCGGCAGCGGCCTTGCCGAGCTGCAGGCGCAATACCACGTGCTGGCGATGCCGGGAGAGGCCTGGAGCGATCCGAGCTTCATGGGCCTCCTGCTGGAGAACGGCATTCCCTACGCGCGCCTCTCGCTGTTGCGAACCCAGGGCGCTCCCGAGTTTCTGCTGCTGCCGAAAGACAGCCCTGAGGCCACCGCACTCGGCGAAGGCCTGCGCCTGGCCGGCGCCCCGGACGTGGTGACCTACCTGAAGAACCTGGGCTGACTGCAAGGTCTCCCACCGACGGGTAGCAGCCCTCTGGCCGTGGCCTTGCCCTACTCTGCTGCCGGGTCCGGCTCGGCGTCGGTAACCTGCAGTTCGGCCAGCACATCCTGGTGGCGACGCTGCCACTCCTCGAAGCTCAACCCGCTGCCTTCGAGCAGCTCGGGATGGCGCTTGACCAGATAGACCGCCGCCTTCTGCGCCGAGTCGGCGACCTTCAGTTCCAGCGGCTTGCGGTCGATGGGCCCCTCATAGGTGATCCAGCGACTGAAATCCTCGAAGACACTGCAGACCTTCTGAAAGTCCTCGTCGTGCATGCGCTGCCAACCGTTTTCGATGTTCTCCAGGCGCTTGGGCGACATCCCGACGACTTCCGCAAACGCCGGCCGGCTTAGCCCGGTCAACTCGCGCAAACCGCGCAGACGCTCGCCCGCGCTGAAGAGAAAGCGCTTCTTGATCATGGCGGTGCTATCCCAGGCGGAACGACTGAAAGCATTGACTTACTAAATATTAGTAACTAAAAATGGCATTCATGGATCTCTGCTGTTCGTCAGCCAGAGAAAGTGGCGCTCATGGTGCAGGAAGCTCAATGAAAGTGGAAGAACTCGACTCCGAGCAATTCATTGGCTACCCGCGCTACATAGGCCTGCAACGCTTCGCGGAACTGACCGGCCTGGGCGACGACCATCAGCGCCTGATGCGCTGGATCGACGCAGGCGAACTCCCTGTCCGCCGAATCGGAGAGCAACTGCTGGTCGATCTGCGGACCCTGGAAACCCAGCTGAACCAACCGAGAGCCAAGGAATGACTCAAGTCTGCCTTTCACAACTCTGTCGCCATGCGGTCGATCTGGCACGCGGCAAATCGGTACAGATGAATGCCGAGGAACGCGAAGCCTTCGCCACCCTCGCGGACCTCGGCTATATCCGCTTCCAAGCCCAGCCCCATAGCGATTCGGTCATGCTCTGCACGTGCACCCATGCCGCGCTCTTCGAGTTCCACTTCTACTACCGCTGGCTGCCTGAGCACCACCGCCGCTTCCGTCCGCAACGCGTGGCGGAGAACGGCTGACCGTCCTTCGCAGGTTCGCCGACGTTCCGCTGGATGCGGCCCCTCCCCGCAGGCAAAAAAAGCCCCGCACGAGGCGGGGCTGAGGAGGGTAAAACACGACGCAGATGAATCAGGGGATGCAGACACCATGCTGGCCGCTCTGGGCCAGATCGAGCAGCTCGCGGTTGGCGACCGCGTACATGGCATAGTCGGTACCGGTCGCCGCGCGCAGTTCGGCGAGCATGGCGCGCCAGCGCTCCACCAGCGGGCGGTGCTGTTCCAGCCAGTATTCCACCCGCGCCTCGATTTCCGCTGGGCCGTCGGTCATCTGCAGAACCGAGACGACGATGCCGCGCTGCTGCCAGTCCAGGTCGTCACGGAAGGCTTCGCGCGCCAGGGCCTGCCAGTTGTTTTCCACCGGCAGGTTGGTGATCTGCTGCAGGTACCAGGTCAGCTCCAGCGCGCCGCCGACGATGAAGTAGGCGGAAGCCACCTCGGCCGGCTCCTGGGCGGTGACGTCGGCCGCTTCGATGATCGGCAGCAGGGTGTACAGGTGGCTGGTGCCAGCGACGACGCGGGCCAGCTCTTCCGGCACACCCGCTTCGACATAGGCCTGGAAGCGCGCCAGCCACTGCTCGCGGGCCGGGCCTTCGAGCAGCTCGTCCAGGCGACCGGTGAGGTCGGCGATACGCGGTGCAAAGTGGCCGACGTCGCGCGCCGCGTCCAGCTCGTTGCGGCGGCTGCGCAGGAACCAGCGGGTGGCTCGGCGGCCCAGGCGCATCAACTCGTCCATCAGCTGCAGCTGCAGTTCGGCCGGCACCTTGTAGTCCAGCGCCTCGATCTGCTGCCACCAGTGCGGCAGGCGGAACAGGTCGCGCACGATGACATAGGCCCCGGCGACGTTGGCCGGACTCATACCGGTGGACTCCTTCAGGCGCTGCACGAAGGTGATGCCCATATGGTTGACCAGGTCGTTGGCGATCTGGGTGCTGACGATCTCGCGCTTCAGGCGATGGCGCCGCATCGCCTCGCCGAACTTTTCGGTGAGCAGCGGCGGGAAGGCAGTCTCCATCTCGCGAGCGAGGTAGTCGTCGTCCGGTACCTGGGACTTGAGCAGGGCTTCCTTGAGATCGATCTTGCTGTAGGAGATCAGTACCGACAGCTCGGCACGGGTCAGGCCCTGGCCGTTGGCCGCGCGCTCCAGCAATTGCTCGTCGCTGGGCAGGAATTCCAGTGCGCGGTCCAGTTTGCCGCGGGCCTCCAGATCGTTCATCAGGCGGCGGTATTCGGCCATGCGCTCACGAGCGCGACGCTGCGCCAGGGACAGCGCCTGGGTCTGCTTGTAGTTGTTGCCGAGCACCAGGTTGCCGACCGCGTCGGTCATTTCCGCCAGCAACTTGTTGCGCTGTTTCTCGGTCATGTCGCCGGCCTGCACCACTTCGTTGAGCAGGATCTTGATGTTGACTTCATGGTCGGAGCAGTCCACGCCACCGGCATTGTCGATGAAGTCGGTGTTGCTGGCGCCGCCGTTGAGGCCGTACTCGACGCGGCCGAGCTGGCTCATGCCGAGGTTACCGCCCTCGCCCACCACCTTGGCGCGCAGCTCGTTGCCGTTGACCCGCAGCGCATCGTTGGCCTTGTCGCCGATGTCGGCATGGCTTTCCGAACTGGCCTTCACGTAGGTACCGATGCCGCCGTTCCACAGCAGGTCGACCGGCGCCTTGAGCAGGGCATTGAGCAGCTCGGTGGGGGTCAGTTTATCGGCGCTGATGTCGAAGCGCGCCTTCATTTCCTTGCTGATGGCGATGCTCTTGGCGCTGCGCAGGAACACCCCGCCGCCGGCGGAGATCAGGCTGGCGTCGTAATCGGCCCAGGACGAGCGCGGCAGGTTGAACAGGCGCTGACGCTCGGCATAGCTCTTGGCCGGGTCCGGGTTCGGATCGATGAAGATGTGCAGATGATTGAAGGCCGCCACCAGCTGCAGCTTGTCGGAGAGCAGCAGGCCGTTGCCGAACACGTCGCCGGCCATGTCGCCGATGCCGATGACCGTGGTCGGGTCTTCCTGCACGTTGACGCCGCGCTCGCGGAAGTGGCGCTGCACCGACACCCAGCCGCCCTTGGCGGTGATGCCCATGGCCTTGTGGTCGTAACCGGCCGAACCGCCGGAGGCGAAGGCATCGCCCAACCAGAAGCCATACTCGGCGGCGATGCCGTTGGCGATGTCGGAGAAGGTCGCAGTGCCCTTGTCGGCAGCGACCACCAGGTAAGGATCGTCCTCGTCATGGCGAACCACGCCCGCCGGCGGCACCACCTCGCCTTCCTTCAGGTTGTCGGTGATGTCCAGCAGACCGGAAATGAAGATGCGGTAGCAGGCGATGGCCTCGGCCTGGATATCGTCGCGGCTGCCACCTGTCGGCAGGCGGCGCGGCACGAAACCGCCCTTGGCGCCGACCGGCACGATCACCGCGTTCTTCACCTGCTGGGCCTTGACCAGGCCGAGCACTTCGGTGCGGAAGTCTTCCTCGCGATCGGACCAGCGCAGACCGCCACGCGCCACCTTGCCACCACGCAGATGCACACCCTCGACGCGCGGCGAGTAGACGAAGATTTCGAACTTGGGAACCGGGCGCGGCATCTCCGGGATCGCCCGTGGGTTGAACTTGAAGCTGAAGTAGTCCTTGGCCTTGCCGTCGGCCGCCGGCTGGTAGAAGTTGGTGCGCAGGGTCGCTTTGATCAGGTCGAGGTAGCGGCGCAGGATGCGGTCTTCGTTGAGCACCGCAACGTCGTCCAGCGCAGCGACGATGGCCTGCTCGAGCTTCTGCTGCTTGTCTTCCAGGTCGTCGGCGGACAGCTTGCGCGCCAGGTAGAAACGGGTCTTGAACAGCCGCACCAGTTCGCGGGCGATGTCCACGTGGTTGATCAGCGTATTGGCGATGTAGCCGTGGTCGAAGCCCAGGCGAATCTGCTTCATGTAGCGGGCGTAGGCACGCAGCAGCGCCACGTCGCGCCAGGCCAGGCCGGCGGTCAGCACCAGGCGGTTGAACGCATCGTTTTCCGCCGCGCCGTTGCTGATGTGGATGAAGGCGTCCTGCAGGGTGTCGTTCAGTTCGTGCAGGTCTATGTCCAGGCCTTCGGCATAAGTGAAGGCGAAGTCATGGATCCAGTACTCGCGACCGCTGCGATGGCGCATGCGGTAGGGGAATTCGCCGAGCACGCGCAGGCCGAGGTTTTCCAGGATCGGCAGCACGTCGGACAGCGGCAGCGGCGTATCGGCGTGGTAGAGCTTGCAGTGCAACTGTTTCTCGGCCTGGGCCAGCGGCTGGTAGAAGCTCATCACCAGCGGATGCTGGTCGGACAGGCTGAGCAGATGCTGCATGTCCACCACCGCCGAATGCGGCGCGAAGCGCTCGCGGTAGCCGGCCGGGAAGCCATCGGGGAACTCGCTGAGCACCACGGTGCCCTTGGCCTCGCCCAGGCTCTCGACCACCAGGCTGGCGTAGTCGTCCTTCCAGGAACGGCAGGCCTGGATGACTTCCTTTTCCAGTCGCACCGGGTCGATCTGCACGCGGTTCTTCGGATCGATACGCAGGATGAACTGCACGCGGGCCAGCACCGACTCGGAGAAGTAAGTCCAGAACTCGCAGTCGCTGGCCTGCAGGCGCTCCATCAGAACCTGTTGGATCTTCAGGCGAATCTCGGTGGAGTAGACATCGCGCGGCACATAGGCCAGGCAGTAGGCGAAACGTCCATAGGGGTCGGTGCGCAGGAACAACCGCAGCTTGTTGCGTTCCTGGATCTGCACGATGGCGATGGCGGTATTGAACAGTTCATCCACCGAGGTCTGGAACAGGTCGTCGCGCGGCAGCACCTCGAGCACCTGGGCCAGTTCCTTGCCCAGGTGAGCGCTGTTGTCGAAGCCGGAGCGCTGGGTGATCTCGGCGACCTTGCGGCGAATGTAGGGGATGTGGTGCACGCTCTCGGTATACACCGTGGAGGTGTACAGCCCCATGAAGCGGCACTCCTTGACCACCTTGCCCTTGCTGTCCAGCTCGCGGATGGAAACGAAATCCGGGTAGGCGGGACGATGTACGCGGCTCGGCACCGAGGCCTTGGCGAAGGACAGCAGCAGCGGCTCGCGCAGGTAGCTCACGGCTTCCGGCTCGATGCGCAGCTCCTCGTTGGACAGCCCGGTGCGCAGGCGCTTGGACAGGCCGAGCAGGGACTTCTCGTCATACACGATGCAGTCGCCGCCGGCATCGCTGGCGACGGTGAATTCCTCGTAGCCAAGGAAGGTGAAGTGGTTGTCCATCAGCCAGGACAGGAAGACCTTGATCTCCGCCAGCTCCGCCCCGTCCACCTTGAGCTTGGCCTTGTCCAGCCAGCTCAGCAGCTCCTGGGCCTTGGCCTTCATCGGTTCGAAGTCGCACACCGCCAGGCGCACTTCTTCGAGCACTTCGAGCAGTGCGGCTTCCAGCCGGCGCAGTTCGGCCTGGTCGGCGCAGCGGTCGATCTCCAGGAATATCAGGGCCTCGAGCTGTACGTCCTTGCCCTTGCTGCCCTTGGGCAACAGCTCCTGCAATTCGCCGGAGGCGCTGCGGCGCACCGGCAGCACGCTGTTCTGCAGCGTATGAATGTTATAGCCGCGGCGGTTCAGTTCCATGCGCACCGAGTCGACCAGAAACGGCAGGTCGCGATGCAGCACTTCGATGGCGGTATGGGTGGATTGCCAGCCGTGCTTTTCGTAGTCGGGGTTGAAGACGCGCACCTCGGGCTGGGCGGAGTCGAAGCGTTCCAGCAGGCGCCAGGCCGACAGGGTCGAGCCGACCAGATCGGAAAGCCGGCGTTGGGTCAGTTCGTCGAGGGCGATGATGCCGAAGAATTGCTCGGCGAACAGACTGATCTGGGGTAGTGCCTGTTCACTGACGTGCTGCGCCAGGGCCGCTTGCAGTTGTTGCTGAAAGTCGGCTTTGCTGGCCGCCGTAAAGAACGCCATGAGTTGTGCTCCGCTTGGCTTGTTATTCGAGGCAAAGTTGTTGCGGGTGATGATGACGACGCCACAACGCTGTTGTTCAACGTTAGTCTAGGCGGACCGACTTGCATTAAAGTGGCCCACCCAGACTCCAGGCGACCTCGACCCGCCAGTCATCTTTCCGGAAGAGCTTAACGATGGAACACCGTGAAGCGCTTGTCGCGCTGCGACATTTTCTTTCAACACAAATCCTTGGCCAGGAAAAACTCATCGAAAGACTGCTGATCGCGCTGCTCGCGGACGGTCACCTGCTGGTCGAAGGGGCTCCCGGCCTGGCCAAGACCAAGGCGATCAAGGAACTGGCCGAGGGCATCGAAGGCGAGTTCCATCGCATCCAGTTCACTCCCGACCTGCTGCCGGCAGACATTACCGGCACCGAAATCTATCGACCGGAAACCGGCAGCTTCGTCTTCCAGCAAGGGCCGATCTTCCACAACCTGGTGCTGGCCGACGAGATCAACCGAGCGCCGGCCAAGGTGCAGTCCGCGCTGCTCGAAGCCATGGCCGAACGCCAGGTGAGCATCGGCCGAAGCACCTACGATCTGTCGCCGCTGTTCCTGGTCATGGCGACGCAGAACCCCATCGAACAGGAAGGTACCTACCCCCTGCCAGAAGCCCAGCTCGACCGTTTCCTGATGCACGTGCGCATCGGCTTTCCGGATGCTGCGGTGGAGCGCAAGATCCTGCTGCAGGCCCGCGGCGAGGCGCTGCATGGCGAAACCAAGCCGCTGCACAAGGTCAGCCAGCAGGCGATCTTCGCCGCGCGCAAGGAAATCCTCGGGCTGTACATGGCCGATGCGGTGGAGGAATACCTGGTGCAACTGGTGATGGCCTCGCGCACCCCGGCCAAGTTCGACGCGGAGCTGGCGGAGTGGATCGCCTACGGCGCCAGCCCGCGCGGCTCCATCGGCCTCGATCGCTGCGCCCGCGCCCATGCCTGGCTGGCCGGTCGCGACTTCGTCAGCCCAGAGGATATCCAGGCGGTATTGTTCGACGTGCTGCGCCACCGGTTGATCCTGTCGTTCGAGGCAGAAGCCGCGGGCGTCGACCAGGATCGAGTGATCCAGCGCATTCTCGATGTGGTGGCGGTGGCCTGAATGCAGCCCCATGCGTCGGACCCAGGGCTTCATCCCGGCGGCGACGGCATTCGCGTCTGCCTGGCCGAGCTGATCGAAATGCGCCACCGGGTGCGCGAGGTGCAGCTGTTTTCGACCCCGAACCGGCGTAGCCCGCTGATCGGCCTGCACCACTCCAAGCTGCGCGGGCGCGGCGTGGACTTCGACCAGGTGCGCATCTACCAACCCGGCGATGACGTGCGCACCATCGACTGGCGCGTCACCGCACGCACCCTGGAGCCGCATACCAAGCTGTTCCATGAGGAGCGCGAACGCCCGGTATTCATCGTCGTCGAGCAGAGCCGACGGCTGTTCTTCGGCTCCGCCCAATGCTTCAAGTCGGTGCTCGCCGCCAAGGCCGCGGCACTGATCGGCTGGGCCGCGCTGGGGCACAACGACCGCATCGGCGGCCTGGTATTCGGCGGCAACGACCATCACGAGATCAAGCCAAGGCGCAGCAAGCAAAGCCTGCTGCAACTGCTCAACCGGCTGGCACGCGCCAACCAGGCGCTGACCACCGAGATGCAGCCCGACCGCGACGCCTTCGGCCTTGCCTTGCGTCGCGCCCGCGAGGTGCTGCGCCCCGGCAGCCTGGCGATCATCCTGTGCGACGAGCGCACCCTTGGCGACAGCGCCGAGCAGCAGCTCAGGCTGCTGGCCCGTCATTGCGACCTACTGCTGTTGCCGCTGTCCGATCCGCTCGACCACGCCCTGCCCGCCGCCGGCCTGCTGCGCTTCACCGACGCGGACGCGCTGCTGGACTTGGACACCCACAGCAGCGAGCTGCGCCGCGCCTATCGGGAAAAGGGCGAGGCACGTCGCGAGCGCTGGCAGCGCCTGGCGCAGAAGCTGGGGGTGCCGCTGCTGTCCCTGAGCACCCAGGGCGAACTGGTCGAACAACTGCGCGCGCACCTCGATGGCCAGCGACCGGGGAAACGCCCACGATGAACCCGCTCGATCAACTGGAACCGCTGATCGCACCGCCCCCTGTGGCCTGGTGGCCACCGGCGCCCGGCTGGTGGTTGCTCGCCGTCCTGCTGCCGTTGCTGCTCTGGGGCCTGTGGCGCCTGCGCGCACGACTGCCGCTCAGGCGTGCGAAAGCCGCCGAGCAACCGCTCGACCCGCAACGCCTGGCGGCCCTGGCCGAGCTGGCCCGCTTGCAGAAACCCTACGACGGCGTGCCCGCCGGCCCCTGGCTGCAACAACTCAATGCCCTGCTCAAGCGCCTGTGCATGAGCCAATATCCGCAGGACAACTGCCACACCCTGAGTGGCCGGGCCTGGCTGGCTTTTCTCGACAACCGCTGCCCGGCCGCCGGCCTGACTCGCTGGATGGTGCTGGTGGAAGGCGCCTATCGCGCCAACTGCGTGCTTGACGACAAGGCAGTGAACGGCCTCCATCAGGCCATCGATACCTGGATTCGCAAGCATGTTTGAGTTCGCCTGGGCCTGGATCTTCCTGCTTGCGCCGCTGCCCTGGCTGCTGCGCCTCCTGCTTCCGGCGGCGGAAAGCAGCGAACCAGCGCTCAAGGTCAGTTTTCTCGACGACCTCGAAGCCCTCGCCGGCCGCCGCGCCCGCGTCAGCCTCCCGACCTGGCGCCAGCAATTGCCGTTCGCCCTGCTGTGGCTGCTGCTGCTCGCTGCCTCGGCGCGCCCGCAGTGGGTCGGCGAGCCGCTACCGCTGCCCACCAGCGGCCGCGACCTGTTGATCGCAGTGGATGTCTCAGGCTCCATGGAGTACGAGGACATGCGCTGGGAAGGCGAGGACGTCAGCCGCCTGGCCCTGGTCAAACACCTGCTCGGCGACTTCATCGAAGGACGCCGTGGCGATCGCGTCGGGCTGATCCTGTTCGGCAGCCAGGCCTACCTGCAAGCACCGCTGACCTTCGATCGCGTCACGGTGCGGACCTGGCTGGACGAGGCACTGATCGGCATCGCCGGCAAGAACACCGCGATCGGCGACGCCATCGGCCTGGCAGTCAAGCGCCTGCGGGAGCGGCCGGCGGAAAGCCGCGTGCTGGTGCTGGTCACCGATGGCGCCAATACCGGCGGCGAGATCGACCCGCTCACGGCCGCACGCCTGGCCGCCAGCGAAGCGGTGACCATCTACCCGATCGGTATCGGCGCCGATCCCCAGCAAGGCGGCCTGCTGGGCTTCTTCGGCCTCAACCCGGGGCTCGACCTGGACGAGCCGACCCTCAAGGAAATCGCCGAGCTGACCGGTGGGCACTACTTCCGCGCCCGCTCCAGCGAAGAACTGGCGACCATCGGCGAGACCCTCGACCGACTGGAGCCGGTCGCCCAGCAGGCTACCCAGGCGCGGCCGGCCCTGGAGCTGTATGGCTGGCCGCTGGGCCTGTCCCTGTTGCTCAGCCTGCTGCTGGTGGTCCGGGAACTGTGGCCGCACGCCTGGCTGGCACCGGCGCGCTGGAGCGGGAGGCGCTCATGAGCGAGTTATGGCCCCACTGGCTACGGCCATTCTGGCTGCTGCTGTTCCCGCTGCTGCTCTGGCTGTTGTGGCAGCTCTGGCATCGCGAGCGGCGCAGCGGGCGCTGGCAACTCCTGCTGCCGGCCGCCTTCCAGGGCGTACTGCTCAGCGGCGCCGCCGGCCGCGGCAAACGCCTGCCCTGGCTGGCCCTGGGGCTTGCCTGGCTGCTAGCTCTGCTGGCGCTGCTCGGCCCCAGCTGGCAACGCGTCGAGCAATCCAGCCTGAAGCGCGTAGACCCCCTGGTGGTCATGCTCGAACTCACACCGGCCATGCTCGCCGGCGATGCAACTCCCAACCGCCTCGAACATGCCAAGCGCAAAGTGCTGGACCTGTTGGAAGCCCGCGGCGACGCGCAGACCGCCATGGTCGTCTTCGCCGGCAGCGCCCATACCCTGGTGCCGCTTTCCGACGACCTCGCCACCGCACGCAACCTGCTCGAAGCGCTCAAGCCCTCGATCATGCCCGAGCCGGGCCACCGCGCCGACCTCGCGGTCGTCAGGGCCCTGGAGCTGCTGAAACAGGGCGCCCAGGGACGCGGGCGTTTGCTGCTGATCGGCAGCAGCCTGGACGAGCGAGAGCGCGAAGGTATTCGCCAGGCCCTGGAAGAGCATGGCGAGCGTCTGAATATTCTCGGCATCGGCACGGCAGAGGGCGCGCCGATTGCCCAGGAAGGCGGCGGCTTCCTCAAGGACGAGAGCGGCACCATCCTGCTGCCCCGCCTCGACAGTGCGGGCCTCGCCAGCTTCGCCAAATCTCTCGGCGGACGCTACATGCAGGCGCGCCTGGATGATCGCGACCTGCAGGCCCTCGACCTGCTTGGCGACAAGGGTGAATTTCGCGAGCGCGGCGAAACCGCCCACCTCAGCACCTGGGCCGACCAGGGTTACTGGCTGTTGTTGCCGCTGCTGTTGCTCGCTGCCTGTGCCGGTCGCCGCGGCTGGTTGTTCTGCCTGCCGTTGCTGATGGTGCTGCCGCAGCCCAGCCACGCCGTCGAATTCAACGACCTGTGGCTGCGCCCCGACCAACAGGGCCAGCGCCTGCTGGAGGCTCAGCGCCCGGCGGACGCCGCCAGGCATTTCGACGACCCACGCTGGCGAGGCCTGGCGCGCTACCAGAGCGGCGACTACGCCGGCGCAGCCCGGCTCTTCGCCCAGGGCTCGACGGCCAGCGATAACTACAACAGGGGCAATGCCCTGGCCAAGGGCGGCGAACTGGAGGCGGCGCTGGACGCCTACGAGCAGGCCCTGGAACGCCAACCGGACCTGCAACCGGCACTGAAGAACAAGGCGCTGGTAGAGGAGCTGCTGCGCCAGCAACAGCAACAGCAACAGCAACAGCAACAGCAACAGCAACAGCAACAGCAACAGCAACAGCAACAGGATGATTCGAGCGGGCAACAGGGGCAGTCGTCCGGGGCACAACAGCGCTCGACGGGACAGGATGCCCCCTCTGGCCAAGCCAACCCGCAGGCCGGCGAGCCCGATGCTGAACCCGGCAAGCAGACCGACGCACAGCAGCAGGCAAAACCTGGCGAAGCCGAGCAGCAGGCCGATGCCCTGCCCGGCCAGGAACAGCGCCGCGGCGAACAGCAAGCGCCCTCCGAAGGAACGCCCGGCGAGACCTTGGCCAAGGCCAACGAGGAACCGCTCGGCGAAGAGCGGCGCCAGGCCCTGGAGCAATGGCTGCGGCAGATCCCGGACGACCCGGGTGAACTGCTGCGGCGCAAATTCTGGTATGAACAGCAACAGCGTCAGGAAAACCCCCGATGACCCGTCTGTTATGCGCATTCCTGCTCGGCCTGCTGGCCCTGCATTGCAGCGCCGCGGATTTTTCCGCCAGTGTCGACCGCACCCGCTTGAGCGAGGGTGAGACCGTCGAGCTGACCCTCGAATCCACCGATAGCACACGCTTCGGCAAGCCCGACCTGAGCCCGCTCGCCGAGTTGTTCGAGATCGTCGGCACCCGCCAGGTCAACCGCCTGGTCACCAGCAACGGCGAGTCCCGCACCAGCACCCGCTGGATCATCACCCTGCAACCCAAGCACACCGGCGATCTGGTCATACCCCCGCTGCGCCTGGACGATGCCGAGACCCAGCCCATCACCCTGCATGTGCAGGAAAGCGGCGGCAGCGGCAATGCGACGGAGCTGGCGCCGGTATTCATCGACGCCAGCCTGGACCAGGACAGCGTCTACGTGCAGGCCCAGGCCATCCTGACCCTGCGTATCCATCACTCCGTTTCGCTGTTCGACGACAGCAGCCTTTCCGCCCTGCAGATACCCGACGCACGCGTCGAGCAACTGGGCAAACCTCGCACCTACGAGAAGGTAATCAACGGGATTCGCCACGGCGTGATTGAACTGCGCTATGCGATCTATCCGCAGAAGAGCGGCGAATTGCTGATTCCTTCCCAGGTATTCAGCGCCACCCTGGTGGACCGCTCGCAGAGCGAGACCTTCATGCCGTTCGGCCCGCGTCCAGGCAAGCTGACCCGGGTCAAGTCGCCGGAAATCCCCCTGCAGGTCAAACCGAAGCCGGCCGAATACCCGGCCGATGCCCCCTGGCTGCCGGCCCGCTCGGTGGCGCTGAGCGAGTCGTGGAACCCGGAATCCGGACGACTGCAGGTCGGCGACTCGCTGACCCGCAGCTTGACGCTCAAGGCCATCGGGCTGGCCAGCGCCCAGCTTCCCCCCCTGCCGACTGCCCAACTCGACGCCGTACGCCGCTATCCCGACCAGCCCCAGTTGGACAATCGAGTCAGCGAGAACGGCCTGATCGGCAGCCGCGAAGAGCGCGAAGCACTGGTACCCACGCGCAGTGGCCGAATCGAGCTGCCTCCGGTGGAAGTGGTCTGGTGGAACACCGTGACTGATCACCTGGAACGTACCAGCCTGCCCGCCCACCCCTTGGAGGTGGTGGAGAACCCGGCACTGGCCGTCGAAGCACCGATCAACGTGGAACCCACCACAGTGATTGCCGAAGGCCCGCCGCTCTGGCCCTGGCAACTGAGCAGCGCCCTGCTCGCCTGCACCACCCTGCTCGGCTTTGCCCTCTGGTGGCGTGCACGCCAGCAGCCGGCGGTGCTGCGCGCAGCGCAGAGCGGGCCGAGCCCGCGCACGCTGCTGGACGACCTGAAGCGCGCCTGCCTCGCCAACGACCCCCAGGCGACGCGCCAGGCACTGGACGCCTGGGCCCGCCAGCAGCCGGAAACCCTGGCCGACATGGCCGCTCGCTTCGTGCCGCTGTCCGACGCCCTGGACGGGCTCAACGGTGCGCTCTACAGCGAAAGCGGCCAGCACTGGCAAGGCGAGGCACTGTGGCAGGCGGTGCGCAGCCTGCCAGGTGCCGAGACACCCAGCGGCGCCCAGGAGCCCAGCCCGCTACCGCCGCTGTATCCTCGCTGAAGACAACCACATCGATGTACCGATTGCCTGACACCGTAGGTTGGCGCTGAGCGCAGCGAAGCCCAACACGGAGCGCGAAGGGCTCCTGCGGTGCCGACCTGCACTTCACTGATCACCGACAGGCCCGCTCGTTAGGCTTCGTCGCTACGCTCCTCAACCGCAACCTACGATTGGCGCCCCGGGCGCAAAACCATGCGCTGCTGCTCTTCGAAAAACAACATGAATCTGCCTGCATTTCTCGGATAAGCACTGCGTCCTGCTCCGCTAACGCTCGATCGCCAGGCATAAAAAACCGCGGCCCAGGGGCCGCGGTTCGGTGTTGCTCACTTTGCAATCAGGCTCAGGCCTGGCGCAGCTTCTCTGGCTTGATCAGGAAGCGGGCCAGGGCTGGCAGCAGCCAGATCGCACCGACCATGTTCCACAGGAACATGAAGGTCAGCATCACACCCATGTCGGCCTGGAACTTGATCGCCGAGAAGATCCAGGTGGCCACACCGATGGCCAGGCAGACGCCGGTGAACAGTACCGCCTTACCGGTGGACTTGAGGGTCTCGTAGTAGGCGTCCTGCAAGGTCATTCCTTGGCGCAGGTAGGTTTCCAGGCGGCTGTAGATATAGATGCCGTAGTCGACACCGATACCCACCCCGAGGGCGATCACCGGGAGAGTCGCGACCTTCACGCCGATGCCGAGGAACGCCATCAGCGCGTTGCCGAGCACCGAAGTCAACACCAGCGGCAGGATCACGCAGAGCGTCGCTGCCAGCGAGCGGAAGGTCAGCAGGCACATGATGCTCACGGCGGCATAGACCGCGATCAGCATGGTGCGCTCGGAGGCCTCGATCACCTCGTTGGTAGCCGCCTCGATACCGGCGTTACCGGCCGCCAGCAGGAACTGCATGTCCTGGGTGTCGTTCTCCTTGGAGAATTCCTCGACGGCATCGATGGCACGTTCCAGTGTCTCGGCCTTGTGGTCATTGAGGAAGACCAGCACCGGGGCCAGCGAGCAATCGGTGTTGTACAGCCCTTCCGCGCGGGAAATGGAGTTGTTCAACACATACTGGTTGCGCGATAGGGTTTCCCATTTCAGGTTGCCCTCGTTCATGCCCTTGATCACCTGCTTGGACACGGTGACCATGGAGATCGCCGACTGCACGCCCGGCGTGTTCTCCATCTTCCACATCAACTGGTCCATCGCCGCCAGGGTCTGATAGCTCGAGCACCCTTCCGGCCCGGTCTTGACCATCACCACCAGCACATCGGAACTGGTCGAGTAGTTGCGAATGACGAAGTCGTTGTCGAGGTTGTAGCGCGAGTCCGGGTGCAGCTCCGGCGCACCCTGGTCGAGGTCGCCGATCTTCAGGTTCTGGCCATACCACAGGCCGCCACCGAAGGCTGCCAGGGCGATGACCACCGAAAGCGGCGCCACGACCGGATGGGCGAAGTTGGAGATCGTGCGCCAGAACGGATGCTCGCGCGCCGCCTCTTCGCGGCTCCTTTCCACCGCACGCTTGCTGATGCCGACATAGGAAATGGTCACCGGCAACAGAATCAGGTTGGTCAGGATGATGACCGCCACGCCCATCGACGCGCCGATGGCCAGCTCACGGATCACCCCGATGTCGATCAGCAGCAGGGTGATGAAGCCCACCGCGTCGGACAGCAAGGCCACCAGGCCGGGAATGAACAACTGGCGGAAGGCCATGCGTGCCGCGGACAGGGCGTCGGTCGCCTCACCCGAGGCCATGGCGATGCCGTTGATCTTCTGCACCCCGTGGGAAATACCGATGGCGAATACCAGGAACGGCACCAGCATCGAGTACGGGTCCAGGCCGAAACCGAAGGTATGCAGCAGACCAAGCTGCCAGACCACAGCCACCAGAGTGGTGAAGACCACCGCCAGCGTGCTCTTGAAGCAGCGGGTGAACCACAGCAGCAGCACCAGGGTGATGCCGATGGCGACGGCGAAGAACAGCGCCACGCCGATCAGGCCATCGATCAGGTCGCCGACTTTCTTGGCGAAACCGATGATGTGCACCTTCACGTTGGGATTTTGCGCCTGGTACTTGTCGCGGATCTTCTCTTCCAGTTCGTGGGAGAACTTCTGGTAGTCCAGCTTGATCTGCTGGCTCTGGTCGTTCGGGTCGGGGTAGGACTCGAGCAACGGCACGTCGATGATGCTCGACTTGAAGTTGTTCGCCACCAGGCGGCCGATCTGGCCGGACTTGAGGATGTTGCTGCGCAACTCTTCGAGGCTATCTTCGGAGCCGTCGTAGGTCTGCGGGATGACCTCGCCGCCGGCGAAGCCCTCCTCGGTCACTTCGGTCCAGCGCACGCTGGGACTCCAGAGCGACTTCAGGCCGGAACGATCGACGCCGGGGATGTAGAACACCTCGTCATGGATCTGCCGCAGCGTCTCCATGTATTCCTTGGTGAAGATGTCACCGTCCACCGCTTCCACCGAAATACGCACGGTGTTGCCGAGGTTGGCCAGGTCGTTGCGGTGCTCCAGCATCTTCTGGATGTATGGATGCCCCAGCGGAATCATCTTCTCGAAGCTGGTCTGCGGGCGGACCTGGGATGCTTGGTAGAAGAGGAAAATGCTGATCAGCAGACACAGCAGGATAACCGCCGGGCGGTTGTTGAAAATCAGCCGCTCGAGAAAGGAAGCGGGTACTTGTTGATGCTTACTCATGCAAAGGCTCCCGGCTTATTGTTTTTGGCCCAGATCGGCGCCAGTCGGCGAAGCGACGTGCACGCCGCCCTGCCCCACCAGGATCAGGTTGCCATCCTCGGACGCGGTGACTCCCGCCAGCGAGAGCCGGTCGGGTCGGTTGATCACGCTGAAGCTGCGGCCATGGTCGGTACTCTTCAGTACGCTGCCGCCATGCCCGACCACCACGATGGAGCCGTCGGCCAGTAGATTGCCGTCCGCCAGACCGAACTCCAGCGGGCCGTTGTGCTCGCTGTTCAGCTCGATCTGCTGCCAGCTATCGCCAAAGTCCGTGGAACGGAACAGGTGCCCGCGCAAACCATAGACCAGCAGGGTGCCGGCTTCCTCGGTGCCCACGGCACCGAACAGGGAGCCCTTGTAGGGGCCTTTCACGGATTCCCAGGTTTGCCCCCAGTCCGCCGAACGGAACATGCTGCCCTGCTCGCCGACGACGAACAGCCCGGAATCCTTGACCGCGATGATGGCGTTGAGGTGATAGCCATCTTCGTTATCCATGCGGTCGCTGACGTCTTCCCAGTTCTGGCCGCCATCGGTGGTTTCCAGCAACGCGCCATAGGCGCCGACGGCGAAACCGGTGCTGGCATCGCGGAACCAGACATCCAGCAACGGCGCCTCGCGCTCGAGGTCCTGGAACTGCCGGGTCCAGGTCTGTCCGCCGTCGGTGGTGGCCAGGATCAGCGCATCGTGACCGACGGCCCAGCCATGCTTGTCATCGGCGAAGAATACGGACGTCAGCATCTGCCGGGTCGGCACCTTGGCCTGACTCCACTGCTTGCCGTTGTCGTCGGAATAAAGGATATGGCCGCGATCACCGACAGCCACCAGGCGCTTGCCGACCCGGCTCACGTCGAGCAACAGGCGACTCACGGCCCTGGGCGATTCGATGGCGTACAGCGTGGCGGATTCGCTGGCGGCGTGCGCCTGGAGGGGCGAGCCTGCAAAGGCCAGTACGGAAAGCACACTGCATAGCGAGAGCGCTTTAGCCAGCGGCGAGTTGAAGCGGAACGCCGGCGCGCGGTGGAATTCCGCGGCTTGGTCGACCTGGGTGCGCCGCATGACGGGCTCACTCATACACCTTCCCCCTTTATTGTTATAGGTGGGCCTGCCAGGTGGCAGACTTCCTATGCTATCCAGCTTTCAAAAGACCTGACAATCGGCACGACGTTATGTTTTGTTAAGGCAAACCCGCATGATTGAGCCTTCATTCAGTCCCCCAATGCAAAAGGCCGCTACCTGTGTAGCGGCCTTTTCGCAGGACTACAAGGATTAACGAGTTCCGCGACGGCGCAGCGCGGACGGCTTGAAGTAGCCATCGTCCGGAACCGGCTGACTGAAGTCGATGGTGCTCGACTCTTCGTTGTCCAGGTTCTGCACGTGGTAGCGGCGAGCCTGAAGGTCATGGAACACGTCCAGCGCGGACCAGGTGGTCGGCAGGTCGTAGTAGTTCTTCAGGTAGGCCATAGACACGCGCCACAGTTCGCCACGACCGTCGTACTGATCGACCACGGCAGCCTGCCAGCTATCCTCGTCGAGGTACAGGGTGCGCTTGGAATAGATATGACGGGCACCGGACTTCAACGTGCCTTCGACGACCCAAACGCGGTGCAGTTCATTGCGGGTGAACGCCGGATTCAGGTGGCCGACCTGCAGCAGGTCTTCGTACTTCACCTCGGGGCTGGTCAGCTTGTAGTTGTTGTAGGGAATGTAGATTTCCTTCTTGCCGATCAGTTTCCAGTCGTAGCGATCGGGGGCACCGTTGAACATATCGGTGTCGTCGGCGGTACGCAGGCCGTCGGCGGCAGCGATCGGCGTGTCATAGGCAAGGTTCGGCGCGCGGCGCACGCGACGCTGGCCGGCGTTGTAGCCCCAGGCCTGCCGCGGTTCCTTCACCTGGTCCAGGGTCTCGTGTACCAGCACCGCACCACCGGCCAGACGCGCCGGGCTCTTGGTGAAGGACAGGTAGTAGAACATGATGTTGTTCAGGTCGGCGTACGAGCCCTTCGGATCGTAGAACTTGAACAGGGCTTCCTGCTGGGAGGTCACCAGGTTGTAGGCGCCGTTGCGCTGCACCGCCACTTCCGAGGCGCGACGCACGATGTAGCTGCCGCGATAGCGCGCGATGTGGTTCCACAGGGCTTCGACGCCGTTCTGCGGCATCGGGAACGGAATACCGCCATAGGCATCGGAGAAGCCGTTGCCGCCGTCCAGCAGCTTGGCGCTGGTGGCGTTCTTGATGGTGTTGTCGTACACCCACTGCGGCGCGGAGCCGGAGCGGCGAGTCTGATACACCGGCATCTGGTAGGTAGTCGGGTAAGCGTTGAACAGCGCGATCTGGCCCGGCGTCAGGTTAGCCTTGTACTGCTCCAGGTTCGCCTTGGTGATGGTGAACAACGGTTTGTCGCCCGGGAACGGGTCCGGATGGTGCTGGCCGGCCTTCTTGTACTCGGCCGGGGGCTGGGTGATACCCCCGGTCCACGCAGGAATGGTGCCCGCGGCGTTGGCGGCCTTTTCGGCGCCGAACGGCGTCAGGGTGTTGCCCAGCTTGGCCGCTTCTTGCGACGAAACCGAGGCGAACGCGCCGGTGGATAGCGCCAGTGCGACTGCGGCGCCGATCAGCCTGTGCTTTTTCAGCATGATGCTTCTCCGTGATCTAACAGACCGGGCGCTCATCGGCGCCCGGCATTTTTGTAATGGACTTAGAAGGAGTACTTGACGTTGACGCCGATGTTGTCGCGGTCGCGGCCGGAGTTGTTCTGGCCGGCGCCGTAGAACTCGGTGTACTGGATTTCCGCTTCCAGGCTGCTCAGGTAGCTGGCACGCAGACCCACGGTATAAGCCATGCGCCCTTCGATGAAGTTACCGGTCTGGTGCGAGTTGCCTTCGAAATCATGCTTGAACACGGCGAACGGGCTCAGGTTGACGCCGGCATAGACGTCGTTCCAGGTGCCGTTGACGGCCAGGGTGTAGCCGTAGGCGTTCTTGTTGATCTGGGCGTCGCGGCCGTAGTTGGAAACATAGGAGCCGTTGGGGCGACCGGCAAAATAACGAGTGCTGCCGTTATATGCCGTGTACTGGAGGTCACTGCCACGCAAATGCTCCGATGCTAGCTCAGCAACACCAATTAAAGAATCAAAACCCAAGCTTGGACCGAAGTTATGAATCGCGCCAAGAGACATATTGAAAGCCTCGACTCGCTCATAATTACTTACCGAACCAGCACGGGTAACGTCCTGCCCTGCCAGAATGGCAGTACCATTAAGACCGCCGAACGCTGGATTTGCCAGCACAGGATTCGTGTTAACCAGCTTGGCGGCTTGAGCCGTCAGATCCCCAAGAAGGTCATTAGTGGCCGAAATACCAACCGGCAGGTTAGGCCGATAAGTAAGCTCACCAAAAACCGATGTTTCATTTAGGGTAGTATTGAAGCTAAGGCCAAACATTCGAATATCTTCAGCATATTCGCGCTTACCCTGAACACTTCCAAGCGCATCGACTGTCGCCAGACCGCCTGCCAAACCCAAACAAGCAGCATTGAGACCACCCCCACCGCAGGCTGCTTGCACCGGAGCGCTACCAGCCAATGCGGCGACATCAACGCCACTATAGCCATTCAAATCCGCATAAATCGACGGCTCTTTAGAGTGATAGTTTACGAAGTAGAACCCAAACTCCGTGCTATTTAACTCCTCAGCAATATAGCGAAATGCAAAACCATACTGCCCGTCATTCTTGGCGTTGAGATCCGACGAAATATCAGCAACCTTGAGGGTTGTACCATCAGCGAAAGCAAAGTTCTGACCCTTCTGCCCAATTCCACCCACACCATTGATCAGAGGAAACAACGCCCCATAAGTGCTGATCACTGACTGAACACCTGGAGCAGGGCTTAAATCACTAGCAAGAGAGGTACCAGAATAATTGTTGTATGCAGTATTCCCACCCGCCGCAAACAGATCAGTCTCGGAGAAATATGTACCCACCGGATCGACCGCGCTTTCCTTCCAGTTCCACTGGTAGAAAGCTTCCATCGACAGGTTATCGGTCAGGCCGATATTGAAGCTGAGCGCCTCGACCGGCACCAACACTTCCTTCAGCTCAGCACCCGGCAGGCGGAACTTGGCAGCATCGACCGGATTGGTGGTATTGACGCCACCGCGGTAGAAGATGCCCTCGCCCCAGTTGAATACCTGGCGGCCGATACGGCCGGTGATCGGCATATCGCCGATATCCCAGTTGCCATACAGGTAGGCATCGAGAATTTCCGCGTTGCGCCCGGCCTTGTGACGGGTCTCGTAAGTGAAACGGTCGTCGTTCGGGTAACTCTGGCTCGGCTGTGCAGGATTGTTGTTGTCGTAGTAGTCGTTGCGCTTGTCCATGATCTGCGTGTCATAGGACGCAGTACCGCGAATGAAAGCGCCGTAGTTCTGGTAGGTCACTTCCATATCGGAAGTGATCTTGTAGACCTCGGATACCAGGCCGGTATCGAAGTTGCGGTTGCCGTCGTTGGTATTGATGTCGTCGTTGGTCTTGTCGCGACCCTGGACGCGCCAAAGCTGGCCGTAGGAAACAGTGGTATCGATGGAGCCGGTGATCTCGTCATCGGCGAAACTGAACTCGACCGCCTGAACATGAGCGGCAACCAGCAAGGGCAGAATACCGGCAAACGCATAACCGGCCTTGGCTGGCGCAAAGCGCAGCAGAGGCTTGCGGGACTTGATTTCCATCGAGACTACTCCGTGGGGCAGATCATTCTTCTTTATTGCCAGCCGGTGGTCGGTGGCGATTCGGTCGCATATTGGCGACTTCATGTCGGCAGCGGGAAAACATCCCATGCACTCGGCATTCCCAGGCGCGCCATGCAGCAGCGCAGAGACCGAGGCCCGGCCTGCCTTTGCAACCAAAGTGCCAAGCAATGGATTTATTGGGAAAAAGTAAGTGAATTTTACCACCCACTAAATCGTTCTATTTATGACTGATCAGCCACCGAGCAAATAACAGAAAACTGGCGCGAAGGAATTAATCCTGTCCTACGATCTGGCCCAATGAGTCAGTCAAATCACCTGAACGGGTGAGCAGGAACTCAGCCGGACACTATCTAGTCAAGCAAGTTAGGCAAACTTTAGGCTGGGCCAAAGCCATCAATACGGGTCTACCGAGGTGAGTAACAAAAAAGTGTTACCGACCAGAGATCGGTAACACTTGTCGAGGAGATGAAACAGAAGTTCGTCAGCAGCCTGTTTCACAAGCGACTGACATTGCTCACGCCAGGCTCTTGCTGACCACTTCATAGACATCGCTGGACAACTCGCCCGACGCCAGGATGCGCTCCAGTTCCGCGCGCATCAGTGCCTGGCGACTCGCATCGTACTTGCGCCAGCGGGTCAGCGGCGCCAGTTGCCGTGAAGCGATCTGCGGGTTGAGCGCGTTGAGCATGATCACCTGGTCGGCGAGGAAGCGGTATCCGGCACCATCTGCGCGATGGAAATTGACCAGGTTCTGGCTGGCGAAGGCACCGATCAGCGCCCGGACCTTGTTGGGGTTCTTCAGGGTGAACGCCGGGTGCTGCATCAGGTGCTGCACGCGCTCCAGGCCGCCAGGCAACGGGCAACCGGCCTGCACGCTGAACCACTGGTCCATGACCAGCGGGTTGTCGCGGAAATAGCTGGCAAACACGTCGAGCGCCTTGGTCTTTTCCGCCTCGAACGGAGAATTGACCAGCACCGCCAGGGCGGCCAGCCGCTCGGTCATGTTGTCTGCGGCATCGTACTGCTCCAGGCAGGCGGCCAGCACGTCCGGCTTCTCGCTGAGCATCAGGTAGGACAGCGCGATGTTCTGCAGCCCACGCCGGGCGAAATGCTCGGCAGAGGCGACATAAGGGCTGTTCCGGGACGCTTCGCGGTTGGCCTGGTAGCGCCGCCAGAGCGGCTCGAACAATTCGTCAGCCAATCGCCGACGAGCGAACTCGCGGGCGGCGTGGATCGCCTCGACATCGGCCTCTTCGCTGATCTCGATGAGATAGGCCTCGCCTGGCAAGGACAGCATCTCCGCCACCATCGCCTGGTCCAGCGCCTCGTTTTCCAACACGCTGCGCAAGGCGCTGGGCAGCCGCGGGTCGAGCGCCAGCGGCTCGCCACGCTGTTGCTGGCCGATCAGCTCCTGCAAAACCTGCACGGAAAGCTGCTGACCGGCCTCCCAGCGATTGAAGCCATCGCGATCGTGCTGCATGAGGAACATCAGTTGGTCGCGACTATAGGGGAAGTTCAGCTTGACCGGCGCGGAGTAACCGCGCAGCAGCGAGGGCAACGGTTGCGTGGCGATGTCGACAAAGGTGAACGACTGCTCGGCCTCGGTGACCGAGAGCACCCGGTTGGTACCCAGCGCCTGCTCCTCACCCTGCAGGCGCAGCGGCAATTCGGCGCCCTGATCGTCCAGCATTCCGATGGCCACCGGAATGACGAAAGGCTCCTTGCTCACCTGCCCGGGTGTTGCCGGGCAGCTCTGGCGGAAGGTCAGCGTATAGGTCCTGGCCTGTGCATCATAGGCTTGGCTGACGGCCAGGCGCGGGGTGCCGGCCTGGCTGTACCAGCGCTTGAACTGGGTGAGGTCCACGCCGTTCGCGTCTTCCATGGCCTTGACGAAGTCGTCACAGGTCACCGCCTGGCCATCATGGCGTTCGAAGTACAGGTCGGTGCCCTTGCGGAAACCCTCCGCACCGAGCAGGGTGTGGATCATGCGCACCACTTCCGCGCCCTTCTCGTAGACGGTCAGGGTGTAGAAGTTGGAAATCTCGATGAAGGCATCCGGGCGCACCGGGTGGGCCATCGGACCGGCATCTTCGGCGAACTGATGGGTGCGCAGGTAGGCGACGTCCTCGATGCGCTTGACCGTGCGCGAATTCATGTCGGCGGAAAACTCCGCGTCGCGGAACACCGTGAAGCCTTCCTTGAGCGACAGCTGAAACCAGTCGCGACAGGTGACGCGGTTACCCGACCAGTTGTGGAAATATTCGTGGGCGACCACCGCCTCGACCCGCTGGTGGGCGGCATCGGTGGCGGTTTCGGCCTTGGCCAGCACACAGCTGGAGTTGAAGATGTTGAGCCCCTTGTTCTCCATGGCGCCCATGTTGAAGTCGTTGACCGCGACGATCATGAAGATGTCCAGGTCGTATTCGCGGCCATAGACTTCTTCGTCCCAGCGCATGGATTTCTTCAGGCTGTCCATCGCGTGCTGGCACTTGTCGATGTTCTCCGGCTCGACATAGATGCGCAGGGTCACCTCGCGATCGCTCATGGTGATGAAGCTGTCCTCGACGCACCAGAGATCGCCGGCCACCAGGGCGAACAGGTAGGCCGGTTTCATGAATGGGTCCTGCCAGGTCGCCCAGTGCCGCCCACCCTCCTCCGAGCCGCTGGCCACCGGGTTGCCGTTGGAGAGCAGCACCGGGTAGTCCTTCTGCGCCGCCGACAGCGTGGTGGTGAACTTGCTCATCACGTCCGGGCGGTCGAGGTAGTAGGTGATCTTGCGAAAGCCCTCGGCCTCGCATTGGGTGCAGAACATGCCGCCGGACTTGTACAGGCCTTCCAGCGCGGTATTGCTTTCCGGGTGGATGCATACGCTGCTGTCGATGACGAAACGCTCGGCCTTGGGTTGCAGGGTCAGGTGGCTGTCGCTCACCTCGTACTCGTCCGCCTGCAGGGGACGGTCGTCCATGGCCAGGGACAGCAGCTCCAGGTCCTGGCCATCCAGCGTCAACGGCGGCAGGCCGGGCCCGCGCGCCGGGTTGCGGCGCATGACCAGTTGCGCATGGACCAGCGTGCGGTCCTCGTACAGTTCGAAGGTCAGGTTGGTCTCGTCGATCAGGTAGTCGGGAGCCTGGTAGTCCTTCAGGTAGATCATCTTCGGTTGTTCGGTACGCATGGCTTGTGGCCCTTGTCTGATGCGCCCCTGGTCAGGTCGCGGATTGGCGAGTTCGGATAAAGCGTAGGCACAGGCGTGCCCGCTTCTCAACCATGCACGGCGATCTGGTAAGCCGTGTACTTGCGGATATTGATCACCCCGGTGTCGAAGATCAGGTATTGCCCCTTGATCCCCTGCAGGATGCCTTCGACCACCGGAGTCTTCTCCAGGTCGAAACTGGTGATCTTGGCCGGATAGGTCGCGACCGGATAGCGGATTTCCACCGGCTCGGCGTCCGCCAGCGGCTGCACAGCCTGCAGGCCGAAGCGCTGCTGCAACGCACTCAACCCCTCGGCGCAGGCATCGAACAGTTGCTCGCGCACATGGGCCAGATCCACCGGCACCGCATCACCCTTGAGCAATGCACGCCAGTTGGTGCGATCGGCCACTTGGCTGCGCAACAGGTCTTCCACCAGCCCGGACTGCTGGCGAGTGGCAACCCGCAGGATCGGCAGCGCCTGGCTGGCACCCTGGTCCAGCCAGCGGGTCGGCAGCTGAGTGGCCCGGGTGATGCCCACCTTGACCCCCGACGAGTTGGCCAGGTAGACCACGTGGTCGGTCATGCAGAACTGCTCGCCCCAGCTTGGGTCGCGACAGGTGCCGAGTTCGTGATGACACTTTTCCGGGCTCATGATGCAGCTGTCGCACTGCGGCAATTTGGTGAAGCACGGGTAACAGTAGCCCTGGCTGAAGCTCTTCTTGGTCTTGCGACCGCAGTGGCTGCAATAGATTGCGCCCAGGTACTCCAGCCGCAGGTGCTGCCCGATCAGTGGATTGACCGGCACCTCGGCTTCATCGAGTCGAAAGGCGTATTGCACCGTGTCCTCCAGGCGCGCCGACATCTTGTTCAGCGCGCCCCTCGCGAGTTCGGCCATCAGTGCAGGGTATCCGAGGACTTGAACAGCAGATTGGGGATCGGCTCATGCTTGGACTCGCACGCCTGCTCGCCCATGTAACCGGTGCGCTCTTCCTCGGGCAGGTTCTGCACCTCCCAGGCGATCATCGCCTGCAGGCTCAGTTCTTTCTGTTCCTGGGTCAGCGCTCGGCCATCCGGCCACTTGCCGATTTCCACCGCCAGCTTGAGGCTCCGGTAGATCTCGGGGGTGATGTTTTCGATCATTTCAGCGAAGGACGACATGGGCGACTCCAGAAAAAACAGCGGTGCATTCTAACGGCCATGGCGGCGGAACAGTAGGCACGACGGTTTCATCTGCGCAGCCGGACCCACAGCCCGCCGAGCAGACCGGTCGCACATCCGGCAAGCAGACCGCCGACGTGGGCCGCGTTGGCGATGGAAACAATCCCGAGACTAGAGAACACGCCGGTCAGGCAGATCACCAACCAGATCAGCATGAGCGCGATCACGCCCTTGGGAAGGCGGAAATCGACCTGCGGCGCCAGCAGCTGGAACAACCAGCAATGCCCGAGCAGACCATAGAGCACGCCGGAGAGTCCGCCAAAGATGCCCGGCCCTGAGAACAGGTACTGCGCCACGTTGGCAACCAGGCCGAACAGCAGGGTCAGCCCGAGCAACGTGAAGCGCCCCTGCCGGGCTTCGATGCGCCGTCCCAGCTCCCAGTACCAGAGCGCATTGAACAACAGATGCATCGGACCGAGACCGGGTATCCAGAAATGCAGCAGCATCGGCGTCAGCAACCGCCACCACTGTCCGGCGGCCAGGCCGTCCGAGACGGAGCTGAAAGACAGGTACTCGCCCTGGATCTGGAAATCCTGGAAGGTCAGCCAACGCACCATCGCCAGGTTGTCGCCGAGCAAGGTGACGAGCGCGACGAAAAAGGTCAGCAGCAACACCGCTGCCGTCATTGGATGGGTACGCAACTGGCGGGCGAAACCGGGGCCGATGCGCGGCTTCGGAGTCAGGGTCAGCTCGGCATCGCCCTGGGGATAGTGTGCGTAAAGCTCGCGCACCTGCTCCGCCAAGGCGGCGCTGGGCACCCACAACACCTGTTCGCCACCCTGCTCGACTACCCGATGGGGAACATGCAGCCGCCGCAACAGCTGGACGAATCCGCCGAGGTCGACAGACAGTGGAAAACGCAGGGCCTCCACCGAACTCATCGCGACTCCTCCGGCCGCTCGACCCTGACCCAGACGAACTTGTCGGGCTGCAGGCGGATCTCCTGGTCTAGCCGATAGGCCACCAGCTTGCCGTATTTCACCGCGCTGTAGTCCAGACAGGCCAGGTTCGGGCGGATGGGCGCCGGCTTGCCACGGCGCCAGTAATGGCCAACGAAGAGCAAGGGCTCATCCGTGCCATAGCGCAGCAGCAGGCCCTTCTGGTCTTCGCTGAGTGGGGTCTGGGCGACGTGATCGGGCAGCGCGTCCGGTTGGAAGACGATGTCGCCGTAGGTCTGCGGATTCTCTTCCCAGAACTTGGTGCGGAAGAACGCGCGGGGGAAGCCCTCTTCGCTGGTCAGGGTCAGGCCATCGGGCAGGCGCATGTCGGTGCCGCGCAACAGCCGATTGAACACGGTGGCGGCGAAACTGCCGGGCACCGCCGCGGCCTGGAAAAAGTGTTCGTCGACCCGACCGTCGGGGAACAGGCTGCGCAGCGGGGCGATCAGGCGCTCGTCCCAACAGGCATGCACGACGCGAAAACGCCCCGCATCGATGAACAGCGGCAACTCCCTGAACCAGGCGAGGAAGTCATGCCATTCGCCGGGATGTCGTTCGAACTGCTCCAGGGTTTCCTTGATCAACCGCCCATGGCGCGGCGTGTGTTCGCGGACGAACTGCCGGCCGCTGCCAGGCGGGGCCGGGATGCTCCAGCCGAGGGCATAGAACTCGTGGTTGCCCATGATGCAATACGCCTGGCCGTGCTCGACCATGTCGTGCACCAGGTTCAGTGCCTCGCGAATGCGCGGGCCGCGGTCGACGATGTCGCCGAGGAATACCGCTTGCCGTCGGGCGTGGCGCCAGACGCCTTCCTGCTGCCGATAGCCAAGCTGATCCAGCAACCGCTCCAGGGTATGGGCGCAGCCGTGGATGTCGCCGATCAGGTCATAGCTACGGGCTGGGTCGAGCAGCATTCAGTCGCCCCCGCCACCGAGACGGCTGCCCCAGCCGAGCTTGGTCCGGCAGACTTCGTAGTAATTGTGGTCCAGCGGATGGATCAGCTGCAGCTTCAGCGGCTTCTTGTGAATCATCACGGTATCGCCGGGGGCGCAGGTGAAGTGGTTCTGCCCGTCGCAGGAGACCTGCGGGTAGATCTGCATGTTCGGCGACACGACGATCTTCAGCTCACTGTTGCCATCGACCACGATCGGCCGGCTGGACAGCGTGTGCGGATACATCGGCACGATGACGATGGCATCCAGCTTCGGATGCATGATCGGCCCGCCGGCGGACAGCGCATAGGCCGTCGAGCCGGTGGGCGTGGCGACGATCAGGCCGTCGGCCTTCTGGCTGCAGACGAAATGGCCGTCGATATACAGCTCGAACTCGATCATGCGTGTCGACTTGCCGGGGTGCAGCACCACGTCGTTCAACGCATCGCCCTGGCCGATGGACTCCTGCTCGCGGCGCACCTGGGCCTCCAGCAGGAAGCGACTCTCGACGCTGTATTGCCCGTCGAGCACCTCGGCGACCTTGATCTCCAGTTCGTCCGGGCGCACATCGGTGAGAAAGCCCAGGCTGCCCCGATTGATGCCCAGCACCGGCACCTTGTGCTTGGCCAGCGCGCGCGCGGCGCCGAGCATGCTGCCGTCGCCGCCGACCACGATCACCAGGTCGCAGACTTCGCCGAGCAGCTTGCGTGAAGAGGTTTGCAGGCCATGGCCGGGCAGCACCTCGGAAATGCTGTCCTCGAGAATCACATGCAGGTGGCGGTCTAGCAGGAATCGCTTCAGCCGGCGAATGGTGTCGACCACCTGGGTACTGCCGAGGCGGCCGATGATACCGATATTGCGGAATTGCTCCATGGGGCGGGCTCTGCGGCGGGCGGAATGGGGCGATTATGGGCGAAAGCCGACGGCAGCGGCAAACCATGACCCGGCAAGACGCTATGCTCGCAGGATGATGCCCTTAGCCGAACTCGCCGACCTGCCCCGCCGCCTGCGCCAGCCACCGGTGCGCGATCTGGCCTGGGCACTATTGTCGCCGCCGCTACTCAGCAGCACGCCCTGGCCGCAGCGCCATCCGCTGGTCGCCTGTGACTGGTCGCGACGACCGGGACAGCTGGCCGACTGGCTGCTCGCTCTCGACGAGCATGGCGATGCCTTGCACGCCTGGCTGGCCCGGTCGCCGGTTCGCCGGCTGGGCCTGTACTACGAGCGACTCTGGCAATTCGCCTTGAGCCAGGCGCCAGGCATCGAGCTGCTCGCCGCCAACCTGCCGATCCGCCAGGGTGGGCATACGCTGGGCGAACTAGACCTGCTGCTGCGTGATGGCGAGGGCGTGCACCATCTGGAGCTGGCCATCAAGCTTTACCTGGGGCCGAGCGAGAGTGACGGCAACCAGTCATCGGGCTGGCTCGGTCCCGGCTGTCATGACCGACTCGATCTCAAGCTGAGCCACCTGGGTCATCATCAACTGCCGCTGTCATCCCGCCCGCAAGCCGAAGCAGCGCTGGCCGCTCTCGACCTGCCGCCGCCTCGGGCCGCCCTCTGGCTCGGCGGCTATCTGTTCTACCCGTGGCCGACCGAATGCGCGGCGCCGCTTGGCAGCAACCCGCAGCACTTGCGCGGACGCTGGTTGCGCCATGGGGATTGGCGGGCCTTTTCCGCCATGCGTGGCGACGGACGCTGGCAGCCCTTGCCCCGCCATGCCTGGCTGGCACCTGCGTGTGCTCGCGCGGAGGAGGTCTGGTCGAAAACCCAACTAGAGGAATGGCTGTGCGCCCTACCGATCGACGCTCCGGCGCACCTGTTGGTCAGGTTCGCACCTGATGGCACGGGGGATTGGCAGGAAGCCGAGCGGGTGTTCCTGGTCGGCGATCGATGGCCGCTCCTGACGGACACGGTAGCATCCACCTGATGCCGCCGCTGGGCGGGCGGGGCCAGGCGACTAGCGACTGCGCTCGACCCGACCACCGGAACGCGCCAGGTAGCCCGAACCGCTTTCGCAGAGCAACGCATCGCGCTGCACCACCGGCAGGGCATCCAATCCGTCGCGCAAGACGTAGGCGCTGAAGCCAAGTTGGGAGAGCAGGAACACGGCGCTGGCACTGCGCTTGCCAGCATCGCAATAGCAGAGATAGGTGCGCGTCTTGTCAAGCAGACGGGCCTTGAGCCGCAGCAGGTGCAGCGGCATGTTCAGTGCCTGCAAGGCATGACCGCGCTCGTACTCATCCTGTAGCCGCACATCCAGCCACTGCGCACCATGGGCCAGCAGCCGCGAAGCCTCACCAAGGGAAACCTCGTTTACCACCGGTGCCTTGAGCAGGGAGAAAAAGTCCTGGCGCGCCAGGCGCAGCACCGTGCCTGCCTCCAGCATGGTCACCGTGGCATTGCGCGGGCGATCGGCCAGCAGCGCCTCCTCGCCGAAGCAGGCTCCCACCTCCAGCTCCGCCAGCACCTGCTGGGCACTGCCGGCACCACGGATGACCTCGGCTCGGCCGGTCTTGAGGAAATAGCAGCAATCGCCCTCCTCACCCTCGCGCAGCACGGTACTGCCCGCGGGTAGCTCAAGGCATTGCAGGCGTTCGAGCATGGCCCGCACATTGGAAGGCGGCACCTTGGCGAACAATGGGTTTTCCAGCAGGCGGCCGACCCACTCAACGTCTTCGCCGCTGCGCTCCAGTTCCAGCAACAGATCCTGGTAGGTCAGCCGCCAGGTGAGCAGGCGTGCCAGCACGGCGCTGTCTATCGCCAGCACGCTGGAGTCACTCACCGCCGTTGCCGCGTGCAAACGCGGCAAGCTCGGAGACAGAGGATGGCAGCTGGCCTCGGTTCCAGCCACCAGTCGCTGCTGCTGGCCATCGGCCGAGCGCAACAGCAACTCGCCGGAGAGCAGGTAGTAGGTCAGGCGGGCCTGATCGCCATGGCGAAACAACAACTGTCCCGCCAGCAGCGGCTGCGGCACCAGTTGCCCGCGCAGCTCGCGCCACTGCGGCTCGGACAGCACGTTGAGCGGAGTCAGGCTGCGCAATTGCTCGGGGTTCAGGGGTTCATTCATGCTGTCTTGCGGCTCCGCCGGCCCAACGTCAATTCTCACTCTAGCTGCTACCGCTGGCCATCAGGCTTTGCAAGCGCGGCAGCATGGCCCGGCAACCCTGCAAACCACCGGTGTGGACGAACAGCAGGCGCGTGCCGGGCGCAAAGTAACCGGCCTCGACATGATAGCGCAACGCCATTAACGCTTTGGCGGTATACAAGGGTTCGAGTGGCAAATCACTGTCGCGTTCGCACCCTTGTGCAAACCGCGCCAGGTCAGCGTCGAGCTTGCCGAAGCCGCCACGACTGGCATCCAGCAGACAGTAGCCGGTATCGGCCACGCCTGCCTGGTCCAGCACCTCACCTACGCGTCGAGCGACACCATGAGTGTCGGGTACCGCCATGGCACCGAACACCGGACGGGCGCCTGCCTCGGCCAGGACCAAGCCGGCCAGGGTCGTACCAGTCCCGGCGGCAAGCCACCAGCCCTCGTAGTCAGGCCAACCTATCGCGGCCAGCTGCCGGCGCGCCTGCTGCACCAGCACGCCACAGCCCTGCGCCCCCGGCAACCCGCCGCCGCCCTCGGCCACTGGGTAAAAGTCCGGATATCGCATTTGCCAGGGCTCCCAGAAGCCAGCGTGGTGACGGGCTCGATAGCCGCCGTAGCCGAGCCAGTGCAGTTGCATGCCGAACCGCCGTAAGTCACGAACGGTGGGGGTATCCTGAGCTTCGCCGCGCAACAGGCCGACCGTCGCGAAAGCGAAGCGCTGGCCGGCGGCAGCGAGGGCATGCAGATGATTGGAATGGGAACCGCCGAGGCTGATCACCCCTTCGGCACCCTGCTCGGCGGCCAGCGCCAGGTACGGCGCGAGCTTGAACCACTTGTTGCCGGAAACCAGGGGATCGATGAGATCGAGGCGCAAGGCTGCGAGGTGCACGCCGGCACGCTCCAGCCAGTCGAAATGCAACCGATGGAGCGGCGCTTCCGGCGTCCAGGCAGGAGCAGCGAACGGCAAAGGTAGGTCGGGCCTAGCTGACTGTGCGCAGGCGACTGCCAGCCTTGTGGCGGGCACAGCAGTTGGACTCGCCAATCACGAAGCGGCTCGGCGTATCGACCCGGTCGATCGGCATGGCGCAACGCTCCCCATTGGACAGCGGCGCGTTGCAGGTCGGCTGCTGGTAGTGGGCCAGCCACTCGCGGTATTGCCCCTCGGAGACGAAGCACTTGGCCGCGGCATAGGCCATGGGGTTGTCCTGGTAGCTGGCGATGTCCTGCAGGGGGATGGTCAGGTGACCGGCGCCCGGATGGTAGACCACGAACACCACGCCCAGCTTCGACAACCGGTCGAGAATCTGGTCGCCGCCATGGCTGGCGTACTGGTCGCGTTCCTGCTTCAGGCGCTCGATATCGCGATGCAGCTGGGCCTCATGCTCGTTGCGGTAGGCCAGCTCGACATCGCGGATGGCGACCTGTTCCTTGTATTCGGCCACCGCGGCGGCCACCCGAGCGTTCAGCTCGCTATCCATTTGCGCCCGCAGAATGTCCGACTCGGTTCGCCCGTGGCTTTCCAACGTGCGCAGTTGCTTGGCCATGTCCTCGCGAGCCTTCTGCAAGCTCAGAGCCTGGGCAGCCATCTCCGCCTTCAGGCTGGCATTCAGGGCCTCCTGCTGGCGCAGGGCTTGCTGGAGCTTCTGGACTTCGGCCTGGCGGGCCTTGCCTTGTTCCGCATAGTCCAGCTTGAGCTTGGCCAGTTCGTCTTCATGCTGCTTGGCCAGGCTGCTGAGACGCAGACGCTGCTGCTTGATCAGTTGGGCCGTTTTCAGCCGATGCTCCTGATCCATTTTCTCGGCGAGCTTGTCGGCGACTTCTTTCGACGGGTCGGCGGCGTACCACTTGTCCTCGGCCGCCATCTGCAGGCGCTCGGGGGCCACCGCTTGCGGCGTGTCATCCTCGACCAGCAAGCCCAGGTGGTTGCGCTTGGCCGCATCGCGCAGCAGCGCCAGATCGTTTTGACCGGGCGCCAGATTCGGGTCCCAGAGGTGCATCTGGTGCCAGGACACGGGGCATTGGCTACGACAAGCCAGGCGGATCGGCCCGGCGCCCAGATCGGGACCACGGCCGGCGCGATCGGCCAGATGGCGCAGCGGCAGGTTCCAGCCGCTGTCGGTCGCGCCGTTCTCGTCGAAATCCAGGTAGAAGAAGACTGCGGCGCGCAGCATCAGCCGAGGATTGATCAGCACATAGGCGAGACGCATCTGCTGATCGGCGAATTCCGGCAGGTTCACTACACCGTCGAGCAATGCCTCGAACTCGGCGAAGAGCATTTCCTTGCAGATGCCGCGCTCATTGAAAAACATGACGGCCTCGACCATCTGCGCTTTGTTCTGCATGCTCATCGGGTTCCCTCTAGGCCGACAGGGGTATGGGATTCACTGGGAGGCGCGACCCGCTGGACCGCGGAGCCTGGGGGATAACAGGCGCTTACCCTAGTTCAAATCAAGTCTAGGGGAAAAAGCGAGGCGGGCAATGTGACCGGGTTGGCAGACACCCTTTCCGCCCCGCTTGATCAGTGAAAGCCGAATCAAACTGTGATGCGCTTGGTGCTTCGTCTCAGAATTTGGCCTGGGCGGCTGCCAGGAATGGGGCCAGGCGCTCGGCCATCTGGGCTCCCAGGGCCTGCAAGCCGCTCATGGGGCGAATCATGACCTCGAACTCGACGATCTTGCCGGTCTCGTCGAAGCGAATCATGTCGATGCCCTTGAGGTCCCGCTCACCCACCCTCGCGCTGAATTCCAGCACCACGCTGAGCCCATCGGCACTGGCCAGTTCGCGGTGATAGGCGAAGTCCTGGAACACCTGCAGCACGGTATTGAGGATGACATTGACCATCGGCGCACCAGGATACGGTTTATGCGCCATCGGCGAGCGGAACACTGCCTGCGGGTGCAGCAGATCGGGCAACTGGCGCAGGTCCTTGGCAGCGACGAATTGATGCCAGCGTTGCAAGGTAGCAGCCGCTGCCGGCTGCAAGCGAAGATTGGTGGACATGGGGTTCTCCTTGTTTTTGTCGGCCCATAGCAAACGCCCCGCACAAGGCGGGGCGTCGTCTATCAGAGTTCCGCCGCCAGGCGTGATCCCTGGTTGATCGCGCGCTTGGCATCCAGCTCGGCGGCGACATCGGCACCGCCGATCAGATGCACGCTCTGCCCGGCGCTGACCAGTCCATCGTGCAGCTCGCGCAGCGGGTCCTGGCCGGCGCAGACGATCACGGTGTCAACCGGCAACACCTGCGGCTCACCCTCGGCGATGCGGATATGCAGGCCGGCGTCGTCGATCTTCAGATACTCGACACTGTTGAGCATCTGCACGTTCTTGTTCTTCAGCCCGGTGCGGTGAATCCAGCCAGTGGTCTTGCCCAGCCCGTCGCCGACCTTGGATTTCTTGCGCTGCAGCAGGAACACCTGGCGCGCCGGCGCATGGGGCTCGGCTTTGATGCCGGCGATGCCGCCGCGGGCTTCCAGCCGGGTATCGATGCCCCACTCCTTCCAGAACGCCTCGCGATTGAGACTGGTGGCCTCGCCCTGATGAGTGATGAACTCGGAGACGTCGAAACCGATGCCGCCGGCGCCGATCACCGCCACCTGCTGGCCGACCGGCTTGCGCTCGAGAATGGCATCCAGGTAACCGATCACCTTGGGATGGTCGATACCCGGAATCGCCGGGGTGCGCGGAGCGATACCGGTGGCCAGGATGATTTCATCAAAGCCGCCTTGGACCAGCTCATCGACGCCAACACGGCTGTTCAGGCGCACATCGACGCCGGTGGTTTCCAGCTTGCGCTTGAAGTAGCGCAACGTCTCGTAGAACTCTTCCTTGCCCGGCACACGCTTGGCCACGTTGAACTGACCGCCGATCTCGCCGGCCGAATCGAACAGGGTCACGCTGTGGCCTCGCTCGGCGGCCACGGTGGCGGCAGACAGGCCCGCCGGGCCGGCGCCGACCACGGCGATCTTCTTCACGGTGGCGGTCGGGATGTAGTTCAGCTCGGTCTCGTGGCAGGCACGCGGGTTGACCAGGCAACTGGTCAGCTTGCCGCCGAAGGTGTGGTCCAGGCAGGCCTGGTTGCAGCCGATGCAGGTGTTGATCTCATCGCTGCGCCCTTCGGCGGCCTTGTTGACGAAATCCGGGTCGGCAAGGAACGGACGGGCCATGGACACCATGTCGGCGTCCCCCTCGGCGAGCACCTGCTCGGCGATTTCCGGGGTATTGATGCGGTTGGTGGTGATCAGCGGAATGCCGATCTCGCCGCGCAACTTGGCGGTGACCTTGGTGAAGGCGGCGCGCGGTACCTTGGTGGCGATGGTGGGGATGCGCGCTTCGTGCCAGCCGATACCGGTGTTGATCAGGGTCGCACCGGCTTTCTCGATGGCCTTGGCCAGGGTGACGATTTCGTCCCAGGTGCTGCCGCCTTCCACCAGGTCGAGCATCGACAGGCGATAGATGATGATGAAGTTCGGTCCCACCGCCTCGCGCACGCGGCGTACGATTTCCACCGGCAGGCGCATGCGGTTCTCGTAGCTGCCGCCCCAGCGATCGGTGCGGTGATTGGTGTGGGCCACGAGGAACTGGTTGATGAAGTAGCCTTCCGAACCCATGATTTCGACGCCGTCGTACTCGGCCTGCTGGGCCAGCACGGAGCAGTTGATGAAATCCTGGATCTGCTTCTCGATGCCGTCTTCGTCCAGCTCTTTCGGCTTGAACGGGTTGATCGGCGCCTGGATGGCGCTGGGTGCGACCGATTTGGGACTGTAGGCATAGCGGCCGGCATGCAGGATCTGCATGCAGATCTTGCCACCCGCCTCATGCACGGCCTGGGTGACGATCCGGTGCTTCTCGGCTTCTTCGGCGGTGGTTAGCTTGGCGGCGCCGGAATAGACGCCACCCTCCTCGTTCGGGCCGATGCCGCCGGTCACCATCAGGCCGACGCCGCCACGGGCACGCTCGGCAAAGTACGCGGCCATGCGCTCGAAGCCGTTGGGCTTCTCTTCCAGACCGGTATGCATCGACCCCATCAGGGTGCGGTTGCGCAGGGTGGTAAAGCCCAGGTCCAGCGGGGCGAGCAGATGCGGATAGGGGGAGGCGGTCATGGGGTTCTCCACAGCAGGCGCTGATTCACGGATATGTCGCGGCCTCGAAGCGGACCGCGATCGGTTATGTGGCGACGATAAAGAGCTGCCGCAGCGCGCTCAATGATCAGAAGTGACAACTTATTGATCGAATCGCGCAGCTAACCCTTGGCAACGAACCCGCACCTGCCTACCCTGTCGACCATGATGCGTAGATTCTCGATTCTTTCCGTCCTGCTGCTGGCCGCCGGTTGCCTGGCGGCCTTTCTGATCTGGGCCGAACGGCGTCCACCAGCCCACTACCTGTCCGATTTGCGCAGCCACATCAGCAGCGAGCCCGCACCGGACGATGCGCAAGGCAACGTCTTGCTGGTCCGCCCGCAACTGTATCCACTGGATTACCAGAGCCCGGCCCACCTGCGGCTGAAGCTAGCCGCCGCGCTGGATCACGCCGGGCAGGCCGGGTTGCTTGGGCCGCGCACACTGGTGGTATTGCCGGACCACATTGGCACCTGGCTGCTGGCCAATGGCGAAAAGGTCGAGTTCTACCAGGCACGCAGCCGCCAGGAGGTGCGCGACTGGCTGCTGCTCGGCAACCCGCTGTTGGCGATCCGCGTGCTGCTGCGCAACCTGGATGCCGACCGGCTCGATGAAGCGCTGCTGCGCATGAAGGCCGAGCAGATGGCCAAGGACTACCAGCAGCTGTTCGGCGGGCTCGCCAAGGAATACCGCGTCACCCTGCTCGCCGGCTCGATCCTGCTGCCGGAGCCCTCCGTAAAAGCAGGGCAACTGCACAGCGGCACCGGCGCGCTGCGCAATATCAGCCTGGTGTTCTCTCCCGACGGTTCGATCGCCGGCGAGCCTTACAGCGGCCGCTGGCCCTGGCGCTTGAGCGCCGCCCAGGAGCAGCATCTATCGCTCGATGGCCAGGACTATATAGTCGAGCGCGACTGGCGCCCCGGCTATCCCCAGAGCTGGGTACGCCTGCCCGATGGCCGCAGCAGCGCCCCGCTGTTCCTGCGCGGCAAGTTGAGCTGGCCGATCGGCGGCGCCTCGCGGGATATCGAACTGACTCCGCAGCGGGTCGAGCAAGACAGCGACGCGCCGGGCAGCCATCTGTTGAACACCTGGATCGTGCCTCAGTGAACCCCAAGCGCGTGCGCCTCGGCGATCTGTCGGTGGGCTTCGTCCACTGCCTGGCCGATGCGGTACGCAGCCTGGGCCAGGACCCCGCCGACCTGCTCGACCAGTACGAACTGGACCCCGAGCGCCTCGCCGAGCCACGGGCGCGATTGTCGATCCCGCGCTACATGCGCCTTGGCCATGCCGCCATCCAACTGACCGGCGAGCCGGCGTTGGGCCTGCACATGGGGCGCCAGGCCCGCCTCAGCCAGGTCGGGCTGGCCGGCATCACGGCGGCCCAGGCACCCAACGTGCGAGAAGCGGCACGCGCGCTGATTCGCTACGAGCCGTTGTATGCCGCCAACTATCGCGGTCATTCGAGCTTTCATGAGGACGCGCGAGGGGCCTGGCTGCGCTTCTATTCGATTAGCCCGTACAACGCCTACAACCGCTTCGTGGTGGACTCGGTGCTGGCCAGTTGGCTCTGCCAGCTCGGCACGCTGGTCGGCGAGCCGCTTGCCCTGGAAAAGGTGGAGATCGAATTCGAGGCGCCTGACTACGCGCAGCATTATGGAGAGCTGTTCGCCTGCCCGGTGGAGTTCGCCGCCAGCACCAACCAGTTGCGCCTGAACCAGGCAACCCTGGCCAAGCGCAACCCGGAGCACTGCCCGAGCACCTGGCGCCATCTGCTGGAAATCTGCGAGCGGGAACTGGAGCAGCTGACCCGCACCCGCAGCCTGCGGGAACGCATCACCCAACTCTTGGGACCGCTGCTCAATGGCCGCGAACCGGACCTGGAAGAAGTGGCCGCCCGCCTGCAGCTACCGACCTGGACGCTGCGACGCAAGCTGGCCGAAGAAGGCACGCAATTCCGCAGCATCCTCAACGACACGCGGCGCGACCTGGCGATGACCTACATCCGCGATACCGAGCTGGCCTTCGGCGAGATCGCCTTCCTGCTCGGCTTCGCCTCGGCGGAAGCCTTCCAGCGCGCCTTCAAGCGCTGGAGCGGGCAGACACCCGGAGAGTTTCGCCGCACCCAGCGCCAGACCGGCTAGACAGCCAGGCGCGACTCCTGCCGGCTATAGCTCGGTAGCGTCCTCCGCGGGCTCTACCGGGTCCTGCTCGTAGGCATGGTACTCGAGCAGCTCTTCTTGATACTCGTCCATAGGCAATCCTCCTGGCTGACATGCGAGCCCAAACAAAGACCATGCCAGGGAGCGTAAATTTCCCAGATGACGAGAAAATGAAAAACACCGCCAACGAAAAAGCCCTCAGGTATCGCTACCTGAGGGCTTTCGAATATGGCGCAGCGGACGGGACTCGAACCCGCGACCCCCGGCGTGACAGGCCGGTATTCTAACCGACTGAACTACCGCTGCGCGTCGGTCTCGCAAGAGTGGTGGCTGATGACGGGATCGAACCGCCGACCCCCTGCGTGTGATGCAGGTGCTCTCCCAGCTGAGCTAATCAGCCGATCGCCTTGCGAGGCGCGCAATTTACGCAGGCGCCTGCGCTAAGTCAACACCCTGCTTGAATTTTTTCTTCGCTCGCCGTTTTTTGGCAGGAGATGAGGAGGTCTCCGAGGTTGTCCCATCCGGGTGCAGTGCCCCGCCCTGGGCGCCATCGCAGAGCAGCCCGCAGTCACGCCCCATGAAAGCAAATGGCCAGGATTGCCATGTCGCCGAGTGCTCCTTAAGTTCGTGAAGCAACTCTCTGTATGACTTGGAAATTTGCACTAGCGGAAACGACTGCAGCGGTTGCGGAATGGCGCACTCGAACTGTTATGATCGACGCGCGGTCTTACCTGATCACAATTATTACTATAGAAATTCATGGAGTAAGCACCCTTGTCCATCCCAGGCGCCTCAGACCAGTTGCGGCGGCAGGCCCCGCTGTTGGCAGGCGCAGCGCTGATTCTCGTCATGAGTGCCAGCTTGGCCTGGCAAACCGCAGACTGGTTGCGCCTGGTCCGCGCTCCGGCGCAAGTCGGCGACAGCAGCGCTCCGACCTCGCTCGCCGCACCTGAACTGGATCGCATCGCACCGCTGTTCGGTCCCACCGTTCGCGGCCGCGACGACGCTCCCCCGCCCCCCACCAACCTGCGCCTGACCCTGCTCGGCAGCTTCGTACGCGAAGACCCCAAACGCTCCAGCGCGATCATCCAGCAGGAAGGCGGCAAGCCGCAGCGCTATACGCTGGGCAGCGAACTGAGCGATGGCATTCGCCTGCATGCCATCTATCCCGACCGCATCGAGCTGGAACGCAACGGTCGGCTGGAAACCCTGCCCTTCCCCCGTTCCAGCAGCCGCGGCAACAGCAGCTACGGCATCGCTCCGCAAACCGTCGACCCGGTCGGCCAGCTCGACGAACTCGAAGAAGAGAACGCCGAACTGCTGCGCGAAAGAATGAAGGAGCTGTACCAACAGATGGAGGCGGCCGGCACCCTGCCCGACGACTCCCCTCTCGAACCGTCTATGGAAAGCGAATGAACTGATGACCCTCTCGCGTCTGACTTTTGCCCTCCTGATCGCCGGCCTGGCCGTCGCCCCGCTACCGCTGTCCGCCGCCGTCGAGCCGGTACCCGCCAGCCAGGGCGACCAGCAGCAGGAACGCTGGACCATCAACCTCAAGGATGCGGACATTCGCGTCTTCATCGAGCAGATCGCCGACATCACCGGCGAGACCTTCATCATCGACCCTCGGGTCAAGGGCCAGGTGAGCGTCGTCTCCAGTACGCCGCTGACCCTGAGCGAGGTCTACCAGTTGTTCATGTCGGTGATGGCCACCCATGGCTTCAGCATCGTCACTCATGGCGAACAGGCGCGCATCGTGCCCAATGCCGAGGCCAAGGCCGAAGGAGGCGCCGCCGGCCGCACCGCGCCGGACAGATTGGAAACCCGCCTGCTGCAAGTCCAGCACAGCCCGGTGGCCGAGCTGATCCCGCTGATTCGGCCGTTGGTGCCGCAATACGGCCATCTGGCCGCCGTGCCGTCGGCGAACGCGCTGATCATCAGCGACCGCAGCGCCAATATCGAGCGCATCGAAGACCTGCTCAAGCAGCTGGACCGCAAGGGTGCGCATGACTACAGCGTGCTCAATCTGCAACACGCCTGGGTGATGGACGCCGCCGAAGTGCTGAACAACGCCATTGCCCGCGGCCAGGGCAAGGGCGCGGGATCGAGCACCCAGGTGATCGCCGACGCGCGCACCAACCGGCTGATCATCCTCGGCCCGCCGGACGCGCGCGCCAAGCTGGTTTCACTGGCCCAGGCGCTGGACACGCCGACCACCCGCTCGGCCAATACCCGAGTGATCCGTCTGCGCCACAACGACGCCAAGACCCTGGCCGAGACCCTCGGCGACATTTCCGAGAACCTCAAGACTGCCGCCGGCAGCGGCGAAGGCCAGGCCGGCGGCAAGCCGCAGAACATCCTGATTCGCGCCGACGAAAGCCTCAACGCCCTGGTGTTGCTGGCCGAGCCCGATCTGGTGGCGACCCTCGAAGACATCGTGCGCCAGCTCGACGTGCCGCGCGCCCAGGTCATGGTCGAGGCGGCCATCGTCGAGATTTCCGGCGACATCACCGACGCCCTCGGCGTGCAATGGGCCATCGACGGCCGTGGCAAAGGCAAGGGCGGCCTCGGCGGAACCAATTTCAGCGGCACCAACCTGTCAGTGGGCACGGTACTCAGCACCCTGCTGGATGACGATCCGAAAGTGCCGGAGCAACTCCCGGACGGCGCCATCATCGGCGTCGGCACCGACAAGTTCGGCATGCTGATCACCGCACTGTCCGCCAACAGCCGCAGCAACCTGCTCTCTACCCCGAGCCTGCTGACCCTGGACAACCAGGAAGCAGAAATCCTGGTGGGCCAGAACGTGCCGTTCCAGACTGGCTCCTATACCACCAACACCGATGGCGCGAACAATCCGTTCACCACCATCGAACGCCAGGACATCGGCGTAACCCTCAAGGTCACCCCGCACATCAACGAGGGCGCCACCCTGCGCCTGGAGATCGAGCAGGAGATTTCTTCCATCGCTCCCAGCGCCCAGACCCAGGGATTGGGAGCCGTGGACCTGATCACCAACAAGCGCTCGATCAAGAGCACCATCCTCGCCCAGGACGGCCAGGTGATCGTGCTCGGCGGTCTGATTCAGGATGACGTGACCAAGAGCAACTCCAAGGTCCCGCTGCTGGGCGACCTGCCGCTGATTGGCGGCCTGTTCCGCTCGACCAAGGACACCCACGTCAAGCGCAACCTGATGGTGTTCCTGCGGCCCACCGTGGTCCGCGACGGCGCCGGCCTGGCTGCCTTGTCCGGGAAGAAGTACAGCGATATCCGGGTGATCGAGGAGCAGACCACCGACCAGCGGCCGAGCATCCTGCCGCAGACGCCGATGCAACTGTTCGATGGCCAGGGCGAGCCGGCCATCGACCTGCGCGATCAAGCCCCCGCGCCGTAACGGTGCGACTCGCATGAAAAAGCCCCGGCCCGCAAAGGCCGGGGCTTTTCGTTTGTCGACTTACTTGTCTTCGTAGCGCTGGTGTTTGAAGAAGATGCCGTTGTCGCCAAAGGTCGAGGCTATGAAGGGCGACGTCAGCTCCAGCTCACCGATCTTGGTGGCACTGGCGCGGCGCTGGCTTGCGTAGCTCTGGCTGATCGAGGGAATGATCGACAGCTTGATCTTCGCCGAGGTGGCATACACGTCGTACAGCTTGGTTCCCGCCTCGAGCGACAGCAAATCCTGGCGGAAATCGTGCGGGGCGCTGGTGAAGCGATTCTTCACTTCCGTGCGCGGCACGAAATAGATCTGCGTCGGTGCCTTGACCTGGGTTACCGGCGTGCCGTCCTGGCGCACTTCGGCCAGATCGTCCAGACGCAGCTGGGTGGGCCGCAAGCTGACCGCCGAGAACAGCAACGTGGTGCCCAAGGTATCGTTCACCTCCGGCAGCACATACTGGGTCAGCTCGTTGGCGAAGAAGTCATGGTTGCCACCCTGTCCTGACAGGGTATACAGCGCCGATACGTTCTCCGACGGCTTGCCATCGACGAACAGCTTCCAGGCCAGCCCGGGGGCGAAGCCGCGATCGGCTGGATCGCCGGTCAGCGAGAGGCGCAGCAGGCCGTTGTCCGCGCCTTCGAACAGGCCGGAATAGCCATTGCCGGCAACCGGCACGAACTTGACCTTGGCCAGCGCACCATGGGCATGAATCGGCTTGGCGTAGCCTTCCGGCGCCACATCCTTGCGGTCCTTGACCTTGCTCCACAGGATCGAACCGATCAAGCCGCCCACATCCACCGGCGCCAGGGCCGGCAACTGATCATTGCCGTACTGGGTGCGCACCGCGCCGTTGACCCACAGGTTTTCCTGTTTGGCGGCTGCCGGCCAGCTTTCGTAGTCCTCGGGAATGTTCAGCCCCCAGGGCTTGAAGGCGTTATCGACGCCAACGAGGGTGCTGGCCAGTTGCGGATAGTGGCGCTCAAGCACCTGCACCATGCCGTTGTTCTCTACCCAGTCGATTCCCTCCTGGGTGTAGACCTCCGGCCGATAGTCCTTGGTATAGAAGCGGTCGGTCATCAGGCGGCGCGAGGCGTTCATGATGAAGATCTGGAACGCGGTCTCGCCGAAGCCGAAGCCATCCGGGCGCACCGTTTCGGCGAGCTGCCCGACCAGCGCGTCGATCAGTTCCACATCGTTGTTGTACAGCCGCTTGAGCTGGGCCAGGGTCTCCGGGTCCTTGGTCAGGTCTTCGAAGCGGGTGATCGGGTTCAGGCCGATCGCACGGCGGAACTCGTTGTAGCGTGGCACGCCCCGTTCGCGATCGCGCAGCACGTCGATGGTCGCCAGGTCGATATTGCCCACCAGCGGAATCGACAGGTTGCGCAGGAACTCCGGGTAGTTGTGCAGCGTCAGCGAGCCCGGATTGGTAATGCCGAAGGAGTACCACAGGCGCTCGGGGCGCTCATCGTGCAGGATGTTCTCCGCATTGCGGTCACGGGTGTCCTGCAGCGCAATGGAGCGCGCCACGCTGTTGGAACCGATGTCGTAGACCTCGACGTTGTCGCGCATCAACGGATGCATGCGATAGACCGCGACGAACTCCTCGGTCAGCGAGTACGGCACGCCGTAGTTGTTCGGTTTGGCCGAGCCGACGATGCCAGCGAAGGCATGGTCGATGGCCGAGCCGCCGACGCCGTCGGAGAGATTCGGGTCGAAACCGAGGATGCGCTTGACGAAGGAGTCGGAGCGCTCCAGGTCCTCCAGCAACATGCGCACTTCGGCCTGGTACTGATCCCGAGGCCCGCCGGCGCCGAGAATGCCCCACCAGTTGGCGTACATGGCGCGCTCGGTGATTGGATTGGCAATGATCGCCGGGGTCCATTCCACCGTATGGATCTTGGCCATCAGCGCCGAGTTGATCAGTCGCGCGCGGTCGTAGAGCCACTGGTCGCTCCGCCCGGGGTACTTCTGCTTGAGCATGCTGGCGATGGCGTTGTGCTCGAGGGTGAACAACTGGTGCAGCATGCTCAGGCCCAGCCACCAGTTCTCGCTGAAGCCGGTGATCGGCTTGCCGCTGAGCAGCTCGGTAGGCAGGCTGTTGTCCGGATTGATCTTTAGCTTTCCGTCGACGAAGGCGCGGATCTCATCGTTGACCTCCTTGCTGCTGCCATACAGCTGCGAGCCGTCCCACCAGTGGGTGTTGATGTTGCGATAGGTCTGCGGCTTACCGCTCTCCCCGGCGGTGCGGGTCGGGTCCGGCTGGGTACGGCGCACGGCCAGGCTGCCGCTGCCCAGAGGGTCGCCCGACGGCAGCGGGACCTGGATCGGGTTGTCGGCGACGCTCGGGCCGTGGTCGACCCAGTCGTGGATCATGAACTGGATCCAGGCCGCGGCGATGAAGTTGAGACTGGTGGCCGGCTTGAATTCCTTGCGTGCCATCAGGCTGTTGCTGACGTCCCGTGGGTTGGGTGTGAGCAACGTGTCGGCCTCGGTTTCCCCGTGGGTGATGGCGGTATCGACGTTGCGCCCGAAGCGGCGCAGCGCCGACCCCTCGGCGGGGTTTTCGAGGATGTTGCAGGTGCCATCCTCGGTACGAGCGGTGAGGCTGCGCTCGTCGCAGACAATGTCCGGGTTGTAGCGCGAATAATCCTCCACGTCGAACAGGTTGTTTTCGAATAGCGCCTGGCGCTCCACCGCCAGGGTGATCAATCCAGTCAGAATTCCCAAGGTTCCCAGCTTGGTCAAAGCCGGCCAAGTTACCCAGACAGCCATGGCTAATCTCCCATTTTTATTGTTCATGATCGGGTGCCGCGGTCGCGGCATTCGGAGCTTATGCGGGGGCGACCAGCCCTCCCCCCTCCCTGCGGAGGGGTGGCTGGCAATGGCCCAAGGCCAGGGAAGGCAGAGCCGCTACGCTTGGCGGCGAGCGTGCAGGTAGAGAATGGCGTCGGTGCGCCCGGAGACGTCCAGCTTCGAGTAGATGTTTTTCAGGTGCCACTTGGTGGTGGATAGCGCAATGCCCATGCGGGCGCTGATCTCGCTGTTGGACAGGCCGCCCAGCAGGTGGTCGACGATCTGGATTTCCTTGCCGGTCAGGACCGCCGCCACATCGAGACGGTCGCGGGGAGCCGAGGTGCACGACTCGGCGACCAGGAATTCGGCATAGAACTCCTGGTAGCGTTCGGGAATGTCCAACGGGGCGGATTGCAACAGCCCGAGCATGCCCTCGCCGAAGCCGGGCGCCTCGTCGAACACCGAACGGCTGATGTTGACGATGCCGTACTCCTCCACCAGCCGCCGCAGCGCGAGCAGTTGGCCATCGCGCCCCAGCTCGGGGGCGTTGATCACCAGCAGGTTGGCTTCGACCACCAACGCCCGCGCCTTGACCTCGCTCTGCCGCAGCGACTCGGCGAGCACCTTGAGAATCCGCCGTGCTCGTGCCTGCGCGCCGCGGGCCTGCAACCAGTAGGCGGCCGCCAGGCCGTAGCGTTCCCAGCTCTCGTCGTATGGCCTGGCGTTTTCCCAGCAGCCTTCGTCGATCATCTCAGCAATGCGATAGCGCTGGGCGATCACCTCCATGGCGCTGCTCTTGCCACTGACATAGGCCTGCCTGAGGCTCTCCTGGGCGACCTGGCTGACGAAACGCCCGTAGCTGCCCAGTTGCAGGATGCTGGAAAGCTGGTCCAGCAGCCGGCCGGCACGCACATGCAGCTGACGCCTGTGCAGCAACCGCGACAGGGTGATGTAGACGGTAACGATGGCCTCGGTGGCCGACGACGAGCTGACGACCGCAATCAGGTCCTCGCACAGTTGCTGGGCCTGGCCCAACTGATTCTGCTCATAGAGCGCAACGACCATCGCCGTTGCTCGGTTGACCCAGGCCGGGCTGGCCTTGTCTGTGCGCTCGTAGTCTAACGACACCTCCTTGCGGGCGCTGGTGGCACGCAGGGAGTTGCGATGGCACAGGGCGATGATCAGGTCGGCATAGCTTTCCAGGAAACTGTGCCCGCCCTGGGCCAGCAGGTCCTTGGCCTGCACCGCCAGGCGAATGGAGGAATCGACGCGGGCATCCATCAGGTGGTGATAGGCGATGACGGTCAGCGCCGGCCCGCGCACCTCCCTCGGCATGCCCGGCTCGAGCAAGGCATGGCATGACTCGTCCAGCGTGTCCTGCTGGAACAACTGCAGATTCAGGGACAGGAGCTGCTGGGTCGGCGCATCGAGGCGGGACGCCGGTTGCTCCTTCAGCGCATCCAGATAGTAGCGGGCCTGATGGAAGCGGCGCGAGAGAGTCAGTGCACCGATCAGCGGGGAGATCAGTCGGGGGTTGGCCAATACCTCGCTTTCCGGCAGCGGCTCGACCCACTTGAGGATTTCGCTGAACTGGCCGCAGCGAATCCAGGTATCGCAGCCCCGCTCCAACAGATGATTGAACAGCGCGCCATCGCCGCTGAGCTGCGCATGGTGCAATGCCTGGTCGTACTCGCCCTGCTCCAGGTAGAAGTGCGCCGCGCGGGCATGCAGGTCGCCGATGTGCCCGTGCTGTTCGACCACCAGCCGCTTGCTGAGCAAGTCGTGCAGCAATGCGTGATAGCGATACCAGCCAGGCTGGTTGTCCACCGGCAGCATGAATAGCTCGCGTGCCGCGATGTCCTCCAGTAACAGCGCAGACCCTGTGCGCTGCAGCACACGGTCGCAGATGGCGCCGTTGAATTTCTCGAATATCGCGCTGCGCAGGAAGAAGTCCCGCAGCGATGGCGACAACCGCTTCAGCACCACATGGCCAAAGTAGTCGACGATCTCCGGCTGGCTGCCGTTGAAGCGCTCCAGCGCGATGGTGCCGAAGCGTGCGCAGGCCAGCAGCGCCATCTTGATACCGGTCATCCAGCCCTCGGTCATCACCAGCAGGCTGTCGATGTAGCCGTCGGTCAGCTCCGGCCCACCCAGATGGGCATTCAGTTGGCGGATTTGCGAGGCATCCATGCGCAGGTCGTGCTGGTCGATGCTTAGCAGGCGGTTCTCCAGCTTCAAGCGGCTGAGGGCGATGTCCGGATGGTTGCGGCTGGAGATGATCATCCGCACGTTCGGCGGCAAGCGCTCCAGCAGCGACGCCATGACGTCCAGAATGACCGGCTGGCGGACGTGCTGGAAGTCGTCGAGCACGATGAACAAGCCATCGTCGATGCGCTCCAGCGCATCGGCCAGGTATTCGCCGACGATGACCGGCGACAAGGGCATCTGGTTGTCGAACGGGTTGAACCAGGACAGGTCGAAGTCCGTTACCTGGGCCCGAATGCGCACCAGCAGACGGCGGAAGAAGCGCACCGGATCGTCATCCCGCGCCTGGACCGGATAGTGCACCACCGCCCGGGTGGTATGGCGGGCCTGCCATTGCGCCAACAGGGTGGACTTGCCCGACCCCGCGGGGGCCAGGAGCAATGTCAGCGGATAGTGCTCGGCACGGCACAGCAGTTTCAGCAGGTCTTCCCGTGGAATGCCGCCGGGAAGCACGGCGGCCATGTCTCGGCAATCCATACTCGATACCTGTCAGGCTTGTCCTCTTCTCGCCAGGGCCTGAACGGTTGCAACGCCCTGGGCGAACCCGTCGCGGCGGACCAGCGAAACCAGGGCACCGGACGCAGTTGGGACAGATCATTTCCCACGGCATTCCCCCGGCGCTGCCGAACTTCCGGCCGGCAGCCAAGTTCCCCGCAACGGGCACTCGGTACGAAAAGAAGCACGCGGCCGTTGTGCTCGGAGAGTGAGGTCGGCAGGTCGCCGTTAGGCTGGTAGGCGCACGTCGTCTAGGCTACGCGCTGCGCAAGGGACGCCAGGCATCGCGGGGAGCGGCCTTTCAGTGAACAGGTGTTTCCTTATTTCTCAGCAACAAGGACTGCCTGTGCTGAGTACCAGGCTCGGGGATATGTGACAGGCGGCGCAAATCCGGCAAACGACGGCAGCCGCTTGCCGGGCAGGGCTCAGAGCGCGGCGAGCCCGCGGACCAGGTCAGCCTTGAGGTCCGCCACATCCTCCAACCCGACCGCCACGCGGATCAGGCTGTCGCGAATGCCGGCGGCAGCCCGGTCCTCCGGCGAAAGCCGGCCGTGGGTGGTGGTCGCCGGATGGGTGATGGTGGTCTTGCTGTCGCCGAGGTTGGCGGTGATCGAGATCAACCGGGTGGCGTCGATGAAGCGCCAGGCGCCCTCCTTGCCACCCTTCACCTCGAAACTGAGCACCGCGCCGAAGCCGCTCTGCTGACGCTTGGCCAGCTCCTGCTGGGCGTGGCTGGCCAGGCCGGCATAGTAGACCCTCTCCACGCCGGGCTGGGTTTCCAGCCACTCGGCCAGGGCCTGGGCGCTGGCGCAATGGGCCTGCATGCGCAGGCGCAGCGTTTCCAGCCCCTTGAGGAACACCCAGGCATTGAACGGGCTGAGTGTCGGACCGGCGGTGCGCAGGAAACCGACCACTTCCTTCATCTGCTCGGCACGACCGGCCACCACCCCGCCGAGGCAACGCCCCTGGCCGTCGATGAACTTGGTCGCCGAGTGGATGACGATATCTGCGCCGAGGGCCAGCGGCTTCTGCAGCACCGGGGTACAGAAGCAGTTGTCCACGGCCAGCAGAACGCCCTTGGCATGAGCGATTTCCGCCAGCGCCGCGATATCCACCAGCTCGACCAGCGGATTGGAGGGCGACTCGACGAACAGCAATCGGGTGTTCGGCTTGCAGGCCTTCTCCCAGGCACCCAGATCGCCAAGCGTCACGTAGTCCACCTGGATGCCGAAGCGCTTGAAGTACTTCTCGAACAGCGTGACCGTGGCACCGAACACGCTGCGGGAAACCAGGATATGGTCACCCGCGCTGCACAGGCTCATCACCGTGGCAAGAATCGCCGACATGCCGGAGGCGGTCGCCACCGCCTGCTCGGCCCCTTCCAGCGCGGCGATACGTTCCTCGAACGCCCGCACCGTCGGGTTGGTATAGCGCGAGTAGACATTGCCCGGCACTTCGCCAGCGAAGCGGGCCGCCGCATCGGCAGCGCTGCGAAACACGTAGCTGGACGTGAAGAACAACGGCTCGCCATGCTCGCCTTCCGGCGAGCGGTGCTGGCCGGCGCGTACCGCCAGGGTATCGAAGGCCGCGCCTTCTAAATCGCTGTCGAGGCGTCCGGCATCCCAGTCTTGACTCATCTCACCTACCCTGCTTCCAGCCGCAAGCCACCTGGCTGCCGGCTCAGTTGTTGTACAGATCGATAATGGCGCTGACCGCGTTGGCCTTGACCTTGGAGGCGTCGTTGCGCGCCTGCTCGATCTTGTTCAAATAGACTTCGTTGACGTCGCCGGTGATGTAGCGGCCATCGAACACCGAGCTGTCGAAGCCCTGGATGTTCGGGTTGCCTTCCTGCACCGCCTCGATCAGGTCCTCGATGTCCTGGTAGATCAGCCAGTCCGCACCGATCAGCTCGGCCACTTCCTCGGTGCTGCGGTTATGGGCGATCAGTTCGTGGGCGCTGGGCATGTCGATGCCATAGACATTCGGATAACGCACCGCCGGCGCGGCCGAGCAGAAATAGACGTTCTTCGCCCCGGCTTCGCGGGCCATCTGGATGATCTGCTTGCAGGTGGTACCGCGCACGATGGAGTCGTCCACCAGCAGCACGTTCTTGCCGCGGAACTCCAGTTCGATGGCATTGAGTTTCTGCCGCACGGATTTCTTCCGCGCTGCCTGCCCCGGCATGATGAAGGTACGGCCGATGTAGCGGTTCTTCACGAAGCCTTCGCGAAATTTCACGCCGAGACGATTCGCCAGCTCCAGCGCCGAGGTACGGCTGGTATCGGGAATCGGAATGACCACGTCGATATCGTGCTCGGGGCGCTCGCGCAGGATTTTCTCGGCCAGCTTCTCGCCCATGCGCAGGCGCGCCTTGTATACCGAGATGCCATCCATGATGGAGTCGGGGCGAGCGAGGTAGACATGCTCGAAGATGCACGGCGAGTAGACCGGATTGGTCGAGCACTGGCGGGTATAGAGCTTGCCGTCCTCGGTAATGTAGACGGCCTCGCCCGGCGCCAGGTCGCGGATCAGGGTAAAGCCGAGCACATCGAGGGACACGCTCTCCGAGGCAATCATGTATTCGACGCCTTCGTCGGTGTGGCGCTGGCCGAAGACGATCGGGCGAATGGCATTGGGATCGCGGAAACCGACGATGCCGTAGCCGGTGATCATCGCCACCACTGCGTAACCACCCCGGCAGCGCTGGTGCACCTCGCTCACCGCGGCGAACACGTCTTCCTCGGTCGGCTGCAGCTTGCCGCGCTGGGCCAGCTCATGGGCGAACACATTGAGCAGCACTTCCGAATCGGAATTGGTGTTCACATGGCGCAGGTCGGACTCGTAGATTTCCTTGGCCAACTGCTCGACGTTGGTCAGGTTGCCGTTGTGCGCCAGGGTAATGCCGTAAGGCGAGTTCACATAAAACGGCTGTGCCTCGGCCGAACTGGAGCTGCCGGCGGTGGGATAGCGCACATGCCCGATGCCCATGTGGCCGACGAGGCGCTGCATGTGGCGCTGCTGGAACACGTCGCGCACCAAGCCGTTGTCCTTGCGCAGGAACAACCGGCCGTCATGGCTGGTCACGATACCGGCAGCGTCCTGGCCGCGATGCTGAAGGACGGTAAGCGCGTCGTACAGCGCTTGGTTGACGTTCGACTTACCGACGATTCCGACGATGCCACACATGTGACGCAACCCCTGCTAGTAGTTCAGCTAATTCTGGACGCTGGCGCGAACGCCACACGCCCTTCTATCGGCGGCCTCAGCTCTGCGAACCGAGACCGTTGGCGATCCATTGGCTGGAGAGCCCAAGAATCAGGTTCTTCGACCAGTCTGCGACCATGAGGAAATGCGGCAGCAGGGTCGACTGCTGCCACCACGGGTCCTGCTGTACCGGTGCCAGGCTGAGCAGGCCGACCAGGACCACCACGAGCAAGGCTCCGCGCGCCGCGCCGAAAACCATGCCAAGCAGGCGATCGGTACCAGAAAGTCCGGTGACGCGGATCAACTCGCCGATCAGGAAATTGATCAGGGCGCCCACCAGCAGGGTAGCGACGAAGAGTATCGCGCAAGCGGCTATCACCCGCGCAGACGGTGTTTCGATGAATTCGGTGAGATGCTGCGACAGCGCGCCACCGAACATCCAGGCGACGATCCCGGCAACGATCCAGGTAACCAGCGACAGGGCTTCCTTGACGAAGCCACGCTTCAAGCTGATCAGGCTGGAAACGGCGATGATGGCAATGAATGCCCAATCGACCCAGGTGAAAGTCACGGTGCAGCCTACAGACAGAAAAGGCGCTGCATTTTAGCAGAGCCCTTGCCGAGGGGTAAGCCAGGGATTGCAGCGAGGGCCGGCGGCGCCGCGCGGTTCAACCTCGCTCCGGCTGGAAGCGCACCACGAAACCGTCGAGCTTGTGCTGGCGACCGAGCACATCGCGCAGGCGATTGGCCTCGGCGCGCTCGATCACCGGGCCGACGAACACACGGTTCATGCCGTCGGCAGTGCGGATATAGGCGTTATAGCCCTGGCTGCGCAGGGTCTTCTGCAGTTTTTCCGCGCTGTCACGATTGGACAGGCTGGCAAGCTGCACCGACCAACTGATGGGCAGGCTGTTTTCGTCAAGACGGCTGGCCGTTGCCGACGCAGGTACGGCGCTCGGCTCGACGACCGGCGCTTGAGTAGCCTGCTCAGGCGGGGTCGGCGGCTCGGCGGGCTCCACCGCGCTGGACTCCGGCTCTAGCGGCACGGGCTCCTCGAGCAGGACCTGGGGCTCGGGCACGGCCACCGGTTGCAACTCGATCGCCGGCATGGCAGGGGTATCCGGCATCGGCGGAGCATCCACCACTACCCGCCGAGTCTCATCCTCGCGGGAAAACAACATTGGTAGAAAGATCACTGCCAGCGCCACCAGCACCAAGGCGCCGACCATTCGCTGCTTGAGCCCCTTATCCAGCAAAGCCATCCCCCGCAACCCCCTCCAGCCAAGCCAAGGCTTCGGCCACGCAATAGAAAGACCCGAACACCAGAATCTCATCCTCGGCGCTAGCCTCGGCGCATTGCGCCTCGATAGCAGCCACCACGTCGGCATGCGAACTGACGCTCGCGCCGAGATTCAGAAGCGCCGCCTCGAGTTCGGCCGCGGGGCGGCTGCGCTCGGTAGGCAACGGTGCAACCGCCCAGTGGTGGATCGTACCGGCCAGGGCTCTGGTCACGCCCTGTAGATCCTTGTCGGCTAGCAGACCGAATACCGCCAGGCGCCGCCCCGATAATGGCTTGCCGTCCAGACGCCGCGCCAGGTACTCGGCAGCATGGGGATTATGCCCAACATCGAGCAACAGCGTGAGTGACTTGCCGCGCCAATTCACGCGACGTCTTTCGAGGCGCCCACTGACCCGCGCCCGTCCCAGCGCGCCAGCGAGTCGCGCCGGCTGCCAGGGCAGATCGAGCAAGGCATAGGCCTGCAGCGCCAGCGCGGCGTTTTCCATCGGCAGGTCGAGCAATGGCAGGTCATGCAGTTCCAGCATTTCCCCGGCACGATCCAGGCCTCGCCAGTGCCAGCCGTGTTCACCAATGGCCAGGTCATAGTCGCGCCCACGCAGGAAGAACGGCGATGCCAGCTCCGCCACGCGCGCCAAGAGCGGCGCCGGAGGGTCCAGATCACCGCACAGCGCCGGCTTTCCGGCACGGAACAGACCGGCCTTTTCCGTGGCCACCGATTCGCGGGTGTCGCCCAGCCATTCGGCGTGGTCCAGGCCAATGCTGGTCACCAGCGCCAGGTCGGCGTCGACCAGATTGACTGCATCCAGGCGACCGCCAAGACCGACCTCCAGCACCGCCGCATCGAGTGAGGACCGCTCGAACAGCCAGAATGCCGCCAGGGTACCCATCTCGAAGTAGGTCAGGGTGACGTCGCCACGCGCCGCTTCGACGGCAGCGAAGGCCTCGCACAAAGCCGCATCGCTCGCTTCCTGGCCGGCGATCTGCACCCGCTCGTTGTAGCGCAGCAGGTGCGGAGAGCTGTAGACGCCGACCTTCAGTCCCTGCTCTTCGAGCAGCGCGGCGAGCATTGCGCAGGTCGAGCCCTTGCCGTTGGTACCGGTGACCGAAATCACCAGCGGTGCTGGCCGTCCCAGGCCGAGTCGGCCGGCAACAACCTGCAAGCGCTCCAGCCCCATGTCGATCGCCGCGGGGTGGAGCTGCTCAAGATAGGCCAGCCAGTCGGCCAGGGAGCGCGAAGTCATGCGCTGGCCGGCAGTTGCAGCGGCGATGGCTGCCCCATCAACTGGGCCAGCAGTTGCGCCAGTCGTGGGCGCATTTCGGCGCGCGGCACGATCATGTCGATGGCGCCGTGATCGAGGAGAAACTCGCTGCGCTGGAAGCCTTCCGGCAGCTTCTCGCGTACGGTCTGCTCGATTACCCGTGGGCCGGCGAAGCCGATCAGCGCGCGCGGCTCGGCCAGGATCACATCGCCGAGCATGGCCAGACTGGCGGAAACCCCGCCATAGACCGGGTCGGTCAGCACGGAAATGAATGGAATGCCTTCCTCACGCAGCCGCGCCAGAACGGCGGAGGTCTTGGCCATTTGCATCAGGGAAATCAACGCCTCCTGCATGCGTGCGCCCCCCGAGGCAGAGAAGCACACCAGCGGGCAACGCTGTTCGAGCGCGACATTGGCGGCCCGCACGAAGCGCTCGCCAACCACCGCCCCCATCGAGCCGCCCATGAAGGAAAACTCGAAGGCGGCAGCGACAATCGGCATGCCTTGCAGAGTGCCGCGCATGGCGATCAGCGCATCCTTCTCACCGGTCTGTTTTTGCGCAGCGGCGAGGCGATCCTTGTACTTCTTGCCATCGCGGAATTTCAAACGGTCCACCGGCTCGAGATCCGCACCGATCTCCTCGCGACCTTCGGCATCCAGGAAGATGTCCAGGCGACTGCGGGCGTCGATGCGCATGTGGTGGTGGCACTTCGGGCAGACATCCAGCGTCTTTTCCAGCTCCGGCTTGTACAGCACCGCCTCGCAGGACGGACACTTGTGCCAGAGCCCTTCGGGCACGGAACTCTTCTGCACCTCGGAACGCATGATCGAGGGAATCAGTTTGTCGACCAGCCAGTTGCTCATGCTTCAGTTCTCCTTAGCTGTCAGACCCAGACGCGCTGCGCCAAGGGCCCCGCGCAAGTCCTTGAAAAAATTCATGGTGATGGCCTTGGCCAAGGCCGTCCCGGTCCTGCACCCATCCACAGCCCGGTCGGCCCAACGAAATGGCGCCGGCTTGTCGCCGACGTACGCTAATGGACGGCATGTGGGCACAGCCCGTCACATGACCGATCAAGGCTGGCCCTTTCCAGAGCGATCAAGCGGACCACGCCGCACCTCGCGCAGGAAAGCGCGGATCTTTTCCGGGTCCTTGATCCCCCGACCGGCCTCCACCCCGCCACTGACATCGACGGCGTAGGGCCGCACCTGGGTTATGGCCGCACGAACATTTTCCGCACAGAGACCGCCGGCCAGGATTATCGGCTTGTCCAGCCCCGACGGGATCAGCGACCAGTCGAACGCCTCGCCGGTGCCGCCAGGCACGCCAGGTACATAGGTATCGAGAAGAATGCCCGAGGCATTGGCGTAGCTGGCCACCTGAGCGGCGATGTCCTCGCCCGGCTTGACTCGCAGAGCCTTGATGAACGGGCGGCCATGACCCTCGCAATCCGATGGCTGCTCATCGCCGTGGAATTGCAGCAGGTCGAGCGGCAGCGCATCGAGGATTTCCCCCAGCTCGCACCGAGTGGCATTCACGAACAGGCCAACCGCGGTCACGAACGGCGGCAGGGCTGCCAGGATTTCCCGCGCCTGCTGCACGCCCAGCGCTCTGGGGCTCGGCGGATAGAACACCAGGCCGATGGCATCCGCACCGGCCTCCACGGCGGAGAGAGCGTCTTGGACGCGGGTAATGCCACAGATTTTGCTGCGAACGACTGACAACGTGCCGGCACCTGCGCAATAGGGACTTGGATGGTAACAAAAGGAATGCAACCTGCAAGCCAGCAAGGCATTCCCATGCCGTCTCAGAAGCTTTCCGGCAACCCAGAGAGAAAGTGCGGCCCCAGATAGCGCTCGGGCAGAACGAACTCTTCGGGGTATTCGACCCGTACCAGATAGAGCCCGTAAGGATGGGCCGTCACACCGCCAGTGCGACGAACTCGACTCGCGAGCACCTCTTCGGCCCATTCCACTGGCCGCTCGCCAGCGCCAATAGTCATCAGCACGCCAGCAATGTTGCGCACCATATGATGGAGGAAGGCATTGGCCCGTATGTCGAGGACGATGAAGCGTCCGTGCTCGAGCAGGTGCAGATGATGCACGGTCTTGACCGGCGACTTGGCTTGGCACTGACGGGCACGAAAAGCACTGAAATCGTGGGTACCGACCAGGGCCTTGGCCGCCAGGCGCATTCGCTCGACATCCAGCGGCCGATGGTTCCAAGTGACTTCCTCGGCCATATGCGCTGGGCGGATATGGTCGTTATAGATCACATAGCGGTAACGCCGTGCCACGGCACTGAAACGCGCATCGAAGTGCAGCGGCATCTGCTTGGCCCAGGTGATGCTGATGTCCCCGGGCAGGTTCATGTTGGCACCCATGATCCAGCTATGCATGCTGCGCTCGACCGGGGTATCGAAATGCACCACCTGGCCGCTGGCATGTACCAGGGCATCGGTGCGACCGGCACAGCTGAGGGTGACGGAGCCGCCGCCTGCAACCTTGGAAAGCGCCCTTTCCACATGCTCCTGCACGGAAGGCACGCCGGCACGCTGGCGTTGCCAACCACGATAACGGGAGCCCTTGTATTCGACGCCAAGAGCGATTCTGAAAACGCCAGCGGCAGCCGTTTCGGCTGCCGCTGCGGGTACTGCTTCGCTCATGGATCAGGCAAGACGGGCGAGCATTTCGCGCGCCTCCTGCTGCTGGCTGTCGTTACCCTCGTTCATCACCTCATCGAGGATATCGCGGGCCCCCTCGGTATCGCCCATGTCGATGTAGGCACGAGCCAGATCCAGCTTGGTCGCGCTCTCATCGGTGCCGGAGAGGAAATCGAAGTCGTCGTCCGCATCGAGGCCAGCCATAGCCGGCGCACTCGCTGCCGCCGGAGCAGCTGGCTCAGGCTCGTCGAACGGCTGATCCAGACTACCGGACAGTTGATCCAACTCTTCGCTGACCTCATCGAGCTGGGCCCCAAAGGTATCGGCCTCCGGCGCCTCAGGCTCGGACAAGCCCTCCTCAGCCAGGGAAAGATCGAAGTCCGCGGGCAGATCAAGGTCAGCCACCGGCTCCGGCTCTTCCTGCGGAAGATCAAGGCTCAGGTCGGCAAAGTCGTCAGCGGCAGCCGGAGCGGGACTCAGGTCCTCATCCAGGCTGAGCATGAAATCGTCTTCTTCCACTGGCGCAGCGGGCGCCGGGGCAGCCTCTTCTTGCAGGTCCAGGCTGAAGTCAGCCAGATCGTCACCCACTCCCTCGGCCGTCGTTTCGCTCGCCAGTTCGAGATCGAAATCGAGATCTTCCTCGACAGGGCCACTGGCGACAGCCGGCGAGTCAAGGTCGCTATCCAGTGCCAGATCATCCAGGTCGAGGGTCGAATCGCTGGCAGCCGCTGCACGGACATCGCGATCCAAGTCGGCTTCCAGGTCATCCAGGCTCAGTTCGAAGGCATCGTCCATATCCTGGCTGGCAGGGGCGGCCGCAGGCTCATCAAGGGTCAGGTCATCAAGGCTGAAACTATCCAGGTCATCGCTTGCCGCTGCACCGGCGAACCCTGCAGCGGCGGCAGTAGCCATGGCCGGGTACTTGGCCTTCAGTTGCTCGACCTGGGCGTTGGAGCCGCCGATCTCGCGCAACTCGCTTTCCTGACGGGCGAAACCTTCACGGTCCCCCAATTCAGCCTGGACCTCCATCAACTTGAGACGCAGATCGCTGCGCTGCGGCTCCTGGTTGATCGCGTTCTGCAGCAACTCCGCGGCCTGGCTGAAACGACCGTAGGCGATATAGATATCGGCCTCACCCAGCGCATCGCCAGTTTGCGCCGATACACGCTCTTCCATCGCCGCCGGAGCGGCAGCGGGCTCGCTGGCGCTTTCCAGGCCGCCCAAGTCACTGGTAGGCATGTCCAAGCTGGAGAAAGCGTCGTCTTCATCCTCGGCGATCAAGCTGTTCTGCAGTTCGGCTTCCTTCATCGCATTGCGACGGGAGAGCACCATCAGCCCCACCAACAGCAGGAGCAGCACGCCACCACCGGCGATGCCGAGCATCATCGGATTGGCCAGCAGATCGTCCAGAAAGCTGGTCGGCTCAGGCTGAGGAACAGGGGCGGGTTGCGCGGGCTTGGCGGCTGCAGGTTTCTCTGCCGGCTTAACGGCGCCAGCCGGCTCACTGGCCGGCTGCTGGGGGTTTGCTGCGGCCGCCGCATCGGGCTTGACCGGCTCCTCGTAGTTGAAGTCCGGTTCAGCCGGCGGCGTCTGCGCCGGCTTTACCTCTGGCGTAACCGCCTGCTCGCCGGGCGTGGCCGGCGCCTGGACAGGAGTCTCGACCGCTGGCTGCTCCGGCACCACCGGAGCCGGTGCCGCCTCACCCGATTTCTCGGCCTGCGCCGCCAGATCGGCCTGCAACTTCGCGAGCTGGGCATCTTTCAACTGGATCAGGCGCTGCAGCTTGTCCAACTGGCTCTGCAGATCGCTGACGCGGCTGGTCAGTTCGGCGTTTTCGCGACGGGTCGAATCCAGGCTTTCCTGGGTCACCGCCAGCTTGTCGGCCAGGACCTTGCTGTCACCCTTGTTACCCTTGTCGCTACCTGCGGTGGTCTTGCCGGCTTCGCCGGAAACCAGTCGCAGACTGTCTTTGCTCGCGCTCTGCGCCGGAGTAGCGCCAGCGGCGGTCCGCTTGGTGGCATCCAGCTGACGAGCGCCGCCCGCTACACCGCGGCTTTCACGCCATGCAGCATTCTGCGCGGTGACCTGGGCAATGGCCTCGCTCTGCGAACGGCTCTTGATCTGCTGCTCGTCGGGCAGGCGCAAGACCTGGCCACTCTTCAGCAGGTTGATGTTGTTATCGATGAAGGCGTCGGGGTTGAGATCCTGAATCGCCAGCATGGCCTGGTGAACGGAGTTGCCGCCACGCACACGCTCGGCGATTTCCCACAGCGTATCGCTACGGGTGGTCTTGTATTCGTTGCCTTCGAGGGTACGCGGCGCGGCAGTGGTCGGCTGCGCAGTCGCAGGACGGGTTGCCGTGACCGGCGCAGTGCTGCGCGTAGCTGCGCCAGCAACGACCGGCGCCTGCGGTGCCGGAGCGGCGTCTGGAGAATAGAGCGGCGGATCGAGCAGCAGGGTGTACTCGCGCAGCAAACGGCCATTCGGCCAGAGCACTTCGACGAGGAAATTCAGGTAGGGCTCACGTACCGGCTTGCTGGAAGTCACCCGAATGACGCTCTTGCCATTGGGCTTGACCACCGGAGTGAACTTCAGATCGGTGAGGAAGTAGGGACGGTCGACGCCTGCCTTGTTGAACTCATCCGGCGAAGCCAGGCTCGGAATCAACTCGTTCGAGGCCAGATCGCGCACCTCGACCAGTTCGATTTCAGCCACCAATGGCTGATTCAGCGCAGACTGCAGGTTAACTTCACCCAGCCCCAGCGCTTGCGCCATACCGGAGGTCAGCGCCGAAGCAGCTGCGATTGCCAGCACCAGTTTGCGAACCCGAACCATAGCGTTATCCCTTGTTTTATCTTTTTTTCTCGATAGTCGAGAGGGTCTTATTCGTCGCTGCCTGCTCCCACCCAAGGGTGGTTCCCCGTCAGCGATCAGCTAAGCCAGTATTGCCAAGCTAGAATAGTTCTTCAAATTTTCAGGTAAGTATCTTTTACAGATAGTGTTTTATCAACAACTCACCTAACTGCACAGCGTTGAGCGCCGAGCCTTTTCGCACATTATCAGACGTGATCCACAAATTGAGTTGGGTCTTGTCGTCCAATCCGCTGCGTACCCGCCCAACGTAAACGACATCCTGGCCGAGCGCATCGCCGACCGCTGTCGGATAATCGTCGTTTTCGACCAACTCCACGCCCGGCGCGGCCTCCAGGGCCGCCTTGACCGCCTTGAGGTCCACTTCGGCGCTTGCCTGCAGCGACACGCTGAGACTATCGCCAAAGAAAACCGGAGCCTGCACGCAGGTGGTGGATACTACCAAGTCGGCAGCATCCATTATTTGCTTTAGCTCACTGAGCAGACGTCGCTCCAGTCGACTGTGTCCGCTTTCGTCGATTTCCCCGACCTGCCCCAGCAAATTGAAGGCGATCTGTCGGTCAAAGTACCGTGGCTCAAGGGGGCGCGCGTTGAGCAGCTCGGCGGTCTGCCGGGCCAACTCGTTGACGCCTTCGCGACCCTGGCTGGAAACGGCCAGACAAGCGGTCGTATAGATAGCCTTCAATTCCAGAAGCGCTCGCAGTGGCGCAAGCACCACCGCCAGGGCGGTCGCTGCAGCGCTTGGGCTGCTCAGCAGATAAGGCGCATTGAGGGTATCGAGCAAACGGGCGTTGGCCTCCGGCACGATGCACGGCGCTTGCGCGGCCGGCAGCGCACCGGATAGATCGATCAGCGAACAGCCCGCTGCCGCGGCTCGGGGGGCGTGATTCCGGGTGACGTCCGCGCCAGCGACGAAAAATGCCAGCTGAACCTGGGAGAAATCGAATTCATCAACGGCACGTACCCGCAGATTCCTGCCCTTGAACGGCAAGGAGCGCCCGGCGGACTCGCCGCTGGCCAGCAGATGCAGGTTGGCTACGGGAAAGTCGCGCTCGCCCATCAGCTCGACAAGAGTTTCGCCGACGGTGCCGGTGGCGCCGATGACGGCGACATCGAAGGTTTGGCTCATGAAACTGCCTCAGCGAAAAGGAGAGGCACTTTATAGATCAGTCGAGGGAAAAGGTAGAAGCGAATCCCGCAATGCGATGGACAGCACGCCCTTTTCACATCGCGAAACCCGCTTTCGCCGGCAAGACCGGTGGATCAACGCTCCAGCAGGATGCGCAGCATGCGCCGCAGCGGCTCGGCTGCGCCCCACAGCAATTGGTCGCCGACGGTGAACGCGCCAAGGTACTGCGAGCCCATGTTCAGCTTGCGCAGGCGGCCTACCGGAACGCTCAGGGTACCGGTGACCACGGTCGGCGACAGCTCGCGCATGCTGGCGTCGCGTTGATTCGGCACCAGCTTCACCCAGGGGTTGTGCTGGCTGATCATGCCTTCGATATCGGCGATCGGCACATCCTTGTTCAGTTTGATGGTCAGCGCCTGGCTGTGGCAGCGCATGGCGCCGATGCGCACGCAGATACCATCGACCGGGATCGGGTTCTTGAAGCGGCCGAGAATCTTGTTGGTTTCGGCCTGGGCTTTCCACTCCTCGCGGCTCTGCCCGTTCGGCAGTTCCTTGTCGATATAGGGAATCAGGCTACCGGCCAGCGGCACGCCGAAGCTGTCCACCGGGAAGGCGTCGCCGCGCATGGTTTCGGCCACCTTGCGGTCGATGTCGAGGATGGCACTGGCCGGGTTGGCCAGGTCGTCGGCCACTGCGCCATGGATCGAGCCCATCTGCTTGATCAGCTCACGCATGTTCTGCGCGCCGGCACCCGACGCTGCCTGGTAGGTCATCGCGCTCATCCATTCGACGAGGCCGGCCTCGTACAAGCCGCCAAGCGCCATCAGCATCAGACTGACGGTGCAATTGCCGCCGATGTAGTTCTTGGTGCCGGCATCCAGCTGCTGGTCGATCACCTTGCGATTGACCGGATCCAGCACGATCACCGCATCGTCATGCATGCGCAGGCTGGAGGCAGCATCGATCCAGTAGCCTTGCCAGCCGGCTTCGCGCAACTTGGGGAAGACTTCGTTGGTGTAGTCGCCGCCCTGGCAGGTGAGGATCACATCGAGGCTCTTCAGCTCGTCGATGTTGTAGGCATCCTTCAGCGCTGCGGTGTCCTTGCCGATGTCCGGACCCTGCCCGCCGACATTGGAGGTGGTGAAGAAGATCGGTTCGATCAAATCGAAATCCCGCTCTTCCAGCATCCGCTGCATCAGGACCGAGCCCACCATGCCGCGCCAACCGATCAAACCTACACGTTTCATTGCAACACACCCTAAAAAAGAAGTGGACCGCTGCCGGGCAGCGGACCCAAGAGATTACAGATTCCGCAGCGCCTCGACTACCGCATCGCCCATGGCTCGGGTTCCGACCCTGGTGGTGCCTTCGGAATGAATGTCGCCGGTACGCAGGCCCTGGTCGAGCACCTTGCTGACCGCCTGCTCGATGGCATCCGCCGCGGCCGTCTGATTGAAGCTGTAACGCAACATCATCGATACCGAAAGAATGGTCGCCAACGGGTTGGCAATGCCCTGCCCGGCGATGTCCGGCGCCGAGCCGTGGCACGGCTCGTACATACCCTTGTTGTTGGCGTCCAGCGAGGCCGACGGCAGCATGCCGATGGAGCCGGTGAGCATCGAGGCCTCGTCCGACAGGATGTCGCCGAACATGTTGTCGGTGACCATCACGTCGAACTGCTTGGGCGCCCGCACCAGTTGCATGGCGGCATTGTCGACGTACATGTGTGACAACTCGACGTCCGGGTAGTCCTTGGCCACCTCCTCCACCACCTCGCGCCACAGCTGGCTGGAAGCAAGTACGTTAGCCTTGTCCACGGAGCAGAGCTTCTTGTTGCGTACACGGGCCATGTCGAAGCCAACCCGGGCGATACGACGGATTTCGCTCTCGCTGTATGGCAAGGTGTCGTAAGCCTGGCGCTCGCCGTTTTCCAGAACGCGTTGTTCGCGCGGCTGGCCGAAGTAGATGCCGCCGGTCAGTTCGCGAACGATGAGGATGTCCAGCCCCGCCACCACCTCCGGCTTGAGGCTGGACGCCGCCGCCAGTTGCGGGTAGAGAATCGCCGGCCGCAGGTTGGCGAACAGGCCAAGCTGCGAGCGGATCTTCAGCAGGCCGCGCTCGGGGCGGATGTCGCGCTCGATCTTGTCCCACTTCGGCCCGCCGACCGCACCGAGCAGCACCGCATCGGCCTGGCGTGCGCGCGCCAGGGTTTCGTCGGCCAGCGGCACGCCATGCTTGTCGATGGCGGCCCCGCCGATCACGTCATGGGCCAGCTCGAAGCCGAGCTGGAACTTGTCGTTGGCCAGCTCCAGGACCTTGACCGCTTCGGCCATGATCTCCGGACCGATACCGTCGCCGGGAAGAATCAGAATCTGTTTGGACATGGGGATTTCCTTCGGAAATAGCTGCAAGCTGCGAGTTGCAAGCCACAAGTAGCCGGTGCCTTTGCTTGTAGCTTGCCGCTCCAGTTATTTGATCGCGCCGAACAGCCAGGGGCTGCCCTGCCGGTGTTTGGTTTCAAAGGCCTTGATCGCTTCGGCGTCCTGCAAGGTCAGGCCGATATCGTCGAGCCCGTTGAGCAGGCAGTGCTTGCGGAAGGCGTCTACCTCGAAGCGGTATTGCTTGCCGTCCGGACGGGTCACGGTCTGCGCCGCGAGGTCGACGGTCAGCTGGTAGCCTTCGGCAGCCTCGCACTGCTGGAACAGTTCGTCGATATCCTGCTCGTCGAGCACGATCGGCAACAGGCCGTTCTTGAAGCTGTTGTTATAGAAGATGTCGGCAAAGCTCGGCGCGATGATGGCCCGGAAACCGTACTCGTCCAGCGCCCAGGGCGCGTGCTCGCGGGACGAACCGCAGCCGAAGTTCTCCCGGGCAAGCAGCACGCTGGCGCCCTGGTAGCGCGGGAAGTTCAGCACGAACTCCGGGTTGACCGGGCGTTGCGAGCAATCCTGGTTCGGCTGGCCGACATCCAGGTAGCGCCATTCGTCGAACAGGTTGGGGCCGAAGCCGGTGCGCTTGATCGACTTGAGAAACTGCTTGGGGATGATCTGGTCGGTGTCGACGTTGGCGCGATCGAGCGGCGCGACGAGACCGGTGTGCTGGGTAAAGGCTTTCATGTTCGGTCTCCTCAGGCCTGGATCAGTTCGCGCACATCGATGAAGCGACCGGTCACCGCAGCCGCAGCGGCCATCGCCGGGCTGACCAGGTGGGTACGACCACCGGCACCCTGGCGGCCTTCGAAGTTGCGATTGGAGGTGGACGCGCAATGCTCGCCGCTGCCCAGCTTGTCCGGGTTCATCGCCAGGCACATGGAGCAGCCCGGCTCACGCCATTCGAAGCCGGCCTCGATGAATATCTTGTCCAGCCCTTCCTTCTCCGCCTGGGCCTTCACCAGGCCGGAACCCGGAACCACCAGGGCCTGCTTGATGGTCGGGGCGACCTTGCGCCCCCTGGCGACTTCGGCCGCGGCACGCAGGTCTTCGATACGCGAGTTGGTGCAGGAACCGATGAACACGCGATCCAGGCGGATGTCGGTGATCGGCTGGTTGGCGGCGAGCCCCATGTACTTCAAGGCCCGCACGATGGAGTCGCGCTTGACCGGATCGGCCTCGGCCGCCGGGTCCGGCACGTTCTGGTCGACCGCCAGCACCATTTCCGGCGAAGTCCCCCAGCTCACCTGCGGCTTGATCTCCTCGGCACGCAACTCGACCACGGTGTCGAAGTGCGCGTCGGCATCGGAAACCAGCCCGCGCCACTGGGCAACGGCCATGTCCCAATGCTCGCCGCTCGGCGCGAAGGGCCGACCTTTCACGTAATCGATGGTCTTCTCGTCGACGGCGACCAGCCCGACCCGGGCGCCGGCCTCGATGGCCATGTTGCAGAGGGTCATGCGGCCTTCGAGGGACAGGTCGCGGATCGCGCTGCCGGCGAATTCCAGTGCATGGCCGTTGCCGCCCGCGGTGCCGATCTTGCCGATCACCGCCAGCACGATGTCCTTGGCGGTAACGCCAAAAGGCAGTTGGCCCTCGACCGAGACCAACATGTTCTTCATCTTCTTGGCCACCAGACACTGGGTGGCCAGCACGTGCTCCACTTCAGAGGTGCCGATGCCATGAGCCAGCGCACCGAAGGCTCCATGGGTGGAAGTATGCGAGTCGCCGCAGACCACGGTCATGCCCGGCAGGGTGGCGCCCTGCTCCGGGCCGATAACGTGCACGATGCCCTGGCGGACGTCGTTCATCTTGAATTCGAGGATGCCGAAGTCGTCGCAGTTCTCGTCGAGGGTCTGCACCTGGATGCGCGAGACTTCGTCGGCGATGGCCTCGAGGCCGCCCTGGCGCTCGTTGCGCGTGGTCGGCACGTTGTGGTCCGGAGTGGCGATGTTGGCGTCGATGCGCCAGGGTTTGCGGCCGGCCAGGCGCAAGCCTTCGAAGGCTTGCGGCGACGTCACTTCGTGAAGGATGTGGCGGTCGATGTAGATCAGCGACGACCCATCGTCGCGGCGCTTGACCTCATGCATATCCCAGAGTTTGTCGTAGAGCGTTCTGCCGGCCATTCGGTTTCCCTCATCAGGTGTTTCTATGCCTGGGGGCGAATAGCCCTTTGGCTTATGGGGGAAGATGCTATGGCTTGCGCCCCGATAACTCAAATTCATATTTTTTATTCAATGCATTCCCACAGAGAATGCCGCTAAGCTAGCCTGGCCTATCTTCCCTCTCGATGCCAACGCCCGGAGCCCGCGTGGACCTCGCCAACCTCAACGCGTTTATCGCCATCGCCGAAACCGGCAGCTTTTCCAGCGCCGCCGAGCGCCTGCACCTGACCCAACCGGCGGTCAGCAAGCGCATCGCCAGCCTCGAACAGCAGCTCGACGTGCGCCTGTTCGATCGCCTCGGACGCGAGGTCAGCCTGACCGAGGCGGGACGAGCGTTGCTGCCGCGGGCCTACCAGATTCTCAACGTGCTGGACGACACCCGCCGCGCCCTGACCAACCTGACCGGTGTGATCGGCGGCCGGCTGACCCTCGCGACCAGCCACCATATCGGCCTGCACCGTCTGCCGCCGCTGTTGCGCGCCTTCACCCGCGCCTATCCGCAGGTCGCCCTCGATATCCAGTTCCTCGATTCGGAAGTGGCTTACGAGGAAGTACTGCACGGGCGCGCGGAGCTGGCGGTGATCACCCTGGCGCCGGAAGAGCAAACGCTGGTCAAGGCCGTGACAGTCTGGGACGACCCGCTGGACTTCGTCGTTGCCCCCGAGCACCCGCTGGCCCGCAACGAGGCGGTGACGCTGGCCGATGTCGCCTTGCATCCGGCGGTGTTTCCCGGCGGCAATACCTTTACCCACCACATCGTGCGCAGGCTGTTCGAGGCGGAGGGACTGACGCCAAACATTGCCATGAGCACCAACTATCTGGAGACCATCAAGATGATGGTCTCCATCGGCCTGGCCTGGAGCGTGCTGCCGCGCACCATGCTCGACGAGCAGGTCGCCCGCCTGCCGCTGCCGGGCATCCAGCTACAGCGCCGGCTCGGTTACATCCTGCACACGGAACGCACCCTGTCGAACGCGGCCAAAGCCTTCATGGCATTGCTCGACCGGCAGCGCGACAGCCTTGCGTAGGCGCCGAGGCAGAGGCTAACGTGAAGCCATAACGATAATAAGAAGGTACGGCATGCTTCGATCCGGACAGCCCCTGGCTGGCAATCCACCCCTTCAGCACACAGGACGGGCCGCCGATGGCCAACGCCAGTGACCGCTTCCCGCCCCTCCCCTATGTTCCTGCCCTCGACCCCGTCGAGTTCGAGCAGTCCTGGCAGGACGCACCGCGTCTGCTGGCGGCGCTGAACGCAGCGCGGCTGGGCGCCTGGTCCTGGGACATCCACAGCGGGCAAGTCAGTTGGTCCCGCGGCGCCCAGGCGCTCTTCGGCCTGGACCCCAAGCGACCGGTGCGCATACCGGTCAACTACATCGAAATGATTCCCGAGGAAGACCGCCAGGCGGTGATGCGCTCATTCCAAGCGGTGCTCGACGGCGAGCCGGAAACCCGCTGGCTGCGTCATCGGATTCGCTGGCCCGACGGCAGCCTGCACTGGCTGGAAATCAGCGGCTGCCTGCAGCAGGACAGCGACGGCAAGCCGATGATGATCGGTGTGGCACGGGAAATCACCGAACAGCAAGAGCGCGAGCAGGAGCTGGCCAGCTCGGAAAAGCGCTTTACCAGCCTGTTCCGCCTGAGCCCGGATGTGGTCCTGCTGGAGCGCTTCGCCGATGACGTGATTACCGAGGCCAACCAGCACTTCCAGAGCCTGTTCGGCTGGCCCGCGGAGGACGTGATCGGCCGCTCCAGTGTCGACCTGGGCCTCTGGGTGGACACCGGCCAGCGCGAACGCCTGCGCCAGCAGGCCCGCGCCCACCGCGAGCCGCATGTACAGGAGGTGCAATTGCGCACCCGCGACGGGCGCATTCTCGACGGCATGCTATCCAGCCAATACCTGGAATTGGACGAGCAACCGTTTCTGCTCAGCAGCTTTCTCGATGCCAGCGAACGCAAACGTGCGGAGGCGGCGCTGCGGGCGAGCGAAAACAAGTTTGCCAAGGCCTTTCGCAATTCACCCGACACCATCGTCATCACTGAAAAAGCCAGCGGCCGTTTCGTCGAGATCAACCCCAGCTTCGAACGCCAGTTCGGCTGGAGCCAGGCCGAGGCGGTCGGCCGCACCTCGCTGGAACTCGGCCTATGGGCCAACCCAGAGGATCGCCAGCGCATGCTCGACGCCATGCAGGACGACGGCACGCTCAAGCCAGTCGAAGCCTGCCTGACCAGCCGCACCGGCCAATCGAGCACCAACCTGATCCACGGCGGCGAGATCGAGCTGGACGGCGTGCCCTGCCTGCTGCTCAGCGTGCGCAACATCACCCACGAGCGCGCACAGGAGCAAGCGCTGAAGGACAGCCAGGAACGCCTGACCCTGGCGCTGGAATCGGCCGACCTGGGCAACTGGGATTGGCACATACCCAGCGACACCCTGTACGGCTCGGCGCGCGCCTCGGCCCTGCACGGACTGACCGCCGAGCCCTACCATGGCGACTTCGGCCATTTCTTCAGCCAGGTACCTGCCGAGGACCAGCAGCGCATGCGCCTGGCCTACCAGGAGCTGATCAGCGGCCGGCGCCGCGAATACCAGATCATCTACAGGGCACGCTTCGCCAACGGCGAAACCCACCATTTGGAGAGCACCGCCAAGCTCTACCGGGACGAAAACGGCCAGCCCGTGCGTATGGCGGGCATTCTCATGGACATCACCGAGCGGGTGCACCGCGAGCAACGCCTGGCGGCCTCCGAGGAAAAATTCTCCACGCTGTTCCAGGCCAGCCCGGACCCCATCTGCGTCTCCCGTATTCGCGACGGGGTGTTCATCGAGGTCAACCCCGCCTTCAGCGAAGTCTTCGGCTGGCGCCCCGAGGAGATCGTCGGCCGCAGTGCGCCCGAGGTGCGCTTCTGGGCCGACCCGCAGGAGCGCCGCCGGCTGTACGACAAGCTCACCGCCCAGCAGGGTCTCAACAACGAGGAGGTGCGCTATTTCACCCACGATGGCCGGGAGCTGGCCTGCGTGGTTTCCAGCCGCTTCATCCGCGTCGAGCGCCAGCTGTGCATCCTTTCGACGTTCCGCGATGTCAGCGAGCGCCAGGAAGCCGAGGCGGCGCTCAAGGCCAGCGAGGAGAAGTTCGCCAAGGCTTTCCACTCCAGCCCCGACGCCATCACCATCACCGAGCGCGACAGCGGCTGCTACATCGAAGTCAACGAAGGTTTCTGCCGCCTGACCGGGTACCGCCCGGAGGAAGTGATCGGCCGCAGCTCGCTGGACCTGAACGTCTGGGCCGAGCCGGCGCAACGGGCCCGCCTGCTCGAGCGGCTGCACCGCGACGGTCACGTGCTGCACATGGAAATGCTCGGCCAACACCGCAGCGGCCAGGTCAAGGTGGTGGAGGTGTCGGTAGAGCCGATCGAGCTGAACGGCAAGGATTGCCTGCTGCTGACCGCCCGCGACGTCAGCGAACTGAAGGATGCCCAGGCGCAGATCCAGCACCTGGCCTACCACGACTCGCTGACCAACCTGCCTAACCGCGCACTGCTGATGGATCGCCTGACCCAGCAGATCGCCCTGCACAAGCGCCACGACCTGCGCGGAGCCCTGCTGTTTCTCGACCTCGATCACTTCAAGAACATCAACGACTCGCTCGGCCATCCGGTGGGCGATGCGGTACTGAAAATGATCACCGCGCGCCTGGAAGCCAGCGTGCGCCAGGAGGACACCGTGGCGCGCCTGGGCGGCGACGAATTCGTCGTCCTGCTGTCCGGGCTGGAGGGGCGACGCTCGGAAGTGACCCGCCATATTCGCCACGTGGCGGAAAAGCTGCGCCAGTTGCTCGGCGAGCCGATGCTGCTCGACGGCCAGCGCCTGCAGGTCACGCCGAGCATCGGCATGGCGTTGTTTCCCGACCACGGCGATACGCCCGCCGACCTGCTCAAGCGCGCGGACATCGCGCTCTATCGCGCCAAGGACTCCGGCCGCAACGCCATCCAGCTGTTCCGCAGCACCATGCAGCAGGCCGCCAGCGAGCGGCTGCGGCTGGAGAGTGACCTTCGCCTGGCGCTGGCGCGAGGCGAGTTCGAGCTGCACTTCCAGCCACAGGTGGATGCGCGCAACCAGCGCATCATCGGCGCCGAAGCGCTGTTGCGCTGGCAACACGCCACGCTGGGCCCGCAATCGCCGGCGCAGTTCATCCAGGTGCTGGAGGAAAGCGGCCTGATCCTGGAGGTCGGCGCCTGGGTGCTGGCGGAGGCTTGCCACGCCTGCGCGCGACTGCTGGCGGATGGCCTGGTCAACAGTCGGGAGTTCAGCCTGTGCGTGAACATCAGCCCACGGCAGTTCCGCCAGAGCGACTTCGTTGAACGCGTCGAGAACAGCCTGCGCAGCAGCGGCCTGGCGCCGCATATGCTGAAACTGGAGATCACCGAAGGTATCGTCATCCAGAACGTGGAAGACACCATCGGCAAGATGAACCGCCTGAAGAAGCTCGGCGTCAGCTTCGCCATGGACGATTTCGGCACCGGCTATTCGTCGCTGACCTACCTCAAGCGGCTACCGGTGGATGTGCTGAAGATCGACCAATCCTTCGTACGCGACGCTACCAAGGACCCCAACGACGCCGAGATTATCCGCGCCATCGTCGCCATGGCCCGCAGCCTGCGTCTGGAGATGATCGCCGAAGGCGTCGAGCATGCGGAGCAGCTCGAGTTTCTCGAGCAGCAAGGTTGCCACCTCTACCAGGGCTACCTGTTCAGCAAGCCGCTGCCGCTGGCGGGGTTCCGCAGCCTGCTCGAGACGGCGGACAAACCGCAGGCTCTATGAACGAAACAGGGCGCCGGAGGCGCCCTGTTCACTATGCATCACTCAGGACTGCAGCGCTGGCTGTTGTCCCTGGATCGGGATGCGCTTGGGCTTGGCTTCTTCCGGAACGACACGCTCCAGGTCGATGTTCAGCAGACCGTTGGCCATGGTCGCGCTCCTGACTTCGATGTGGTCGGCCAGGCGGAACGACAGTTTGAAGGAGCGCTGGGCGATGCCCTGGTGCAGGTAGGTGACCTCCTCGTTGCCATTGCGCTTGGCGCCGGTGACGGTCAGCACCCCACGCTCGACCTGCAGATCGAGATCCTCGTCCTGGAAGCCGGCGGCGGCGATGACGATGCGGTACAGCGCATCACCATGCTTCTCGACGTTGTAGGGCGGGTAGCTGCTGCCGCTCTCGTTGCGCAGCGCGGACTCGAACAGATCGTTGAAGCGGTCGAAACCGACCGAGTGGCGGAACAAGGGAGCCAGGGAAAAGGCGGTAGTCATGAAGATTCTCCTGATTTTCAGCGAGGGGTTGATGACGGGACCCGCTAGCGGCATCCCGACACTCACCGAAATAGGGACAGGCGAAACGATTTCAAGGGCAACCCTGGATGAACGTGCAACGCGCGGCAATCAGGCTGTCGCCAGGCACTGCCGCGGCTGCGCGCCCAGCAGAGCGTCGATACGCTGGCAATCGTTCTCCCGGCGCAGCTCGGCGAACATCTGCACCGCTTCGGGGTAGCTGCGGGTGAGCATCGCCAACCACTGTTTCAACCGCCCCGGCGCATAGCGCGGCGACAGCTTGCCCCGTGCCTGGCGCCAAAATTCGCGCAGCAGGGGCAGCAGCTCGTGCCAGCTCATCGGCTGCACCGCCAGGCCGGCCCGAGCGGCGGCGATCTGCCGGGCCAGGTCGGGACGCGACACCAGCCCACGGCCGAGCATAATGTCCTCCACGCCGCTGATTTCCCGGCAACGACGCCAGTCATCGAGGCTCCAGACCTCGCCATTGGCGAAAACCGGAACCCCGACCGCCTCCTGCACCCGCGCTACCCATTCCCAGTGGGCGGGCGGCTTGTAGCCGTCCACTTTGGTACGCGCATGCACCACGATCTGCGCGGCACCACCCTCCGCCAACGCCCGGGCGCAATCCAGGGCGCCGTCGGGACTGTCGAAGCCCAGACGCATCTTCGCCGTCACCGGAACGCCCGGCGGAACCGTCCGGCGCACGTCGCGCACGATGGCATGCAGCAATTCAGGCTCCTTCAGCAACACAGCCCCGCCGCGGGATTTGTTCACCGTCTTGGCCGGGCAACCGAAATTCAGATCGATCACCGGCGCCCCCAGGGTGCAGGCAAACGCCGCATTGTCGGCCAGGCACGCCGGGTCGGAGCCCAGCAGCTGCACGCGCATCGGCGTTCCGGCCGGCGTACATGAACCTTGTGCCAGCTCCGGCGCCAACTTGAGGAAATGCGGCGCCGGCAGCAGACGATCGCAGACGCGAATGAATTCGGTCACGCACCAGTCGATGCCGCCCACGCGGGTCAGCACATCACGAAGAATTTCATCGACCAGCCCCTCCATGGGCGCCAGGGCGATCTGCATACATCCAGCCTCGGAAAAAGGGGCGTCATTCTAAAGGGCCATGCGCGCGCCGGGGAACCAAGCGATGAACGTAGTGAGCCTTTTCGGTGCAGCAGGGTCCGAATTGAGGCAGTAGCCCATTATCTGGAGGTGTGACATGACTATTCGCTCCATTCCCCTGTTGCTGGGTGCCAGCCTGCTGGTGAGCGCCGCCCTGGTTCAAGCCGACGACAAAACCTACGGAACGCCGACGGGCGACAGCCAGATGCAGCAGGACCGCCCTAACGATCAGCGCAACATGAACGACGATCTGGACGAGGCCCCCTACGGCCCGACCTCGAGCGGCAATCGCACCCAGGACGACCGCTATGACAACCAGCGTAACCGAATGGACAACGACCCCACCGACCGCGAGAGCATCCAGCAGGATTGGCGGAAGAACGCCGAAGAGCGCAAGGAGAACGACCTGCGCAACCCCAGCGAATGATGCGCACGGGGGCAGCGATGAGTCGGTGGCCTCATAGCTGCAGCGGATAGGGTTCCATCAGCGCCCTGCCGTATCCCTCGATGAACTCCACCGGCATTCGCTTGGGCTTGCCGGTGGAGAGCTCGATACAGACGAACGTAGTCTGCGCCCGCAACAACGTGGTGCCGTCGCCAGGCCGCATCAGCTGGAAGCGGCGCGTCATCTTCAACCGCTGGTCGGACTCGACGATCCAGGTCGCCAGTTGCAGCGCTTCGTCCCGGTAGGCACTGGCCAGGTAATCGATCTCATGGCGCCGGACCGCCATGGCGCGATCCAGACGACGGTAGTCATCCAGATCCAAGCCCAGCGACTGGGAGTGGCGCCACGCGCAGTGCTCCAGCCAACTGACATAGACGGCATTGTTGACATGACCAAGTCCATCGATGTGCTCGTCCGCTGCCTGGATGTCGATAACGAACGGCGTAGGCAGATCCCAATTCATGCCCGGACTGCCTCTGTTGAAAGTGCCATATGCGATTCCCTGTTCTCGCTGCGCCCTGGCGCGAATGCGCAAGAGTTTAGGGCAAACCGCGGCAGGCATCGCCCCTTGCCTGCCATCCCCGAAATGAATTGACCGGAATCGTCCGCACGCCCGCGCGCATGCGCATCGCGGGCGGGCAGCCCTGCTAGGACGCCAGCGCCGGCTCCGCCTGACGTGCCCGGGCAAGCAACTCGAGCACCGCCTGGACCAGCCGGGGATCGCCCAGCACGCGCCGGTGCCCACCCTGTTCCAGACGCAGCAAGCGACTGTCGAACCAGGCGTCATGGATGATCTGCGACTCGCTTGCCGGCACCATCACATCGTCCTCGGCGTGCACGATGAGCCCTGGCAGGTCCAGCTGGTAGCGCTGCACATCGAGCTGTGCCGCCGGCATGCCGGCGTACTGTTCGACCTGGCGGATGAAATGCGAGCGCGCCTGCGGCGGCAACCCCATGAAGTTGGCGAAGCGCCGCAGCATGGTCAGCACCCGGCTCGGCGCCGCGATGGTGACCAGGGCATCGGCCTTCAACCCCATTTGGGTCGCCAGTAGCGCACTGGCGCCGCCCAGGGAGTGGCCGATCACCGCCCTCAGCGGCGGCAGTTCGCTGGACGCTTCCAACAAGGCGCGGGCGAATTGCACCACGCTGGCCTCCTGCCCCGGCGAGCGCCCATGGGCTGGCGCATCCAAGGCAACCACACCATAGCCATGGGCAACCAGCGCCTCGATCAGGGCGGCAAACTGGGTCGGCCGCCCTTCCCAGCCATGCAACAGCAACACGGTCGGCCCCTGCCCCCAGCGCAGCGCGGACAATCCGAAACGCAGGGTGATGCGCTCGGAATTGGCCAACAGCGGCAGCTCCCAGTCTTGCGGCGGCAGCGCGCGCGGCGTCATGAAGGCCCGGCGCATCCTGCTCGCCAGCGCATGCGGAGCCAACCGGCCAACGGTGGCGTTGATTCCTCGGGTCCAGGTCAGATTGCTCACTTCGGCACCTCCTCAGATTACCGCCGACTTGGCGGCACGCAGGACGCGGTCGGACAACTCGCTCGGACCCAGGGCCCGCGCCAAAGCCAGTCCGCCCACCATCAACGCAAAATCGGCCAGCACGCTGTCGGCCTCTTCGGGGCTGCCAGCCAGTTCAGCCATCATCAGCTCCAGATGCTCTGCCAACGCCTGGCGAAACCCGTCGGGCAAGCGCGCGAGTTCGCCAAGGGAACTGGGCAATGGACACCCCTCGACCTTGGCGTCGCGATGCTTGCGAGAGAGATAGAATGCCGCCACCAGCGCACGCCGCTCCGTCGCCGGCAGGCTGCGATCGACGTCACGCAACAGCTCACGGCGACGCCCGAGCAACTGGCAGAAGGCCTCCAGCATCAACGCATCCTTGCTGTCGAAATGCGCATAGAAGCCACCGACCGTCAGGCCGGCTGCCCCCATGACCTCTCCCACGCTGGGTTCGGCGGGACCACGCTGAAGCAAGGCCGCGCCGGCCGCGGAAAGAATGCGCTCTCGGGTCTGGGTTTTCTTGCCACTCATGAGCCTGCCCTCGGAATATTATAGTTGAAATATTATCATCGTAATATTCCATGGCAAGTCGTCTTGGCAACCACTGGTCGCCAGAGCGGACTGGCAGGAAAGAGATTCAGAAAAACAAAAGGGCCATTCCAGTCAGGAATGACCCTTCAAAAAACCCGCAGAGCGGGAAATTGGCGTCCCCTAGGGGACTCGAACCCCTGTTACCGCCGTGAAAGGGCGGTGTCCTAGGCCACTAGACGAAGGGGACGCAAACCCTTCTAACAACTCGGCCAGCTAAAAAGCTGACCGTGGCAATTTGGTGGAGCTAGACGGGATCGAACCGTCGACCTCTTGCATGCCATGCAAGCGCTCTCCCAGCTGAGCTATAGCCCCGGATTTAGCGTCTCTCGACTCGCAACGCCGAAGCGCTGCTGCTGGAATAATGGCGTCCCCTAGGGGACTCGAACCCCTGTTACCGCCGTGAAAGGGCGGTGTCCTAGGCCACTAGACGAAGGGGACGCAAACCCTTCTAACAACTCGGCCAGCTAAAAAGCTGACCGTGGCAATTTGGTGGAGCTAGACGGGATCGAACCGTCGACCTCTTGCATGCCATGCAAGCGCTCTCCCAGCTGAGCTATAGCCCCATCTCAAGGACGGGGCGCATGTTAAGGGCGGCCCTGGGGGCTGTCAACAGAATTTTTCCCGCCCTTGAAACTTTTTCGCCACTAGAACAATTACTTAAGCGACAGGCGCGAGGAACACGCGGTCTTTGCGTGTCCCTCGCGGCGGTCAGGCAATCGCCGCCAGCTGCTTCTCCCATTCCTTGGTTTCCTTCTTCGAAACGCCACCGAGCAACTCGATGGCCTGGCGCAGGCGGTAGCGCGTCAGGTCCGGGCCGAGAATTTCCATGGCATCGAGCACCGATACCGAGCTGGCCTGCCCGGTGATCGCCGCGAACATCAGCGGCATGGCATCGCGCAGCTTGAGTTCGAGGTACTCGACCACTGCCTGTATGCAGCCGGTGATCCGCTCCTTGTCCCATTGGCGCAGCGCTTCCAGCTTCCACAAGATCAATTGCATCACCTGCCGCACCTGGTCCGCGCCGAGTTTCTTGTGCTCGAACAGCTTGGCGTCCAGCGGTACGCTACCGGCAAAGAAGAAACCGGCCAACGGCGCGATCTGGCTGAAGGTTTCCACCCGCCCCTGCACATGCGGGGCAATCTTCATCAGGTACTCAGGGTTGAACGCCCACTTTCGCACCTCGGCGGCAAACGCCTCGACGGACAGCTCCCGCAACCACTGACCGTTCAACCAGGAGAGCTTCTCCAGGTCGAATATCGGTCCGCCAAGGGAGACGCGCTGGATGTCGAAATGTTCGATCATTTCCGCCAGGGAGAACTTTTCCCGCTCATCCGGCATCGACCAGCCCATGCGCCCCAGATAGTTGAGCATGGCCTCGGGCAGGAAGCCCATGCGCTCGTAGAAGGTCACCGAGGTCGGGTTCTTGCGCTTGGACAGCTTGCTCTTGTCCGGATTGCGCAGCAGCGGCATGTAGCAGAGCGCCGGCTGCTCCCAGCCGAAGTATTCGTAGAGCTTGATCAGCTTGGGCGCCGAGGGCAGCCACTCTTCGCCGCGCAGCACATGGGTGATGCCCATCAGGTGATCATCCACCACGTTGGCGAGGAAATAGGTAGGCAGCCCGTCCGCCTTCATCAGGACCTGCATGTCCATGCGGTCCCATGGGATTTCCACATCGCCACGCAGCATGTCCGGAACGACGCAGACACCCTCGCTCGGCACCTTCATGCGCACCACGCTGGACTCGCCGGCCGCCAGCCGCCGCGCCACTTCGTCAGCGGGAAGCTGCATGCAATGGCCGTCGTAGCGCGGGGTTTCCTTGTTGGCCATTTGCTCGGCGCGCACCTGGTCGAGGCGCTCGGGCGTGCAGAAGCAGTGGAAGGCGTGCCCCTTGTCGACCAGCTCCCGGGAATATTTCTGGTAGATCGCGCCCCGCTCGCTCTGCCGATACGGGCCATGGGGGCCGCCGACGTCCGGCCCCTCATCCCATTCGATGCCCAGCCAGCGCAGGGAGTCGAAGATCTGCTGCTCGGACTCCCGGGTGGAGCGGAGCTGATCGGTATCTTCGATGCGCAGGATGAACTGGCCGCCGTGCTGGCGGGCGAAGCACAGGTTGAACAGGGCGATATAGGCGGTGCCGACGTGCGGGTCGCCAGTGGGCGACGGCGCGATGCGGGTACGAACGGTGGTCATGGGCGCTCTCTAGGCAGAGGAGATCAAAGGCGCGATGTTAGCAGGGGCGCCGTCGTCGGCTCCAGCAGACGCCCCTCCTCCACCGGCAGGCTGGCCATCAGGAAGTCGAGAAAGGTCTTCACCTTCATGGCCTGGAAGCGCCGCGAGGGGTAGACGGCATACAGCTCGCTGGTGGGCAGCCGAGCCTCGGGCAGCACCTCCAAAAGCCGCCCCTCTTGCACCGCCGCCTCGCTGATCATGATCGGCAGCCCGCCAATACCCGCCCCGGCCAACGCTGCCTCTCGGGCAAAGGTGATGTTGTTGCAGGACAGCACGCGCTGGCAGGCAATGCTCTCGCCAACCAGCGGCCAATGCCGCGGCGAGTCGTGATGCAGCAGAATCGCGCGATGGCCGGCCAGCTCCTCCACCGTACGCGGTGTGCCGTGGGCCTCCAGATAGCCAGGACTGGCGCACAGGCGACGACCACTCTCGAACAACTTGCGGGCGATCAGCGTGGAGTCCTGCGGCTGGCCGACCTGGATGGCGATGTCCACCCCCTCCTCCACCGGATCGACATTGCGCGAACTCAACTCGACTTCGGCGGTGATCTGCGGATATTGGCGCATGAACTCGCCAAGTACGCGCCCGAGAAACAACTGGCCGAACTCGATCGGCGCGGTGATCTTCAGCAATCCCGAGGGCGCCTGCTGCAGTTGCATCACCGCCTGCTCGGCTTCGGCGAAGTCCAGCATGATCTGCCGACAGCGCTCGTAATAGGCCTGCCCGACCTCGGTAAGGCGCAGCTTGCGCGTGGTGCGATTGAGCAGGCGCACACCGAGGCGCTCTTCGAGCAGCGCGATGCGCCTGCTGACCGTGGATTTCTGCATGCCCAGGCTCTGCGCGGCGAGCGTGAAGCTATGGCACTCCACCACACGGGTGAATATCAGCGCATCGTCCAGCCCCATGATTGTTCCCATCAAGCAACAAAGTTTGTCAATCTTACCGCCTGACTCACAAACAGCAACAGTGATAAATTCCCCTCCCCGATAAAAGCTACCCGTCGTACGAGCCAACCATGCCCGCACAATTGCAACGTCGCCTTTCCCTCTTTATTGCACTGGTCGCTGTCGTCGTACTGGCGCTGCTCGGCCACTGGCTACTGGTCGGACGCTTCCACGAGTCCACCGACAATGCCTACGTCCAGGGCGAGATCACCCGTGTCTCCAGCCAGTTGGGCGCCCGTATCGAACACGTGCTGGTGCAGGACAACCAGCAGGTAAAGAAAGGCCAGTTGCTCGCGACGCTGGAGGCGGCCGACTTCGAGCTCGCACTCGAGCGCGCGCGCGCCAGTCTCGCCACCCGCGAAGCGGAGCTGGCCCAGGCCAAGAGCCGGCTGGACCAGCAGGCCAGCGTGATTGCTGCGAGCGAAGCCGACGTGGCGGCCAGCAAGGCCACTCTTGGCCGCACGCAGATCGACCTGTCGCGCGCCGAAGCCTTGCGCAAACCCGGCTACGTTTCCGAAGAACGCGTCACCACCCTTTCCGCCGATAGCCGTGTGGCGCACTCACAACTGGCCAAGGCCCAGGCCGACATGGCCGCCCAGCGTCAACAGGTGGACGCGTTGAATGCGGAGATCAAGCGCCTGCAGGCCCAGATCGCCAATGCCCGCACCGACATCGCCCAGGCGGAACTGAACCTGCAGCGCACCGAAATCCACGCCCCGATCAGTGGGCGGGTCGGCCAGCGCGCTGCACGTGTCGGCCAGGTGGTGCAACCCGGCACCTATTTGCTGTCGATCGTGCCGGACGACGAAATATGGGTGCAGGCCAACTTCAAGGAAACCCAGGTGGGCCGCATGCGGCCGGGCCAACAGGCCGAACTGATCCTCGATGCCTTCCCCGACACGCCGATCCAGGGCCATATCGACAGCCTGTTCGCCGCCTCCGGTGCGCAGTTCAGCCTGCTGCCGCCGGACAATGCCACCGGCAACTTCACGAAGGTCGTACAGCGCATTCCGGTGAAGCTGGTATTCGCCCCCGACAACCCGCTCAAGGGCAGGATTCGGCCTGGCATGTCGGTAGAAGTCGAAATCGACATCAGCGACGACCAAAGCCATGGCGGGTGATGATCTGACGCGCCCCACCGGGGAGCCCAGCCGGCGCGACTGGATTGCCGTGATGAGCGCCATGCTCGGCGCCTTCATGGCGGTCCTGGATATCCAGATCACCAACTCCTCGCTGAAGGACATCCAGGGCGCGCTCTCCGCCACGCTGGAGGAAGGCTCGTGGATCTCCACCTCCTACCTGGTGGCGGAGATCATCATGATCCCGCTCACCGCCTGGTTGGTGCAGCTGCTCTCCGCGCGCCGCCTGGCGGTATGGGTCTCGATCGGCTTCCTGCTCTCCTCGCTGCTGTGCTCGCTGGCCTGGAACCTGGAAAGCATGATCCTGTTCCGCGCCCTGCAGGGGTTCACCGGCGGCGCGCTGATCCCGCTGGCCTTCACCCTGACGCTGATCAAGCTGCCCGAGCACCATCGCGCCAAGGGTATGGCCCTGTTCGCCATCACCGCGACCTTCGCACCATCCATCGGCCCCACCCTGGGGGGCTGGCTGACGGAGAACTGGGGCTGGGAATACATCTTCTACATCAACATCCCGCCAGGCCTGTTGATGATTGCCGGCCTGCTGTATGGCCTGGAGAAAAAGGCGCCGCATTGGGAACTGCTGAAAAGTACCGACTACGCCGGTATCGTGACGCTGGCGCTGGGCCTGGGCTGCCTGCAGGTCTTCCTCGAAGAGGGTCATCGCAAGGACTGGCTCGAATCCAGCCTGATCGTCGGCCTGGGCAGCGTTTCGCTGATCAGCCTGTGCCTGTTCGTCATCCTGCAGTTCTCGCGGGAGCACCCGCTAATCAATCTGCGCATCCTGCGCGAGCGCAACTTCGGGCTGACCAGCATCTCCAGCCTCGGCATGGGCCTGGGGCTCTACGGCTCGATCTACCTGCTGCCGCTCTACCTGGCACAGATCCAGGGCTACAATGCCCTGCAGATCGGCGAAGTGATCATGTGGATGGGGTTGCCGCAGCTGTTCCTGATCCCCTTCGTTCCCAAGCTGATGAAAGTGATTCCGCCGAAGCTCCTCTGCGCGTTGGGTTTCGCCCTGTTCGGTGTCGCCAGCTTCTTCTCCGGCACGCTCAACCCGGACTTCGCCGGCCCGCAGTTCAACCATATCCAGATCATTCGCGCGCTCGGCCAGCCGATGATCATGGTGACCATCTCGCTGATCGCCACCGCCTACGTGCAAGCGCAGGACGCCGGCTCCGCTTCCAGCCTGTTCAATATCCTGCGCAACCTCGGCGGCGCCATCGGCATCGCCCTGCTCGCCACCCTGCTGGACAGCCGTACCAAGCAATATTTCGACTACCTTCGCGAAGCCGTGGTGCCGGGCAATGCACAGGTGGCGGAACGCCTGGCGCAACTCACCGCCCAACTGGGCAGCGAGCAGGCGGCGCTGGGAAGGCTCAGCCAGATCGTGCATGAGCAGGCCAGTATCATGGCCTATAACGATGCCTTCCATTTCGTGGGCCTGGCCCTGGGCATCAGCATGGTCGCCGTGCTGCTGACCCGGCAGCTTCCGGCCGGCGCCACCGGCGGCGCCGCCCACTGATCGCCGCTAGACCTGCAGTAGCCGCTCGCGCAGCTTCTGGATTTCGTCGCGCAGTTGCGCCGCGGCTTCGAACTCCAGGTCGCGGGCCAGCTGGAACATCTTCTCCTCCAACTGGCGAATGCGCTTGCTGATTTCGCTCGGCGAGCGCAGCTCGTTCTCGTAACGAGCGCTCTCCTCCGCCGCCTTGGCCTGCGCACGGCGCTTGCCGCTGCGCGAACCGGGCACCGTGGCGCCTTCGAGGATATCCCGGATGTCCTTCTTCACGCCCTTGGGCACGATGCCATGGGCGTCGTTGAATGCGATCTGCTTGGCCCGCCGCCGCTCGGTCTCGCCAATGGCCCGCTGCATCGAGCCGGTCATGTTGTCGGCGTAAAGAATCGCCTTGCCGTTCAGGTTGCGCGCCGCGCGGCCGATGGTTTGGATCAACGAGCGTTCGGAGCGCAGGAAGCCTTCCTTATCTGCATCGAGAATCGCCACCAGCGACACCTCGGGCATGTCGAGGCCTTCGCGCAGCAGGTTGATGCCGACCAGCACATCGAAGGTGCCGATGCGCAAGTCGCGAATGATCTCGACCCGCTCGACGGTATCGATATCCGAATGCAGGTAGCGCACCCGTACGCCGTGGTCGGCCAGGTAGTCGGTGAGGTCCTCGGCCATGCGCTTGGTCAGGGTGGTGACCAGGATCCGCTCCTCCACGGCCACGCGCTTGGTGATTTCGGAAAGCAGGTCGTCCACCTGGGTGATCGCCGGGCGCACCTCGACCTCGGGATCGACCAGCCCGGTCGGCCGCACCACCTGCTCGATGACCCGACCAGCATGCTCGGCCTCGTAGGGACCGGGCGTGGCCGAAACGAAGATGGTTTGCGGGCTGATCGCCTCCCACTCGTCGAAACGCAGCGGACGGTTGTCCAGCGCGGAGGGCAGGCGAAAACCGTACTCGACCAGGGTTTCCTTGCGCGAGCGGTCGCCTTTGAACATGGCGCCGACCTGCGGCACGCTGACATGCGACTCGTCGATCACCAGCAAGGCATTGGCCGGCAGGTAGTCGTACAGCGTCGGCGGCGGCTCACCTGGCCCACGGCCGGAGAGATAGCGCGAGTAGTTCTCGATGCCGTTGCAGTAGCCCAGTTCGAGGATCATCTCCAGGTCGAAGCGCGTGCGTTGCTCCAGGCGCTGCGCCTCCACCAGCTTGTTGTTGGCGCGCAGGAACTCCAGGCGCTCCTTCAGCTCGACCTTGATGTTCTCCACCGCCTCAAGCAGGGTTTCCCTGGGAGTCACATAGTGGCTCTTGGGATAAAGGGTGTAGCGCGGCAATTTGCGAATCACCTCGCCAGTCAGCGGGTCGAAAGCGGAGATGCTCTCCACTTCATCGTCGAACAGCTCGACGCGGATCGCCTCCAGATCGGATTCGGCGGGAAAGATGTCGATCACATCACCCCGTACCCGGAAACTGGCGCGAGCGAAGTCCATGTCGTTGCGGCTGTATTGCAGGTCAGCCAGGCGACGTAGCAAGGCACGCTGATCCATGCGGTCGCCGCGGTCGATATGCAGCACCATGCGCAGATAGGACTGCGGATCACCGAGGCCGTAGATGCAGGACACCGTGGTGACGATGATCGCATCCGGCCGCTCCAGCAGCGCCTTGGTGGCGGAAAGACGCATCTGCTCGATGTGGTCGTTGATCGAGGCGTCCTTCTCGATGAACGTATCCGAGGACGGCACATAAGCTTCCGGCTGGTAGTAGTCGTAGTAGGAAACGAAATACTCCACCGCGTTGTTCGGGAAGAAGCTCTTGAACTCGCCATACAGCTGCGCGGCGAGCGTCTTGTTCGGCGCCAGCACCAAGGTCGGCCGCTGCACCTGGGAGATCACGTTGGCGATGCTGAACGTCTTGCCCGAGCCGGTCACCCCGAGCAGGGTCTGGTGAGACAGCCCGGCCTCGATCCCTTCGACCATCTGTCGGATGGCCTCCGGCTGATCGCCGGCCGGCTGGAAGCGGGTTACCAGTTGAAACGCTGACATAGGAACCTCGGCGAGAATCTACGCATGTCCACGGGGAAAGAGGGTAGCCAGCATACGCGGGCCGGCACGAGAAAAGGCCACGAAAACTGCATTCTGCGTATCGCAGCGCCAGGGCATGGCGGCTATAATACCGCCCCGTTTGCGCACACCCCAGCGCCAATGGTTGTGGGTGCTGCATGCCACCCACCCTCTTCTTTCGAGCCCCTCAATCATGAGTTTGTTCTCCGCCATCGAAATGGCTCCGCGCGACCCGATTCTGGGCCTTAACGAAGCGTTCAATGCCGACCCGCGGCCAACCAAGGTCAACCTGGGCGTGGGGGTTTACTACAACGAAGAAGGCCGTATTCCGCTGATGCGGGCCGTTGCCGCCGCCGAGCAGGCGCGTATCGAAGCCCACGCACCGCGCGGCTACCTGCCCATCGATGGCATCGCCAGCTATGACCAGGCGGTACAGAAGCTGCTCTTCGGCACCGACGCTTCGGTGATCGCCAGCGGCCGCGCAATCACCGCCCAAGCCGTAGGTGGCACCGGCGCCCTGAAGATCGGCGCCGACTTCCTCAAGCGCCTGCTGCCGGATACACCGGTCGCCATCAGCGATCCCAGCTGGGAAAACCACCGCGCCCTGTTCGAAGCCGCCGGTTTCCCGGTGCAGAACTACCGCTACTACGATGCTGCCACCCATGGCGTGGATCGCGCCGGCATGCTGGCCGACCTGCGTACGCTGCCGGCCCGCTCCATCGTCGTGCTCCACGCCTGCTGCCACAACCCAACCGGGGTCGACCTCAGCCTGGACGACTGGAAAGCCGTGCTCGATGTATTGCGTGAACGAGAGCATGTGCCCTTCCTCGACATCGCCTACCAGGGCTTCGGCGATGGCATCGAGGAAGACGCCGCGGCGGTGCGCCTGTTCGCCGAATCGGGCCTGCCGTTCTTCGTCTCGAGTTCCTTCTCCAAGTCCTTCTCGCTGTATGGCGAGCGCGTCGGTGCGCTGACCATCGTCACCGAGTCCAAGGACGAGTCCGCGCGGGTGCTATCCCAACTCAAGCGAGTGATCCGCACCAACTACTCCAACCCGCCAACCCATGGCGCTACCGTAGTCGCTGCCGTGCTAAACGATCCCGCGCTGCGTGCGCTCTGGGAAGAGGAACTCGGCGAGATGCGCGAACGCATCCGCGGCATGCGCCTGGCCATGGTGGAGCAGCTTGCCGCCCAAGGTGCCAAGCGCGACTTCAGCTTCGTCGCCAAGCAACGCGGGATGTTCTCCTATTCCGGCCTGAGCGCCGAACAGGTCGAACGGCTGAAGAACGATTTCGGCATCTACGCCATCAGCACCGGGCGCATCTGCGTCGCCGCGCTGAATCGCAGCAACCTGAACGGCGTGACCCGCGCCATCGCTCAGGTACTCTGAAAAAACCGGGGAAGTCATGCTTGACTTCCCCTTTTTAATCAGTAGGATACGCGCCGTTGTTCCGCGATAGCTCAGTCGGTAGAGCAAATGACTGTTAATCATTGGGTCCCTGGTTCGAGTCCAGGTCGCGGAGCCAAATAAAGAAACCCCAGCCCCGAAGGCTGGGGTTTTTCTTTTTGCATTCCAGATGCTTAGGCCACACGCCCACCCGGAAGACCGCCCCTCAGAAACAAAACAGGCCGATCGATGATCGGCCTGACTGCTACGCTCTACGCGATCAGTTGATGCTCAACTTGTCGCGGTTCTTCTCCAGCGTTGCCGCCCCGATTCCCTTGACCTCCACCAACTCGTCCACCGAAGCGAACGGGCCGTTGGCCTCACGGTGCTCGACAATCGCATTCGCCTTGGCCGGCCCGATACCATTGAGCTCACGTGCCAGGGTAGCTGCGTCGGCGGTATTGATATTGACCTTGCCAGCCTCAGCCACTGCAGCTGCCTGGGTGACAGCGGGCTTGGTCGATTCGGTCTTGGGCGCCTCTGCCGCGGATACAACTACGGCAGCGCTGGTCAGGAAGGCGAACAGGAGGGAAGAGAGAGCATTTCTCATAAACGAAGTCCTTATCAAAGTGAGTTAGCGCGGGTTTCCATAACCCGCGTGGAGAAAAATAACGAATATTTTTATGATGTCAAATCGACCTGAGCAGATTTGCTAGCGGAGCCGCCGAGATATCGGATTCACCCTTGGAGGGTGATTCTCAAAGGGTAGAGCGCTGCTGGTGAAACCAGTCGACGATCTCCCCCTCTGGAGCGTAGCCATTGACCGTTCCGCGCAACAGCTGCCGGACCTGCACATAGTCCCCCGCCCGGATGGTACGCAGCAACTCATCCAGCACTACTCTCAAGGCCTGCCAAGACAAGCTCTCCTCATTGGCCCGCATGATCATCGGATGATCAGTGAGGCTGGCATTGTCACCAATCAATAGCTCCTCGTAGAGTTTTTCTCCCGGCCGCAGACCTGTGAACTCGATAGCTATGTCGCCATGGGGATTGGATTCGTCGCGCAAGCTCAAGCCAGACAGATGGATCATCTTGGCGGCCAGGTCGGCGATCTTCACCGGCTCGCCCATGTCCAGGACGAAGACATCTCCGCCTTGCCCCATGGCCCCGGCCTGAATTACCAACTGGGCCGCCTCAGGGATGGTCATGAAAAAGCGGGTAATGTTCGGGTGGGTCACCGTTACAGGTCCACCACGCTTGATCTGCTCGCGGAACAGGGGAATCACCGAGCCCGAAGAGCCCAGAACATTACCGAACCGCACCATTGTGAAACGAGTTCGACTAATCTGCGGCCCCGCCTCATCATGCCCAATCAGGACGGGGGCGGACTCGCCACTTAAAGCTTGCAGAATCATCTCCGCCAAGCGCTTGGTGCTGCCCATGACGTTCGTCGGACGCACAGCCTTATCGGTCGAGATCAAGACGAAGTGCTTTACGCCGGCGCGAATCGCCGACTGCGCGGTGTGCAAGGTACCCATCACATTGTTCAGCACACCCTCGGCCACGTTGTGCTCAACGATGGGTACATGCTTGTATGCCGCCGCGTGATACACCGTCTGCACCGACCAGGTCCGCATGACGTCATACAGACGCTCCGAGTCCCGCACATTGCCCAAGATGCCGATCAGTTTGACGGGCAGACGGTTGTGCAGGATCCACTGTTCGAGCTCCTGCTGCACACGATAGAGGTTGAATTCACAGCTTTCGAACAACACCAGGGTCGTTGGCTGCAACGGTAGCACCTGACGACACAGCTCGGAACCGATGGAGCCCCCCGCACCGGTCACCATCACCACCTGATCGCGTATGCAGCGCTCGAATAACTCCTGCCGTGGCGGAACGGCATCCCGGCCAAGCAAGTCAATGACATCGACCTCCTGCAGATCGCTAACACTCACCCGCCCACTGGCAAGGTCCATGAAGCCTGGGATGGTGCGCACATGCACGGGATAGCGCTCGAGCGCCGCCAGGATTTCCCGACGCCGCGCACGGGAGGCAGACGGAATCGCCAGGAGGATTTCCTCGGCATCGGTGTCATCGATCAGTTGATCGATATGCTTCGGCTTATAGACCTTCAGCCCGGCAATGACACGATTGGCGATACCCTCATCATCATCAATGAAGGCAACCGGCAGCATCTGCCGGCCCATGCGCAGCGCCACCAACAACTGGTTACCAGCAGAACCCGCACCGTAGATAGCTACCCGACGCTGCGTTGGTGCTTTGCCGCGCCCCCGCAATGGCAGTAGGTCACCACTGAAGTAGAAGCGCATAAGTAGGCGCAATCCGCCGATGAACAGCAAGGACAGCGCCCAGTAAATGAAAATGACCGAGCGAGGCATTAGCTCATCCGGCTGGACCAGATAGATCACCAGAGCCAGTAATAGCGCCGATAGGCTGATGGCATTGAAGATGGTTACCAAGGCGTAGCTACCGAAGTAACGCAGGACCGCTCGATACAGACCGAAGCGCACGAACAGCGGAATAGCAGTGGACGGCGCAGCCAAGAACAGCCAGACATACCGATCGAACGGATCGATCATCCGCTCGTAACCTAGCCGGACGAAGAAGGCCAGCCACAATGCCACCCAGAGAAAGAACACGTCTGTCAATACCTGCAGACTGCGCTTGCTCCTGCGCGATAGCCCAAGGAGACGCTCACGCAAGCTCGTTGGCATCGATCTCGCTTCCCGCGTCATACTCCCTCCTGCCCAGCATTAAATTGCAGCGCCAGTGCCAATAAAGGCGCGTAAGCGAGTAGCACGCCAACCAGCCCGTCCAGAAGCCCCAATGCCACCCCCGCAGCAATTGGTAGCAACCAGCCAAGATTGATGGCTAGCACCGCCAACGTTACCGGTAGGTGACGACCGAGCCGCCGCGAGGCGTGTTGATAGGCATGGCTGCGATGGGCCTGGTAAACCTTCTCGCCCCTTAACAGACGACGCGCCAAAGTGATAGTGGCATCAACGGAGAATACGCCAAGCAATATCAGCCACCCCCAGAATAATCTGGGTTCATCCCAAGCCGCCTGGATCGATAGCAGGCCAAGCATGATCCCAAGAAAGCCACTGCCCGCATCGCCCATGAAGATGCGGGCTGGCGGGAAATTCCAAATCAGGAAGCCAGCCACTGCGGCGGCGAGCAGCAGCAGCAGGGTTTGCCTACCGACCAACACTCCTTCAGCATCGACCAAACCATAGAGCAGCGCCCCACCCAGACAGACGCAAACCGCCTCGACACTGGCGATGCCATCGATGCCATCCATGAAGTTGTATAGATTCAGCAACCAGACCAGATAGAAGGCCGCCAATACATGGCCGACAGTCCCCAACGACACCTCGACTCCCAACAGGCTCAGGGCTGGCATTCCACCAAGCCAGTAAAGCCCCCAGGCAGCGGCCACGAAGTGTCCGAGCAAGCGCCAGCGAGCGGCGATATGGCCATGGTCGTCGAGAAAGCCCAGCAAGGCGATGGCAATACCCGCCCCACCCAACGCCCATAGCACACAGACGGGCAAGGCCAGACCGGAAACAGCAAGGGCAGCCAACCCAAGGCCGAAGGCCGCGACTATGGCCACCCCCCCACCACGCGGGGTGGGCAGACTATGTGAGCTGCGCGCATTGGGAATGTCCAGCAGACTGCGGGCCAACGCATAGCGACGCAGCAGACCGGTCATGATCCAGGCCAGCAGAGCCGCACACACGACAATAGCAACCACCATCAACACTGCTCCTGGATGAAATGGGCGGCCGTCCGCGCCAACCCCTGCTCGACACTCACCGGGGGGGTCCAGCCCAACAACTGCCGCGTCTTGTCGATATCGACCTGCAACGAACCGCACAAGCGCTGACCCAGATCGCTCCGCCCCAGCAGGCGGGCACCACCCTCGATCCAGTGCTGCGGAACCGGAAGCAAGCGTGCCGGCCGCCCCAGCGCAATGCCCAGGCGACGCAGCAGCTCGCTGGTAGACAAATCCTCGCCATCGCTAACCAGAAAGCGCTGATTGGCCGCTGCCGGATGTTGCAGGCATACCACCAGCAGATCCACCAGGTTATCCACCGCCACCAGGCTGCGACGATTGTCGATGGCCCCGAAAGGCAGCGGAATGCCGCGTTTCAACCAGAGCATCATGCTCAGGAAGTTCGCCTTGACCCCCGGCCCGTAAACCAAGGGCGGTCTCACCACTGCCACCTCCAGCCCGGTCTCTGCCGCCAGAGCCAGCAACCCCTGCTCTGCCTCCCATTTCGAAAGACTATAAGGATCGCTGGGTTGCGCCTCGCCGTCTGCACGGAACGCCAGCCCCGCCACGGTCTGCTCGCCATTCACCTTAATCGAACTGACAAAGACCAGGCGCTTGACGCCCGCCGCCACGGCCTGACGCGCCAGATTGAGGGTGCCTTCGGTATTGGCACGACGGAATTCGACCAGCGGATCGGCCTCCTGCTCGTTCATCACATGCACCCGCGCGGCACAGTGGATGATGACGTCGACCCCCTCGAGGGCCGCCGTCCAATCAGTATCTGGACCGAGGTCCGCGACTGCGCAAGCCGCCATGGATGCCGGCAATTCGCTCGGTATCCGTCGAAAAGCACCACGCACCTGCCAACCGCCATCACTCAATAAACGACGCTGCACAGCCCGGCCGACAAATCCGCTGGCACCGGTCAAGAGAACGCGCATATCAACCCTTTCGCCAGACCGTGCGATTCACGTAATCCGTGTAGCTGAGGACGATGCGCACCACTTGCATCGAGACCGGACCGCCCTGGTAATCGGCCACCAGCGGGATCATCCGCCGCTGCGGATCGTGCTGGCTGGCGACGACACGCACGGCGGCAAGCACCGAGGCTGCCTTTGGGCCGCTCATGATCAGGGTACCTTCGTCCATCCCCTCCGGACGCTCATGGGCATTACGCAAGGTGACCGCCGGGAGGTTCAGCAAGGAGGCCTCCTCGGTGATGGTGCCGCTGTCCGAGAGCACGCAGAACGCCGACATCTGCAGCTTGATGTAATCCAGCAGGCCGAAGGGCTTCACGAAACGGATCAGCGGGTGGTCGAGCGACTGCCCCAGGGCCTCCAACCGTTTGCGGGTTCGCGGATGGGTGGAAACGACCAGCGGGAAACCATATTCATCGGCCAAGGCACGCAACGCATCCAGCAGCTCGAGGAGGTTTTCCCGGCTGTCGACGTTTTCCTCGCGATGCACACTGACAACGAAATACTTTCCTGCCTCCAGTTGCTCACGCGCCAACACGTCCGACTGTTCGATCTTCGGCATGTAGTAGTCGAGCACTTCCTGCATGTGCGAGCCGGTCTTGATGATGGTCTCGGGGCGAATGCCCTCGGCGATCAGGTAGCGGCGGGCATGCTCGGTGAGCACTAGGTTGATGTCGGAGAGGTGGTCGAGCACCTTGCGGTTGAGTTCCTCAGGCACCCGCTGGTCGAAGCAGCGGTTGCCCGCCTCCATATGGAACACCGGAATCTTGCGCCGCTTGGCCGCGATCACCGCCAGGCAGGTGTTGGTGTCGCCGTAGAGCAGCAGCGCATCGGGCTTTTCCAGTTCGAACACCGCATCGGCTTTAGCGATCACCTCGGCGATGGTCTGCGCGGCGGTCTCGCCCGCGGCGCCGAGGAAATGGTCAGGCTTGCGGATCTCCAGGTCGTCGAAGAACACCTGATTGAGCTCGTAGTCGTAGTTCTGCCCGGAGTGCACCAGCATGTGATTGACCTGGCGGTCCAACTCGGCAATCACCCGACTCATCTTGATCAACTCCGGACGGGTGCCGACCAGGGTCATGACCTTAAGCATCGAGCTGCTCCTTGATGTAGTCGAGCTTGAGCAGCAGCTGCTTGATGCCGGGAACATCCAGGCGCTCGGTGTTGTGCGAGGTGTAGTCGTCCAGTTCGGAAATCCTCTCCTCGCCCTCGACAAAATACTTCTTGTAGTTGAGATCTCGGTTGTCCGCCGGGATGCGGTAGTAGCGGCCCATGTCCTCGGCCTTGGCCATCTCCTCGCGGGAGACCAGCGACTCATAAAGCTTCTCGCCGTGGCGGGTGCCGATCACCCGTATCGGGTTATCTCGGCCGAACAGCTCCTTAAGAGCCTGGGCTAGATCGCCCACCGTGGAGGCCGGTGCCTTCTGCACAAACAGATCGCCCTGCTGGCCGTGCTCGAAAGCATGCAGCACCAGATCCACGGAATCTTCCAGCGACATCAAGAAACGCGTCATCTGCGGGTCGGTCACAGTCAGCGGCTCGCCGCTGCGCATCTGCTCGATGAACAATGGAATCACCGAGCCGCGCGAGGCCATCACGTTACCGTAGCGAGTAGCACACACCACAGTGTTGCCGTCGGGAATCATGCGCGACTTGGCCACCATCAGTTTTTCGGCCATCGCCTTGGAAATACCCATGGCGTTGATCGGATACACCGCCTTGTCGGTGGACAGCACCACCAGCCGCCTCACGCCGCTGGCGATGGCCGCGTTGAGCACGTTCTCGGTACCATTGACGTTGGTGCGCACCGCCTCCATGGGGTAAAACTCGCAGGACGGCACCTGCTTGAGCGCCGCGGCATGGAAGATGTAGTCGACGCCGACCATGGCCTGCCGGAGGCTGTCGTAATCGCGCACATCGCCGATATAGAACTTGACCTTGTCATTGGCCAGGGCAGTACGCATGTCCTCCTGCTTCTTCTCGTCACGGGAGAAGATGCGAATCTCGCGCACATCGGTATCGAGGAAACGCCTGAGCACCGTATGACCGAAGGAGCCGGTGCCTCCGGTGATCATCAATACCTTGTCATCGAACATAGAATCTTCCAAAACATAAACGCAGCTTGAGGAACCACAGCCGCCATTCTTGAGTGAGAGAGGGTCGCGGCACACCCACAATTGCCCCGCCACAGAATTACCCTACCCGCGTTGCTGGTGCATCCGCCGCACTAGTTCAGCCCAGTCCGGCGCCACATAACCAGTGGCCACGCGGAAGCGTGAACCATCCAGCGAGCGGTCGATCACCAGCGCGTCATCCGCGCAAATCTCAATCGACTTGCCGTACTGCGCGGCCACTAGATTGAGCAACCGGAACTTGTCTATTGGCTCGGCGGCGACATGATACAGGCCATTGAGCTGCGGATGCGAAATCACGACGTCTTTCATCACCCGTGCCAGCTCCACCGTCGGTAGCCCGGAGAAAATTGCCCGGGTGAACCCCCTGACGCTGCTCTGCTGCGACAGGAACCAGTCAACCAGTGCGTGGTTCGAGCCCAGTTCGTGGCCAATGATGGAGGTGCGCAAGGTGATCGCATGTGCCAGATCATGCAGCTCACCGATGTATTTTGACTTTCCGTAAAGATCCTCGGCATCCGACAAGTCACTTTCAAGATACATACCCTTGCGCCCAGAGAAGACGCAGTCGGTGCTGATATGGATCAGCCGCGCGCCAACCAACTCGCAAAGCCGCGCTAAGCGGTGCGGCAGCATGGCATTGATGGGTAATGCTGTGAGGGGATCCTTGGCATCAGCAAGCTGCTTGATCAGTCCGACGCAGTTGATTACCACGTCCGGTTTAACACGCGCCATCACTGCTGCAAGCGCATCTTGATCGAGTGCATCGACCCCGCAGAGCAGGTGTGCATGTTTGCTATGCGGGAAGTACCGCAGAGCCGACCCATTGCGCAAAGTTCCCCATACCTCATGCGAGGTATCGCTAGAAAAAACGTGAAATACGGCATTACCCAACATGCCAGTAACGCCTAGAACCAAAATCCGGGACATAGATTAAACCTTTCAATTCATGGCTTGAAAAAACTGCGCATAAGCCTATCAAAAAAGAACAAAATCAGGAGATTTAACAGAATAGAACCAAACAACAAGTAGCTCTGCATTGGAACATAACCAAAGCTGGTATATCGGAATGCGACAACCTGAGCAATAAGCGCGCATAATACCAAATTCTTGCCACCCACATGATAAACTAAAAACTCGACACAAGCCGCCAATACAGAGAAAAAAAATACCGCAAAAAATAGAAAGACATATGAACCTGGATAAAAAAGGAAGGCTATATAGCCGGGCAACGATATGAAATGGAGCCCATTGCCCCGCGAGTTATCATACGGCGTATCTATGAAGTTTTTATCATAAAAAGAGTTTTCACCAGTATCAAAACGCTCAGACAGCGCATCTTTGAAAAGACCAAAACCCAACCGACGCTCCGCACCTACAACAGACATGACCCCCTCAATACCCACCCAGCGATCCAGAAACAAAGTCGATGTTTGGTCGACTGCAAGCTGGTGAGCAATCTGCGACGAATCACCCCCCTTGTGAAAATCGAGAGCACGCATGTAATTCACGGCATATACAGAAACCGCAAATAAAGCACAAAAAATAAATACAGCTCCGACAGTCAGGCGAATACGCAAACGAGACTCACTGCACTTAAACTGAGCCACAGCGCCATATAGCAGAGATGACCCATTCAGAATCATGCCGCGGCTCCACAGCGAGATATTTGAAAGCGTCGTTTCCAGCAAAGCAATACCGATCGCAACCCAATAGCGCTCCCGATTCAACTCAAACTCGAAACGCAATATCACTGCCGATACCGAGGCCATACCGAACATCAGCAGCCAAGCAAAGACACCATTCAACCCAAACGGCAATGTCACGCGCGCCACTTGTCCGCGCTGATAGATACCGAACCATGCATTCGCCACACACACCAACAGCACACCCAGCACGAAGCCATAGAGAAAATGAGTACGATGACGGCGATAGAAGCTAAACAAACCAATATATCCAATCTCTGGCAAACCCTTTGGATAGTTGAAAAACCATCGTTGCCGAACCCAACGCGCAAACAAAATGGCCGCCAACGCGCAGCACACAATGAGCAGAGCCTTGTCGAAGGAATCGGGGGCACCATCAAAATCACCGATGGGGATATTAAAACGCCCCTCAAAAAAGGCCGTTTGCAAACTAAACTTCAACCAGAAGCCAATCCACAGCAGCACGCCAATGAAGGCATCGAAAAAAATTGCCTGCTGCCCAAACCCCACAAATAATACTGCGACGGAAAGCACAGTGAACAACGTATAAACCCAAGCACTCCCCCGATACTCAACCAGAGCACAACCGGCAACTAGTGCAACCAATGCAAATACGGCCATCCACGCGGCCTTGATCAAGCTTTCCCAGCGCATAATTCCCTCAGACGATCTTATTGTCGAGAGCCACAGCAGGCGCTTCCGACCGTTCCAAAAATGCTAGTAGAACCCCCCAGGAAAAGAAAACCAAAATTCCAGGATAGGGCTGACGCAGTCCAACCTTGATAAAGTTATCAACCAACACCCAGAAGGCCACCACTCCAACAAGCCCAAGTAAAGCCGGTTGACGCCAAACCATAGAGAAACGAGAAGCCACTTTAAGCATGGTATAAGCAATCAACCCCAACAACGGCATCAGACCGACAAGGCCAAAATTATACAAAAGATCAAGATAGTAGTTGTGAGCACTTGGGTAGCGCTCCCGGTCCATAGATTCCGCATGCCCTAACAAGAACCCTGCACCATTATCAAGAATTTTACTAGCATAAAGTGACCAATACTCTCCACGCTCAAAAATACTCACAGGCAAAAACGTCTGCGACTCAGAGAAAAACTTCTGCACAAACGACGGACGATCAACCATACCCTTTAAACCCAGCCCCCCCCCCAAAGCAAAAATGAAAATAAAACCAAGAGCCTTTGAAAAGCCAACACCATGATTCCTTAGAGCATACCCACACGCCGCCACCATCATAAACAGCATTGCCGTCAGGGATTGTGACTTGACCACATAGATCGCCATCAAGAAGCCGAGCGCCCAAATACTCAGAGACGTGTGCTTTGTGCCCTGACCAAAAACCAACAACCAGTAGAGCCCGACGAATAGAACCGGCACATACTGCAGATGCTGATAAATACTGAACAGATACACGCTTGGCGACAGATACCCATAGCCAAGCTGCCAACTACTGACAAGCTGCACAGGAACCACAAGCCATAGAACCCACTGTGCCGTATTGGAAAGCATTGGAGCAGCGCGTGGCTGCTGGCCAAACTGCTCACCCATTATCAATGCCGCCACAGGCAGCAAATACTGAATCAACAAAATTAGTCGCTCACTGGAAACCGCACCAGCAAGCAAAGTACTAAGAAGCATACCCATATATAGGAAAAAGAAGGCCAGCAAGGAACGCCGTACCCGAGAATAGTCACCAAAAAAAGCCAGCCCCATGTAGCAAGCAAAAATCGAAAAAGGGAGCGGCAACTGCGACAAGACTCCATCACTTGAGAAGACAATATCCTTGGAATTGAACACCCCGCCTTTCAACTGAAAGAAAACCGGCACCATAACTAAGACTGCAAGCAATAGAGGAATCGCACGCCCGTGCAAGCGAATACCTAGCAACGTGGGCAAGCCACCTCTTTCGCTCGCGTAGAAGATGTAAGAGAGCAAGGCAGCCAGCAGGTACAATAGAGCCAACGACTCAGAGCCAACCCAGAAGAACAATAGCGGAATGCTCGCCACCAACAGTATGTTCGCCAGGATGTCCGAACCGAACACATCCCCACCGACATCGTCCTGGATGATGCGCAAACGAATACGCTGCGCCAGCACCATGACCACGCCCCCAACCAGCGAGCAACCCACCGCCAGCCAGAACAGCTGGCCCTTGTTCGTCCAGTCGAGTACCTGAGGCTGGCTCCAGACCAGCACCACCAGGCCCAACCCCACCAGCAGCAGCGCCATCAGCATAAGGTTGAACAGCCGCCCCCACTCGCCGGAGCGCTGCTCGTGGCGCACCATGGTCGGCCCCAGCGCCTGGGAGAAGACCGCGCCCAAGATGCCGCCCAGAGCAAAGGCGGAAAATAGGTCGCCCGCCACCTGCTTTCCCGTCATCAGCAGGATGAACAGGCGGAACACGTACACCGAGACACCGATGACCGCCGTCGAGCCGAAGTGGGGCAGCAACTGGCGGATGCTCGGCAACAGCGGCATGGGGTTTCGCAAGGCCCGACCGAGAAGGTCCAGGCTGAGGCAGCCGATCAACGGCGACAGGCCCCAGAGCAGGGTCATGGGCAGCGCTAAGATGCCGCCATCGAGTAATGCTAGCAGTAGCGTCAGGCTCAGGCAGCCCTGGATCAGCAAAAAACGCAGCGCCGCGCGCCTCTGATGATGCAGTTCCTGCTCGCTGAGGAAGATCTCTGCCAGCCACTCGGCGGCCCGCCGCACCACCAGCAGCAGCACGAACAACCAGCCGCCATCGGCCACGCCGATGCACAGCATGAAGGCCAGAATGCCCAGCGGCAGTAACATCAGCAGGCGCAAACGGAGGATGCTGCCCGCACCGACCTCGCCGGACTCGGCCAGGATCAGGCTGCGCGCATTGCCAGAGAAGGCGTAAAAAAGCGCCACCGTGGCGCCATGGATCAGGCCGAAGTCGGCTGCCAGCACCGGCTTGCCGAACAGGCTCAGGCCGATCATCACCAACATCATGGCGAAGGTGTTGGCCATGAAGGCAGCAGGGTAAAGCAGAAGACTCATTGTCTGTCCTTACATTCGCGCTCGCCTTCGAGCGCCTCCTTCAATTCAATCGCTTAGCAACTCAACCAATCGTCGCACCTGGCTGGTCATCTCAAAGTTTGCATCGAAATAGGCGCGCCCTGAGGCGCCCATGGCCGCCCGCTCACTGGCGTCCAGCGCCTGCATACAGCGGATGTTAGCCACCAGAGGCAGCACCTGCTCGGCCGGCGAGGCCAAGCCGGCACGCGCCTCGCAGACCACCCGGGCACCCTCACCATTCATGCAGGCGATGATCGGCCGGCCGGCGGCCAGGTACGCCTGGATCTTGCTGGGGATGGTTTGGGCAAAAGCCGGTTCGTCGTTCAGCGACACCAGCAGCGCCGAGGCGCGTTCGAAGATTTGCGGCATGGCTTCCATCGGGAAACGTCCAGGCAAGACCAAGTTGTCCAGGCCCAGCGCCTGCTGCTGGGACTTGAGCCAGGACAGACGACTGCCGCTGCCGACCAGCACTAGGCGAATGCGCGGCTCGTCGCGCAGGTGTACCGCGGCCTGCACCAAGGTATCGAGGGCCTGCGCGGTTCCCAGGTTGCCAGCGAACACCACGCAAAAGTGCTGCTCGAGCAACCCGAGAAGTTCGTCCGGCACCGGTATAACGGCCTTGTCGCCGCGGACATCCATGGAGTTTGGGTAATACTGTATCTTCGCGCGGTCGGCATACTGCGCCACCGGCTCAACGAATGCCCGCGACTGCACCAGCAGGGTGTCGCACTGTCGGTAGATGCCGCGTACCATCCAGCCCACCGCACGAAGCAGATGAGGGTTACGTACGAAGCCGGTGGCCGACAGGCTCTCCGGCCACAGGTCCTGCACCCACAGGGCCAGCTTCGCATTCTTCAGCCACTTGAGCAGGATAGCCGGTATCGCCTGGGTGATCGGTGATGGGGCAAACACCAGGATGGCGTCGAACTTGCGACCGCGCAACATCCACGGCAGGCACAACAGACCGCTGAATGCAAAGGACAGGTAATTCAAAATCAGATTCTTCGCACCGCCCTGCCGCCGCGGCCACAGCGGCACTCGCAACAACTCGATGCACCCCAAATAGCGGTGGCGCTGAGTGCCCATAGCACAATACCCATCGAAAACCTTACCGTCCGGATAGTTGGGCTTGCCAGTGGCCACCACCACCTCATGCCCATGCTCGGCAAGCGTGCGCACGATATCGTTGATGATGAAGCTTTCCGGCCAGAAGTACTGACTCACGACAAGAACTTTCACGGCTTGACCACTCCTTTGCACAGCGCGTGAATCCGTTTTGCCTGAGATTCCCAGAGGTAGTCATTCTTCACAAGTTCGGCCAGACGCTGGACGCAACGCGACAGGCCCCCAGGGTTTCCGAGGGCCTTCTGCATCCCTTCAGCGATCCTGAATGCATCAGGCTCGACCATAATTCCGGCTCTCGCCTGCTCGAAACCTGATAGGCCACACGCGTTCGTAAACACTACAGGACAAGAACAAGCCCCAGCTTCCAGAATCACGATGGACATTGCTTCTCTACGAGAAGGAATGACCATAAGCGACGCAGTGCGCAGAGCCAGCACTTTAGTAGCTCCTGACACATAACCAAGAAAGCGTATGCGCTCTTCCACCCCAAGCACTCGCGCTTGCACTCTTAAAGACGCTCCCAAACCATCGTCAGGACCAGCTAGCACGAGAAGGTGATCAGGGTAGTGACTGGAGATCTGAGAGAAGGCCTCCAGCAATAAATCTGGCCCCTTGATATGGTTCAGCCGGCCTAGAAACAAAACAAAAGGGGCCGATCCCAATCCGTAATGCAGACGAAACTTATCGCATTCAGACGATAATTCATCTACTTGGTATTGCGCAGGATCTATTCCATTGGGAACGACGACCACTCGGTCAGCTTCGACGCCATGCGAAAGAAAGTCAGCCCGCTCGTCATCCGTGATCGCAATATTGAACGCCGCAGATTTCAGCAACGCCCGACCCACGACGCAGTTATAGGCATGCTTGAGCCGCAAAGATCGGCCAAAAGGCTTGAGCGCACCTGCAGGACTGAAGAAATAAGGCTTTTTTTGAGTGCGGCACGCTAAAAAAACCAACGCATTGAGCAATGTCCAATGCCCAGATATATGGATCACATCAGCGGCTGCAACCAACGCCCACACCCGCCTGACGCAGGGCTTGGGGATAAAGAGTCGCTTATTTAAGCAGGGGAGCGCATGGACACGCACGTTACCTAAGCCAGCCAGACGTTCGCCGGACAGACCAACATCCAATGTCAAGATGGAACTATCGACCCCCTCAAGGGCCAAGAAACGAGCCAGTTGGTAAGTTCGCTCGGCGGTCCCCCCACCGCTTACGGCATCCAGCAAATGATTGACGAGCAGAACCCTCACACCGTACCTCCGCTGAGTCGCTCATTGGCATCACGGGCAAACGCCGTCACAGCGTCTTCAAAGCCGGGCGGACAGCTAAACCCCCACTGATCGAGCTTCGTCGCATCGTAGACGCACAGCGGGTCGATCTCACTCCGGCCACGCACGCGTAGCAGGGTCTTCAGCAGAACAGCAGGGAGCGGCAAAACAGGCAGACGATAGTCCGGTACGCCCAAGGCCTTCATGAGCCTCAACTCTACGTCTCTGAAATTGTTCCGGGGCACATGATCTTCGGCAGCAATGAAGATATCGCCCCGCAAAGGACGCTGAACTTCACAAAGAAAACGCAGCGCAGCCACGACCAGCTCCACCCGGACAAGATGCATCCGGCGACTACCGAATAGAGCGGAGCGGCCATAGTTCGCGGCGCGCCAGCCGTTCTTCAGTGAAGCGCAAAGTGCTGTTAGCGCCTGCCCCCCGGCGCCAAAGACTGCAGCGGGGCGGAGAATGGCAAAGTCGAAGCGACCGTCGTACGCCGCTAAAAGTGCCTGCTCAATGGCCAGTTTCTGCTGGCCATAGGCGTCAATGGGGTTGCAGGGCGTGCATTCGTCAATAATCCCCCCGCCCGTACGGCCGTATACCGATATGGTGCTGCAGTGAATGAGTCGAGCAACCCCTTTTCTGGCGCAGGCATCCATCAGGGCCTGAGAGGCAGCCACTGCCTCTGCGTGAGTATTAGCAGGAGAAAACGCCAAATTGACTACGGTACAGCCTGGCGCCAGTAAACGTTCCAGCGCTGCCGGATCTCCGATATCTCCCGATACCCACTCGACATTCATGAATGCTTGATCATGCTTTCCCACCTGACGCGTCAGCGCACGTATGGAAGTGACCGAGGCCATCGCCTTCAGAAAATGACGTCCCACAAAGCCGGTGGCACCGGTCACGACAGTACACGCCTTATGCATCACCCTTTCCCTCTAAAGCCGACACATAAAGATCTGCCACATGCGTAAGCGAGTATTGTCGCCTTATCGCCACTACACATTCAGGCGCAACCGACGGCGGCCGCTGAAGAAACGCCGCCAATCCTTCCAGTACGCTTAACGACGGCTCACCCAACGCACGCTCAACCGTCAAGACCGCAGGATATTCCGCCAAGGCTGAAACAGATGTATCACGCACAAGACTGATTACATTGAGAATCGGTTTACCCATAGCCATGTATTCGATGACCTTGCTTGCCAGTTGCGTCTCCGAGTCGTTGCCAATATTGACCAGGATGTCGGCCTCCGCCATTGCCCGAATCACCTCATTTCGGGCCACCAGCCCATGCACAAACAACGAGGATTTCAGATCATCCGGGCACGCCTCCAGTTCCTCGACACAATCATTGACCGCGCCATAAAAATGCACCTCGATGCGCAGACTAGGTATCGCCTGAAGCATGGAATCCAGGCAATTCAGCAAATAGCGAGGGCTGCGCAAGTTTCGATAAAGGGTGCCAACGAAAACGAGCCTAATCGGAGCGGAAGCTGTGCTGGAAGCAGTCTCCGGAAACGTAGGAAGCGACAGCAACGGAGGCATTACGCGTACCTTGCTAACGGGTAATGAAAAATACTGCTCGTACATCTGCTGCGTCGACACCGTCGTGACACTGATACTGTCGGCCAGCCCCACGACACGGCCTTCGGCCAGGCGGTTAAGCCACCCATACAGTCGATGATTGTTGGGCTCAGGCTCCTTCATGAGGGAGAACGGATCGCCGATATCAACCAACCAGCGTGACTGCTTCGCATAGCGTTTTACCAGCCAGCCGACGACATGCCCGCTGAACGGATGTGAAACCGAAACGACCCAGTCATACCGCTGTTCTATACACAAATCACGCGCGCGAAACACCGCGGGAACCACCCAGCCACAGGAATAATCGGGCCAGTACAGCGCGCGCCATACACTCCGCGCCGCTCTGCGAAACAATGCCTTCGCCCTGACCACAAGCCCCTTCGGTGGAGCGGTAGCCGTAGCAGATCCGCCGTCAGAAACTCGGGCAGACGCATTCAACAACCAGTCCTTCACCCGGAAAACCGTCACACCCGGAATCCTCGACTCAGAGATCCCGACGCTTGACGCGCACAACACGTGAATTTCGTGACCGCGACGCGCCAGCTCTTCAACCAATGCAGCCCAGCGAAACGCACGCGGGGTCAAATCCGGCGCATAGGAATAGGTGATGACCAGAAGCTTCACAGAACGGCTCCGCGTTTTTCAGCGATACGCCCATAACTGGCGGAAAACGGTAGAGGTAGGGGTTGAGGATCAGCGATCGCTAGCGCGCCCTCTGCAAAGTCCAAGATCTCGACTCCGTCATCTTGCAAAGCGATGATTCGATAGACCCATGAACCGTATCCGGCATGGCGCCCGATAAACCCCCTAGGCCCAAAGTACAGACATTCTCCTTCCGCAGCCCCTCGTAGATCGAACACACCCAACTCCAAATTCGCCGGCTCTCTTCCAGCAACACGTGGCACGTGATGAGCCAGTGCGGACCGATAACGATTTCGCTCCTCCGGAAACGCGGTGTAGATGAAAGTGCCAGGATCGCGTATGCAGTCTTTGCCCGCGACGACCAACTCGATGGCCAGTTGGTCACAGTGAGCGTGAGCGCCCAACCCGGCCAGGCCGATCTCACCACAGCGTATGGCCAGATAGAGATCGGGGCTGCGCATGATATAGCATCCCATTCCAGGGAAGGCCGACAACTGGAGCTGGTCTGTAAGACACGCTCCAGGAGAATCGAAACGAGAAGACCAACGAGAATGAGCGGCAGTGTTGCTCCACTTCAGCATGCACTCATCCCAAACCTCATCTTCACCGACTTGCGAAAAAGGCGCTGATTGATACTTCAACCGAGCGCGCCGGGCTCCGGCCAGCCTGGAAACCATCATCGAACAAGGGTCCGTCCATTGCCCCTCACCCGTAATGCTGCGTATGCACGCGATCAACGAGCGATGATCCAGCGACCACCCGAAGGCCGAAGGATCGTTGCCAACCAAAAGCTGTTCGCCGCTGCCCAGGAGAAGAAAGCGCCCGCTGTCGTTATCACCGAACTGAACAACTTGGCCATCTGGGCGCGTCATTGCTTCGGTGAAGTCGGCCATGCGCGCCATACGCTCCCAAAACCAATCTGGCAGCGGTTGGCCGTCGTCAGTCTGCAAGCGAGAAACCGGTGGCACTGGAGACATCAAGCGCTCTCGCAAAGGGAGGGAAGTTGAGCGTGCCAGGGCCGCCATCTTGTTCGGGGCTAGGTTACTCAGCAGCGCAGCTCCCCAAAGCACCATCTCGGCCGATAACCGGTGATAACAAACTGACGCTTCGAAGTTGCTGCCATCCTCGTGGAACTGATACGCCGTTTCCGTAAGCAATTCTCGGATGGCGAAACATAGCCAGGCATCCGTTTCCTTGCCACACGGAAGATAAATTGCGCTGAACAACAGCCCCAGAATGTCCGCGAGATAATGATTGCCTCGAAAACGGGGAGACCACTCCAGATTGGCCATGACATGCCGCGCATGGGCTTTTACTGTGGCAACGAACACCGCTTCAAACGCTGCGTCAAAACGCACGCCGGCGGCAATAAAGATATCCCGAGCGACCAGAAGGTTGGCGACACGAATCGCCACATCCATCGCACATACCCAGTTCACCCCAAACCCTGGCGGGTTGGTCGCGGCAAAATCCAGAACCTGATTTCTGAATTCACGGGCGTACACTTCAGGCGCACGAAAATTCGCCTCTTGCACTCCTGAAAAATGGGCCGCCATTGCCAGGGTTGGAAGATGCTGCAAGCGAGCGAGCTCCCAAGGCACCTTCACATCAACACCCAGTTTATGGCCGATGCGTATATCACGATGCCAAGCGTTTTCCGCCCAACGGAACCCGGACTTGAAATCCAGTTGCCAATCGATAGGCACATAGGCTGCATCGATTAGACGCCAGATACGCTGAGCCTCAACCAGATTCCGAGCGTTTATCCGCCCACGCAGCCAATGGCCCCGAGCGTCCACCCGAACGGGAACAGACATATCGTAATGAACGCTCCTCAATCCCTCACATGGCGCACCGTAGGCGACCTTGCAAAGACCCGATCCCAGCAGATCGAACTGGTGCATGAGCGAATGCTCAGCTTGCTGACTGACCAACGAACCATAGGATGGAAACGCCGACCTCAACTGAGCCATGAATGCCTCGTCGAGGAATTCAAAAATATGGGCAAGCGGCTCAGCTTCTTTCACTGACAAAAATGTGGGACGAACGACGTTGCAAGCCCTTTCGCTCCATCCCAGGCACTCTCGGCGCACGCGACCGCGTATACGCAACAGCAGGTTCGTCATTGCCACTCCTCTTAACGCTACAGCGGACGAAGCATTGCGACTTGCTGCAAAATCACTCGCCAGATGGCGATCACCGATACAATCGAAACAGCTACCTGCGTCCAGGCAGCACCCCAGACACCGAAGTGCAAGCACAACACATAACCCAAGCCTATCGAGACGCTGGTAGTGATGGCGGCAATCCACATGCCTTGTCTAATCGCACCAATGCCCACCAGCGCAGCCCCTCCGATGGCATAGGAACACCACAAGCAGAACTTGATCATCAGCAGAACCAACAAACCGGTAAGGCCGGAATACTGCTCACCCAGGAACCAGTGTTCAACACCATAAGCGACCGCAATGCTGGCAGCGGCGACAGGAACGCCTACAGCCGACATGATTGCCGTCCAGCGATACAATTTCTCGCGAAACAGTTCAGGACTGTTGATCAGGGCAGTGAATCCGGGGGTCGCGACGCTCTGCACCGCGCCTATCAGGGCACTGGCGGCAAAGAAGAAAATAACCGCCAACGAATAAACGGCAATATCCCCTTTGGGCGTACTGGTCAGGTCGAGAATTATAAGGTCGGCATATTGTCCGATCGTCGTAATCAGGGTGCCAACCAGGCTATAAAAAGCTAACCGATTGAAATCTTCAGGTACGGACACCTGTTGCAAGCTCACCAGTACTGGCCGAACGAAAAACCACAAAGGTACGCAAACAAAATAGGCCATCAGCAAGGCAGCCAGCAAAAAGCCCGAAAGCCCGCCAAGGTATGCAGCCAGGGTGGTAACCAAAAGGCTGACAAGACGGATGAAAATCTGTGAGAACGCCAGCACTCGAAACTGCTGGATCGCCTGGAGATAGACCAACAGCAGCGCCGCAACCGCCAAGCCAGGAAGTTGCAATGCGTAAGACATGAAAATTACAAATTCATCCCCCGCCTCGTAACGCACAACGATTGCTCCAAGCAACAGGACAAGTGTCAGCGACGAAAACAACAAAACACGCCGAAGCGCAATACCCAGCACCTTCTGCTTTGTATCGCTAGCAAATAGTGCATCCGCGCAGTAGCGCAACACAGGCGCTGTAAAGCCTCCACCCGCAACTACTGTCGCCACGGCGACATAGGCGAGCGCAATCCGAATAAGCGCAAAGTCGCCAGGCCCAAGAATCTTGGCAATCAGGATAACCGCAAGGAAAGCCGCCCCCTGCTGAACCAAATTGCTCAGTACAACATGGGGTATGCCATTGGCTTGCAGCCTGATCAAGGTGCCCTTCAAGCGCATGCGCATGTTCACAACAGAAAGCCGTCACTACAGGTTTCAAAAAAAAATGTCGCGTCGCGCATTGAAGAACCAAGAAATTCTGAGATTAATGACAACAAGCGCTACGACTACTGAACCTTCAGCTTAATCTTCCCGCTCATCGTGCGCAGCGGCGCATCGAGCACCTCGATGCTCCACTCCAGATCGAGCCCGGTAAAATCAAAACCGCCGCGCAAATCGACAGGATTGAGGGAGTCTGGACGCATGACTGCCAGCAAGGTGAGACGCCCAGGCACATCCTGCCTGACCTGCAGGTGCAAGAGTTGATCGAAAGCAGAATGATGGCGACCAAAAATAATCGAGGTGAGCGACAGTCGACGCTGCTGGCGATCGAGAACAAAATCCCCGACACGCCCTTCAGAAATGCGGAACGCAAGCGAGCCGCCCCCGCTAGAAACAGGCTCGACCAGATCGCCGGTGTCGTAGCGAATGAATGGATGTACTCGATTGTGCAATGAGGTACTCACTAATCGATGCCCTTCGCTGTCGCTCTCGCCGCCTATGGCTTCCGCATAGCCGTAAGAAGCAAAGCTCTGATAGACACCCAGTGCCGTCTCGCGCGCCAACAGCGCCATCTCACTGTGCCCATACCAACTCACGATGTTTGAAGAAAGTATTCTTGAAATCGGCTCACGGTAAACAGGAGCGGGGAACTCGGACCCCAACAAGGCTCCATAAAGACGCTGACGAAAAACGGTTGCGCCCTCACCTGCCTGCTCCAGCGCATGAGCAAAGTCGGCAACCAGGCTTGGATACCCATGAACCCAGCGAAAGACATGTCTGCGAGATAATTCAAGAACAGCCCGGACCACCTTCGACATGGAGGCATTCGCATTCACGATGAATTCGTTGTGGCGAGGATGAAAAGTAACAGGTGCGTCAGTCTTAAAGTAGACGCCACCGAAGCGCAACTTTAGATGCGTTGAACGATATCCCCTGGACTCCCATACGCGATGCATATGAGCCCACTCCAACCCCGTGGCTCCTGATGGCAAGAAGAAGGTCAATGGCTCGCCCGAGGTTCCCCCCGTATTGCAAACCACACCCACTCCCCGCGTCGCACTGCGTGATACCAGTGAAAACGCCTGAAAATCACTTTTCTTCACGATCGGCACAAGAGACCAATCGTTCAGGCATTTGAAATCTCCCACCTCAAAGCCTTGGGTCCGATAAAAGGAACGGTAGAACTCGACATGCTTAACTGCCGTTTCCAGCAAGGCCCGCAACCTGCAATACAGTTGCTTCTCCCATAGCTCAGGCTCAAGCGTCTCGATCGCCGAGAGCATCCTCTTCTCTCGCAAATAACCAAAACCCATACGCAAGAAGTTTGGGGTATAGGAGAGCGGAACTGAAAACCGCTCCGTCGCATCGAGGGCCGCGTCCCTTAATCGCATACAAGGTTCACCACATAGACAATTGGGTTCTTCAATCACTCGAACTGCATCAGCATCCGGAAAGACCGATGGCCCGGTAGCAGGCCAGAATATCGCGAGCCACCACCTTGGCATCATGATATTTCTCGGTATATCGACGACTGTCCTGGGCCAAACTGGCACGCCTGGCTGGGTCGCAGATGAGCGCTTTCACAACGGAACCAATCGTATCGGGATTAGCACTCACCAACGGCATGTCTGCGGGATAACGCTCCAGAAGATCTGGGCGAATATAGGTCACCGTAGGTTTTCCGGCCGCCATCGCCTCGACGGCGGTCACTCCATGAGAGCCACAGCGAAGTTCATCTATGTACACATCGCAAGCCGACAACTCCTGATAAAACTCTTTCTGCGTCAAGCGCCGCTTCAAGCGAAACTCGAAAACCAAGCCCTCGGCTCGCAATTGCTCCATGGCCGAGACGATATGTTCGGTTCCCTTCACATAGGGCTCTGTCGGCACATGCAAAAAAACAGGTGGCCGGTCAGTGTTTGGCGCAACGAAATCAAACCGCCCAAGATCCACTGGCTGCCGAAACGTGAACACCTTGTCAAAGTAAGGCGCCACGTACTCTTCCATCTCACAGTCCGTCGCGGCGTAGCGAATGTACCGGGAGATGGATTTTAGATAGCGCCTGATCGATTCGTCACGCTGCGGGTCGCTCGGCCGGAAGAAGTAAGGATTCTTCGCACGTGCCATCTCGACAATCCGGGCGTCACCGCCACCAAAACTGACGATCATCGGTACACCACATGCGTCCAGATACCGCCCCTCAAGCAGATGATGCGCGCTGCCGCGCAGCAAATGACTGCCATGATAATGGACAAGCGAGTAATTTCTGGGGACAGTGCTCAGAAAGGAAGCACGCTGCACAGCCTTTAACAAGCGATTGCCACCCTGTCGACTAATGGCTTCATGATAAGGAAGCTTACGATCCAGATCATGAACGTCGACCTCCTCCGGAATGATGTTGATCGAACGACATCCGATCGCTGTTAGCGCCTCAGCCAAGGTATAGGGCCACGCCGCGAGGCTTCCGTACTGCAATACAGGTCTTGAAGTAAAATCCATATCAAGACTTGGCCGTATATTTCATGTAAAAGCTCTTCGGTACCAACTCCATCTTATACATCAACCAGAAAAATGGGCGCAGCCTTTCAAACGTCTTCTTGTACGTTTCATAATCACGGTACGTCTTCTTGGGAAGATTCATCAAATGATCAAATTCCGCATCCGAAAAGCCAAGACGCTTCTTCGTGAACTCGACAAGGTCAGATTCAATGTATGGAGGCTCATTCATCAACTGTAGCGCTTCTTCGCGAGTCATCCAGCCATTTCTGCAATATGCAGAATAGCCTGCAATACGAAAATCTATATTCCAACGTGTAGGCAAGAAGTAACTGTGATAAAACGCCGTGAAGCGATTTTCGAGGTGGTGTCCGCCGTACCATTGCCAGCCGTACTTTTCTGCAAGCATCTTCTTCGCCGCTTCCTTGTCATAGTCCATGTAATACAACGGCCTGACCTTCTTGATACCACTAAATGTCATCCAGCGAATGAAGTCCTTGAACCACAGATTGGGGAAAGTCTTCATTGGCACACTACCGAACTGACGATGGACGGAATCGATGTACTTGCCATCCATATAAATCCAGCCGAGCGGCGCAACCCCTTCGGTGCGAAAGGAATGCCCCTCGATCATGTACTTGATGCCAAACTTCTCAGCAGCTTTATACAGTGTGGTGGCCAGCCCGATATCCGTTGGCGTTTCGAGATCTTTCACCCCAGCCTTGAAGAAAGAGCGATAAATATCATCGTACTCTTTATTATCAACGACGATCGTAAACAAGTCCACATTCAATTTTTCAAGTACGTTATGGATATTCTCTGTAGCGATCGTCGAATTCCAAGTATTATCAAAGTGCGCGGCGAGCAAACGTAACCCATAGACCTCCTTCATCTGGTGAACCAGGAAAGACGAGTCGCAGCCACCGCTCACGCCGATGATGGCGTCATACTTCTTGCCTCGCCCCGCGGCCTTCATCTCTTCGACCATCTTTTCCAGGCGAACCTTGCCTTCTGCTCCGGTCGGGTACTCCTGTTCGAGGCCTTCGATTTGACGACAGTAGTTACACACACCCGCCTCATCGAAATGGATGTTCGGAACACTTTCATCGTAAATACAGCGTGTGCAGATAACTTCATTCATATCAATTCAACCTAGATAACTCACCTGATCTTTGCGCGTTGGAAATTTGATCAATACACCCAGATCTTTACCCTGAAAAACGGCCATACTACCAATCGCGACTGCCGAGGCACCGGCACTCTTGACCGCGGAACGCACGTCATCCAACGACCCGGCTCCGCCTGTTGCAACGACTGGAATGCTGACGGCACGGCTCACATCTTCAATTAACTTGAGGTCGAAACCAGCCCAGGTGCCATCCTGATCTACAGAATATAGAATGAGTTCACCTGCGCCCTGCTGCTCCAGCGATCTCGCAGCCTCTACAGGGCTTAACTTAGTGTCCTGGCCCGCATTTCGAATACGAACGGAATGACGCCCAAACAGGTTCTTCTTGACATCCAGAGTGACCACCACCGCCTGCGAACCAAATTCGTCGGCGGCCTGTTTCACGAGACCGGGAACTTCGAATGCCGCCGCACCGAGAGATATCTTCTCGATACCGAGGGCAAACAGCCGCCGCATGTCCTCGATGTTGCGAACACCGCCTCCGTAGCAAATTGGCATAAAACACTCAGTGACCAATTTTTCGAGAGTCTCGAAATCTATACCCCGGTTTTGGCTGGTCGCATGGATATCTAGCAATACAAGTTCATCAACCTCTTTCTGGTTGAAAATCCGCACAGCGTTGACCGGATCGCCAACATACGTTAGCGACTTGAACTTAACCGTTTTAACCAGCGCACCGCCACTCATGAGGAGGCACGGCATGAGTCGTGTTTCAAGCATTTCTCAGAGCTCGATAAAATTCTTCAGAAGCTGCATGCCGTATCTATGACTTTTCTCTGGATGAAACTGCACACCCATGACATTGCCACGCTGGACACCAGCGGCAAAGTCAATGCCATAGCGCGCGCTGAAAAGAACGTCCTCGGGGTTGTCACAATCATAGAAATAGGAGTGCACGAAATAAAATCTGGCATCCTGATCCAGGCCGTTGGCCAGCGAATGCTCACGGACGGCACGCACTCGATTCCAGCCCATGTGGGGAATCTTTAACGATGAGCATTCACCATCAAACTTGAATTTTTGCACTGCGCCGGGAATAAGGCCAAGCCCCGGAATGGAACCCTCTTCACTGTGCGTTGCCAGCAACTGCATGCCCAGACAGATACCAAGAAAATTGACACCTGCGGCTGCGCGCTCTTGCAGAACATCAACCAATCCCAAGTTTTTCAACCGGGTCATCGCATTATCAAAGCTACCTACACCAGGTAGCAATATTTTTTCAGCGCTCGCGAGACCATCCAAACTTCCCGTGGCAGTAGCCTGGCCGCCGGACTTACGAATCATATTAACAACGGAGCCAATATTACCAGCACCATAATCCACGACTGTTATCATGCTCAACGCTCCGGAGCCTAAGCGCAACACACTATCCGACCAAGAAATTACTTAATCTTAGCTTCAAAGAGCCTAAAGCACTTTTCACACCCACCTTAACTCCATCCTCATACATAACTTGCAGGATGCGTAAAGATCCACTACCGCATGCGACAACAACAGCATCGGAAGCCACCTCAACTACAGAGCCGGGGCTTCCGTAGAACATACGCTCTTCAAGGCTAACCTTTAAGAATATTATTTTCCTCCCATCAGGAGTGTGCGAATAAGCGCCAGGATATGGATGAGCTTGTGCCCGAATAAAATTATTAACGACAGTCGCTGGCTGATGCCAATCTATACGCCCATCCTCTGGAATGCGCATACCACAGTAACTAGCACCTATCGCAGACTGAGAAGACCTTGTGAGATTACCACTTGACCATTTCAGACAAAAATCATCAAGCATGCCAGCCACTAGCTCGTCAGCTTTGCTCAGAGCATCAGCGACGTCTTCATTCTGTTGCAGCGAGAAAAAACGCTGATCGAGAAGATCACCATCATCCATGCCATCAGAAAGAACAAAAAAACTTACACCAATCTCTTCTTCACCATTAATTATTTGCCACACAAGCGGGGCACTCCCACGATATCTGGGCAAAGGAGAGTAGTGAAATCCAAAAAACTCCGTACTCTCAAACTCCCGAACACGAATTATCTGGTACCAACCATGAACAACAACTCCAGACGGCGATAACCGATGCAGAACCGCCTCGACCTCTTCGCGCCCACCGACCACATACAATGTTATTCCATAGGAGGAGGACAGAGCCTGAAAGTCAGCAAGAACACTTCTAGAATCAGAAACATCATTCGGACACAATACCGCACGAACACAACCAGAAGGCAACCGCTCCAAAAGGCGCTTGAGCGCGTTAAGTCCTGCTCGCTTACTCCCCATAAAAACGAGAGGTTTAACACTCATTGACTTACACCAAGTTTCATTCGAATGGCGTCAACTACTTGCTCGCAATCCAAATCAGCATAACAAGGCAACGTAATTGTATTCTCTTCCAGCCAGCGCGCATTTGCATTATTAACCCCGTATTTATTCGCAAAATACGTTGTGGCGCTCAGCGCGTAGGTGCCAATCGTCGACTCGACGCCCTTCTCCCTCAATGCGACGATCAAGGCATCTCGAGAACACCCCGGGGGAACCTTAAAAACCAGCGACTGGACGTTGTATTCGACCGTCTCACCGACGTACTGAGCAATGAAACCGAGTGGCGCCAGCAACTCCATGTATGTCTGTCGGACGCTATTTCGCTGCTCGATGATTGTGTCAATCTTCGCCAGCTGTTTACGCCCCATAGCCGCCTGTAACTCTGGCAGGCGAAAGTTGTAGCCGTAGTCCACGAAGTCAAGGGCGTTGCCCTTCATCCCTTTGGCGCCGTGGGCCAACTTGATATCGAACCATCCGGCCCAATCACCGCGGTTGGTGGTGATTGCGCCCCCCTCACCCGTGCTGATGAGTTTTCGCGGATGAAAGCTAAAGCAGGTCAGGTCCGCGATAGCGCCGCAGCGTTGACCTTTCTCAGAACTGCCTATCGCACAGGCGGCATCCTCGATAAGTGGCACGCCATGGTGACGACATAGTTCAAGTATCCGATGCAGCCCTGTGGGGTTACCTAGCGCATCGACATAGATAACCGCCTTGGTCCTCGGAGTCATCAGCGCTTCCAGAGCCTCTGGAAGCATGTTGAAGGAGTCCAGGGAAACATCCGCAAAAACCGGCGTAGCGCCCAAGTCCTCCACCACGTTCGCGGTCGCTGGGAAGGAGAAGTCAGACACGACGACCTCGTCCCCAGGACCGACATTCAACAGCTTCAGGCACATCCACAGCGCAGTGGTTGCCGATGTAGCGAGAAATGCATGCCCTGCACCAGTGAGCTGCATGAGGTCGTGTCGAAATGCCTCGACCTGCGCGCCACGAGTGAACATGCCGCTCGCAAAGATTTCACGAAAATCCGCTTCGACTTCTTCGAACTCGATATAGGGCTTCATCAGACGGATTCTATTCATGATGACCTCCCAATCCGATTGACATACCAGTCAAGTGTTTCCTTCAAACCGGTATCAAAATCAGTCAGCGAATAATTGATCAGCGTATGTACTTTTTCATTGCTGGCGTTATGGCAAAGCACATCGGCTTGACGAGCGGCCTTGCGGGTAATGTCGCCCATATAGCCGAGGGTGGTACAAATTCGCGTCACCAGTTCGCCGATGGCGATCTGATTATCGGTAGAAATGTTCACCGATTCACCGGCGGGGAGCACCTCGAACAGTTTGACCACCGCATCGACCGTGTCGTGAACATAAATGAAGTCCCGGCTCTGCGTGCCGTCACCGTGAATTTCGGGGATACCGCCCGTCAATACCCGCCAGGCAGTGATCGGAATGACACCGGCCAACATGCCACGGTAGTTCTGCCGTGGGCCATAGTTATTGAAGGGGCGCACGATGATCGCATCCAGCTCGAACATCCGGACGTAACTTTCCACTGCCAAGTCGGCGGCAGCCTTGCCGGCCGCATAGGTGGTGGTTGGATTACGTGGATGGTGCTCGTCCATGGGTTCGTAAACAGCCGAACCATAGACCTCCGATGTGGAGAAATGACACAGAGTTTTGAATGCACCGCGACGCTGCTGCTCGAGCAAATTCAAGGTAACGGTAACATTGGTATCGAAGGCGTTGGCCGGGTTCAGGAACGAATAATTCAGCGCTTTGGTAGCGCAATTGAAGACAATATCAATCGCATGGCGGCTGAATATGTAATCCAAACTGGTCGGCAGTTCCGCATCATCCCGGTAGAACGCAACCTTCCCGCTCGCCATGGCCTCGGACAGATTATCCTCCGAACCGACGAACAGGTTATCGATTACCACAACCTGCTCTGCGCCTTCTAGCAGAAGGCGATCCACCAAGTGACTACCAATGAATCCAGCCCCCCCCGTAACCAAAACCGTCTGGCCAGCAAGCGTACGTTTGAAAGTCATGCAATCACCGCTTTCTGAATTTGATCACAGATTTCCATGGCGGCGAGGCCTGCCCGTTCATTCGGGAACTCTGCCGGGCGCTCTCCGTGGCAACTGGCGATGAACGCCTGAAGTTCGGTAAGCAGGGCCTCTTGCGGCCTGACCTCCACAGCCTCCTGTATTGCGGAGATGGTGTAGGGCTGGCCCTCGACCTGACGAATTTCCGACTGCCTGTTGATGATGATCTCTTTACGCAGCAACTCGCAGTCAACAAACATGTCGCGGCAAGTCGCTTCGATCAGGCGTTTCTTCTTATCGGTGATGCGGCTGGCCTGGATACGCGAAAAACGCCCATTTTCATGGGTGATCAGAGCCGAGGCGAAATCGATCATTTGTTCCTGAGCGAAACCATGCGCCGCGACCGACGATGCCGGCCCGTTGAGGTACAACGCCAAGTCGATGTCGTGGATCATCAAATCGGTGACCACATCGACATCGGTAATACGAGCGCTCAGCTTGTTCGTGCGAGTGAAATCGATGCTGATCACCTGCTGAGCTTTGTCGAGCACGCTCTTCAAACCTTGCACCGCAGAATTGAATCGTTCGATGAATCCCACTTGCAGATTGAGGCCATGCTCCACAACGAAGTCGGCAATTTGTTTCGCCTCCTCCAGCGTATCGGCGAGCGGTTTCTCGACAAAGATATTGCGCACCTTAGTCGCAACGAGGCGTATGTAATCAGCATGGGTGACAGTAGGCGTACAGATGACCACCGCATCGGCCAAGTCCAACGCGTCGACAGGGTTACTCACCGCGCGAACGTCGTATTGAATGCCAAGACGCTGGGACAATGTATCGTTCGCGTCGGAAATAAATACAAGCTCGACGCTTTTCAGCATGGATAGCACACGCAGATGGTTCTGTCCCATCCTGCCCAAACCAATCAGGCCCACCCTCAATGCAGCTTCACTCATTTCAATCTTCACCGGTGACGCGGTTCCCCGCTTTGTCGATTTTTGCTACGGCACGTGCCGGGTTACCCATGACCAAAGTATATGGCTCCACGTCTTTTGTGACCACGCTGCCGGCAGCGACCATCGCGTACTTGCCAATGGTTATGCCGCAGACGATCGTGGCGTTGGCCCCAATACTTGCGCCCTCCGCCACATAAGTCGGGGTAATTTTCCAGTCTGCGTTGAAGGCACGCGGGACTTTGTCGTTGGTGAAGGAAACATTAGGGCCTACGAATACATCGTCGCCAATTTCAACGCCGTTATAGACAGAGACGCTGTTTTGAATCTTGCATCGATGACCGATTTTTACGGCGTGATCAATATAGACGTCTTTCGAAATGACGCAGCCTTCGCCGATACTTGCATTTTCGCGGACCTGTACATTAATCCAAACTTTGCTTCCATTGCCGATGCTGGCGTGTGGCGAGACATTAGCGCTGGGGTGTACAAACACATCTGTCGACATTGTAAACCTCACTGCCCAGTGGCGACACGTACCACCTCGAGCACACGCTCGAGTTCGGTGACAGTCATGTAAGGGAAAAGAGGTAAATTGAGCACCGAGGAGCACAGAGTCTCCCCTTCGGTGCCGCCGAAATGCCCCTTGTGGAAGCCTCGCGCTCCCTCTTGCAGGGACATGACGCCAGGGTAGATATTGCCGAAGCCTATTCCTGCCTCCTTGAGTACACGCTCGAGCGCAGCTTTCTGGCTCGGGTCGCGCATTAGGCAAACGTTGCAGTAGCCATTCTCCCGATATCCCGCGGGCGGTAGCATCACCTCAATCCCAAGGCGTGGCAATTCCCGCTGGTAGAAAGCCGCGGACTGCTGGCGCGAGGCAATGCGGGCATCGAGATGCTCGAGGCTAAGATTAAGAAACGCAGCCTGCAGGGAGTCGAGCCGAGAATTCCAGCCCACATCACCATACCCATAGTGCGCGGTTCGGCCGTGGTTAGCCAAGCGGCGGACTTTATCGGCAAGCTCCGCATCATTAGTAAACACGGCCCCACCGTCACCCGCCCCGCCCAAGACCTTCGCCGGATAAAAGGATGTCGTAGATATCTGCGCCCCGGAATAAATGGACTGGTCTTTGTAGCTGACACCAAAGCACTGGGCGCCATCTTCCAGCAACATGACGCCATGCGCCTGGCAGAGTGCTCGGATATCGTTCAGCCGGGCAGTGCCCCAACCATAAAGATGCGCCAGCACCACGACTTTTGGCTTGACCTTGACCAACGCCTCCTCCAGCGCACCGAAGGCAACACCACCGTCGCGCAAATCCGCATCCAGTGTCGCGGGGTCGGCGCCCACGTTGACGACAGCCTCGAACGTTGCCCAGAACGTCACGTTAGGGACGAGCACCACATCGCCGCGCCCCACACCGAGGGCTCGCAACGCCAACTGAATGGCATCGGTGCCATTAGCGCAGGTTACAGCGTGTTTCACACCAAGCTTGCTCTGTAGGTGAGATTCAAGCCGGCTGACCTCCGCCCCACCGATGAACTGAGTATTCGCGGTCATGGCCGCAATTTTTTCATTCCAGGCGTCCAGAAAACCGTCTTCAAAACGCTTCAAATCGATGAAGGGAACCTTTACATCAGAGTGCTTCATAGCGTGCCTTCCCGTTAGAGGCCAGACTTTTCCACTGCCGAGCGGAATAGTTTTTGTATTTAAGCATCGGTCTTTCAATAAAAAACCAAGACATGATTGCGCACATCAGGACTAAAATGGCGGCGCCCACGAATCCGCCACTACCCAGCCATTCATAATGAATGAATGCATATATAATCGGCATGTGATAGATGTATATTCCATACGAAAAATCATTGCCTTTCAACAGCCCGCGGGCCAGACCAGGGAATGAATGGGCCATTGAAAAAACCGCGAGCGCCAAGAAAGGATAAACGAAAATGCTCAGAATGGAAGAATGTACACTGTTGGCGCTATGGCCGGCTACACTCAGGCCATATCGAAAAAAAACATAAAGACTCAAGAACAAGATGCCGCGCCCGCTCGTTACTTGCAACAGACGATCACGCCAACAATAGGCCAACACGCCGAAAAGAAAAAAATAGCCGTTGGCAAGAATCGACGAATATAAAGTCGGATAGAGCCATGGATGCAATGAGCCGCCCTGATGCGCTACCCATGCATGAACGGCACCTGACAGGATGATCATGACGATTATTAAAAAGGAGCGCTGTAACAAACCCTGTATTCGTCGAGCAAGAAAAAACCCTACCAACGGTACCAAAAGATAAAACTGTAGTTCCGTTGAGATTGACCAAAGCGCTCCGTTCGCCACTCCAGTGCCGACGGCGCCAACAAACTGGAAGATAGTTCCATTGAAAAAGAGCCATAACAATGTCTTGGAAACTAAATTGCTTTCCGCCAAACCACCTTGAATGGCCACGAGCCCGAAGCTTACGAACAGACAAATCCAGAGCCCTGGAAAAATCCTAATGGCTCGATTTCGAAGAAATTCGACGGTAGAAGGTGATCGTGCAAACGACGATACGATGAGATAGCCGCTGACGAAAAAAAAGATCGGCACCCCAGGAAACCAGTCCATGACTTCCATAACAGTGGGCGACAACGGCATCTCCAGCCAAAAGACAGCGTGCATCAGCATGACCTGCACAGCCGCGAGCAGTCGAATCAGATCAAAGTTATTATCGCGCAGCATCGAATTGCCCATGAATCATGTCATCCACTTCGAATGCGATGCGTGTGCTTTGGGACTGCTGCCACAGGGGAATGGGCCAATCCGCCTCACCTTTGATCGCGCGAGCGAACGCGACCAGTTCCTCTAGCTGCCCCTTGTCGGAAGCGCGGGTCGAGAAGGGCTTCTGACGCGCACCGGATATATCTAGCAGCCGGTAATCATCGAGCGATATAACGGTACCATCCACGAATATCTCCATCGTTTCCTTGGAAAATTCGGTACTGCCCAAAGCGGTATAGGTCAGGCTTGCAATCGAGCCATCGGCAAAGGTGAGTGTGGCGATGAAATTATCGGAAGCAGAATAGTATCCCGTCGCTGGCATGATCGAGTTAGCATGCACACGGGTCACTTCGGCGCCGGTGAAAAAGGTGAACAAATCGTAGATATGACAGGCCTCACCACGATTCCGGCCACCACCCTCCTCTCCGTGAACCCAGTGATCCAGCGGAATATAGCCAGCGTTCATTCGATAGTTGATAACCATCGGATTCGAGCGCAGCGCCAGGCGCTCGGCGATGCGCTTGGCATAGGGAGAAAAACGACGATTGAAGCCTGTGAGCAAGATAGGCTTCGCCGTGTTCTCGCCGTCAGTGTAAAACGCCTCGATAGCAGTTAACTCTGTCTCCGTCAGCGCGAGCGGCTTCTCTAGCAGCACGTGCTTGCCGGCCAACAGTGCCTCAAGCGCGATGCTGGCGTGCGAATCATGTCGGGTAGCAATGATGACCGCATCGATGTTTTCATCCCGAAGCACCTCCCGATGATCGGTGGTGCAGTATTCCGCGCCAAAGCGCTTGCCCGTCGAGGCTGCGTTATGACCGGTTCGGCTAACCACGGCTCTAAGCTGGTACAGAGAACCCAGCTCCGCAAGATTCGGCAGGTGCATTCCCTTGGCAAACCCACCCGCACCAATGAGTGCAACCCGGATGATACCTTCCCTGGTTGCAGTCGCTGGAGACGAGAGCTGAACTTTGCGTACCTCGGAGGGCTCGCTACTTGGATACGACAGCAGAACCATCAGAGGCTTGTGGCTACCGGTTTTCAACGACTCATAGGCAGCCGCCACGTTGTCGATAGGGTATACCGCCGAGACGAGCGACTTGACGTCGATCACGCCGTCAGCTAGCAGGCGAAGGTACTCCGCCATGTTCCGAGTCTCTGTCCAACGAACATAGGCGACGGGATAATCGACCCCACCCTCTTCGTAGCGCTCATCGTAACGCCCCGGGCCGTAGGACGTTGAAATCAGGAAGTCGAGCTCCTTGACATAGAAATCGGCACGCTGCAGGTTCAGCCCAACATCGCCTACCAGCACCACACGCGCTTTCTTGCGACACATCTGGAAGGCACTGGAAATAATCGCATTAGAAGGCCCCGCTGCGGTGATGATCACCCCATCAGCACCTACACCATTGGTCAGTCGTGCAACTTGGAGCACGTCGTTCACATCATCGGGATGAACGCCCCAGCGCATACCATGTTGCCTAGCGCGGTCAAGACGCTCACGATCCAGATCAATGCCAATAACCTGACATCCGTTGGCACGCAGCAATTGAACGGTCAGTTGTCCAAGAATACCCAGGCCGACGACGACGAAGGTTTCACCCAGAGTCGGATTGGCACGACGGATACCCTGCATGGCGATCGCCCCCAGGGCGACAGAAGAAGCCACGTCCAGATCAACCTTATCGGGTACCGCGACCACCAGATTCTTTGGAACACGCACCACCTCGGCGTGGTAAGCGCATTGGGCGCCGGCACACGCGACCCGGTCGCCGGGGGCGAACTCGTCGACATCGTCGCCAACGGCAATGACGATGCCGGCCGCCGAATAGCCGCTTGGCAATTCGACCCCCAAACGGTCTTGGACTAGTCGGCGAGTCTGCGCAAGGCCATCGGCAAGCACCATGTTGACTACTTTTTTGACATTCTGCGGTTGCTTTAGCGCGCGCTTCCAAAGGGGCAGGCCGGACGAGCGGATACCGGACATTTCAGTACCGATCGAGATGCAGGAATGGTCTATCCGAATCAGAACCGTACCGGGCTCCACTAGGGGGGCGGGAACCTCCTCAAGCCGAACAGTTCCACCCCTGACCAGGACTTGCTTCACTGCCATACACCCCTAGTGTCAATCACGATCTTGTCCGACAATACTGTAGAATCAATACACTTAAATTGCTGATGATCGACAAGCAAAACAAGAATATCAGCTTTTTTCACCGCGCTATCAAAATCCGTCTTTTCAACATGTAACTGCCCCTGAAACTTTTCAGGCAGTCTATCTACATAAGGCTCCACGACAAGAACGCTCCCTTGATGCTGCTCGATCACTTGCTCACAAATTGAGAGCGCAGGACTTTCACGCAAGTCATCAATATCTGCTTTGAACGCTAATCCAAAGCAGGCCACAACCGCCCTCCGCCCCAGACTACGCTCACTAACCTCGATAGCCTCTACAATTTTCCTCATAACCCATATTGGCTTCCCGTCATTTACCAGGCGAGCCATATGGATCAAACGAGCACTTTGGGGAGCCGAGTCAACGATAAACCAAGGATCGACAGCAATACAATGACCACCAACTCCCGGCCCGGGATTTAAGATATTAACTCGCGGATGGCGATTAGCTAACCCAATCAGCTGCCACACGTCGACACCAAGCTCATCACAAACTATTGAAAGCTCATTAGCAAAAGCTATATTTACATCACGAAACGCATTCTCTGTTAACTTCGTCATTTCTGCAGTTCGAGCATCGGTTTCGATGCACTGCCCACGAACGAATGTTTCGTACAAAACACGAGCACGAGACGCACAGTGCTTAGACAAACCACCTATAACGCGATCATTCTGAACCAACTCGGATACTATTTTTCCAGGAAGCACCCGCTCAGGACAATAGGCCAAATAGACATCCGGCTCCCCCCCTTTAGCCGGAAAAACCAGATCTGGACGATAAGATGAAAGCCAACCAGCCAACTTTTCGGTAGTACCGACAGGAGAGGTAGACTCTAAAATAACCAGACTTCCTTTACATAGATGTGGCGCAATAGCCTTAGCCGCTTGCTCCACAAAACTAAGATCCGGCTCCCGTTGATTTTTAAAAGGCGTTGGAACAGCTATGATAAAAGCATCCGCCTGCTCGGGAGTTTGAACTGCTCGCAAATTACCCGACGCAGCAGCAACGCGAACTAAGCCATCCAGATCAGGCTCGACTATATGAACCTCTCCTCGATTAACGATATCTCTAACATGTGGATTGACCTCGACACCAACCACCCTATGCCCCACGCTAGCCAGCACCGCAGCAGTAGGAAGGCCAATATAACCGAGCCCGACCACAACGATGTTTTTTTTATTTAAACTCATGAACTCCCTCTTTGCCTTCAAGAATCGCAACTATGCGCTCAGCAGCCTTGCCATCACCATATGGATTGTGCGCTGCAGACATACGCTCATAATGCCTAGAATCAGTTATCAGACGCGCACTTTCTTCGTATATGCGCTGCTCATCCACACCAACCATGAGCACAGTACCTGCAGCAACGGCTTCTGGGCGCTCAGTATTTTCTCGCATTACAAGCACAGGCTTACCTAGAGATGGCGCCTCTTCTTGGACCCCACCAGAATCCGTTAATATAAAATAAGCATGAGTCATTAAAGAAACGAAAGAAACATAATCCAACGGCTCGATAAGATGTATATTAGAAACACCACTTAACAAGCCATAAACCGGCTTCATTACATTAGGATTCGGATGAACCGGATAAACGACTGAAACTTCGAACTCAAGAGCAATGCGGCGCAAGGCTCGGCACACACCTTCAATACCTTCCCCGAAATTTTCGCGCCGATGACCAGTGACCAAGATCATTTTTTTGTCCTTCCATACATTTGAGGAAAGACCCGAATCCGCGTCATGATCCGCACTGACACCCAATTTTTCGACAGCCTGACTCAGCGCATCAACAACAGTATTCCCTGTTACCCATACACACTCTGGATGAACCCCCTCTCTCAGTAAGTTTTCCTTAGCCATCTGTGTTGGTGCAAAATGAAAGCTCGCTAAACGTCCAGTAAAAACTCGATTCATTTCCTCTGGCCAAGGAGAGCGAAAATCCCCAGTACGCAGACCCGCCTCTACGTGGGCGACCGCAATCTTTCGGTAAAAAGCCGCAAGAGCTGATGCAAAGCTCGTAGTTGTATCTCCATGCACCACAACCAAATCCGGCTCAAGCACATCGATAACTCCAGCGACCGCTGAAAGCACATCTGCAGTGACATTCGCCAAACCCTGGTTGAAACGCATCAAATCAAGATCATAATCTGGAACCAAATCAAAAAAATCCAAGACCTGATCCAACAGGTGACGGTGCTGAGCCGTCACACAAACATAAACACGGAAGCAAGCAGCATTCTTTAGCGCGCGAACAAGAGGTGCCATCTTTATGGCCTCAGGGCGAGTACCAAAAACAATGAGTATCTTTTTAAACTCAGACATAACACCTCGCAAAAATTAGAAAAAAATAAAAGCAAGAATTTGAATTATAGTTTCATCCTTTAGGCGCCAAAATCGACATGAAAACATTGGCGAGGGCGGTAAGAGGCGCGCAATGATAAAGGCCAGGCTGGTTTTGTGAAAGCGTACTGCGACTAAGGGCTCAGGCCTCCTCCAGCGACTAAGACTACGCATTCGGTCAACTCCAGCATCGCGCCGGCGCTATCTCCCGTGGTGCCGCCCAAGCGTTGCAATAGATGATGACGTAGGCAGCCAAACAAAAGTGCGGCATAGGTCAGCATCGCCAGCCCGTATCCCCAGAGTGGAATGCCGCACGCCAGGACACTGGCTATGAACACGAACCAACCTGCCCTACGCGGCAGCCAGTTGCTCAAGCTTCGACCAAGTCCCTCCGCCCGCACATAAGGCGTGGTGAGGAACAAGGCGAGGACGGCGCTCCGCGCCAGCAGGGGCGCGACCAGCAAGACTGGCCAGTGCTCGGCTTCGATCACGGCGACCAAGGCGGTGAACTTCAACAAAAGCACGAGAACCAGCGCGACGACAGCCATCGGCCCGCTCCGCGGATCTTTCATGATGGCCAGGGTGCGTTCGCGGTCGCCACGGCCGCCGATCCAGGCGTCGACGGTGTCGGCCAGGCCGTCCAGGTGGAGGGCGCCGGTGATCGCGACCCAGGCGGTTAGCAGGATGGCGGCGTGGACCAGGTGGTGGGTGCCGACAGCGTCGAGCAGAAGATGCAGGAGTATCAGGAGCAGGCCGATCAGCAGGCCCACGGCCGGATACCAGAGCAGTGAGCGGCCGATGTCTTGCGGGATAGGCGCGGATTTCAGGTGGACGGGGATGATGGTGAGAAACTGCAAGGCGATCAGGAAGGGCTGCATGGATGGTCCGTTGCTATGTTTCGGTTCGAATGAAGTCGGGCCATACCATGGGAATCCGAGGCATAGGCTGGTTTGACTGGCCGTGTATTGCCACCGACTAGTGGCGGTTTCCGGCGCTCGCCAAAACCATGGCTGGCCAGGCGTTGTTGCAAGTCTTGTTCAAACCAGACAAGGCTCGCGAAACACCTGCGGCTCTAGCAGCTCCAGGCGATGCAATGTCCCGTGTCCGACCTCGACCTGCAGCAGGTGCTCCCGTGGCAGCGCCCGGGCGCGGGCCAGCAGCAGGCGAATGACGCCGCCATGGCCGACCAGCAGCAGGTGTTCGCCCGCAAAGGTGCGAGCAAGACGCACCAACGCGTCGAGCACGCGCCTTTCGAAATCCGCCACGGGCTCCCCTTCCGGCGGGGTGAACGCATAGGGGTCGGCCCAGAATCGCGCCAGCCCGTCAGCAGCGGTTTCCATCAGTTCGGCGGCACTTCGGCCCTCCCACTCCCCGAAGTGCAGTTCGCGCAGGTCGTGCTCCATGTGCAGCGGAATGCGCAGCTGCGCGGCCAGCTCGCTGGCGAATGCCGCACAGCGCTGCAGCGGCGAGCTGATCACCCGGTCCCAGGGCGCCGCCGCGCCGTCGACGGCCGCGTACATCTGCTTCCAGCCAGTGGGGGTCAGATCATCGTCGAGGCTGCCTCGAAAGCCGCCGCCGCGTTCGGTTTCACCATGGCGCAGCAGATCGATACGCAGTGTCACGCGTCGCGCCCCGCCACGGCCGCTTCGTCGAAGGTGGCCATCGCTTCGTGCAGGCGGCAGGCCAGGCGCAATAGTGGCACGGCGAGGGCAGCGCCGCTGCCCTCGCCCAGGCGCAGGCCGAGTTCGAGCAGCGGCTTGGCCCGCAGCGCCGCCAGCACATGAGCGTGGCCTGGTTCGGCGCCGCGATGGGCGAACAGCAGCCAACTGCGACAAGCCGGGTTCAAACGTGTCGCCAATAGCGCGGCAACGCTGCAGATGAAACCATCCACCAGTATGCTCAGCCCCTGCTGGGCGCAGCCGAGGTAGGCACCCACCAGGGCAGCGATCTCGAACCCACCCAGGAGCAACAGCAGTTGCAGCGGATCGTCCCGGTGCTCGCCATGTAGCGCGAGCGCGCAGTCGATCACCGCCGCCTTGTGGGCCACGCCCTCGGCATCCAGGCCAGTGCCAGGGCCGACCAGCGCGCCCGCCGGCAGACCCAGCAGGGCACACGCCAGGGCACTGGCGGAAGTCGTGTTGCCAATGCCCATCTCGCCGCCGATGTACAGCTGGGCGCCGGCTTCCTTGGCGCGCCGCGCGCTGTCATGGCCAGCTTGCAGGGCGATCAGGCACTGACCATAGGTCATCGCCGGGCCGTGCACGAAATTCTGCGTGCCGGGACCGATATGCAGGTGGCGCACTCCCGGCAAGGGCTCCAGCGGTTCGGCGGTGCCCAGGTCGATGATCTCCAGGGCCGCGTCCAACTGCTCGGCGAGCACGCTGATGGCCGCGCCGCCAGTGACGAAGTTGCGCAGCATCTGTCCGGTGACCGCTTGCGGAAAGGCGGACACGCCCTCCGCCGTCACCCCGTGGTCGCCGGCAAAAATCGCAATCCACAGCGCATCCAGTTGCGGGCGCTCGACGCCTTGCATGGCCGCGAGCAGGACGGCCAGCTCTTCCAACTGCCCGAGCGAGCCACTGGGCTTGGTCAGTTGCTGCTGGCGTGCCCGAGCGCATCGTTCGGCATCGGCATCCAGCGGCCGGCAGGCGCCCTGCCACCATTCGAAGCTCATAGCGGTTCTCCTTTCAGGACCATAGGCAGGCCGGCGATGCAGAACAGCACGCGCTGGCAACGTTCGGCCAGGGCTTGGTGCAGCCAGCCGGCCTCGTCCACGTAGCGACGGGTCAGCTCGCCCAGCGGCACCACGCCGAGGCCGGTCTCGTTGCTGACCAGAATGATCTGCCCCGGCAGCTCGCCCAGGCAGGCCAGCAGTGCATCGCGCTCGATGGCCAGGCGTTGCGGATCGTCCAGCAATAATAGATTGGTCAGCCACAGCGTCAGGCAATCCACCAGCAGGCAGCGCCCGGCGTCCGCCTGCTCGCGCAGCACACGCGCCAGTTCCACGGGCTCCTCCACCAGCCCCCAGGCTACCGGGCGGCGGGCCCGGTGGTGCGCAATGCGCGCGGCCATCTCCTGGTCGCGGGCCTGGGAGGTGGCGATGTAGGTGACCGCCAGCCCCGACTCGTTGGCCAGGCGCTCGGCCAGGCGGCTCTTGCCGGAGCGGGCGCCGCCGAGGATCAGTTCACGCATGGGTCTTGCTCCTGGCGCTTCGCTGATGGGCGAATGAATTCGTCCCTACAAGGGCGATTCATGGGCGACGCTCCAGTCCGCACAACTCGCGCAGCCTGGCGGTATCCAGATGCGCTTCGACCATGTCCGCCAGGCGCTCGATGTCCCGCTCGCGCAGGGCGTGGTAGTCGATGGCCTGCGGCTGGTGCAAGCCGGCCCAGCGCAGCATCGCGGTACAGGCCTGGGGCGATTCGAACAGGCCGTGCAGGTAGGTACCGAGAATCTGGTCGTCGTCGCTCCGAGCACCATCGAGACGGCCGTCCGCCAGGCGCACGGCGGGATGCGCCAGCGCCGGGCCCCGAGTGACGCCGGCGTGGATCTCGTAACCGCTGATCGGCACGTCTTCCAGGCACAGCAGCCCCTGCACATTGCGCAGTTGCTTCTCCGCTTCAAGCACCGTGTCGAAGTCCAGCAGGCCCAGGCCCGTGCTTGAGCCGGCCGGCCCCTCCAGGCCAAGCGGATCGTGCACCTGCTGGCCGAGCATCTGCAGGCCGCCGCAGATACCAAGTAGTTTGCCGCCGTAACGCAGATGCCGGCGGATGCCCTTTTCCCAGCCATTGGCGCGTAGGAAGGCCAGGTCGGAACGCACGCTCTTCGATCCCGGCAGGATGATCAGATCGGCGGCCGGAAGCGGCTGGCCGGGCCCGACGAAGCACAGGTCGACCTGCGGGTGCAGGCGCAGCGGGTCGAAGTCGGTGTGATTGCTGATCCGCGGCAACACCGGCACGCAGACCTTGAGCACGTCGGCGCTCTTCTCCACTTGGCGCTGCTGGATGGCATCCTCGGCTTCCAGATGCAGGTCTTGCAGGTAGGGCAGCACGCCCAGCACCGGCTTGCCGGTGCGCGCTTCCAACCAGTCGAGCCCCGGTTGCAGCAAGGCGATGTCGCCGCGAAAGCGGTTGATCACGAAGCCGTGCACCCGCGCCTGCTCGGTTTCGGAGAGCAGCGCCAGGGTACCCACCAGATGGGCAAACACACCGCCGCGGTCGATATCAGCGATCAAGATCACCGGGCAGCCGACCGCCTCGGCAAAGCCCATGTTGGCGATGTCGCCGGCACGCAGGTTGATCTCCGCTGGCGAGCCGGCGCCCTCCACCATCACCACCTCGTAGGCGGCGGACAGGCGCCGGTGGGACTCCAGCACGGCATTCATCGCCACCCGCTTGTAGTCGTGGTAGGCCGCCGCTTCCATGCTGCTGATGGCGCGGCCGTGGATGATCACCTGGGCGCCGGTTTCGCTGTTCGGCTTGAGCAGCACCGGGTTCATGTCGGTATGGGGTGCCAGCCCGGCGGCCTGGGCCTGCACCGCCTGGGCGCGGCCGATTTCGCCGCCATCGGCGGTCACCGCGCTGTTCAGTGCCATGTTCTGCGGCTTGAAGGGCACCACCGCAACCCCCTGGCGCCTCAGCCAGCGGCATAGCGCGGCGACCAGCGTGCTCTTGCCGGCATCGGAGGTGGTGCCCTGCACCATCAGCGTGGTCATGGGTCGTTCTCCCGGAAAGCTGTCAGGGCTCGCTCCAGCCGCTTCCAGGCGGCCTCGTCGGAAGGCAGGCCGAAACGCAGGCCGAGGGGCTGTTGGAAAAGCCGTACCAGAATGCCCTGGCGGGCCAGACAGTCATGCAGGGCCTCGGCCCGCGCGTCGGCCACCCACTGGAACAGCCCGCAACCGCCGTGGGGCGCCCAGCCATGAGAGGCCAACAGGGCCTCCAGCCGTCGACTGGCCTGAGTCAGGCAACGGCGCTGCGCCTGCTGTCCGGCCAGGTCGCCCAGGCAGGCCTTACCCAGCACCCGCGTGGGGCCGCCGACCGCCCAGGGACCGAGCTGCTCGGCCAGCGCGCCGAGCAGCGACGCCTCGGCCAATACAAAGCCCAGGCGTGCGCCCGCCAGGCCGAAGAATTTACCGAACGAACGCAGCAGGACCAGGCCCGGCAACCCGCCGTGGCTGGCGAGGCTCAGCTCCGGCGTGACATCCATGAACGCCTCGTCGACGACCAGCCAACCGCCGCGCTGCTCCAGCCGGGCGTGCCAGCGGAGCAACGTCGCCGCCTCGAACAGGCGGCCGTCGGGATTGTTCGGGTTGGCCAGGACCAGCACATCGAGGCTGTCGAGTCGCTCTTCGAGTTCGGGCAGCGTCAACTCGGCGACAACGTGCCCGCCGCGCCGCCAGGCCTCGGCATGCTCGGCGTAACAGGGTGCCAGCACCGCAACCCGGCTACCGCGCCCGCGCAAACGCGGCAGCGCTTGAATGGCCGCCTGGCTGCCCGCCACCGGTAGCACCTGCTCGGCGCCGTAGTAGCCACGGGCGGCAGCCTCAAGACCGTCACCCTCCTCCGGCAAGCGCATCCAGGCAGAGGCGGGAATCTCCGGCAGACGCACCGACCAAGGCGCGATGCCGGTGGACAGGTCGAGCCACTCGGACTCGTCGATGCCGTAGCGTCGCGCCGCCTCGCGCAGCCGCCCTCCGTGCTCAAGCATGCAGTGCCGCCCCCGCTAGCCATAGCAGCACCCAGACCATCACCCCAAGGCGCACCAACTCCAGGGCCCGGGCAACGCTGCCGGCGTCCGCTGCGGCCCCCTCGCCCAGCACCGGGCGCTCATGCACTTCGCCGTGATAGGTGGCCACTCCGCCGAGCCGAACCCCCAGCGCACCGGCACCCGCGGCCATGACCGGACCGGCGTTGGGGCTGTCCCAGGCCGGCGCCTGGCGTCGCCAGCAGCGCAGCGCCGAGCGGGTGCGGCCAAGCAGGGCATAGGTCAGCGCCACCAGGCGCGCCGGCAGGTAGTTGAGCAGATCGTCGATGCGCGCCGCGGCCCAGCCGAAACGTTCAAAGCGTTCGTTGCGATAGCCCCACATAGCGTCCAGGGTATTGGCCAGGCGGTACAGGACCACGCCAGGCGCACCGGCCAGCGCGAACCAGAACAGCGCGGCGAATACCGCGTCGCTGCCGTTCTCCAGTACCGATTCGGTGGCGGCACGGGCGACGCCGGCGGCATCCAGCTCGGCGGTCTGCCGGCTGACCATCAGGCCGACCCGCCGGCGGGCCTCGTCCAGGCCCCCCCGGTGCAGCGCATCGATCACCGGCTCGGCGTGCTCGCCCAGGCTGCGCAGGCCGACGGCGAGATACAGCGCCAGCAGCCCCACCAGCCAGCCGAGGTACGGTACCTGTACCAACAGCCAGGCCAGCGCGGTCAGCGGCAATACCGCCAGGCACCAAGCGCTGACGCCATGGCTGCGCCAGCCGCTACCGCCAGGATTGAAGCGCCGTTCCAGGCGTTCGGCGAAGCGGCCGAACGCCACCAGCGGGTGCCAGCCCTTGGGCTCGCCGAGCAGTCGATCGAGAATCAGCGCTGCCAGGGCAGTCAGTGCCAGGGTCATGGTTGCGGGTACTCCAGGCCGTTCATTCACGGCCTCCCCAATAGTTGTCGTAAACCAGATCGGCGAGCGGCCGTGGCTCGGCCCAGCCTTCCAGCGCCAGCATCGGTGCCGGATAGAATTCGCGGACCGGCCCCAGGCAGAGGATCGCCACCGGCTGGCTCCCGGCGGGCATGCGCAACAGCTGGGCCAGCGCCTGCGGTTCGAACAGCGAAACCCAGCCCATGCCCAGCCCTTCCGCCCGAGCGGCGAGCCAGAGATTCTGGATGGCGCAGGCGACGGAGGCCAGGTCCATTTCCGGCAGGGTACGCCGGCCGAACAGGTGCGGCTCACGCCGATCCATCAGCGCCGCCACCAGCAGCTCGGCACAGTCGCGAATGCCTTCCACCTTCAGTCGCAGGAAGTCCTCGCTGCGTTCGCCCAGTGCCTCGGCAGTGCGCAGGCGTTCCGCCCCGACCAGGGCATGGATGCGCTCGCGCAGCGCCGGGTCACCAATGCGCAGGAACCGCCAGGGCTGCATCAGGCCGACGCTAGGCGCCTGGTGTGCCGCTTCCAGCAGGCGGGCCAGCAGCTCGGGCGCCACTTCGCCGCCGCTGAAGTGGCGCATGTCGCGACGCTCGGCGATGGCGCGGTAAACCGCCGCGCGCTCTTCCGGGCTGAACGCCTGCTCGCTCATGGATGCAGCAATGCCGCAGCCGCCAGCGGGTCGGACGGCAGATAGAAGTGGATGTACGAGGCGGTGAGCCGGCCGACCCGGTAGACCGCCTCGGCAGTGCGTTTGTAGTTGGGGCATTCGCCGCGGGCCAGGGGCTGCAGGGGCGAATCCAGCGCCGAATGATGGAAGGTGTGGCCGCGCAGGTGGCCTTCCGGCAGAGCCACTTCCTGCAAGGCAAGGGCCGTCAGGCGCGGCTGCATCGTCGCCTCGCCCGCCAGCAGACCGAGCATGGCATGACGCTGGCCGGCGAGGTCGGTCAGGCCGTCGAGCAGATAGAGCATGCCGCCGCACTCAGCGAGGATCGGCTTGCCCGCCGCGTGGTGCGCACGGATCGCCTCGCGGACCGACTGATTACAAGTCAGTTGCTCTGCGTGCAGCTCGGGGTAGCCGCCGGGCAGGTACAGGCTGTCGACTTCCGGCAGGCGCCGGTCGTTCAACGGCGAGAAGAAATGCAGCTGCGCACCGAGCGCCCGCAGCAGATCGAGGTTGGCCTGGTAGAGGAAGGCGAAGGCGCTATCGCGGGCCACGCCGATGCGCACGCCCGCCAGCGATGGATGGAATTGCCACGGCTCGCCGGCGGCAAACGCCACGGGTGGCGGCAGGGCCGTGTCGGCGCTGGCGGCCAGGGCATCGGCGGCGGCATCCAGGCGCGCATCCAGATCGGCCATCTCCTCGGCCTGCACCAGCCCGAGGTGGCGGCTGGGCAGCTCCACCGAGGCGCTGCGCGGCACAGCGCCGTACCAACGAATCGAATCGGGCAGGCTGTCGCGTAGGATCTCACCGTGGCGGGCGCTGCCGACCCGGTTGGCCAGTACGCCGGCGAACGGCAGGTCGGGCTGGAAGCTGGCCAGACCGTGGGCCAGGGCACCGAAGGTCTGGGCCATGGCCGCGCCATCGATCACCGCCAGCACCGGCACGCCGAAACGGCGCGCCAGGTCGGCGGCCGAGGGTGTGCCATCGAACAGCCCCATCACCCCTTCGATGAGGATCAGATCCGCCTCGCCGGCCGCCTCCCAGAGCAGCCGGCGGCTCTCCGACTCGCCGACCATCCACAGGTCGAGCTGGTAGACCGGTGCGCCGCTGGCACGGGCAAGAATCATCGGGTCGAGGAAGTCCGGGCCGCACTTGAACACCCGCACGCGCCGGCCCTGACGAGCGTGCAGGCGCGCCAGGGCGGCGGTGACGGTGGTCTTGCCCTGGCCGGAGGCCGGTGCGGCAACCAGCAGTGCCGGGCAGCGACGCTCGCCAGCCATCAGAACTCCACGCCCTTCTGCGCCTTCACTCCGGCCTTGAAGGCGTGCTTGACCAGGCTCATGTCGGTCACCGTGTCGGCCGCTTCGATCAGCCCCGGCGGTGCACCGCGCCCGGTCACCACCACGTGCTGCAGCAGCGGCCGCGCGGCGATGTCGTCGAGCACGCTGTCCAGCTCCAGGTAGCCGTACTTGAGAGCGATGTTCAGCTCGTCCAGTATCACCAGGCCGATCTCCGGGTCGCTGAGCAACTCGACCGCCACCGTCCAGGCCTGCCTGGCCTTCTCGATGTCGCGCTGGCGGTCCTGGGTTTCCCAGGTGTACCCCTCGCCCATCACGTGGTAACGCACTTCCTCGGGGAAGCGCCGGAAGAAGCGCTCCTCGCCAGTGCTCGCCGCCCCCTTGATGAACTGCACGACGCCGACCTTGATGCCATGACCCAGGGCCCGCGCGACCATGCCGAACGCCGAGCTGCTCTTGCCCTTGCCGATGCCGGTGTGCACCAGCAGCAGGCCATATTCGTCGCTGGCCTCGGCGATCTTGGCGTCGATCACTGCCTTCTTGCGCTGCATGCGTGCGCGGTGGCGCTCGTCGCGCTCGGAGTACTCGCTCATCGTTTCACCTCGACCGCCGCATGCTGCTTGAACCACGCGGCGACGCCGCCGTAGAGCACTGCGGCTACGCCCACATAGAGCGCCAGGCTGCCCAGATAGCGCGGGTAATACTGGCCGATGCGCTGGATGAATTCGGCGAACACCGGCTCCGGATAGCGCCCGGAGAAGAAGTAGAAACCGCCGCCGGAAAACAGGTAGCAGACGAAGGCACTGACCAGCACGGTCAGTGCCAGCACGGCCAGGCTGCTCGCATGGTCGCGGTGCCAGCCGGCATACAGCCGTCCGCCGAACCACAGCGTGCCGTAGGCCGGCAGCAGCGCCCAGTAGGCCGGCGACAGGCACCAGTCGCTGACTCCGGCCCAATGGATGGCGGCGAAGTCGAGCAGCGAGGCCTCGATGAACAACGCCGGGAACACCCAGCGCGGACGCAGGAACGCGCCGGCGAGGAAGAACACCGCCCAGGACGCACTGGGCAGGTTGACCGTGGCGAAGTGCTGGCCGCGGGTCATGGCCATCAACAGCGCCAGGGCGAGGCCAATCGCCAGCTGGGCACGGGGGGATAGCGTGATGAGCATCGGTGTTCTCCTCTCGGGTTAGGTCAGAGCGCCTGGTAGCGCACGGTGAAGTAGACCGCCTGGCCCGGCTGATTGAAGCCGTCGACGGTCTGGTAGTCGGCATCCAGCAGGTTGGCCACGCGGGTCTGCAGCCGCCACTCCGGGTTCAGCCGGTATTCGCCGCGCAGGTCGAGGGTGGCGAAGCCGGACAATTGGTTCTGGTTTTCCAGGTCGTCGTAGGCCGAGTTCTGCGCATGCAGGCTGGCGCCGACGCTGAAGTCGCCGATGGCGCGGTCGACATCCAGGTTGAACAGCTGGCTGGGACGGCGGTTGAGGTCCTTGCCGTAGTAGGCGGTCCCTCCGCTCGAACGTTGCGAGCGGTTCTCCGCGTCCATCAAGGTGTAGTTGGCGCTCCACTGCCAGCCGAGCAGCTCGCTGCCGACCAGCAATTCCAGGCCACGGATGCGCGCCTGGTCCACGCCCTCGGCGCGGAACTGGCCGTTGCCGCCGCGCACCGTGGCGATCAGGTTATCGATCTCCGTGCGATAGGCGTTCACCGCCCAATGGCCCCAGCCGTGCCGCCCGGACAGGCCGAGTTCGATGCTCTCGGACTCCTCGGCCTGCAAATCCGGGTTGCCGAAGCCGGGGAAGTACAGTTGGTTGAAGGTCGGCGCCTTGAATGCCGTGCCGTAGCTGGCCGTCACACGCAACTCATCGCTCAGCGCGTAACCCCAGGCCAGGTTGCCGGTGTCGTGGGTGCCGAACTGGTCGTTGTCGTCGCGGCGCAGGGACAGTTGCCAGTCATGGCGACCGTGTCCGCCCAGGTACTGGACGAAGGCCCCCTTGTTGTCCCGCGAGTCCTCGGCGTAGGCGGTGGTGCCATTGACCTCGTCGCGCTGGTAATCCAGGCCGAGGACCAGGCTGTGATCCTCGGCCAGGCGCAGGTCGTTCTGCCAGCTGAAGGTGTCGCGCCGGCTGTCGAAGCGCGAGTCGAAGTGGCCGTCCAGATTGCTGTCGGACTTGTCCTCGCTGCGACCGGCCTGCAGGGTCACCAGCAAGGGCTCCAGCGGAGCGAAGCGCGCACTGCCGCCGATGACCTTCTGCACGCCGTCGGCGTTGGCACCGAAGCCGGCGGTGCGCTTGCGATTCACCTGGTCGTAGTCGTTGTGCGACTTGGCTTGCAGCAGGTTACCGCTGAGCTCGAGGCCATTGTCGAAGCGATAGCCGCCGTTCAGCGCCAGGGCCAGGTTGCGGTAGCCATCGGCGTCGCTCTCATAGCCGCTGGCGCCCGGCTCCTTGGCGTTGATGCCGTCGGTATCCAGGCCGCTAAGGCCCAGGTTATACCAACCCTCGCTGCCGCCACCGGCGATCCCGGCACTACCGCTGTAGCTATCGTGGGTACCGTAGCCGGCGGAGAAATACGGCCGGTGGCCACGGCCTTCGCCCTTGCGGGTGAAGATCTGGATCACCCCGCCGATGGCCTCGGAGCCGTACAGGCTGGAACGCGGGCCGCGCACCACTTCGATGCGCTCGATCAGCTCCACCGGCAGGTCCTGCAGGGCGGCGCCGCCGGAAGTCACTGAGCCGATCTTGATGCCATCGATCAGCACCAGCACATGGTTGGAGTTGGTCCCGCGCATGAACAGCGAGGTGGCCTTGCCCGGCCCGCCGTTGCTGGCGAGGGAGACACCGGGCACCCGCTTGAGCAGCTCCGGCAGCGACTGCGCCTGGCTGCGCTCGATGGCCTCGCGATCGATCACGCTGACCGCAGCGAGGCTCTGTTCGGCCGTCTGCGCGGTGCGGGTGGCGGTCACCACCTGGTCGTCGAGGTCGATGGACTGGCCGGCATGGGCCAGGGGAAACAGGGAAATGCCGAGCAGCACACAGGCTGCCGATCCCGCATAAGGCTTGCGAATCAAAATGGGTTCTCCGTCGTGCCACCCGCGCGACATTGGCTGGGACAGGCAAGCGGAGAAAAAGGGCGTACGAGCCACGGGACAAGACAGTCCGTACGCCAAGCAAAGCCCTCCGCGATGCCATGGACTGCGACAGGCCGGTCTCCGGGCTCGCGAGTGAACCCGAAGGTTCCAACCGCGCCTTCCCATGCGTGAGCACAGTGGCTGTGGATGCGGTTGTTGACTCGCCTACCGTTGCGGGGGCAGCGCCGGAATCGGACCGGCTTCCCTGTTTCACCCCTCCAGCCATGGCTGAGGGGCACCTGTAGCAAGGCGCGCAGGTTAGAGGCAGAACCTCGGCCAGTCAACGGCAAGCCCCGTTGCTGACGGACACCGGACGCTACGAGGCCTGCAGCGGATCAATGACGAGGCATGAAACCAGCCGGCTTGCCTGACAGCCAATCGACGAACTGGCGTATGCGCGGGTCGCCAAGAATGGCCTCGCGAGTGTTGTAGGTCAGCGCCAGCTCCTTCTCGCTGAAGGTCTTGTGCAGGTGGTTGTGACAGGCACGGCAGACCCAGAGGGTGGCGGTGATGCGTTCGCTCCTGGCATAGCGTTTGCGCACATAGGGCTTGTCGTGCAGGGCCTTGGGGATCAAGTGGTGGCGCGTCAGCGGGGCATTGCGCCCGCAAAGCTCACAGGCGTCGGGTTGCGGCGGCAGGCGAATCGGTTCGGGCATGGCGGCTGGCTTGGAAGATGCCGCGACGCGCATGGGCTGCGCGTCGCGGTTGGCGATCAGCGTTTACGGCAAAGGGTCAGGCCGTCGCCGATCGGCAGCAGCGACAGGTCGACACGGGGATCGTCCTTGAGCTTGAGGTTCAGCGCCTGGATGGCGCGGGTATCAGGGTCCGCGGGCTCGGTTTCGAGCACCCGGCCGTCCCACAGGGTGTTGTCGAAGAGAATCAGGCCGCCGGGGCGCAGTAGCTCCAGGCAACGTTCGTAATAGGATGCATAGCCGGTCTTGTCGGCATCGATGAAGGCCAGGTCGAAGCACCCGCCCTGCCCTTCCTCGAGCAGCCCGTCGAGGGTTTCCAGCGCTGGCGCCAACCGCAGTTCGACACGCGCTTGCAGTCCCGCCTCGTGCCAATAGCGCCGGGCAATCTCACCATATTCGGCGGAAATGTCGCAGCAGATCATCTGGCCGTCCTGCGGCAGCGCCTCGGCCATGCACAGGGCGCTGTAGCCGGTGAAGGTGCCGATTTCCAGCAGCCGGCGGGCGCCGCTCAGCCTGACCAGCAGAGCCATGAACTGCCCCTGCTCGGGGGCGATCTGCCAGCGTGCCACCGGCAGCTTGGCGGTTTCCTCGCGCAGGCGCCGCTGCAAGGGCGTCTCCCGCAGGGAAACGGCGAGCAGGTAGCGATAGAGGTTGTCGTCGAGGTTGAGGGTACGGTTGGTCATGAGTGGCTCCCTGCGCTTTGCGGTTTCGACCCGGTGTCTCGGGCAACGTTAGGGGTTGTGGGCCAGCGGCGCACTGCCCAGCACGCGTTTGGCCTTCAGGTAGCTGTTCTGCCAGTAGCGATCGGCGAGGCTGTCCAGACGTACGGTGCCGCCGCTGGACGGCGCGTGCACGAAGCGCCCCTCGCCGACATAGATGCCGGCATGGCTGACCCGACCGCCGCCACCGGTGGCAAAGAACAGCAGGTCGCCGGAGCGCAGCGATTCGCGACCGACGCTGGGCACGCCCATGGCGATCAGCTCGCGGGTCGAACGCGGCAGACTGATGCCGGCGGCATCGCGGTAGACGTAGCCGATCAGGCCGCTGCAATCGAAACCGGAGTCCGGCGTATTGCCACCGTAGCGATAGGGCGTGCCGACCAGGCCGAGGGCGCGGAACAGCACGTCGTCGGCGCGCCCTTCGGCGACATCGCCGGCAGGGGGATGGTACTGGACCGAAGGGGGAGCAGGCGCCCGGCCGCTACAGGCGCCGAGCAGCAGGATGAAGACGAGAAGGGTGACGCGGGCCTTGGCAGGCATGGGCAAACGGTCCTGAGGACTGGTTGCGCCCTACTCTGCCGGCTGCGCCGCGCGGGTGCAAGCCCGTGCGCGGCATCGCTCAGGGATTGCGCGGGGTCGACGCCTGGGCCAACACGCGCTTGGCCTCCATGTAGCTGGTCCGCCAGTAGCGATCGTCGAGGCTGTCCACCCGCACACCACCGCTGCGGCGGCTGGAGGAATGGATGAACTGGTCGTCGCCCAGGTAGATGCCGGCATGGCTGACGCGACCACGACCACGGTCGTTGAAGAACAGGATGTCGCCGGGCTGCAGCTTGTCGCGGGCGATCTTCGGCGCATCCAGCTTGATCAGCTCGCCGGTGGAGCGCGGCAGTTGGATTCCGGCCTCTTCTTCGAACAGGTAGCCGACGAAGCCGCTGCAGTCGAAGCCGCTCTTCACCGTGCGCCCGCCGAAGCGATACGGCGTGCCGACCAGTTCCAGCCCCCGGTCGAGGATATCGGCGGACAGGCTGGGCAATTTGTAGGGTTCATCGTCCAGCAGCGCGGCCATGTCGGCTTCGCTCGGCTCTTCGATGTCCGGTTTGACGATTCGATCCTGGGGCTGCTGCATGGTCAGCCGCGGGGTCGGCTGGGTGGCGCAGGCGCCGAGCAGCAAGGCCAGTGCGAGGGGCACGAGGGGTGCGAAGCGCTTGAGCATGGGCACGACCGTGTCTGAAATGAGTTTGAAAGGCGCGACTATGCCCGCAGCCTCGCCAATGTGCAAATTCAATCACCGGAAATGTGACCCAGCAGTGCCGGCAACACATCTAACGCCCGCCCTTGCAGGTGCACGTCCACCATTAGGCTGAGATCGGTCTTGCCTGGGTTCACCTCCACCGTGAAGCCACCAGACTGACGCGCGCGCAGCACGGGTTCGACGATATAGGGGAAGCTCGCCGTGGTACCCACTGCCAGCACCATGTCGAAGCCCTGGCGCACCTGTTCGTACAGTTGTGCAATGGCGCGCTCCGGCAGCATTTCCTCGAACAGCACCACGGGCGGACGCAGCACGCCGGCACAGCGCTCGCAGCGCGGCGGCAGCTCGCGCTGCAGATGCGCCTCCAGCTCCGAGCTCTCCTGCCCGCAGGATTGACAGAACAGCGGCGCCAGTTCGCCATGGATCTCGATCAGCCGCTCCGGCGGGCTGCCGGCGGCGCGGTGGTAGCCGTCGATGTTCTGCGTCAATACCCAGCAACCCGGTTTGCGCCGTTGCAGCTCGGCGATGGCCGCATGTCCGGCGTTGGGCTTCGCTCCCAGACAGGCCGTGCCCAGCTCGGCGAGGTATTTCCAGCACAGCGCCGGATCGCGCTGCAGCATGCTGCCGGACAGCGCCGCCTCGATCGGCAGCCCCTCGGCGGTCTTGCCGTTGTACAGGCCGCCCAGGCCGCGATAGGTGGGCAGCCCCGAGTCGGCGGACAGACCCGCGCCGGTCACGAAAAGAATGCGTTCGGCCTGAGCGAGCGCCCGGCCCACGCTCTCGATCGATTCATCCATATGCACTTCCCCTCGATCTCTTTGGTTCTATCAGACACTCGACGAGCCATTCTGCTCGAAGCGACATTAGTTCGCGCATGCGAAGAGCGTTCCGGGAGTGAGTGAAACCGAAGCGACGGCATAGCTCCCTGGACCCCGGCCTTCGCCGGGGTGACGGGCCTGTGTGGGCGAAGAAGGAAATCGGATTCCCGAACAGTCTGTCGGCGCGCCCAAGCGGCACGAAATCTGCCGCTGCTACGTGCCCCCAGCCCGTCATACCGGCGAAGGCCGGTATCCAGAATAGGCAGCGCCGAGACATCCGCGCACCGAAGCCCCAAAACCGCAGCAAAGGACACCGAGCCCCTGCCCCGGCCTTCGCCGGTGTGACGAGCCTGTGTGGGCGAAGAAGGAAATCGGTAACCCGTGCAGTCTGTCGGCACGCTCAATCGGCGCGAAATCTCCCGCCACTACGTGCCCCCCAGCCCGTCATACCGGCGAACGCCGGTATCCAGAACAGGCAACGCCGAGACACCTGCGCACTGAACCCCCAAAACCGCAGCAAAGGACACCGAGCCCCTGCCCCGGCCTTCGCCGGGGTGACGAGCCTGTGTGGGCGAAGAAAGAAATCGGCTTCCCGAACAGTCTGTCGGCGTGCTCAAGCTGCACAAAGTTTCCCGCTGCTTCATGCCCCCAGCCCGTCATACCGGCGAAGGCCGGTATCCAGAATAGGCAGCGCCGAGACACCTGCGCACCGAAGCCCCAAAACCGCAGCAAAGGACACCGAGCCCCTGCCCCGGCCTTCGCCGGGGTGACGGCCTGTATGGGCGAAGAAGGAAATCGGTAACCCGAGCAGTCTGTCGGCACGTTCCAGCGGCGCAAAATCTCCCGCTACTACGTGCCCCCAGTCCGCCATACAGGCGAAGGCCGGTATCCAGGAGCAGGCAACCCCGAAGGCACGGTGCAGCTCCCTCAGTGGTTCACCGTATGCGCCAGCATCACCGACAGCTGGCACAGTGGCCGGCCGCTCTCTGTATGCCACTGGTTGAAGGCTGCTTGTACCGCGGCAAGCTCCTTCTGGCTGGTAGGGGCCTTGTCGATGACCTCCTGGGCCCTGAGCGCGGCGACCATATCGTCGGTGGGAATGAAGGTGTCCTTGCCGACCATGCGCAGGAAGCGCGGTGCAGACAAGCCACCAAGCTGGTTGCCGTGCTTGGCCAGGTATTTCCACAGGCCGACAATATCGGTCACCGGCCAGTCGGCGATCAACGCGCCGAAGCTGCCCTTCTCCTTCTGCACGTCGAGCACGAACTGGGCGTTGCGCGGCACGCTCTTGAGCTTGCCGAGGTGACGAATCAAACGCGCGTCCTGCATCAACCGTTCAAGGTGCTCGGCGCCCATCAGCACGACTTTCTGCGGATCGAAGCCGAAGAAGACCTCTTCAAAGGCCGACCACTTGGCGTCCACCAGGCTGTGCTTGAGGCCGGCGCGAAAGACGCGCAGGGCGATCAACGACAGGTAGCGATCGTCGCTCAGCGCCCGTAGCTCCTCGGTGCTACGCGGTTGCGGCAGCCGGGCTTCCAGGGCAGCGGCCGAGCCGAAGCGGTTCAGGCAGTACTCATGGAGCCATTTGTAGTCGCGCATGCCGGATCCTTGGGTGATGTCGCAGTGCTTCGCGGGGCGGGCCCGTCGCTGCGGGTCAGAGATTCATGACATCAAGAAAGCGCGGCGTGGCCGAGTCGTCGATCTTCAGGCTCTTGAAATCGAACAGGTTGCGGTCGGCCAGTTGCGACGGCACCACGTTCTGCAAGGCGCGGAACATGATCTCAGTACGCCCTGGCGACTTGCGCTCCCACTCCTGCAACATTTCCTTGACCACCTGGCGCTGCAGGTTTTCCTGGGAGCCGCAGAGGTTGCAGGGAATGATCGGGAACTGCTTGAGCTGGCTGTAGGCCTCGATGTCCGCTTCGCTGCAATAGGCCAGCGGGCGGATCACCACGTTGCGACCGTCGTCGGCCAGCAGCTTGGGCGGCATGGCCTTGAGGGTGCCGCCGTAGAACATGTTGAGGAAGAAGGTTTCCAGGATGTCGTCGCGGTGATGACCGAGAGCCATCTTGGTCGCGCCGATCTCGTCGGCGAAGGTGTACAGCGTGCCGCGGCGCAGGCGCGAGCACAGCGAGCAGGTGGTCTTGCCTTCCGGGATCTTCTCCTTGACCACCGAGTAGGTGTCTTTCTCGACGATGTGGTACGCCACGCCGATGGACTCGAGGTAGGCCGGCAGCACATGCTCGGGGAAGCCCGGCTGCTTCTGGTCCATGTTCACCGCGACGATCTCGAACTGGATCGGCGCCACCTTCTGCAGGTAGAGCAGCACGTCGAGCATGGTGTAGCTGTCCTTGCCGCCGGACAGGCAGACCATGACCTTGTCACCGTCCTCGATCATGTTGAAGTCGGTGACCGCCTCGCCGGCCAGGCGGCGCAAGCGTTTCTGCAATTTGTTCTGGTTGACCGAGAGAGTGCCCATGGTGCGTCGAATCCGGGGGAGCTGCGAAAAGGCCGGCATTTTACGCGGAAAGCGCCGCCAGCCCCAGGGGTCGGCGCGTAACCCGTCGGGTGCCTGTGTTAGGCTCGCCCCATGACCGAAGACCTGAATCCCAACCACGAACTGGGCGACCAGTTGCTGGTGTTGCTGCGCGAGCACCCGCAAGGCTGTAGCGAATACCAGTTGATCCAGACGCTCAAGGCGCGGCATTCGACGCATATTCCCAACGTGGCGCTGACCGACAAACTGGTGCTGTTCCGCACCCACTTCCTGCTGTTCAACGCGCTTTATCAACTGCGCGACCGCCTGTGGGCCGAGCAGAGCGCATTCCTGCAGATCAGCCCGATGTGCATCCAGTTGCAGCCTTATCAGGCAGGCGAATCCGCGCTCTGCGAGCAGGACCCGCTGCGCGACTACTACCTGGACATGAGCCACCTGCGCGATACCAGCGAAGACGACGTGGAAAAGCTTCTCTCCAGCTTCTGGACCCGCATGCAAGGCGGCGATGAGAAGCGCGCGGCCCTGGAATTGTTCGAGCTGGCGGAAGTGAACAAGCCGCTGGACCTCGCCACCATCCGCCATCGCTATCGTCAGTTGGTCAGCCAGCACCATCCCGACCGCGGCGGCAGCACCAGCCGCCTGCAATCGATCAACAAGGCCATGGAAATACTTCAGCGCTATTACCGCTGAGCCTTAAGACGAATTTGCTCTAAAGCCCGATGAACCGTGTGGGCAAAGCCGTGCCTATACTGCGACATACGGTCGCACAGGTTCGGCCTGCACCCGGTGGCGCTGCATACGCGCATCGGGCGTTTCGCTGGGGGGCGATCGTTATAACAACAAGAGGAGTGTTGGCCATGATCCATCACGTTTGGGGATTGTTCGCCCATCCCGACCAGGAATGGCAGGAAATCCGTGGCGAAGAAGAAACCATCAGCCACATGTACTTCACCCACATCCTGATACTGGCGGCCATTCCGGTCATTTCCGCCTACATCGGAACCACCCAGGTCGGCTGGAGCTTCGGCACGGGGGCGGCGGTCAAGCTTACCCAGGCCAGTGCCCTGCAGATGACCCTGATGTCCTACCTGGCCATGCTCGCCGGCGTTGCCGTGATGGGTGCATTCATCCACTGGATGGCTCGCACCTACGACGCCAGCCCGACCCTGGCCCAGTGCGTGGTGTTCGCCGCCTATACCGCAACGCCGCTGTTCGTCGGCGGGCTGGCGGCGCTGTATCCCAACCTGTGGCTGGCGATGTTCGTCGGTACCGCATCGATCTGCTACACGGTGTACCTGCTGTACGTGGGCATACCGACCTTCATGAACATCCCGCGGGACGAAGGTTTCCTGTTCTCCAGTTCGGTGCTGGCAGTGGGCCTGGTGGTACTGGTGGCGATGATCGCGATGTCGGTGATTCTGTGGGGCTTCGGCCTCGGCCCGGTGTACACCAGCTAAGGGACGCGCTCCCCCCTGCCAAGAAGCCGCCCGCGGGCGGCTTCTGCGTTTCCGGCATGCTCTGAACCCTGCTCTCCTGTGCCGTCTAACCAGCATAAGGGCGACGTTTCGCCGCGCTGTGTTCGAGGAGAGCCCCATGCTGCCGCATTGCTTGACGCTGTTGTTCCGCCCGGAACGCACCTGGGAGGCAATCCGCCAGGAAGAAGAACGCAACAGCCTGCACTACCTGCCTCACCTGTTGCTGCTGTCGCTGCTGCCCACCCTCTGCCTGTTCATCGGTACGACCCGGACCGGCTGGAGCCTGGTGGAGGATGAAACGGTAACCCTCACCACTCCCAGCGCCCTGCAACTGTGCCTCCTGCTGTACCTGACGATCCTGCTCGGCACGCTGATCATGGGTGGGTTCGTGCGCTGGATGTCGTTCACCTTCGGCTCCCGACCGACGCTCAACCAGTGCATCGGCTTCATGGCCTACGTGGAAAGCCCCTACCTGCTCGCCGGCCTGGCTGCGCTCTATCCGGACCGCTGGCTGGCGGTGGCGATACTCGGCCTGGCCTCGCTGTATTCGAGCTTCCTGCTGTACCTGGGCCTGCCGGTATTCATGCGCATTCGCAGCAACCTGGGTTTTCTCTATGCCAGCGCGATCTGGGGTGTCGGCCTGCTGGTACTGGTCACCATCCTGGTGTCGATGATCCTGTTCTGGCAGTACTACCTGCTGCCCGACTATCAGCGATTGCTGACGCGCTGACACCCGGCGGTTCGACCGGCGCACCGCTTGCGGCATAATCGCCGCCTCCGGAGTGCCGATATGCCCGAACAGCTCAACGCCCGCGTCGAGGCCTGCTACCAGCAGGCCGAGGCCTTCTTCAAGCGCAGCTTCCCACGCCCGCAGGTGAGCCTGCGGCTGCGCGGGCAGAAGGCCGGGGTGGCGCACCTGACGGAAAACCTGCTGCGCTTCAACCCGCAGCTGTACCGGGAAAACCGCGAGGACTTCCTGCGCCAGACCGTCGCCCATGAAGTGGCACATCTGGTTGCCCACCAGTTGTTCGGCCTCGGCATCAAGCCCCACGGCGAAGAGTGGCAACTGATCATGCGCGGCGTGTTCGAGCTGCCGCCGGATCGCTGCCACACCTATGAAGTCGCCAGGCGCAAGGCGACCCGCTACCTCTACCGTTGCCAGTGCCCGGAGCAGCAGTTCCCGTTTTCCGCCCAGCGCCACTCCCTGGTCGCCAAGGGGCGCCGCTATTTCTGCCGGCGCTGCCGGGCAACCCTGGTGTTCACCGGCAGGCAGCAGCTGGAGTAGGGGCGCTCAGAGCACATAGAACAGCACCGCGATGAAATGCGTCAGGCTGCCGGCGATAACGAACAGGTGCCAGATGCCGTGCCAGTGGCGGAAGCGGCTGTCGTAGGCGAAAAACACGATACCCACGGTATAGAGCACGCCGCCGGCGGCCAGCCAGGCGAAACCCGCCTGCCCCAGCGCGGCGATCAGCGGTTTGACCGCCACCAGCACCACCCAGCCCATCACCGCGTAGATGACGATGGACAGCACCCGCGCTTCGGAGCGTGGCTTGATTTCCTGCAACATGCCGAGCACGGCGAGCCCCCAGACCACGCCGAACAGCGACCAGCCCCAGGGACCGTGCAGAGTCACCAGGCAGAACGGCGTGTAGCTGCCGGCGATCAGCAGGTAGATCGACAGGTGATCGAGCTTGCGCATGACCACCTTCGCCCGCCCCCGCAGACTGTGGTAGAGCGTCGAAATGCTGTAGAGCAGCACCAGGGTGATGCCATAGAGGGCGACGCTGACGATCTTGCGCGGCTCGCCATCCAGGCTCGCCAGCACCAGCAGCCAGACAGCGCCGACAGCGGCCAGCAGCGCGCCGACCAGGTGCGTCCAGGCGTTGAATTTTTCCCCGTGATACATGCGTGCTCAACTTCCGATGGCCACGCCCGAGCGAGTGCCCAGGTCCGTTCGCGGCCAAGGGTAGCAAGTCTCGGCGGTATTGCGGCCAACCGGGCCGCTCAGGCGATGACCTTGGCTACCTTCAATTCGGCGATGCGCTGCGCCGAATAGCCGAGGTCGAGCAACACCTGCTCGGTATGGGCGCCGAGGGCGACACCGATATGCCGGGCCGGCGGCAAGCCGCCGGAGAACTTGATCGGGCAGGCGATCTGCCGCTGCGGCTCGGCGCCCTCCCGCGGCACCTCGGTCACCATCTGTCGAGCCTGGAACTGCGGGTGCCGTGCCGCTTCGGCCAGGCTCAGCATGGGCTCGACGCAGGCGTCCAGCGCGGCAAAGCGCTCGCACCAGTCGGAGAAGTCGCGCTTCTCGAACTCCAGGGCGATCTCGCGCTTGAGGGCCTGCTGCTCTTCCGGTTTCGGCGACAGCCCCTTGGCCGCCAGCTCCGGCCGGCCCAGCGAGGCGCAGAACGGCTGCATGAACTGCGGCTCCAGGCTGCCGACGGAGAACCAGCGGCCGTCGCGGGTGCGGTAGTAGTCGTAGAAGCTGCCGCCGTTGAGAGCCTGGTTTTCCATGTCCGGCTCGATGCCGGCAGCCAGGTAACCGGCACCGGCCATGGCATGCAGGCCGAAGGCGCAGTCGCTCATGCTGATGTCCACGTGCTGGCCTTCGCCGGTCTGCTGGCGCTGGATCACCGCGGCCAGCAGGCCCATCACCGCGTGGTGGGAGCCGCCGGCGATGTCCGCCACCTGCACGCCCAGAGGCAGCGGCCCGCTGTCGCGGCGGCCGGTGTAGCTGGCCAGGCCGGAGAGCGCCAGGTAATTGATGTCGTGACCGGCCCGTTCCCGATAGGGTCCGGTCTGGCCGTAGCCGGTGATGGAGACGTAGATCAACCGAGGATTGAGTGCCTTCAGGGCCGCGTAGCCAAGGCCGAGTTTGTCCATCACCCCGGGGCGGAACTGTTCGATGACGATGTCGTAGTCCTGCACCAGCTTCGCCACCACTTCCAGCGCTTCCGGCTGTTTCAGGTCCAGGGCGATGCCGCGCTTGTTGCGGTTCAAGTAGGCGTGACTGGCAGAAACGCCGCCATCGTGGGGCGGCAGCAGGCGCACCAGGTCCATGCGGCTGGGCGACTCCACCCGCAACACCTCGGCGCCCATGTCGGCCAGCAGCATCGAAGCGAACGGCCCCGGCAACAGCGTGGAAAAGTCGAGAATCTTCAGCGAGGACAACGGGCCTTTCATGGGCACTCCTGAATCATTGACGCCGGCTCAGTCCAGGCGGAAGACCTGGCGAGCATTGCCATGGAGAAACTTGGCCTCCACATCCTGGCTCAGCCCCAACGCCTTGACCTGGGTCATGCAGCGGCCGAGGGACAGTTGCGGGAAGTTACTGCCGAACAGCACCTTGTCCTGCCCGTAGCTTTGCATGAACTGCAGCAGCGCCTGCGGGTAATAGCGCGGCAGGTAGGCCGAGGTGTCGATATAGACGCTATCGTGCTTCCAGGCCACGCCGATCATCTCCTCCGTCCAGGGATGGCCGATATGCCCGGCGACGATGCGCAGCTCGGGAAATTCCAGCGCGACTTCGTCCAGATAGGGCACCGGACGGCCGGTTTCCGAGGGCATCAGCGGACCGGTATGGCCGACCTGGGTGCAGAACGGGATGTCCAGCTCGATGCACTTCACATACAGCGGATAGTAGAGCCGATGATTGGGCGGCAGTTTCCATAGCCAGGGCACGATGCGCAGGGCCTTGCAACCCAGTTCGACGACGGCCCGCTCCAGCTCGCGCACCGCCGCCATCGGCTTGCTCAGGTCGACACTGGCGACACCGACGAAGCGCTCGGGAAAGGCGCGGGTGAATTCGGCGATCTCGTCGTTGCTGTAGACCCAGCCTTCGGGGCGACACCAGGCGGCGAGCATCAGCGTGTCCACGCCGGCCTCATCCATCTGGGCCACGGTCTGCTCGGGCGTCAGGCGCTCGTCAAGCAGATGCGCCGAGCCGGATTTTTCGAACAGCCGGACGATCTCCGGCATGCGCTGGCGCAGGCTGCCGCCTGCCGGCTGTGCCCAGGCGTCGATGGCTCCGGTCATAGGGCCTCCTCGTCGATGTACCAACCCCGCCAGCGGCCGCGTAGCAATTGGCAGGGCACGCGGCGGGCTTCACCCGCCCCACATGGATTGCACCCGCACACTTGTAGAGGCGAATTCATTCGCCTGGCCGGGCCGCCTTGGCGAATAAATTCGCCCCTACATGCTTGCCGTCAGAGCTTCATGCCACGGCTGATGATCTCTTTCATGATCTCCGAAGTGCCGGCGAAAATGCGCTGGATGCGTGCGTTCGCATACATCTTGCAGATCGGGTATTCCCACATGTAGCCCCAGCCGCCATGCAATTGCACGCCTTCATCGACCACCCGGCCGAGCAGTTCGGTGGTGAACAGCTTGGCTTCGGCGGCCACTTCCGGGGTGAGTTTCTTCTGGTTGTGGTCCATCACGCAGCGGTCGACGAATACCTGGGCGACGTCGATCTGCGTGCGCATCTCGGCCAGCTTGAAGCGGGTGTTCTGGAAGTGCGCGACAGGCCGGTCGAAGGCCGTGCGCTCCTTCACGTAGTCGATGGTGGTCTGCAGCGCTGCCTCGGCGCCGGCCACCGCCGCGCAGGCGTTGGTCAGGCGCTCCTGGGCCAGCATGTTCATCAGGTAGAAGAAACCGCCCTTGGCATCACCGAGCAGGTTTTCCTTGGGCACCTTGACCTGGTTGAAGAACAGCTCGGCGGTGTCCTGGCTCTTCATGCCCAGCTTCTTCAGGTTGCGCCCGCGCTCGAAGCCTTCCATGCCACGCTCGACCAGGAACAGCCCCATGGCGTGCTTGTTCGCCGGGTCGGTCTTGGCCGCGACGATCACCACGTCGGCCAGCAGGCCGTTGGAGATGAATACCTTGGAGCCGTTCAGCTCGTAGTGGTCGCCCTTGTCGACAGCGGTGGTACGCATGCCAGCCAGATCGGAGCCGGCGGACGGCTCGGTCATCGCCACCGCGAGAATGGTCTCGCCGCGGATGGCGCCCGGCAGCAAGCGTTCCTTCTGCGCGTCGCTGCCGTACTCGGCGATATAGGGTGCACAGAGCGCCGAATGCAGCGGGATGATGAAACCCGGCTCGTTGATGTAGGCCAGTTCCTCGCAGATGATCTGCTCATAGCGGAAGTCGTTCAGTCCGGTGCCGCCGTAGCGTTCATCCGCCCAGGGCAACAGAAAGCCCATCTCGCCGGCCTTGCGCCACACCTCACGGTCGACCATCCCGGCCTCCTCCCAGGCGTCCTGGTGGGGCACCACCTCCCTTTGCAGAAAGGCGCGGAAGGCGTCGCGGAACAGATTGTGCTCGGTTTCGAAATGAATGCGCTGCATGGCGGAATCGCTCCCTGATGAGACGTCCAGCAGGGTAGGCGCCGCCGCCCCGGCGGCTCAATGACCCATGCGCTCAGGCTCGATTGACCCTTTCGACCAAGGCCCCTGGACGTACTAGCCCTTTGGAGGCATGGACGTCGCGCACGAGATAAGTCCCCAAACTCCCCATGGTCTCTTTCGCCACGAGAAGACACCCATCGGCGATACCGTCATGCCCGAGCCGTTCCGCCCGCGTCTTTCCAGCCACCTGCTACCGACCCTGCTGCTCGGTGGACTCGCTGTTGCTGCTGGCAGTCTGGATTCTTCCACCGGGGGCCAAGGGCTGGCTGAACATCGTCTGGTTTCCGGTGGCCCCGAGTCGTTCGCGGTAGCCGTCGCCATCCTCGTGTTCGCCGTCAACTGGCATGCCTATCGTCCGGAGCACCCGGCGAACCTGATCGTGCTGGCGTGCGGCTTTCTCGCCGTGGGCCTGCTGGATTTCGCTCATGCGCTGTCCTACGAGGGCATGCCGGTCTTCGTCACCCCCGCCTCGGCGGAAAAGGCCATCGACTTCTGGCTGGCCTCGCGGCTGGTGGCGACCACCACCCTGCTGGTCATCGCCGTGCGCCCCTGGCAGCCACTGGCATCTGCCAACAGCCGCTACCTGCTGTTGCTGGTGGCTCTGCTGCTGGTGGGCAGCATTTGCGTGCTGCAACTGGGTTTCCCGCACCGGTGGCCGCGCCCCTTCATCCCCGGTTCCGGGCTGACCTCTCACCCAGGTCGGCGAGTGGGGTCCTTCACCAGGTCTGCCCGCCTCGGCCCTGGAGCTGGAACTGACCGAATCGAGCCTGATCGAGGACACCGAGCAGGTGCTGGTCACCGTGCAACAGCTCAAGGCGTTGGGCGTGAAGTTGTCGATCGACGACTTCGGCACCGGCTATTCCAGCCTCGCCTACCTGAGCCGGCTGGCGGTGGACAAGCTGAAGATCGACCAGTCGTTCATCCGCGACCTGACCACGACGAGCGATGGCGTTGCCCTGGTCACCGCCATCCTGCACATGGCCCAGTCGCTGGGGCTGAAAACCATCGCCGAAGGCGTGGAAGACAAACGCACCGCCGATGAGCTGCGGCGCCTGGGTTGCGCCGAAGTGCAAGGCTATCTGCATGCCAAGCCATTGCCCGCCGATGAAGTAGCGGCAGTACTCAAAGCACTGTTGCAAACCCAGGAGTTGGCGGAAATCCCCTCGCCGAGGGCCTGATTCCGCCTTGTCCCGACGCGCACGCCGCGCCTACCATCGGCCCTCTCGATTCCTGGGCCAGACCTATGCGCGAGCGCACCATCGCCAGCCACTTCGTGCGTGCCGCCTTGCGCGGTGCCGAGCGGCAGCAACACGACTGCACCGCCGTGCTGCGCCAGGCAGGTATCCAGCCCGCGGTACTGGAGGAGCCACGGGCACGCATCGCCCCCGAGCAGTTCGCCCGCCTGATGCAATTGCTCTGGGAATCCCTCGACGACGAATACCTTGGTTTCGGCCGTCAGCGCAGCAAGCGCGGCACCTTCGCCATGATGTGCCACGCCATCATCCACTGCCGCAGCCTGGAAAAGGCCCTGAGCCGCGGCGCGCTGTTCTACGCCCTGTTTCCCGAGGCCCCGGGCATCGAACTACGACGCGAAGGCAACTGGGCGCGGCTTACAGTGCATGACTCGATGCTCTGGGACCCGGACCACTTCCTGGTGGAAAGCCTGCTGGTCATCTGGCACCGCCTCGGCAGTTGGCTGATCGGCCAGCGCATTCGTCTGGAGGAAGCCACTTTCGCCTATTGCGAACCCGCCCATGGCAGCGAGTACGACCTGCTGTTCCCCTGCCCCCGGCGCTTCGCCGCCGGCAGCACCAGCCTGCTGTTCCACGCCCGCTACCTGGCTATGCCGCTGCTGCAGGACGAACGCACACTCAAGCAATTCCTCGAGTGCTCGCCGGCCGACCTGCTGGCCCGCCCGGACGGCGGCGACAGCCTGACCAGCCAGATCCGCCGCCTGCTCGGTCGCGACTGCGAGCACTGGCCGGACCTGGAGCGCGTCGCCCAGCAACTGCACATGAGTCCGCAAACCCTGCGCCGCCATCTGCGCGAGGAAGGCAGCAGCTTCCAGGAACTCAAGGACCACCTGCGCCGCGACCTGGCCATCTACCACCTGGGGCGCGACGAGCTGTCGATCCAGGCCATCGCCGAACAGCTCGGTTTCTCCGAACCCTCGGCCTTCCATCGCGCGTTCAAGAAATGGACCGGGCTGACCCCCGGCGCCTACCGCGCCCAGGAAAGCTGAGCCAAGCCGGGGAAACCAAGGTGGGGACGTACCCCCGGCCAGGTCGCTTCACAACGGGCTGCACGCGACCTAGGCTGAAGGGTCCCTTTCGCTGATACGGAGATCGACCGATGCGTCATCTACTGCTCCTGCTGGCGCTGCTCGGCGCTTGCGCCCAGGCCGCCATCCAGACCCGGGAACTGCCCTACCAGAGCGCCGACGGCACCCGGATGATCGGCTACTACGCCTACGACGACGCCATCGACGGCACGCGCCCCGGTGTGATCGTGGTGCACGAATGGTGGGGCCTGAACGACTACGCCAAGCGCCGCGCCCGCGACCTCGCCGGCCTCGGCTATGCCGCGCTGGCGATAGACATGTATGGCGAAGGCAAGCACACCGCCCACCCGGAGGACGCCATGACCTTCATGCAGGCCGCCACCGCCAATGCCGACGCGGCCAAGGCGCGCTTCATGGCCGGCCTGGAATTGCTCAAGCAGCAGCCGCAGACCGATCCCGACCAGCTCGCCGCGATCGGCTACTGCTTCGGCGGCCGGGTGGTATTGGACATGGCCCGCCAGGGTGTGCCGCTGGATGGCGTGGTCAGCTTCCACGGCGCCCTGGGCACCTCCACCCCGGCAACGCCCGGCTCGGTGAAAGCCCCCATCCTGGTGGAGCACGGTGCCGCCGACAGCTTCGCCACGCCCGAACAGATCGCCGCATTCAAGGCGGAGATGGATGCCGCCGGCGCGGACTACCGCTTCGTCAGCCTGCCCGGCGCCAAGCACGGCTTCACCAACCCCGACGCCGATGCCCACCAGGCCCATGGCCTGGATGTGGCCTATCAGAAGGAAGCCGACGAGCGCTCCTGGGCGGACATGCAGGAATTCTTCAAGAAAATCTTCGATAACTAGACGGTATCGCCATGCCGGGCTTTCGGCGAGGCATAAAAAAACGGGAGTCCCTGCGGACTCCCGTTCTCAATTCAGAGAAAAGGTCAGAACCGGCTGAAACAGCACAGGCCCCGACTACAACCTCACCTGCGTCTCCGAAGAAACGCGGCGACAGTCTGGCAAAAGCGAGCCGACACATGCGTTTCGCTTTGTTGCGCCTTTGCAAAGAAATGTAAACGCGCGACGCGCATCACCGCCGTGCCCCGTGCTGGCCGCCTCGCCCGGCTCAAGGCAGAATGCCGGGCATGAACGATTTCCCCCTGCCCGCCTGCTGCTCACCGCTGGATGGCCGCTGGCTGCTGCCACGGCCGCTGCCCGGCGCGCTGCTGGTCAGTACTCGCTTCGATCCCGCCCTGCTCCACGAGGACGACTTCACCCGCAGCGGCATTGCCTCCGTCAGAGGCGTCGCCAAGCGCCAAAGCGAATACCTTGCCGGACGCCTGTGCGCGCGCGAAGCCCTGCGCCGCCTGAACGGCCAGGCGCTGGTGCCCGGCATCGGCGCCGACCGCGCGCCGCAATGGCCGACCGGCAGCCTCGGCTCCATCACCCACGGCACCGGCTGGGCCGCCGCCGTGGTGGCACGCAGCGGCGACTACCAGGGGCTCGGCCTGGATGTGGAGCGCAAGCTCGACCACGAACGCGCCACCCGCCTGGCCGAAGAAATCCTCACCCCAGCGGAACTGCAACGCCTGCGCGAGCGGCCGGAGGCGGACTGGGGGCACTGGGTGACCCTCACCTTCTCCCTCAAGGAAAGCCTGTTCAAGGCGCTCTATCCGCTGACCCTGGTGCGTTTCTACTTCCAGGACGCCGAACTGCTCGACTGGCAGCCGGACGGCAGCGCCCGGCTGCGTCTGCTGACCGCTCTCTCCAGCGAATGGACCGCCGGGAGTGAAGTACAGGGGCAATTCACCGAGTTCGACGAGCAGTTGCTGAGCCTGATCGCCGTGCCGCTGCGTTAGCCCCATGGGAGCGCTTCGCGCTCCTCGTTGGGCTTCGCTGCGCTCGGCCTGCCAGGCTGGCGCCTATGCTCGCTGGATCAACCGCGTGCGCAGTTGGCTGGCCTCTACGCCCTCCAGCTCCAGCCAGAACTGCGGCTTGCCGGCGATCAGCGCCGCGGCCGGCAGGCCGTCGCGATAGAGCACGCGGTTGCCGGCCAGGGCCGGGACCTTGTTGCCGGGCAACAGGGTGCCGACCAGGTTCAGCGGGTCGGCGGCGCAGACGCAGACCAGGCTGCCGTCCGCCGGCCGCTTGCGGACCGCGCGCAGCAGGCCGACCGCTTCCGGCAGGGCGAATTGCTCGCCGACCAGGCCGCTGACGAAACGACCGCCACGGATTTCCCCCCGCGCCTCCAGACGGTGATACACCCGCAGCAGCTCACGCCACGGCGGCAGCCAATCGGCCTCGCGCTCCAACAGGCGCCAGAACACCACGCCGTAGCGACGCAACAGGGTCATGGCGATATGTTCCAGCACCGCCGGCTCCGGTCCTGTGGCGGTTGCCGGCCGGCGCAGCAGCGCCCAACGCCCCGCGTCGGCCATGCCGCCGATCAGCGCGCCACCGCGGGCACGACGACCGGTCCGTGCGCCGTGTTTGCCGTTGGGCATCAGCAAGGCCCGCAGGCCGGCGAAACTGTCGGCGTTGACCAGGCCGACCGCCACCAGCTCGCCCAGGGCATTCTCCAGCTCGCTGCGCAGCAGGCGGGTTTCGCCGAGCAACTCGTCGAAGAACAACGCCCCGTGCTCGGCCAGGGTCTCGCGTACGCGCTGTGCGCGCAGCGACAACTCAGGCTCCGGCGCACCCGCCGACAGGGCGTTCCACACCGGCAACTGCCGACGCGGCAGCAAGACCACGGGCGTGCCACGCACCGGACCGCCGGAGGCACGCTGGCGGCCGGCCAGACGCGACCAGACCACCCGCCCGGAACGGCACAGGTCGTCCAGCCAGGTGATGCTGTAGTCTTTTACCCGCGCCGGCAGGATCTCGCTTTCCCAAGCTCCGGCGGCGGCCTGGTAGCCCTCCAGCTGGCTGACTACGCCGGCCAGCGCCTCGGCGCCCTGGGCCTGGGCGGACGGCGCCACGCGCTGCCAGTCGAACAGAAAGCGCATGAAGTCGACCCGTTCCACCGGCTCGATCTCCCGGCGCAGGCGCTTGACCGTATAGCGATGAATGCGCGCCAGCAGGTGGCGCTCGCACCACTCCTCCTCGCTCGCCCCCGGTGTGAAGCGCCCGCGCAGCACGTAGCCTTCGCGCTCCAGCTGCACCAGCGCCCGGGTCACCTGGGCGGCTGGCAATGCCAGGTCGCGGGCAATCCGCGGCACCGGCAGCGGACCGAAGCCGCTCAGCCGGGCCCGCACCACTTCCACCAGCGCGTCGTCTTCGCTCCATACCTGGTCGTAGCCCGCCAGGGCTTGCAATGCGGGCGCCATAGGCGCGGCCGGATACAGCGCACGCAGGCAGGCCAACCGTTCCACCGGCAGCCACAGCGCCTGCTCCAGGGCCACCTGCAGGCGGGTGGCGCGGCCACTGTCGGCCAGGCTGCGCAGCCAGCCCATCCAGCCGTCGTTGGCCATCGCTTCGGCTTCGCCGATACAGGCCAAGCCCATCAGCGCTTCGTGCATCTCGTCGGCATTGCGCGGTTGCGGCCAAGCCTCCTGGCCCACCGCCTCGATGGCCTCGGCATCCAGCGCGCCGAGGTCGTCGCCCGACTCGGGATCGCTCCAGCGCCGGCTGAGCACCGCCTGGGTCCGCCGTTCTTCCAGCGGGGCATCGTCGAGAAAGGCATAGGGCCGGGCGTTGAGCACCTCCGCCGCCAGCGGCGAGGGTGCCGGCAGGTCGCGGGCGATCAGCGTCACCTCGCCGCTTTCCATGCGCCGCAGCAGGGCGAGCCAGCCCTCTGCGTCCATCGCCTCGTGCAGGCAATCGTCGAGGGTCTGGCTGACCAGCGGGTGATCGGGAATCTCGCGCTCGCCGACGATGTTCTCCAGGCACGCCACCTGGTCGGGGAACACGCTGGCCAGCAGGTCTTCGCTCTTCATGCGCTGCAACTGCGGGGCGACTCGCTTGCCGCCGCTCATGCGCGGCAGGGCCAGGGCGGTGGTGGCGTTCCAGCGCCAGCGCACACCGAACAGCGGCGCATCGAGCAGCGCCTGGATCAACACCTGCTCGGCGGTCTTGGAGTGCAGGTAGCGCCATACCTCGTCGAGCGCAAAGCTGTGGCTGGTGGACAGCGACAGCACGATGGCATCCTCGGTGGCAGCCGCCTGCAACTCGAAGTTGAAAGTGCGGCAGAAGCGCTTGCGCAAAGCCAGGCCCCAAGCGCGGTTGATGCGGCTGCCGTATGGCGAGTGGATGACCAATTGGGTACCGCCGGACTCGTCGAAGAAGCGCTCGATAACCAGTGTCTGCCGGGTCGGCAGCTCACCCAGGGCGTTGCGGGCGCGAGCCAGGTACTCGACGATCTGCCGTGCCGCCGCATCGCTCAGGCCAAGGGTATCGGTCAGCCAGGCGATGGCCGGCGCGAGGTCAACGTCCCCGCCCGGCTGGATCGCCAGGCGCTGTTCGATTTCACCGCGCAGACGCGCCACCCCGGCGGAAAGCTCGTCGCTGCGCCCCGGCGCTTCGCCGAGCCAGAACGGAATGTTCGGCGGCTGGCCCTGGGCATCTTCCACCCGCACCCTGCCGGGTTCGATGCGCAGGATGCGGTAGGACGCGTTGCCCAACTGGAAGATATCGCCGGCCAGGCTCTCCACCGCGAAGTCTTCGTTGACCGTGCCGATCACCTGCGCCTGCGGCTCCAGCAGCACGGCATAGTCGGCGCTTTCCGGGATGGTGCCGCCGGAACTCAGGGCGGTCAGCTGGCTGCCGCGCCGGCCGCGCAGCACCCGGTTCACTGCATCGCGGTGCAGGTAGGCGCCACGCGCACCGTGGCGGGTGGTGTAGCCGCTGGCCAGCATCTGCAGCACCGCGTCGTAATCCTTGCGGGTCAACTCGGCATAGGGATCGGCCCGGCGGAACAGCGCGAACAGCGCGTCCTCGCTCCACTCCTGGCAGGCCACTTCGGCGACAATCTGCTGCGCCAGCACGTCCAGCGGCGCGCGGGGAATGCTCAGCGCGTCCAGCTCGCCCCGGCGCTCGCAATCGATCAACGCGGCACATTCGATCAGGTCGTCGCGGGAGCTGGGAAACAGTCGTCCCTTGGGCACACCGCCGACCTGGTGGCCGGCGCGACCGACGCGCTGCAGGAACGCGGCGATGGAGCGTGGCGACGCCAGTTGGCAGACCAGCTCCACCTCGCCGATGTCGATGCCCAGCTCCAGCGAAGCGGTAGCCACCAGCACGCGCAGCTCGCCGCGCTTGAGCCGCTGCTCGGCATCCAGCCGGTGTTCCTTGGCCATGCTGCCGTGGTGGGCGGCCACCACATCGGCACCGAGGCGCTCCGACAGGTGCCGCGCGGCGCGCTCGGCCATGCGCCGGGTATTGACGAACACCAGGGTGGTGCGGTGCTCGCCGACCAGTTCGGCCAGGCGGTCGTAGACCTTCTCCCAGACATCGTTGGCCATCACCGCTTCCAGCGGCACCGGCGGCACCTCGATGGCCAGGTCGCGCTGCCGGCCGTGGCCGATATCGACGATGGCGCACGCCGGCGAGGCCGCGTTGTGCGCGCCCGGCCCCACGCCCACCAGGAACTTCGCCACTGCCTCGATCGGCTTCTGCGTGGCGGACAGGCCGACGCGCACCAGGGGCCGCCCGCACAACGCCTGCAGGCGCTCTATCGACAAGGCCAGGTGGCTGCCGCGCTTGCTGCCGGCGATGGCGTGGATTTCATCGACGATCAGGCTGCGGGTGTTGGCCAGCATGCTGCGCCCGGAGGCGGAGCCAAGCAGTACATAAAGGGATTCCGGCGTGGTCACCAGGATGTGCGGCGACCGCTTGCGCATCGCTACGCGCTCCCCCTGCGGGGTGTCGCCGGTGCGCACCGCGCTGCGGATCGCCAATCCCGGCAGGCCCCGTTCCGCCAGTTCGGCGCAGATGCCGGCCAGCGGCAGCTCCAGGTTGAGATGGATGTCGTTGGACAGCGCCTTGAGCGGCGAGACGTAGACCACCCGCGTTTCGTCGGGCAATTCGCCGCCACGCTCCAGCCCCTCGTGGATCAGTTCGTCGATGGCGGCGAGAAAGGCTGTCAGGGTCTTGCCAGAGCCGGTCGGCGCGGCGATCAGCGTCGAGCGGCCGGCGCGGATCAGCGGCCAGGCACGCTCCTGCGCCGGCGTCGGTGCGGGAAAGGTGCGGCGGAACCAGGCCGCGACGGCAGGATGAAAGCCCGCCAGCGCGATGCTGGCGGCCAGCTCGGCGGAAGCGCTCATGGCGGCAATATGCGGCCGCCTTCGCCAATGCACAAGCGCAGCGAAAAGGGCTCCGGGCGACCGCTCGTCGCCGCGTGCCGCTGCGCAAAAACCGGGAGCAGTCGCGAACAAGCGGGCAACTGCGGGCTTATCCATGGCAACGCCGGCAATCCGGCCGGCACCGATCTGCCAGGCAGACCGGTGCCGGGGCGGCTGCCCGGCAAACGCTGACTACACTCAGCAACGCTGCTGGAAGGAACCCGTCGTGCGCACAGTCCGCGGGTTCCGCTAGCGCAGGGCTGTCCATGACGACGTGGGACGCAGTGCTCGGGCGCCAGGCGAATGCCCCATCACCGTCCGCGCCGATCGGAAGCCGGGGTGGCTGTCAGGGAAACCGCATCCAGCGGGCGATGGTCTACCGAATCAAGTCCCTGCCAGGAGGCAAACAACGATGCTCACTCCGTTAAACCTCGATATCGCAACCCGACTGACCGCCGATGCCTTCCAGCCCTACGGATGCGTCACCAGCGCCAACCCCGGCGATGACAGCTTCGGCTTCAGCATTCTCAAGGACGATGGCACCGAGGTGCTCAGCGTTCCCCATGTGCCGAAGACCCAATACGCCGACCCGGTAAGGCTGGCCGGAGTGCTCGGGCAGACACGCCTGGATCTGGAGCACAAGGGTTGCCACCTGCAGCCCTGGTCGATGCCCTACATCACCGACCCCAACGCCATTCCGGAAATCACTCCGAACTACTGAGCCCTCGCTCGCCGCACAAGGCCCTCCCGCGCTTTGCCGGGCGGGCCTGCCGTGCGCTCCCGGTAAACATCCGGCCCTGCGGCCGGCACGACGGAGCCGGGAATCCGCACTGAAACTTTCGCTATGGCTGCCGGTCGGTTTGAAGACTGCCCATCTCGCCGTGGGTAGTCATGGAGCCCCGCACAGGAGAAACGGCATGCTCAATCCGGCGTACCAGGCAGTCCAGGAACCGGCACTGGCCGATCTGGAAACCCTGCATCTGCGCTACCAGCAGGTCCGGGCCACCAGCGAGTCGCTCTGCGCGCCGCTGGAGGTCGAGGACTACGGCATCCAGAGCATGCCCGACGTCAGCCCGCCGAAGTGGCACCTGGCGCACGTCAGTTGGTTCTTCGAGACCTTCCTGCTCAAGCCCTACCTGCCTGGCTACAAGCCGCTCGAAGCGCGCTACGACCATCTGTTCAATTCCTACTACCAGAGCTGCGGCAAGCCCTTCCCACGCGCCAGTCGCGGGTTGCTGGCGCGCCCCACCGTCAGCGCCGTGTACCGCTATCGCCAGCACGTCGACCGCGCCATTGGCGAGCTGCTGGCCCAACCGCCGGTGCAGCACGCCGCGGAGATCGCCCGGCGCATCGAACTGGGCCTGCAGCACGAGCAGCAGCACCAGGAACTGTTGATGATGGACATCAAGCACATCTTCGCGCAGAACCCGCTGTACCCGGTGTACCGCGCCGTGCTGCAGCCACCGACCCAGGCAGCCGAGCCGCCGCTGCAGTGGGTGCGCTTCCCTGCCGGCCTGCGCTACATCGGCCACGCCGAGGACGGCTTCGCCTTCGACTGCGAAACCCCGCGGCATCGCTATTTCCTGGAGGCCTTCGAGTTGGCCAGCCGGCCCGTGAGCAATGCCGAGTACCTGGCCTTCATGCTCGACGGCGGCTATTCGCGCCCGGAACTCTGGCTGGCCGATGGCTGGGACCTGATCAAGCGCGAGCATTGGCAGGCGCCGCTGTACTGGCAGCACATCGACGATGCCTGGTATGAGATGACGCTCGGCGGGCTGTGCCCGGTGGACGGCGCGGCACCGGTCTGCCATGTCAGCTTCTTCGAGGCCGATGCCTACGCACGCTGGGCCGGCGCGCGCCTGCCCAGCGAGGCGGAGTGGGAAGCCGCCGCCCAGGACCAGCCGATCCGCGGCAACTTCCTGGAAGCCGATCTGCTGCAGCCCAGCGCTGCGCCGGCAAACGACGGCGGCAGCCTGCAGCAGTTGTTCGGCGATGTCTGGGAATGGACGGCCAGCGCCTACCGCCCCTACCCCGGCTTTCGCCCGCTGGCCGGCGGCCTGGGCGAATACAACGGCAAGTTCATGAGCGGCCAGATGGTGCTGCGCGGCGGTTGCTGCGTCACCCCCGAGGAGCACATCCGCGCCACCTACCGTAATTTCTTCTACCCAGCCATGCGCTGGCAATTCGCCGGGCTGCGCCTGGCCAGGGAGGTCTGAGCATGGCTCTCGCCATACGCTTTCACGATCAGTTCGAAGCCGTCGACGAGTCGCTGCGCGACGAGTTACTCCAGGGCTTCGCTGCCTCGCCGAAAAGGGTGTCGCCGAAGTTCTTCTATGATCGCCGCGGCTCCGAGCTGTTCGAGTTGATCTGCCGGCAACCCGAGTACTACCCGACCCGGACCGAAGAGCTGATCCTGAGCCGCGCCGCAAGGGAAATCGCCGACATCGCCGGCCGCCACAGCAACCTGATCGAACTTGGCAGCGGCGCCAGCCGCAAGGTGCGCCTGCTGCTGGAAACCATGCGCCCGGCGAGTTACCTGGGTATCGATATCTCCGCAGACTTCCTGCGCTCCAGCACGCGACGGCTGGCGGCGGACTACCCGTGGCTGGAGGTGCACGCGCTGTGCGCCGACTTCACCCAACCGATGCGCCTGCCCCAGGGTTTCGACGGTGCCCACCCGCTGGCGTTCTTCCCCGGCTCGAGCATCGGCAACTTCGATCCCGCACAAGCCCTGGCGTTCCTGCGCAACCTGCATGATCTGTTGCCACGGGGCGGCGGCCTGTTGATCGGCGTCGACATGCTAAAGAGCAAGCAGGTGCTGGAGAACGCCTACAACGATGCCGCCGGGGTGACCGCCGCCTTCAACCTCAATGTGCTGTGGCGCATCCGCCGGGAACTGGTCAGCGACATCGAACCGCGGCACTTCGCCCATCGTGCGTTCTTCAACGAGCACGCCTCGCGCATCGAGATGCACCTGGTCAGCCTGAAAGACCAGAACGTGCATATCGAAGGCCGGCGCTTCTTTTTTGCCGCCGGCGAGAGCCTGCATACCGAAAATTCCTACAAATACACCACCGCCGGCTTCTGCGACCTAGCCGGCAACGCCGGCTTCCGGCCGGTGGCCCTGTGGACCGACCCTCGGCAACTGTTCAGCGTGCATTACCTGGAGCGGGAGTAGGCAGGCCCCACGGGGTCTGTTCGCTGGCTGCCGGTCGATCGACCGGCATCAGGACGAGGCAGCCGGGGCCAGGCGAATGAACCAGAGGGCCCGGCCGGTCTGGGAACGCCCGAGGGCAGGGTTATCCCGCCACCGCCGGATCGCGAGCGGCGCGGATGGCGAGTTCGTCGAACACTTCCGGCACCAGCGCGGCCTTGCCCTGCTCATCGAGATGCTCGCGGGCAGTGCTGTTGCCGGGAAAGCCGCCGTCGATCAGGCTGAGCAGGCGCAACCCGCGGCTGGTAAGGATGAAGTTCTCGCCGTTCCCACCCAGCTCTTCGGGACGCGGCTCGATGAAGCCGCTGTGCAACAGCAAGGCTTCATAGTCCGCCGCCTGCTTGCGCAGGCCATCCAGGTTCGGCACCGGCTGACCGGCGTTGGCCTGCTCGGCCGCCAGCTCTTCGGCATGCAAGCGTGGAGCGAAGCCCTTGCATGCGCTGTTCTGCACCTCATGCAGCAGGCGTTCCATCAGATCCCAGTTGTAAGTCATGGCAAATCCCCTTGATGAGCGACCGCTCCGTGCTGGCCGCAAGCGGATATTCGAACCCCTTGGGCGCTTTATAGTTCCGACTCACCGACAAGCTCCGAGTTCTGGCGCAGCGCAGTGAACTTTGCCCACGCTCGGGCAATCCACCGCACAAGCCCGAAGCGAAGGAAGCAGCCATGAAAACGCTATTCGCCTTCAGCGCCGCCATGGCACTGATCTGCACCCAGCAGGCCGCGGCCTGCACCCAGGAAGAAGCCATCGCCAAGGCGGAGATGTTGGCGGCCGCCGTCAACGAGATCACCGAGAACGACCCGCAGACAGCCGCAGAGATCAATCGCGAGCTGAAACAGATGCAGTTGGCCCGCAGCGCCGACACGCTGGAAAACGAGTGCATCGTCTACGACCGGCGTCTGAAGGAGCTGCAGCGCGCTGCCGAGCGAGCCGACCAGGATCAGTAGTCTTCGTAGCGGCGTTCGATACGGCGGTATTCCCCGCTGCGACGAATCTCCCGCAACCCATGGTTGAAGAGGTCGCGCTGGGTCGTGGTGCGGAAACCGACCCGGTAGGGAGTCGGCGGGAACAGGTCATACCAGGTCAGCTCCTGGCTGACATCCACCTGGCTGGCCACTTCCCGATTGAAATAGCGCAGGATGCGCGAGTCCCCCACCACCACATCGATGCGCCCACTGTAGAGCAAGCGGTTGCGGGTGATCTGGTTGGCCTCTTCGCGATAGCGCGGATTGCTCTCGGCCATGGCCTGAAACTCGCTGCCGAGCAAGTAGCGAGCTCGCTGGAAGGTGCTGACGGAATATTGGCCGAGGTCGGCGATGGAGCGGATATCGTATTGGCGGATCGCCAGAGCAACCGCCGAGTTGTGATAGAGGATGTAGACGTCCGAATAGGCAGCTACCACGCCGCTGCGTTCGTTGGTGGTGGCAATGCCGTCGATCTCGCCCCGGCGCAGCATCAGATGCAGGCGCTCCATCGGCGCATGGTGAGGCTCCATGTCGAAGCCCGCCTGGTGTATCGCCGCCGCGACGATGTCGTATTCCAGGCCCCGCTGCTCTCCCTCGAAGATATAGGGCGGCTTGTGCGTGCCAAAGCCGATCTGCAGCGTGCTGGCCTGAACTTGCCCGGCCAGCAGCAACAATCCCAGGCCCAGCAACAGACCGATACGCCCAATGCGCATACCGTCCCCCCTCGCATGGCTTCATTGGCGAGTGCGAACGGCTGTTGCCGTGCGCCCAACCGGCAGCATAGCGGCTGGGAGAGCGTAGTGCAGCGCGCGACCGACCAAGGGCCGGCCGCACGTGTGGCGTGGGCTTACTGGATGTCTTCCGGTACCACGACGATCCAGTTCTTGTCGGCGGTCACCGGCACCCCGGCTTCGGCCTGGGCGGCGGCGTGCTTCTTCTGCATGGCGGTGATCTGGTCCATGTACTTGGCCTTGCGGTTGATCCACAGGTGGATGCCGCCCTTGTCCACATCGGTACCGTGGAACAGCATGTAGCCGTCGCTATTGGGGGTATCGCCCGCGACCAGGATCGGCTTCTTCCACTCGTCGATGTAGGTGAGGATCGCCGCATACTTGCCGGACATCCAGGTCGCCGGGGTCCACAGGTAGGGCGTCATTTCCAGGGCCAGGTTGGCCTTCTCGTCGTACTTGCCTTCGGTGACCAGTTTGCGGCTGGTGGTCAGCTCGCCGGTCTTGCGGTCCTTCAGCAGCGTGGTGACGCCGATGACATTCTCCGGCTTGACGTTGTAGCCGTACTTGGGATCGGCAGCGACCATGCGCACCAGTTCCTCATGAGCGGCGGTCATGATGTAGACCTCGATGCCGTTCTCCCGCAGCAGGTTCATCAGCTCGACCTGGCCGGTGAAGATCTTCGGCGGGTTGATCTCGATGGTCTTGACCTCGTCACCCTCGTAGTAGGTGCTGGGGACCGGCTTGCCATAGGCCATCAGCTCGTCCACATAGCCCTTCAGCTCCTGCAGAGTGAAACCGGAGAACACCTGGGCCACCCACGGGTAGCAGACCAGGTCGTCGATCTCGCACAGGCGGTAGTAGTAGCTGTTCAGGCTTTCCTTGTGGCCCTTGACGTCCTTGAAGGGAATCAGCTTCAGCGACGGGTCGAGCTTCTCGCGGGTCAGCACGCCTTTCATCTCCATGAAGGGCAGCAGCGATTCTTCGAGGTCGAAGCGATAGCTGGTGTTGTCCATGTCGAACACGGCGTACTGACCTTTGTTCGCGTGCTTCTTCACCAACTCGTTGAGCTGCTTGGCAGCGGGCTCCGGCCAATGTTTCAGTTCGGTGGCGGCCAATGCCTGAACGGTCATGCCAAGGGACAACAGCCCCGCAATCAGTGTGTGAGCAAACTTCATATGCATTTAGTCCTTGAAATGTGTTGGCGAGAAAGGCGCAGGGAAGTGGCCTAGTCTCGAACCTAGCAGATGCACCGAAACAAACGGGTGCGAGAGCGACGCCGAATATCCGGTTCGCGGCAGTTTCCACTGCATTTACGACAGAAACGTTATAAGCAAAACGAATGATAGGCAATTCACAATTTCATAAGGGCGTCGGTATAGGCTTGTCGATCGCTTCACGCTCGTCATGTCGCTCGACCGCCAATCAGGAGAACCACCATGCTCAAAGCCGAATACAAGACCCGCGGCCCGGTTCCGCAGGATGTGATCGAAGCCGTCGAATTCCAGCTGCCTCCACTCGCCGCCGGCCAAGCACGCATCAAGGTGCTGGCTGCACCGATCAACCCCTCCGACGTACTCACCCTGACCGGCGAATACGGCATGCTGCCGCCGTTGCCCGCAGTCGGCGGCAACGAGGGTGTTGGCCGGGTCGAGGAACTGGGCCCGGAGGTGAGCAACCTCAAGGTCGGCCAGACCGTTTTGCTGCCAGTGGGGTGCGGAACCTGGACCAGCGAGCTGAACGCCCCGGCGAACAAGCTCATCCCGCTGCCGGACGCGGATCCCAAGCAATTGGCAATGCTCACCGTCAACCCACCGACCGCCTCGCTGATGCTCAGCGAGTTCGTCGACCTCAAGCCGGGCGACTGGGTGATCCAGAACGCCGCCAATTCAGGGGTCGGCAGTTATCTGGTGCAACTGGCCAAGCTGCGTGGATTGAAGACCGTCAATGTGGTTCGCCGCGAGTCGGCGGTCGACGGCGTCAAGGCCGAAGGCGGTGACGTGGTGCTGGTGGACGGCCCGGACCTGCACAAGCGGGTGCGCGAGGCCACCGGCGGCGCGGCCATTCGCCTGGGCATCGACGCCGTGGCCGGCGCTTCCACCGATCACCTGGCCAATTGCCTGGCCGAAGGCGCCGTGCTGGTGAACTACGGCCGAATGAGCGGCCAGCCGTGCCAGGTCACGCCCTCTTCCTTCGTGTTCCGCGACGTGACCCTGCGCGGCTTCTGGCTGGCCCGCTGGTTCCAGAAGGCGACCCAGGCCGAACAGATGAAGGTCTTCGGCGAGCTGATCCAACTGATCGCCAGCGGCAAGCTGCATACCAAAATCGCCGCCACCTACGACGTGGCGCAGATCAAGGAAGCGGTGGCCGCGGCGACTGGTGGCGAGCGCGATGGCAAGGTATTGATCGTGCCCAAGTAAGACGCCGACGAGGGCGATACGAACGCATGGTGGCCTGGCCGACATGCGTGCTACCGGCGCCGAGCGAAGCGCGACGCCTCCTGGGCCCCGGCCTTCGCCGGGGTGACGGGGGATGGAAGATCGTGCCAATAGCGACCGTCGGTATTGCCTGACAGGTTCGTCCCGCCTCCGCCACGGTTCGCGACACAGCCCCCGTCCGGCACCACTCCCGCAAGCCCGTCATACCGGTGAAGGCCGGTATCCAGGCCAGGCAGCGCCGACGCTCCTGCAACGACCGATGGCCCCGGTCTACGCCGGGGCGACGGGGGATGGAAGATCGTGCCAACAGAGACCGTCAGTATTGCCTGGCAGGTTCGGCCCGCCTCCGTCACAGGTTGCGACACAGCCCACCCGGCACCACTCCCGCAAGCCCGTCATACCGGCGAAGGCCGGTATCCAGGGGCAGGCAGCATCAGGGTTTACGGTGAGACCGATGGGCCCCGGCCTTCGCCGGGGCGACGGGGATTGGGAGGCCGGGCGAATGGCAACCACTGCGCCGCCTAGCAACCCCAACCCAGCACCGGCAAGCAGCCACCAAGCCCCACCCGATGCCCTCCCACAACCCGTCATACCGGCGAAGGCCGGTATCCAGGAACAGGCACCATCAGGGTTTACGGTGAGGCCGATGGGCCCGGCCTTCGCCGGGGCGACGGGGATTGGGGGCCGGGTGAATGACAACCACTGCGCCGCCTAGCAACCCCAACCCAGCACCGGCAAGCAGCCACCAAGCCCCACCCGATGCCGTCCCACAACCCGTCATACTGGCGAAGGCCGGTATCCAGAACAGGCAGCATCAGGGTTTACAGTGGGACCGATGGGCCCCGGCCTTCGCCGGGGCGACGGGGATTGGGGTACCGGGCGAATGGCAACCACTGCGCCGCCTAGCAACCCCAACCCAGCACCGGCAAGCAGCCACCAAGTCCCACCCGATGCCGTCCCACAACCCGTCATACCGGCGAAGGCCGGTATCCAGGGGCAGGCAGCATCAGGGTTTACGGTGAGACCGATGGGCCCCGGCCTTCGCCGGGGCGACGGGGATTGGGGGGCCAGACGAATGGCAACCACTGCGCCGCCTAGGGAAGGTCTGAAAAAGACTTCCCAGATCTGGTGAAATACGCCGATCCCCGTTGCCCGAGCTTCCCGATGAAGCAGATGACCTTCGCCGATGCCGAGTACGCCGGTAAGCGCAAGCAGACCCGCAAGGAGTTGTTCCTGATCGAGATGGATCAGGTGGTGCCGTGGAAGGGCTTGGTTGCCCTGATCGAGCCGCATTACCCGAAGGGTGAAGGCGGTCGCCCAGCGTATCCGCTGATGGCGATGCTGCGGGTTCATCTG